>JBIOEX010000001.1:0-104092 GCA_044446485.1 Solirubrobacterales bacterium
CCCCCACCGAGGTGGCGCTGGCCACACTCACGCCAAGCGTGGCGGATGCGCTTAGGCAGAGCAGCAGGGCGCTCAGCGTTCTGCCGGGAGAACTCATGAGCTCTCCGCCACCGTGATCGCGCTGTTCAGGAAGGCTTGGTCGATCTCGCCGCGCCTGAGCTTGACGACGCGACCCTGCCGGTCGATGATAAAGCTCTCGGGCAGCTGGTCGGTGCCGTAGGAGTGAGCGAATTCACCGTCGCTGTCGCGCAGGTTGGGATAGGTCAGGTGGTAACGGCGCACGAAGCGCTCTGAGTCGGGTGATGCATCGAGATAGGTGACGCCGAGCACGGTCGCGCCGTGGCGTTCCAATTGGCTCTGGGCGTGCTCGAGCAGGGGAGCCTCGGTCTGGCAGGGTTCACACCAGGAAGCCCAAAAGTTCAGCACGACCACCTTGCCGCGGAAGGAGGAGAGCGAGACAGCGCGAGCAGCGGAGAGTCCCTGAAGCGAACGGGTAGCGTCGGGCGCCCTGGGGTGCTGACCCTGCGCCACGGCCTCGTCGAGGGTGCGGCTGGCGGATTGCGCCGTGACGCCGTAGATGAGCAGCCCGATCAGGCTCACACCGGCGAGTGAGATCAGAGTTGGCAGGGCCAGACGCTTCACGCGCAGCAAGATTAGACCTCAGCCCGCGTAATATCTGCGCTAGCGCGGTGGTAGCTCAGTTGGTAGAGCGCAAGCTTCCCAAGCTTGAGGTCGCGGGTTCGACCCCCGTCCGCCGCTTTCCTGAAGGAAGGCCCTATGCCGCGGCGTTGCTGATGCGCCTGGGTGGCGAGCGGCGGGATAGCACGCCGCCCCAGTCTGCGTCGTCGATCCTGCCGGGTTGCGTGCTTCCGAGGAACTCGCGCAGCACTTCCGAGAGCGCATCTGGATCCTCGAGGTGCGGGAAGTGCGCGGCGCCGGGCAGCGTCTTGAAGTGGCTATGTGGTATCGCTTCGTGGGCCGCGCGGCCGTGCTTTAGAGGAATCGTGTTGTCGCGCTCGCCCCAGACGATCATCGTGGGCATCGACTCGAGCAGATACAGACGGTCCGTCGCTGAGACACGCTGGCCGTGGACATCGATCACGGCGCGGAGTGTTTGCAGGAACGCCTGGCGGGCGCCGGCGTTCTCCAGGGGGCGCAGCGCTCTGGCGATCGCCTGCATGTAGACGCCGAGACGAACTTCGCGCTGGCGCAGGCGGTGGCCGGTATCCGTCAGCGCGCCGAGTAGGCGCGGATGGATGGTCAGCGAAAGCAGAGCGGAGATACCGGGCAGCGCGGCGGTGCGCAGCATCGGGCTGACCTCGCGCCCGAGACCGCCGCTGGAGATCAGCACGAGACGCTCGACGCGCTGCGGGAACTGGTAGAAGAACTGCATCGCCACGCCCCCTCCGAGCGAGTGGCCGACGATGCTCGCACGCTCAACTCCGATCGCCGCCAGCAGGTCGCGAATGCTCGCCGCATGCGCGCCCATCGAGTAGTCACCGCGGGGGGCAGCAGAATCGCCGTGTCCGATCAGGTCCGGTGCGATCACCGTGTAGTCGCTGGCCAGGTTCAGCGCGACAGACCGCCAGTGGCTGGATGAGTTGAGCATCCCGTGGATCAGCACGACCGGCGGGCCGCTGCCCGCGACTCTGTAGATCACGCGGCGGCCGTGGAGCTCGATTTGCCACTCGTCAAACCGCGGCGGGAGCGTGGACACGACCATCGGCCGCGGGGTCTCCCGCGCGAGGTCCTGGCGGTCTGCTCTGGCCTGGCTGGATGTCACGAAGCGACTCTGAGGGCACCCTAGACGATCTCGGTTGGCTCTGGCCGCGCAGATCGCCGTACCGGATCCCGGTACGCCAGGTGCCGCGGTGTCAGGTCTGCACCTGGCCAGCCAGCCAGTACTATCGGCGCTGCATCCCGCGACGGCGATCCCCGGAGGTTTGAGAATGGCGACGGTTGGCCGCGACATCAAGGACGTTGAACTGACCGAGGAGGAGCTGTGGGTCGATGGCCCGCCGCACGAGGCGTTCAAGGAGATGCGCAGCGGTTGCCCGATCCACTGGACGGAGAACTTTGAGTTGTTCCCCGAGGAGCCGGGGTTCTGGTCGGTGACGACCGCCGAGGACGTCCACACCGTGAGCCGTGACTGGCAGACCTACTCCTCAGAACGCGGCGGGGTGCTGGTGGCCGCGGCCGGCTTTCCGCTCGAGCTCGCGCAGGCGATGTTCATCGGGATGGACCCGCCGAAGCACGACCGCCTGAAGGCGCTGTTCCAGGCCGGGTTCACGCCGAAGCGGATCGCCGCGCACGAGGATGCGATCAGGGCGATCGCGATCAGGGTCCTCGACCGACTGGACGGCCAGAAGACGTGCGATCTCGTCAACGACGTTGCCCAGCCGGTCGTCGCACGGGTGATCGGCAGCTTCATGGGGATCGACGAGCAGGACGATGCGATCTGGGCGAAACTGATGAACTCGACGCTCGGAGCCGCCGACCCCGACATCAACCCGCACGGCTTCGAGGGCGCGGTCGAGAAAGACGTGCCCGAGATCTTCGAGCGCTGTCGCAAGCTGATCGCCGAGCGCCAGGAGCATCCGACGGACGATCTGACGAGCGTGCTCGTGCACGCGGAGATCGACGGGGAGAAACTCGAGGAACACGAGATCGTGATGGGCTTCTTCCTGCTGATGGCCGCCGGTAACGACTCCACGAAGGCGACCTATTGCAGCGGGATGCGCGCGTTGATGGAAGACCCGGAGCAGATGCAACTGCTGCTCGACGATCCCTCGTTGATCCCCGCCGCTGTCGAGGAGTCGCTGCGGATGTTTCCTGCCTTCGCGCACTTCCGCCGGACGGCGACGCGCGATACCGAGCTGCACGGGCAGGAGATCAAGGAGGGCGAGAAGGTGGTGATGTGGTACGCCTCCTCCAACCGCGATGAGACCCGGCACGAGAACTCCGAACGCTTCGATCTGCGCCGCGACGAGGAGCACCAGGCGTTCGGCGCCGGTGGGCGGCACTTCTGCCTGGGGACCGCGCTTGCGCGTCTGGAGCTGAGGATCCTGTTCGAGGAGACGCTCAAGCGCTATCCGCAGATCGAGCTCGCGGGCAGGCCGGCGTTCGTGCAGTCGCTGTTCATCAACCAGCTGAAGACACTGCCCGTGCGGCTGACGCCGTAGCGGCTATCCGCCACCGTAGGAGACGACCAGGTCGGTCGCCACGCCCACGAGGAAGCCCGCGGCGATCAGGTACAGACCGAAGGTGCGGTACCCGTAGCGGCGCATCCCCATCCAGATCTCGCCGATCACATACAGCACCGCGCCACCCGCGAGCGCGTAGAACATCAGCTCCAGTGGTTCTGAGTTGACCTGGTAGCCCACGATCGTCCCGAGGAACGTGGGCCCGCCGCCGATGAGCCCGGCGAGTCCCAGCCATTTCCACGACGGCCTCACGCCCCCCAGTGGGCCGACGATGCCGAAGCCCTCGGTCGCGTTGTGCAATCCGAAGCCGATGATCAGCACCGTCGCCAGGCCGATCGCGCCGGCTTTAGCCGAGACACCGATCGCGAGACCCTCGGCGAAGTTGTGCAAGCCGATCGCGACCGCGATCACCATGCCCGTCTGCAGCGCTCGTTGCCGGGCGCCACCGTCGCCCTGTGATGAGCGGCTGGCCTCTTGCGGGGTGAGCACGGCCTCGGCCTCGCCACCGGCGATCGGGGCGGGCATCGCCCGGCGTGAGCGCAGCCTGCGCTCCACCGCTGAGATACCCGCGGTCCCGGCCGTGAAGCCGGTCGCTAGCAGGGCGAACAGGCCGAGCAGGTGGCTGAAGCCAGTGGTGTGGGCCTTGTAGTGAGCGACGGCCGTTTCGAGGATCTCCTCACCGTGCTTGGTGACGTCCATGAAGATGAACGCCAGAATCCCCACCGAGAACATCGCGAGGCCGACCCGCAGCCGATCGTCGACCCCCTTCACCCGGCCCAGCGGCAGGCCAAGGAAGATCGTGAAGCCGGCGATCGCGCCCAGCGCGACTGTCTCGAGGAAGCTCATGGCTTTTGTCCAGGACCTACTTAGGTAAGCCTAAGTTCTACCATGAAGGTCGGGATTGTGCTCCTCTGGGTCTCGTGGCTGTTGCTCCGCCGCCTTTTCCGGGAGAATAAGCTGATGCACGTCACCGCCAAGGCCGACTACGCCGTCAGGGCTGTCATAGAGCTGGCAGCCAGTAGCCAGGACTCTCCGCGCAAGGTGGACGGAGTGGCCAAGGCCCAGGGCATCCCGGTTTCCTTCCTGGAGAACATCCTCACCCAGCTGCGCTCCTCGGGGATCGTGCGCAGCCAGCGAGGTCCCGAAGGTGGCTACTGGCTGGCGCGGCCCGCGGACCAGCTCAACCTCGCGGACATCATCCGTGCTGTCGAGGGCCCGCTGGTGGGCGTGCGCGGACAGCGGCCGGAGGAGATCGAATATGCCGGCTCATCTGAGGCTTTGCAGAACGTGTGGATAGCGCTGCGTGCCAACCTGCGCAAAGTCCTCGAGAACGTCACGGTCGCTGACGTGGCGGCCGGCAAGCTGCCCAAAGACGTACTCGCCCTCACCAAGGGCGAGGAGGCTTGGGAAACGCGCTAAGCGGCCTGCGGGGTGAAGACGCGGGGCTGGGGGAGGCGGACGAACAGGATCTGCCCCTCTCTAAGCTCGAGCTGCTCGGCGGTCTCCCTGGTCACCTGGGCCCAGATGTCGCGGCCGTCGTGGAGCCTTAGCTCGACACGAACCTCGAAGCCGAGATGCACGACGCGCTCGATGATGGCCTCGATTCCGGTGCCGTCGTCCTCGGACAAAATCTGCACGTCGTGTGGGCGCACGAATGCGTCGCCGATCCGGTTCACCGGGCCGATGAACGACATCACAAACTCGTTGCTGGGGCTCTCATACAGTTCGCGCGGCGAACCCGCCTGCTCGATTCGGCCCTTGTTCATGACCACGATCTGCTCCGCGACTTCCATCGCCTCCTCCTGATCGTGGGTCACGAAGATCGTCGTCACGTGGATCTCCTCGTGCAACCGGCGCAGCCATTCGCGTAGCTCCGCGCGCACCTGAGCGTCGAGCGCACCGAAGGGCTCGTCGAGCAGCAGCACTTTCGGCTGCACCGCCAGCGCTCTGGCCAGTGCCATCCGCTGCAGCTGACCGCCCGACAGCTGGGACGGATAGCGGCTGGCGAGACCGTCGAGGCGTACGAGCGCGAGCAGCTCCGCCACGCGCTCGCGGATCTCCTCCTTCGGGCGCTTGCGTACGGTCAGACCGAACGCCACGTTGTCGTGCACGCTCATGTGCTTGAACGGCGCGTAGTGCTGAAATACGAAGCCGACGCCGCGGTTGCGCGCGGGGGCTTCCGTGACGTCCTCGCCGCCGATCACGACCTCGCCGCTGTCCGGCACCTCCAGGCCCGCGATCACGCGTAGCAGGGTCGACTTACCGCTGCCGCTGGGGCCGAGCAGCGCGGTCAGCGCGCCGTCGCCCACAGTGATGCTGACGTCGTCCAGTGCGACGAACTCACCGAACCGCTTACTTACGTTCCTTACCTCAATAGCCATCAGACGGCCGTCCTTCTGCGCGTGCGGCGCGTCAACAGGTTCATCGCGACCAGCGTTGCCAGCGCCAGCAGCGCGAGCACGACCGCGGCCGCGTACGCGCCGGTGATGTCGAAGTTCTCGAACCGGTCCTGCACGTACAGCGGCAGCGTCTGCGTCTGGCCCTCGACCCGCCCGGACACGATGCTCACGGCGCCGAACTCTCCGAGCGCACGGGCGGTGCTCAGCACGACCCCGTACACGACGCCCCAACGGATGCCGGGCAGCGTCACCCGCCAGAACGTCTGCCAGGCGCTCGCGCCGAGCGTCTCAGCGGCCTGCTCGGCGTCGGTGCCGAGCTCGCGCAGGACCGGGATCGTCTCGCGTGCGACGAACGGCAGCGACACGACCGCCGTGGCGATCACCATGCCAGGCACAGAAAAGATGATCTGGATACCGTGCCCCGTCAGCCAGTCGCCGAACCAGCCCGTTTTGCCGTACACGAGCACGAGCGCCAAGCCGACTACCACGGGTGAGATCGCGAACGGCAAGTCGACCAGCATCCCCAGCAGCGCCTTGCCCCTGAACTTGCCGCGCTCCAGCAGCAGGGCGATGCCGATCCCGAACACGGTGTTCAGCGGGACGGCGATCGCCGCCACCTCGATCGACAGCCAGAACGCATGCACCGCGTTCGGCGCAGTCACGGCGTCCCACACCGGCGCAATGCCTCCTTCGAACGTCCTGTAGAAGATCATCACCAGCGGGGCCACGAGCAGCACGCCGAGGTAGCCGAGGGCGAGGGTGCGCACCCCGATCCGCCGTGCCCGTGCGCCCGAGTCGCCTGTCTGCGCGCGGGCGGGTGCCCGCACCACGCCGTGGCCCGTCCACGCGGTCCCTCCCGCCCGGGCGACTGCGCTGGACTCGCTATCTGCCATGGCTGAACCCTCTGTGCACGATCAGCTGCAGAACTGCCAGCACGACGAGCGCCGCCACCAGCAGCACGATCGAGACGGCCGCCGCCGCACCGAGGTTTTCGTTCTGGATCTGGCCGAAGATGTAGACGGAGCCGGCCTCGGTCTTGAAGGGCAGGTTGCCCGTTATCAGCACGAGCGACCCGAACTCTCCCACCGCGCGGGCGAAGCTGAGCGCGACGCCGGACAGGATCGCGGGCGCGAGCGCCGGCAGCACGATGCGCCGCAGCACGGTCACCTGGCTGGCGCCGAGCGAGGCCGCGGCCTCCTCCATCGAACGGTCGAGCTCGATGACCACCGGCTGCACGGAGCGCACGACGAACGGCAGCGTCACGAACAGCAACGCGAGGCCGACCGAGGCGCGCGTGAAGGACACGTCGATGCCGACCGGGCCGCCCTTGCCGTACAGGGCCAGCAGCACGACGCCGGCGACGATCGTCGGCAGCGCGAACGGGAGGTCGATCAACGCGTTGACGATCGCCTTGCCACGGAACTCGTCGCGTACCAGCACCCACGCGACGATCGTCCCGAAGACCGCGTTGACCATCACGACGATCGCGGTGACGATCAGCGTCAGCTTGATCGCCGCGACCGCCTCCGGGTTGGAGACCTCCCTCCAGAACCGGCTCGTGCCGCCCGTCTGTGACTTCGCGATCAGCGCAGCGACCGGCAGCAGGACGAGGATTGACAGGTAGATTCCGATTAGCCCCTTGCCCAGCGGCCCGGGTAGGCGGGATCTCATCACCCGCCCGAACAACGGCGCGCGCGGCGGGAGGGCCGTGGTGGCTGCGCTATTTGCTGGTGGAGACGCCAAGGGATTGCTCGATCTTGGTCACGATCCCGGTTTCCGCTTCGAAGAATTCCTTGCTCGCCTTCTTCCAGCCGCCGAGCGTTTCGATCGTGAACAGGCCCTTCGGGGCCGGGAATTTCGAAGCCCCGGGGACGCCTTCGATCACCGGGCGGTAGCCCTTCGCCGCCCAGATCGCCTGGCCTGCCGGGGAGAGCAGGTATGCGGCGAACGCCTTGCCCGCGCTCGAGCTGCCCACGACCGCGATCGGGTTCTGGATCAGGATCGTGTCCTTGGGGATCACGTATTCGATCGCAGCGCCCTTCTTCTTGTCGCCGATCGCCTCGTTCTCGTAGTCGATCAGCGCGTCCCCACGGCCGGCGAGGAATGTCTGCAGGGCGTTGCGCGCGGAAGAGTCCTGGCTGACCACGTTGTGAAATAGGGCCTTCAGATATTCCTGGGCCTGTACGGGGGTCTTGCCTTCCTTGAGCTGCGCGCCATACGCGGCCATCACGTTCCAGCGCGCACTGCCGGACGTGAACGGGTTGGGCGTCAGCACCCCCACGCCCGGCTTGACCAGGTCTGCCCAACTCGTGATGTGCTTGGGGTTGCCCTTGCGCACGATGATCACGGCGACCGACTCCGTCACGAACCCGTGCGTGGCGTTCTTGTTCCAGTTCGCCGACACGAGACCCGCCTTGACGAGCCGTTCGATGTCTGGTTCCAGCGAGAAGTTAACGACGTCGGCGTGCAACCCGTTAGCGACCGCGCGGCTCTGTTCGCCCGACGGTCCGTAGGACTGGCTGAAGCTCACGCCCTTCCCGGCGCTCGTTGCCTGAAAGGCAGGGACCAGTTTTTCGTAGACGCCCTGCGGCGTCGAGTAGGCGACGAGCGTCAGGTGCTTGCCCGGGCTCGAGGAAGACCCGCAAGCGGTAAGCCCGAGGGCGAGGACGAGAGCTGCCGGGATGGCGATCGTGCGTATGTGCATAGTCACTTTCTGCATAGGAAGAACCAACAAGGTGAGATATGGCCCGCAGCAAAATAGCACAATCTCACTCGGGATTGGTCTCAATAGGGTGGGTGGGGCGTAGAAGGCCGCCCGCGGGGCGTGATGGTGGACACAGAACGAGAATTTGTCCAAACAGCGGACGCATGTGCGCTAGGATGTCGCCTCTGAACAGGAGAATCCGGTGCCCGTAAACCCAAAGGAGATCCCCGCCCGATGTCAGCCGATTCTGTAGCCACCGTCGACGCAACCGGGGCCGCGGAGGCCGCCGTCGAGGCGATCACCAACGCGGCGAGCCAGGAGACCACGTTCTCGCTGGCGCTGAACCAGGATCAGAAGGACATTCGCGACTGGGTGCACGGCTTCGCCGCCGACGTCATGCGCCCCGCGGCCCACGAATGGGACGAGAAGGAGAAGACCCCGTGGCCGATCATCCAGGAGGCCGCCAAGATCGGTCTCTACGGCTTCGAGGGGCTGGCGCAGTTCTTCGCTGATCCCACCGGCCTTTCCCTGCCGATCGTCAACGAGGAGCTCTTCTGGGGCGACGCCGGGATCGGCATGTCGATCATGGGCACGGCGCTCGCCGTCGCCGCGATCTTCGGGCAGGGCTCCGGCGAGCAGATCGGAGAGTGGATCCCTCGCTGCTTCGGCACCGAGGACGATCTCAAGGTCGCCGCCTTCTGCGCCTCCGAGCCCAATGCCGGGTCTGACGTCTCCGGGGTGCGCACCCGCGCCAAGTTCGACGAGGCCACGGGCGAGTGGATCATCAACGGCCAGAAGGCGTGGGCCACCAACGGCGGGATCTCCGACGTGCACGTCGTGATCGCCACCGTCGACCCCGAGCTCGGCTCCAAAGGCCACGCCGCGTTCGTCGTGCCGATGAGCGAAGCGAAGGGCATCTCCCAGGGCACCAAGGTCTCCAAGCACGGCCTGCGCGCCTCGCACACCGCCGACGTGTTCCTCGACGACTGCCGCGTGCCGGCGGGGTATGTGCTCGGCGGCAAGGAGAAGCTCGACGAACGCCTCGCCCGCGTACGCGAAGGCAAGAAAGGCAGCTCACAGGCCGCAATGCAGACGTTCGAGTCCTCGCGGCCGACCGTGGGCGCACAGGCCCTGGGAGTCGCCCGCGCGGCGTATGAGTACGCGCTGGACTACGCCAAGGAGCGCGAGCAGTTCGGGCGCAAGATCATCGAGAACCAGGCGATCGCCTTCACGCTGGCCCGCATGAAGCTCGAGATCGACGCCGCGCGCCTGCTCGTGTGGCGCGCCTCCTGGATGGGGCGCAACCAGGTCCCCTTCGAGAACGCCGAGGGCTCGATGAGCAAGTGGAAGGCCGGGGAGGTCGCGGTCTGGGTGACCGAGCGTGCGATCCAGATCCTGGGCGGGAACGGATATACGCGCGAGTTCCCCGTCGAGCGCTGGCACCGCGACGCGAAGATCTACGACATCTTCGAGGGCACCGCGGAGATCCAGCAGCTCGTGATCTCGAGGGCCATATCGGGGATGCACATCAAGTAGCTGCTGCAGATGCTGCAGCAGCTGCAGCCCCGTTTTGGGCGAGCAGCGGGGTGGGCATGGGAAGCATTCAGTTTCAGTTTTGTGGATGCGGGCAAGGAAGCGTTGTGCCGGGCGCGATAGGGCTGGCAGCTGGGCGGTTGTGCAACAAGCAGCCGCTACCAGGACTGGCAGGCGCCGCAGTGCGGGCAGGCGACGGTCGTAGAGACCGGGGCGGCGAACAGGTAGCCGCATTCGCAGGTGTAGGAGGCCCGGTCCAGCGGTCCCCCGGCTGCACGCACGCGCTGGACGGCGATGTCGCGAGGATCCTGAGCGGATGCCGAAGGTTCGGCGCTGTGCTTCTTGTGGGGGAGCGGTAGCCGGCGCCTTACCCGCTGCTTTGGCCGGTGCCGGCGTGAATGGCGTTCGGTGAGGGGGTGAGGGAGGCTCGGTCTCATGGTGCTGTACCTATAAGAACTCGGCCCACACGGGAAGGTTTCGCCCCCAATACGCAATTTCCTGGCCGAATAGCCGGTTTGGCCGCCCGGCCCGGAGAAACCGGGCCAGCTCGCACGGCGCGGGAGGGTGTTTGAGATACTCCTGGGCGATGAACCCCGCACGCAAGCGAACGGTGCGGCTGGTGGTGGCGTTGAGCGCGGCTGTGGTGCTGGCGAGCGCGCTGATCTACACCAGCTTCAGCGCCGCTTCTCCGGCTTTGACACCGAGTCAGCTCGTTCACCAGGCACAGCCTGGTCGCAGCTATCTGCTGACGGGTACGGTCGTCACTCACTCGGTGGTGCGCAGCGGCGAGGAGCTGAACTTCAGTGTCGCCGATCGCGCCGGGGGCGCCGCGGTCCCGGTGGCCTACACGGGGACTGTCCCCGACCCGTTCCGTGAAGGGCGCGAGGTGATCGTCACTGTGGAGAAGCGGGGCGGGCAGTACGTGGGCGAACGTAACTCGCTGATCACGAAGTGCCCGTCGAAGTACAAGGAAGCGCCGCCCTCGGAGAAACAAAACTCCTAGATGGCCGCTCTCGGACGCGCATGTCTGCTGCTTGCGCTTGCCGTGTGCGTGTATGGGATTGGGGCGTCGGTCTACGGCGTGCGCACTGGACGCATGGAGTTCTCGGATTCCGGGCGGCGTTCGGTGTATGCGCTGGCGGGAATCTTGACGGTTGCTTTTGCCGTGCTGGAGGTCGCTTTTCTGCACAACGACTTCGCTTTCAACACGGTCGCCGACACGTCGAGCAGGACGACGCCTACCTTCTATAAGGCGGCCGCGGTGTGGTCCTCCCAGGAAGGCTCGCTGCTGCTGTGGGCCTGGCTCTTGTCGCTGTGGTCGAGCCTCGTGCTGTTCCTCACGCGCGGGCGCTTGCGCGAGGTGACGGCGTATGCGACGGCGATCCTCTTGGGCTTCGGTGGCTTCTTCATTGCCCTGATGGTGTTCTACGCGCAGCCGTTCGCCACAACCAGCCCGGCCCCGAGCGAAGGCGTCGGGCTCGACCCGTTGCTGCGCTTCCCGACGATGATGATTCACCCCCCGATGCTCTACTCGGGCTACACGCTGTGCACGATCCCGCTCGCCTTCGGCATGGGCGCTCTGTTGGCGCGAAGGGTCGACGCCGAGTGGATCAGGGTGGTCCGCCGGTTCGCGTTCGCTGCGTGGTTCTTCCTGGGGATCGGCATCCTGCTGGGGGCGCGCTGGTCCTACTCAGAGCTCGGCTGGGGCGGCTACTGGGGGTGGGACGCGGTCGAGAACGCCTCGCTGATGCCCTGGCTCACGGGTACGGCGTTCCTGCACTCGCTGATGATCCAGGAGAAACGGGGGATGCTGAAGGTGTGGAACGTCTCGCTCGTGCTTGCCACGGGGACGCTGGCGATCATGGGCACGTTCCTGGTGCGCAGCGGGGTCCTGAACTCGATCCATGCCTTCGGCGGCGCGACCCTGGGTGTGCCGTTCGTGACACTGATCGGGGTGTTGGTCGCCGGGTCCATCTATCTGGTCGTCTCGCGCCGGGACATGCTGCGCTCGGAGCACCGGCTGGACTCGCTGCTCTCGCGCGAGTCGGCGTTCCTGGCCAACAACCTGGTGCTGGTAGCGCTGTGTTTTGTGATCTTCTGGGGGACCTATTTCCCGCTTATCTCCGAGGCGCTTACGGGCAAGGAAGCATCTGTCGGGCCGCCCTGGTTTGACCGCTACACGGTGCCGCTGGCGCTGATCCTGGTGCTGCTGAGCGGGATCGGCCCGGCGATCGCCTGGCGTCGCGCGACGCTCGCCAACGCCCGGCGCAACTTCGCCGTGCCGCTGCTCAGTGCGCTGCTCACGCTGATCGTGCTGCTTTTGATTAAGGGCCCGCCCACCCTCGCGCACAAGACATTTGCGGTCGCCATGTTCTGCTGTGCGGCCTTCGTGTTCGGCAGCATCTCCCAGGAGTTCTTCCGCGGGGTGCGCGCGCGAGGAGCAATGGCCCACGAGGCGCCCCCCGTCGCGCTGGCGGCGCTTGTGAAGCGCAATCGCAGGCGCTACGGCGGCTACATCGTGCACATCGGGATCGCGGTCCTGTTCGTGGGGGTGGCCGCCTCGTCCTCGTTCCAGCACGCCTCCGAGCTGGGGCTCTCGCCGGGACAGTCCACGAGGGTTGGCGCCTACACGGTCCGCTACGTGCGCCCGACAGCGAGTGTGACCCCCGACTATGACTCGGTGAGCACGCAGGGGGGAGGAGAACTGAGCGCGGTCCTGCGCTCTGAGCCAGGCGTGACCCTGGCGCCCGACTCGGCGCGCACCGGCGCGAGCCTCAGCCTGGGGGCGGTGCTCGACGTGAGCAAGAACGGTCACCACGTGACCACGCTGCGCCCGAGCGAGGGTTACTACGACTCGGGCGACCCGACGCAGGGATCGGTGGGGCACTTCATCGGTGGCCAGCCGGTCAGCCACGTGGCCCTGAACGCCGGAGTCACGCGCGACGTGTGGAGCGCGATCGCACCGGACATCGAAACGCCGCAGCTCAAGCGGATCATCGCGCTGGGCAACAAGACGCTCCCCTTCATCCGCCCCGATGAGGGGATCGTGGCGATCGCCGTGATGGCCGGTGCCTACATGCACAATCCGCCGCAGGCGCAGTTTCATTTCATCGTCTCACCGTTGGTGATGTGGATCTGGATCGGTGGCCTGATCGTGGGCGGCGGTGCCCTGGTTGCGATCTGGCCCGCGCCGAGCGTCATCCGCCGCCGTGTGGCCGCACGCTCGCGTGCCCGCGCCGCGCACGGCCTGGTGCGCGCCTGAGCATCGTGGCGGCCACCGGACCCGCCCGCCCAGCTCTCCGGCCCGCCGGTCGCGCTCATCAGCAGTAATGGACCTCCTGATCGCGATCCTCACGCTGGTGCTGCTTTTAGTGGTGATCCTCGTGATCAGCGCGCCGTTGCGTGTCGCGCGCCGCGCGGGCGGGATCGTCTCCTCCGGCGAGCAGACGGCGGACCGGGCTGAGCTGGAGGCGGCACGCGAGGCGAAGTACCGCGAGATCCGCGATGCGGAGCTCGACTACCGCACGGGCAAGCTCTCGGACGAGGACTTCGCGGCCACCGATGGCGCGTTGCGTGCGGAGGCGGTCGAGATCCTCGACCGGCTAGGAGCGGGGGAGCGGGAGAGCTAGGCCCAAGGCCGCGTGAGCAGCACTACCGCGTTCAAGACGAACAAGATTGCGAAGAAGACCGTCCAGCGGTTGAGGTTACGCTCGACCATCGACCCTCCGCCGAGGGGGCCCGTGCCGCTGCCAACTCCGAACGCGCCGGACAGGCCGGAGTCCTTGCCGGAGTGCATCAGCACGAGGAAGATGACGATCATCGAGATCGCGACCTGGAGAACCGAGAGGACCGTTTCCACGGGCTGCAGAGTATCGCCTCGCGGTCCATCCCGGCAGAGATGCTCCCGCCGGCCACGTGCAGGAGATCGCGGGCGCTCGCGAAACTCAGGGTCAGACGCCCATTGCCGGGCGTGGATCCGGCCTGCCCTGAACCCGCTGACCGCTACCCGATTAGGATAAATATGCCCGGAAATCCGACAATTTGGCCAGCATGGGCCGTTCCGCCTCGGGCACCGGTACCGTCAAGCCGCTCTGCTTGTCATGGCATCGACTGAAGCGGTGATCGTGCAACACGATTACGAATCCTTTACGGGTTTCTGCTTGCCTGCCGATATGAATCCCAGTGGGCGTGCCCCCGATCGTGGGCCAGCAGCGCCGACCACGACCATGGGACCGCACAAATGACCAACCCGGGCATAGGAAGCCGATGACTCGCGCGCGCGGATGGGCGTGGCGGGCAATGCTGTCCGCGCTGGCCGGTAGCGGGCTGACCGCGGCCGGCCTGGGCGGTCCTCTCGCCGGTGGGGCCCTAGGGGCCGATACGCCCGTGAGCTCGCCATCGCCGGGCGAAGGCCCGAGCGCCACTGTCACCACGCCCACCCCCGCGGTGCCGGGGGCCTCTGCGACCACGCAGCCGCCGCCGGGCACCTCGACCAGCACCGTGCCCGCGGGCACCCCGCAGCCGAGCACCCAGCCCGAAGCCGTGGAAGTGCCCACAGTGGTCGTGCAGCGCAAGCAGAAGACTACCCCGAGCAAAAAGACAAACCCTAATCTCACCGCCACGCCTGCCCAGCCACCGGCGACGAGCGGCGCCAAGGGGCCCAAGACGGCATCTGGCCCCAACAACGTTGCACCGTCGCCGCAGCTCGTTGCCGCGCAGGCCGGGGCGCTGGCGGCAGAGCTCGCCAGCTCGGCTGCGTCCGCTCAGGCGCTCGGCTTCTACCGCATCCCGCTGTTTCTGCTGCCGATCTACCGGGCGGCCGCGATCCAGTACGGCGTGCCGTGGCAGGTCCTCGCGGCGATCAATGAGGTTGAGACGAACTACGGGAGCGACCTGTCGGTGTCGAGCGCCGGCGCCGAGGGGTGGATGCAGTTTGAGCCAGCCACCTGGCTGCAGTACGGGGTGGATGCCCTGGATGCTGGCTATGCCGACCCGTATAACCCGGTGGACGCGATCTTTGCCGCCGCTCGCTACCTGCACGCGGCCGGCGCCTCGAAGAACCTGCGCACGGCGATCCTCGCCTACAACCACTCCGAAGCCTATGCAAGCTCGGTGCTGCTGCGCGCCAAGCTGATCTCCAGCTATCCAAAGTCGGTGATCGCGACATTGACGGGCCTCGTTGACGCACGCTTGCCGGTGAAGGGCAAGCAGGTGGCGTGGGGCTCGCTCTCTGTGTCGAGTGCGACCGCGAACGCGAAGGCTGTGGCTCCTGCGGCGAAGGCTGGCACCGCTGGCCAGGGAGTAGCCGGCGCGGCTGCGGTGGCGGGATCCAGCAGCGCCAGCGCGGCGAAGCCAGGGTCGGTCCCGCCCCCATCGCCCACCGCCGCTGCGGCGGCCGCGGGCGCTCCGGCCAGCGCAGCCAGCGCGGCGCCGCAGTTTGTGGACTTGATGAGCGCGCCAAATGCAGCCGTGGTTGCGGTGGCCGACGGCCGCATCCTCGGGCTCGGAAACTCTCACAGGCTTGGCAAGTATGTGATCTTGCGCGATCTCTATGGCGACGTGTTCACCTACGCTGGGCTCGGCAGCATCGCGCCGAGCTACAGGCTTCCCAAGGTGCCCGCCGCACTCGCTGCACCGGCGAAGCTGACGGCGGCCAGCGCCGCGAGCGCCGGTGGCCCCGCTTCCAGCCAGCCAGCGGGTGCGGGCAGCGGATCGCCCGTGACCTTGCAAGTAAAGCGCGCTACCCCCCAGAGGACCGCATCACAGGACTCCGTCCCGGCGGGCTCGGCCGAATCGGTGCCAGCCGCGACGGGCAAGGTGCGGCTGTTCGCCAATCCGGGCAACCCCGACGCACTCGCGGCAGCTGCGCGCGTTACCACTTCCACACCACGTCCGGGAACGGGTCATGCGCTTGCGCTACGCCGCGGGTCGCTCGTTGCGCAAGGCACGGTGCTCGGTCACGGGCGGGTTCCGAACGCAGCGCGAGACGGTCATCTGCGCTTCGCGATCCAGCCCGCGGGAGACCCGGAAACGATCGATCCCCGTCCGGTTCTCGAGAACTGGAAGCTGCTCGGCGCAGCGCTTCACCCGCAGGGGGCAAAGGGGCAGGCAGGCCTGCTCGGGGCCACCGCGAGCGACGTTTTTCTGCTGCCAAAGAGCCAGCTCGAGCTCGCGGTGCTCTCCGACCCGGGCATCGGCCTCGACGCTGGCGATCGCCACGAGATTGCGGCGGGAGTGATCGACAGGCGCGTGCTGGCAGTGCTGGCCTTCCTTTCGCGCAGCGGCTTGAAGCCGACGGTGAGCGCGCTGCACCGTGGGCCCAGCTTGTCAACTGCCGCAGGCCTTCACTCCGCGCGCGATCTCGACACTGGCGGCGCCGTAGAGGTCTCCCGGATCAACGGCATCCCGGTCGCTGGGCACGAGGGTTCTGGAACGATCACCGACACGGCGATCCGAACGCTGCTCACCCTGCAGGGCGAATTCGTGCCCAGTCAAGTCGCCAGCCTGATGAAGTACCCCGGCGCTACCAACACGCTGGCGACGCGGGCACACCCGGACACGTTGCAGATCGCCTTCCAGCCGGCCGCAGCCGTCCGGCTCATCCCGGCTGGAAGCGCCAAGGCGGCGCACTCGGCGGCATCTGGCCGGATGGCGCCTTCGCCTTTCGTGGTGGGCGGCACGCTGAGCCCGGCGCAGTGGAATGAACTGTTCGTGAGGATCGGCGCATTGCCGGCGCCGGCTGTGGCCGCCAAGCCGAGCTCCGGGGCGATCCGCGACCCCCAGGCTGCACCGGGTAACCGCAGCCTGGGAGCCTCTCCGCCCACCTCCGCCGGCTAGCTAGCCGGCGGCAAGTCAGTCGCCGGCTACCCGGCCGGGGGCGCTTTACCACCGGCGCCCGGGCGCGCGCGCAACACGCTGCGGAGGAGGCCGCGGCACTTGATCTCGGCGGCCTGGAACTTCGGGCTGCGCGTGTTTAGGCCTTTGCTGCTGAAGACCGGGCCGCTGCCAGATGTGTTGGGTGCAGGGATATTCACGCCGCTTTCGCGCATACAGCTCGCGAACTTCGCAAGCGCCTGCTTCGCTGCCGCGCTGCCGAGCAGGCCGCCACCGGCGAGGCCTCTGGGACCGATCCCGAAGCCGCACTTTTTCACGATCGCCTGATACTGGGCGCGCGTCATTCCCTTCGGCAGGTGTAGTCCCGGGATGCCTTGGCCAAACGATCGCCGCTGGCCGGGCTTGGGCCGCTGAGGCAGCGTGATCCCGCTTTTGCTCAGGCATGCGCGTATCGCCGCGAAGCGTCCGGCGTTCGGTCCTTTGGCGCCCGTGGCGCCGGTCGTGGTGGTGCTCGAGGCCGACGCGCTGGTGGTGCTCGAGGAAGATCCTGACGAGCTCCCGCATGCCGCGAGGCCGAGGCAGGCGAGCAGGAGAACCAGCATGGCTGCGGCGCTTACCGCGGGTTTGCGTCTGTTGCTGTTGAGGTGAGACATGAAGCTCCTTTGTAGAGGACCAGCGCGCAACCTAAACACCGCGGCTTAATCGTTGTCTAAGGCCAAGCGCTAGCCGCCCTTGCCGAACAGGGCAGGTTCGCCGCTCGTGCTGCTGGCGCCCGTGCCGCCACGTCCACCACCGCCTGCGCCGGAGCCGCCGAACAGCGCGCCGAGGCCGCCGCCCCCCGCGCCGGCGCCGACGCGGATCGATTCGGCGCTGATCGCGCCGTTCTTGCCCGCCGTGCCGGTGACGAGCACGGTTTCGCCGGGATGGATGCCTTTGACCTCGGCGCTCACGGTCTTCGTGACAGTCGAGGCTGGGGATGTCTTGACCTTGACGGTGTTGCCTTCGGCGGTGGTTACATACAACGTGCTCCCAGACACATACGCCACCTGGCCGGCGGTGGCTCCGCCGCCGCTCGTGCCTCCCGCTGCGCCGCCGCCGGCGGTCGCTGCCCCACCCGCGGAGCCGCCACCAGCCGCGCTGGCGCCCGACCGGCCGCCGCGCAGGCCGGCGAAGCGCGCGGCGAGGCCTGCGCCTGCGGTCCCGGCCGATGAGCTCGAGGTGCTCTGGCCCTTCTCGACGAGCACGCCGGCGATGAACCCACAGGCGATGATCAAGGTCGCGAGCAGCGCCAGCGGGATTGGATTCCCGCCCACCCCGAGAAGGCGCCGGCGCGGCCGGCGCGGAAGCTCCGCGGACTCCTCGGGCCATTCCTCTTCCGCCACGGGCTCATATGCCGCCTCCGTGGGCTCCAGGACATGGCTTTCGGCGGCCGGGGTGTCTCCTACCGGGGTTTGCTCATGGGCCATGACGGGCTCCTCGTTGGGGAAGATGGGTTACTCAAAGCGCAGCGCTTCGATCGGTCTCAGGGCGGCTGCGCGAGCGGCTGGGTAGGTGCCGAAGAACAGCCCGGAGAGCGCCGCCGCGCCGAAGGCGAGGAAGATCGAGTACGTCGCGACTTCCGGCTGCACTCCCGCGATCTTGAATTGACTGCCGATCACGCCGACGAGCACGCCGGTGATGCCGCCGATCAGGGACACCAATACGGCCTCGGTGAGGAACTGGGTGAGGATGTCGGAGCGTCTGGCGCCGATGGCCTTGCGGATGCCGATCTCGCGAGTGCGCTCGGTGACGCTGACGAGCATGATGTTCATGACGCCGATCCCGCCGACCAGCAGCGAGATCGCTGCGACCTCGCCGAGCAGTGTCGTGAACACACTGCTCGTCGAGCTCGAGGTCGACAGCAGCGACCCCTGGTTGAGGACCTGAAAGCCGGGTTCCGCGGTGTTCGTGATTTTGTGCCGTTCCTCGAGGATCTGCGTGACCTCCCCTTCGGCCGCGTTGAGCGCCGATTCGGACTTCGCCTCGACTGTGATCGAGCCGATCGATCCAAAGCCGGTGAGCGAGTCTTGGACGGTCGAGATCGGCGCCATCACGACGTCGTCCTGGTTGGTGGCGCCGTTGGTCCCCCTTGACGCCAGGACCCCTACGACTTCGTAGTTGCTGCCGTTCACTTTGATGTTCTGGCCGATCGCGCTCTGCCCGGTGAAGAGTTCCTGGACGATCGTCTGGCCGATCACGGCCACGCGCTTGTGCGCGCTGACGTCGGCGGCCGTGAACGAAGCGCCTTCCTGGACCTTGTAGCTGTGAGCCGTCAGGTAGGACGGTGTCGTGCCAACAAATGAGGACGGTTCATAGCTCGTGCTGTTGTAGACGAGTTTTACGCTCGAGGCGTTGACGACGGGCGAGGCGCTCTTGACGTCCGGAGCCTTCGCCGGGTCCTGCAGGGCGCTGGCGTCTTCCTTGGTCAGCGACACGGTGCTCGAGGCGCCGCTGCGCGCGCCGCCTCGCCCGATCCCGGACAGGACCAGGAGCACATTGGTTCCAAGGCTCTGGATCTGAGACTTGACCGCCCTGGAGGAGCCGTTGCCGACGGCTATCAGCACGATCACCGAGGCGACGCCGATCGTCATGCCGAGGATCGTCAGACCCGAGCGGAGCTTGTTCGCGGTGATCCCGCCCCACGCGATTCGCAGCGTCTCGCGTCCGATCATCGCGCCTCCACGACGCCGACGTCGGTTGGGTGGGCGGACTTCTGGCTGCGCAGCTCCGGTGGCTTCTCGCGCACACCGCGCGAGCGATGATCCTCGACGACCTCGCCGTCGCTCAGGCGGATCACGCGCTTGGCCTGCTCGGCGACATCGGGCTCGTGGGTGATCAGGACGACGGTTCGTCCTTCTGCATTGAGCCGCGCGAAGATCCGCAGCACGTCCTCGGTGGAGTGGGAGTCCAGATTCCCGGTCGGCTCGTCCGCGAGGATCAGAGCGGGGTTGGTGACGATCGCTCGCGCGACGGCGACCCGCTGCTGCTGCCCTCCGGAGAGCTCCGAGGGCTGGTGGTGCAGGCGGTTCTTCATTCCCACTGAGCTGAGTGCACGCTCGGCTTGCCGCCGGCGCTCGGTGCCCTTCAATCCGGCGTAGGCGAGCGGCAGTTCGACGTTGGCGAGGGCGCTCGTGCGGGGCACGAGGTTGAAGCTCTGAAAGATGAAGCCGATCTTGCGGTTGCGCAGGTCGGAGAGATCGTCCTCGTCCATGTGGGCGACGTCCACGCCGTCGATCTCATAGCGGCCGCTCGTGGGCGTGTCCAGACAGCCGAGGATGTTCATCAGCGTGCTCTTGCCACTGCCGGAGCTGCCCATGATCGCGACGAAGTCGCCCCGATCGATTTGCAGCGAGACGCTGCGCAGCGCGCGCACGTGGATCTGGCCGAGGTCGTAGGTCTTGGACACCTCGCGCACTTGGATCACCGGGTGACTCCCGCCGCTATCGCCAAGGCTTGTGCGGCGAACGGCGGGCAGGGCACGCGCGTGCAGAGGCCGACTGCGCGGGACACGCGGGTTGGCGCGGAGGTGTAGTCGCTGAGGGCGTCTCATCTCAGCCTCCGGGGCCTCCGCCGCCGCCCCTGAATATCGCGCCGCCGCCGAGCCCACCGCCGCCACGGCGGCCGCCCAGTTTCGAGGTCAGGCTTGCGCCGGTGCTGGTCGCCACGGGCAGGGCGATCTGTTCCCCTGCGCTGAGGCCGCTGAGGATGATCGTCGAGCTGTTGCCGGCCAGTCCTGTCACCACCGGCTGGCGCACCTGCTTGCCGTTATGGATGGCCGTGACCGTGCCGCCCGATATCGCGCTCGTGGGGACGTTCACGCCTTCGGCCTGCTTGACGACGACTTCCGCAGTGGCGCTCATGCCGGGTTTCAATCCCGATTCCATCTGGTCGAGCTGGAAGGTGACGTCATAGCTGACGACTCCGCTGTTAGTGGTCGAGAGCGTGGCGACTTCGCTGACGTGAGCTGCGAGCTTGCGTCCAGCCAGAGCTTCCACGCTCGCGGTGGCGGTCTGACCAACTCTGACGCTGCCCACTTCGGACTCGCTCAAGGGCACCACGAGCTGCATCGAGCTGAGATCACTAAGGACCGCAAAGGAAGAGCTCGAGGAGCTGGAAGAGCTGGATGAGGAGGAGCCCGACGAGCCCGAGCCACCCGAGCGGCCGCCGGCGGACGCTCCGGCTCCCGAGGCCGTGGCCGATCCCGAGCCGCTGGTGGAGCTCGCCGCGACCGAGGCTTTGGTGGTGCCCACTCCGGTCACGGTTTCGCCGACCTGGCCCGAAAGGGAGACGATCGTGCCGCTCTCAGGGGCGTAGAGCCTGGTGTTCGCAACCGCCTCCTCGTCGCTCTGCACGGTCAGCTTGTCGCTCTTGACCGTCGCTCTCGCCGAGGCGAGGTTGGCTTCACGCGTTGCCGAGCTGACCGACGCCTTTTCCTTTTCCTTTTCTTTGGCCCCTTCTTTTTCCTTGGCCTTTTCGGGTTCCGTTACTTTGGCTTTTGGGGCTTGTGCCTTGGGTTTTTCCGTTTCTTTCTTGCGTTCGGTCGAGGTCGTCACCGGGGTGGCCGGAGCCGTGGGAGTGGTTGCAGTCTGGGCTTGGGAGACCTGGGTGTTGCCGGTCGGGACGGCGATCGCGCGCGCCGCGACGCTCGTGGAAGTCGCCGTTGCCCGCGCATTGCGCACCGACGCGGTCGACGCTGTGCCGGCGCTTCCCCCACCGGAGCCGCCTGAGCCGCTGGCGGTTTCCCCGTTCGTTTCTTCCGCTTTGGCGAGACTGGCTTCGGCGGACTGGAGGCTGGCCTTCGCCTGTTCCAGGGTGACTTCGGCGGTCTGCGGACTGAGCGTGGCCAGCAGCTGACCCTGCGCCACCTGCTCGCCTTGTGTCACATCGATCTGCGTGACGGTGCCGCTCGTCTTGAAGCCGAGATCGAGCTGGCTGGCGGCCTGGATGTTGCCGCTGCCGGAGACCGTCGACTGGACGACTCCGCGCGCGACGGTGACGGTGCGGCTCTGAGCGCTTGTTCTGCCGGATGCCGGTCCCACCACGAAGATGGCGGCGAGGATCGCCCCGGCGCAAGCCACGCCCAGGAGGTAGTTGAGCCAGGGTCGGGTGGCGCGTAGGGTCTCCATGTTGCGTACGCGAATGATCGCCGGAACTTGTAGGGCTAGTGTGTGGAGCCTGTAAGAAGGAGCGAAGAAACCTCGCAAGGGGCCCCCCAAAATGCCGTTCGGGCCGATCTCTATCTTCGCCGGGTGCGCCGACTGCCCTGCGATGATCTGCCTGGATGTCAAGCTACGGTGGGATTGACCTCGGCGGCACGAAGATCCAGACCGTGATCACCGGCGAGGATCAGACGGTGCTCGGCTCCGCTCGCCGCCCGACGCCGACGAGCGGAGGGCCGCCGGATGTCGCCGAGGCGATGGAGGGCGCGCTGCGCGACGCCGCCGAGGCGGCCGGGCTGCAGCCGGAGGCGCTCGCCGGCGTGGGTGTTGGCTCGCCGGGGACGATCGATAACGGCGTCGTGACTAGCGCGCGCAACCTGCCCGGCTGGGAAGGCAGCTTCCCTCTGGCGAAGACGCTCGAAGAAGCGTTCGGCTGCCCGGTCGCCCTCGGCAATGACGTGCAGGTCGCCACCAACGCAGAGTTCGAGCTCGGCGCGGGCAAGCCGTATGACTCGCTGCTCGGTGTCTTCTGGGGGACAGGCGTGGGTGGCGGTCTGGTGCTCGACGGCAAGCCGTGGGTGGGACGCGGCGCGGCGGGCGAGATCGGCCACATTGTCGTCGAGCTCGACGGTGCTCAGTGCACGTGCGGGCGGCGCGGCTGCATGGAGGCCTACGCGGGGCGTTCGGCGATGGAAACGCACGCCGCCAAGCTCCTCGAGAAGGGCAAGGAGACCGACCTGTTCAAGCTGATGAAGGAGCGGGAGCGTACGCGCCTGACGAGCGGTATCTGGGCCCGGGCTCTCGAGCGCGAGGACAAGCTCGCGCAGCACATGATCGAGCGCGCGCTCAGGGCGCTCGGCGCCGGTGTCGCCTCGGCTTGCAACGTGCTTGACGTCGAGTGCGTGATCGTTGGAGGCGGGCTCGGCGTGAGGCTCGGGGATCCATACGCAAAGCGCATCGCAGAGCAGATGCAGCCACATCTGTTTGCGGACTTCCGCCCGCCTGACGTCCACGTGGCCGCGCTCGGTGACCTCGGTGGAGCTATCGGCGCGACGTTGCTGCTCGACTCCATCGCCTAGCAGCGCCATCGGCTCACTCGGCTCCGCGCTCAGAGGCCGAGCACGGTGATGGCTACGAGTGCGAGTGAGAGGCTCGAGGTGACCGCGACGGTCACGGCGGCCGCGCCGTTGAGCGCGCCGCGACTGCGATGCTCGCCCATCACGTTGTGTGAGCGCGCCAGGCGCCAGATGAAGAACAGGTTGATCGGTAGTAGCAGCCCGTTGACGACCTGCACGCCGACGAGCAGGGAGATAACAGGTACGCCGGGAATCATCGCCACGAATGCGCTGAGCATGATCATCCCGGTGATGATGTTCACGAACACGGGCGCCTCCTCGCGCCTGCGTCCGATGCCCTTCTCGTAGCCGAGCGACTCCGAGACGACGTAGGAGGTCGCGATCGGCAGGATCGCCGCGGCGAGCAGGCTCGCGCCGAGCAGGCCGACCCCGAACAGCACCTCGGCGTAGTGCCCGGCGAACGGTGTCAGTGCGCGTGCGGCATCCGCGGCCGAGGAGATGTTGTGGATGCCGTGCGTGAACAGCGTGGCACCGGTGGCGATAATGATGAACGAGGCGATCAGGTTCGCGAACACCGCGCCGGCGACCGCCTCGCGTTCCTCGTGGGGGAGATCCTCCTCGCGCACGCCGCGCTCGACCACGGCCGACTGCAGGTAGAGCTGCATGTAGGGGGTGATCGTCGTGCCGGCAAGCGCGATCAGCAGCACGATGAAGGCCGAGCTGGAGTGCAAGTGGGGCACGACGAGCGCCTTGCCCACGTCGCCCCAATGGGGGTGGGCGAGGATCGCCGCGATCGGGTAGCCGAAGAAGGGGATCGTGAACCAGATGAAGATCCGCTCGGCCGAGCGGTAGGAGCCGCGCACGATGATCAGCCAGATGCCCACCGCGGCGATCGGCACGGAGATCTGCACCGGAATGCCCGTCAGCCCCACCGCCGCGCCGACGCCGACGAAGTCCGAGATGCAGATGCCGACGTTCGCGATCAGCACCGCGCTCGTAGCGAACACCGACCAGCGGATCCCGTACTCCTCGCGTACGAGCTCCGCCAGGCCCTTGCCGGTGACGACGCCCATGCGCGCGGCCAGCTTCTGCACGATCGCCAGCGAGATCGTGATCAGGACCATTGTCCATAGCAGCGTGTAGCCATACTTGGCGCCGACCGACGAATAGGTGGCGATGCCGCCAGCGTCGTTGCCGGCGTTGGCGGCGATCAGCCCAGGTCCGAGCAGGCCGAGGAAGGCGAACAGGCGGACTCGGCGAGAGCTAAGCGGCGCAGGCAGACGCGGTCGGCCACGCGTGGACGACCGGATACGACGCATGATGGGAGGTACTCGGCCCCCCATCTGACTGACTGCCGAGGTTGTTCACGCGGCCAGTCTATTCGCCGGCACGCCGCTGCGGACTTGCCGGGTGGGTTGTTGCGCCGCTCAGCTTAAAACTAGCCAAGTAGGGTCAGACCCTGCGCTAGTCCTCGCCGAGAAGGCCGAAGCGCCGGCGCCAACTGCGCGGGATCATCGCTGCGAGCAGGTCGTCGACGGTCACAACGCCAAGCATTCGCCCGTTCTCGTCCGCCACGGGGATCGAGGTGAGGTTGTAGTCGGCCATCAGTCGCGCGACCTCCTCGAAGGACGCCTCGGGCGAGAGGCGGGGCGTTTCGTGCTTGACGACCGACTCCAGCCGTCCGGCCGGATCGGCACGCAGGAGCGCGGCGACCGGCACGCTGCCTTCGAGTGAGTCCTGTGGCGAGCAGACGAAGATCGTGGTCAGCAGCTCAGCCGAGATGTCGCTGCCCCGCACAGCATTCAGTGCATCCTCGACAGACGTCGAACCGCGCAGGAGAACGAAGTCGGGGCTCATCAGACCACCGGCCTCGTCGGGGTCGTAGCCAAGCAGGGCACGGACCTTGACGCGGTGGCTGACCGGCAGTAGGGCGAGCACGCGCTCACGCTGATCCTCGGCGAGCTCGCCCACGATGTCGGCAACGTCGTCGGGCGCTATGCGCGAAAGGATCTCGGCGACCTGTGCGTCCGGGCGGTCCTCGAGGAACTCGCGCTGGTGATGATCGTCGAGCTCCTCGAAGACGTCCGCCTCGAGCTCGCGGTCGTCCTTGCCGACGGCTTGGATGATCTCCTCGCCCTCGCGCCGTGACGCCGCCTCGACGAGGTCCGCGATCTGCGCTGGGTGCAGCTTGGCCAGCTTCGGGTGGGGAACGCGCAGCCGCACCGTCGGCACGTGCCCGACGAACGGCTCGACGCCCGCCCAGTCGAGGAAGTCGCCGGTTGCGATGTGCGCGCCAAGGCCCTTGGGGAGCAGACGGCGCAGCCCGCCGCGGGGTCCTGTGTCGACGCCGACCACGCGCCAGGATCCGGCAACCAGTGCCAGCTCGATCTCGTTCGCGCGCACCAGCCGCGCACCCTCCACGTTGATCAGTTGCCGGTCCAGCAGATCACGCTTGAGCAGCACCTCCTCGGGGCGGCGCTCGAAGTGGCGCAGGTCGAGCTTGGCCTTGCGCAACACGACGCCGCCGGGGCCGATGTCCGAGACGCGTTCGACGCCTAGATAGGAGGTTCGGCTGGCGACGCTGACCAGGAACCCAGTGATCGGCGGATAGCCGGCGCCGCCCAGGCGGACGATCAGATCCTCGACCTTGCCCAGTCGCTCGCCGTCGGAGTCTCTCAGGGGGCTGCCGACTACAGAGGAGAGATGGAGAATTGGCGGTGCCTGTACGGCGGGTGAGCTCACAGCGCCCATCGTACGCAGTAAAGCCTTACCGCCCGCCCCGGGCTGTGGGCAGTAGGCGGTCCTAATCGCCCGCCAGGCTTGTGGGCAGCGGCTGCCCTCGCGGCGGCGGGTCGTCGAGCAGCAGCCGGGGGACCGTCACGGGCGCCAGGCCGCGCTTGCGCAGCCCCTGGATGATCGCCGGCAGGGCCGCGATCGTCTCCGAGCGATTACCGCCAGCGTCGTGCATCAGGATGATCGCGCCAGGACGCGCGCCGGCGAGCGCGCTCTGCACGATCGCCGCGACGCCGGGCTGCCGGTAGTCCTCGGTGTCGGTCGACCACAGGACCATCAGCAGGTGCAGTTTGCGCAGCAGCTTGAACGTGGTCGCGTTGAATGAGCCGTAGGGGGGGCGAAACAGCCGCGGGCGAGGTCCATCGAGCAGTTCTATACGGGCGATCTGTTCGGCGAGCTGTTCGTGCTGGTCGTGCGCTGAGAGGGTCGCGAGCATCGGGTGTGTCTCAGTGTGGTTTCCGATCACGTCTCCAGAGTGCAGCTCTGCGACGGTGCCTGCCGAGAAGTACCGCTCCTCCTCGCCGATCGCGAAGAACGTGGCGTGTACGTGGAACCTGTTCAGTGTGGCCACCAGCTGTTGGGTGTAGGGGCCAGGGCCGTCATCGAAGGTGAGCGCGAGCTCGTTGCCCTTGGTCCCGCCGCTTACCACCGCGGGTGTGTAGGCGAGCACGGAGTCAATCGCCTTTTCTTCGGCTGAGTGAGTGAGTGCTTCCTGCTCGGCCAGAGTCGGTTTAGCGGCGGCGGCCGCATGGCTTGCGAGGGGGCCCGGCTTAGCGCGACGGGAGCCGCCGTGCGAGTTGATCGCCGTGATCAGCAGCGCGAGCAGCGCCAGCAGTGCGAGGCCGGCTATTGCGCGGCGGCGGCGGAACTGCTTGTGATCCCCGACATCCATTGAAAGACTCCTGAAGAGACTGCTTGAGGGCCGAGCAGCTTATCGAGAGGGCCGGTGAACGATCTATGTTGACTTCTGTTCTCGTGCTGCCCTTCTGGATCTCGATCGGTGCGCTTTCGCTCGCTCAGGGTGCCCTTGTGGCCATCCCGGGTCACCGGCCGCGCGTGATGCTCACGCGGCTACGCGGTCGCCGGTGGGCAGCGATCCCGCCGCTGTCGGTGATCGGTTTCGTGTTTGTCGCCCGTGCTGCGGAACACGCGAGCGCCCAGGGGCTCACCTATCTGGCCCTGGTCGCGGTACCGTTGCTGGCTGCGCTTGCCTTGGGATGGCTGGGGGCTGCTGCCCGTGCGCGTCCAGTACGGGCGTTGCTCATCCTGCCGCTGTTCGCACTCGCGTGGCTCGACCGCGGCGGCCTGGCGGGGGAGGGGGCGGCGTTCGTCCTCTCGGCGCTCAGCTGCGTCGCACTCGGTGTCTTGTTCGCAGCCGTCACGCCCCCGCGCTGGCTGGCGGTGGGCATAGTGGCGATGGCTGTGGCGGATACGGCACTTGTCGCATCCGACCTATTGCAGCGCCCGAACGACGCGCTGAACGCCGCCCACCCAGTGGCGGGCCTGCCGCGGCTTCAGAGCGCGGTGTTCGGCTCGGCGGTGATGGGCTACGGCGACCTGTTTGTCGCCGCGCTGCTCGGGGCACTGCTCGCCGTCACCGCAGGGCGCCGGTCGCAGAGGCATGCAGCCGCACTCGCGGCGTTGCTGGGGTTGGGCTTTGACCTGTTGTTCTTCCTGGTGGACGAGCTGCCAGCCACGGTGCCCGTGGCGCTCACGCTGGTTGTCGTCGTGCTCAGGCGGCGGAGGCCGTCTCGGAGAAGGGCAGCGCGGGCGGTTGCGCTGCCTGCCCGGCGAGCACCGGCTCGGCCGGCTCGGGCTCCAGCCGGGCGGTGAGTGAGCGCGCCGAGGAGTCGATCGGCACCGGTGTCGCCAGCTCGCGATCGGAGGAGGCGCCGCGCTCCTCGATGCGCCGCACTTCGGGGATAACGCCCCGCTCGAAGGAGCCGATCGCCTTGTTGTACGCGTTCACCGCCGAGTCGAGCTGGCGACCGACCTTCGCGAGCGGGTCGATGAAGCGAGCCAGCCGGCGGTGCAGCTCCCGGGCGGACTCGGCGATCTCCCGGGCGGACTCCGCGATCTGCTCCTGGCGCCATCCGTAGTGCACGGCTCGCAGCAGGGCGATCAGGGTGGTGGGGGTGGCCATCAGCACGTGCTGATTGACGCCGTACTCGATCAGCGAGGGGTCCTCGGCGAGGGCGGCGAGATAGTTGCCGTCGGAGGGGACGAACATGACGACGAGGTCGGGTGTACCGTCGAACTGACGCTGGTAGCCCTTGGAGGCGAGCTTGGTCACGTGTTCGCGCATCTGCCTGGCGTGGAGCGCGAGCTGGAACTCACGCTCCTGGTCGGTGGTGGCCTCCAAGTGCGCGAAGAAGGCCTCTCCGGGGAACTTCGAGTCCACCACGATCACCTTCTCGCCGGGCAGGCGTACCAGCACATCCGGTCGCAGGCGCCCATCGCCGGTGTTGATCGTCGACTGCTCGAGGAAGTCGCAGTGGTCCACCATGCCGGCCATCTCGATCACGTTGCGCAGCTGGATCTCCCCCCAGGAACCGCGCGTGGAGGGGCGCTTGAGCGCGGAAGCCAGGTTCCCGGTCTCCTGGCGCAGTGTGCCGACCCCCTCGTGCAGCTGGCGTACCATCGCGGAGAGCTGACCCTGGGAGTCCTTGCGCTCGCGCTCCAGGCGGCCGATCTCGCTCTCCATCTTGCCCAATTTCTCTTGAACGGGCTGGACGAGGCCCTTGATCTCCTCAGAGCGCTTGGCCATCTCGCCTGAAGCACGCTCCTCCTCGGCGCGACGCTGATCGGCGAGCCGCTGCGCCAGCGAATCGCCGGTCTGCTTGAGGACGTCGAGGGACATCGACTTCAGTTCGTCGCGCAGGCGCTCGCGGTTGGGCTTGAGAACCGCGGCTGCACCAGCGGCGCCGAGGATGAGTCCGATCAAGATTCCGAGAAGCAGCAGCACGACGGTCATCACCTTCCAGACTGGCGGACGGGGACAAACAAAAATGACATGAGCGCCGGACGCGAAACCCCCCGCACTTGGTCAAGCACAAGGCCCCGGAGAAACTTCAGCGAGCTGCCAATCGGCTTTCTCCGCGAGGTTCTAAGCAGCGCGGAGCGGCGCGAGCGCTTGATACTGCGTGGCGGCCTGTTCGAGGATGCTCAGCATCACCGGTGCGGCTGGCACGAGGCGGGCGCCCGCGGGCAGCGCGGCGATCACCTGGCGCACGGGCGGCGCGGGCGACAGCGTGCGGATCGTGATGTCCTCGCGCACGACCGACAGCGCGAGCTCGGGGATCAACGCGACTCCGACGCCCGCCGCCACCAGGCCCTGGACGGTCTGGTAGTCGTCTGACTCGAACGACACGTTCGGCTCGAAGCCGGCGGCGTGGCACGAGCGCACGACGTGACGCGCGCACGGGCTCGAGCGCGAGGTCTGCACCCAGGCTTCCTCACGCAAGTCCTCGAGCCGAAGCTTGCCCTTGCCAGCGAGCGGGTGCTCGCCTGGCAACGCCAGGTACATCGGATCCTCGAGCAGCCCGGCGCGGGTCACGTCCTCTTGCAGGGGGGTCTCGCCGGCGAACTCGAACAGCAGCGCCAGATCCAGTTCGCCGGCACGCAGGCGCGGCGCGATCTGCTCGGGCTCGCCCTCCGTCAAGGTCAGCTCGACGCCGGGGTAGCTCGAGCGGAACGTTGCGATCGCCTGGGGCATCAAGGTGGCCCCAGCCGTTGGGAAGGACGCCACGCGCAGGCGCCCGCCGCGCAGGCCGGCGATCTCCGAGAGAGCTGCTTCGGCTGCCTCCAGGCCCGCGAGGATGCCCTCGGCGTGCCCGACCAGCATCTGACCCGCCGCCGTCAGGCTCACTCCACGGGGGTGACGCTCGAGCAGGGTCATGCCCGTCTCGGCCTCGAGCGTGGCGATCTGCTGGGAGATCGCCGATTGCGTGTAGGACAGCGCCTCGGCCGTGGCCGAGATCGAACCGCGGTAGGCGACCTCCTTGAGCACCTTCAGCCGGGCTGTACTAAGCATAAGTACAACTTATATCAGTGATCACAAGTTTCACTAGGACTGATGGCAGGAGCCTGCCAGCATAGGGACGAACCTCTTTTGAGTCCAGTTCTTTGCCGGTGCTTCCGGCCCAGCCCGAAGTAAGGAGAAGCCATGCCAGTCAAGATCATCGTTTCCTACGACGGCACCGCCAACGAGGACGACGCGGTCGCCCTCGGCCGGCACTTCGCCGGCGCCGGCGCCCAGGTGTCGCTGGCCTACGTCCGCCATGTGTCCGAGCCCGATAGCGCGCGTGAGGACATCGCCCAGCACGAGGCCCTGGCGCTGCTCGAGCGCGGCGCCCAGCTGCTCGGCGACCCGGCTGCCGCCAAGCACGCTGTCACCGACCGCTCCACCCCGGAGGGCCTGGCAGCGCTGGCAGAGCGCGAGGGCGCTGAGGTGATCGTCTTCTGCTCGGACTCACACACCGCCAAAGGACACATCGCGATCGGCAACTCCGCCGGGCGCCTGCTCGAAGGGGGTAAGACGGCGGTCGCGATCTCGCCGGTCGATCTCGCCGAGAGCAACCCGGGCATCCAGCGGATCGTCGCCGTCGGGGATGGCGAGGGTGGCGCGCGGGAGACTGCCGAGGCGCTGGCCGCTGCGCTGGGAGCGAGCGTCGCACCGGTCGCCAACGACGAAGCGGACCTGCTGGTGATCGACTCGCGCCCAGACGCCGAGCAGGGCCGGGTTTCACTCTCAGCCTCGGCTGCGCATCTGATCGAGATCGCCACCTGTCCGGTGCTGGTCTTGCCCCGTGGCGTCACGCTGCAGCTCGCTCGCACGCACGCCGCAGCGACGGTGTAGCGCGGTCAAAGTTCCGCGGGCCGCGGCCGGATCTCAGCGAATTCTCCGGCCGCGGCCCCGCGTCCGCAGGTAGCGCGCGAGCGCGCCGGTGAAGTCCAGAGCGCCACCGGCGAGGTGGCCGGCCGGGCCGGTCCACAACCACCTCTCAAAACGCTTCAAGGGCCGAGAGGTGTAAGGGCGGGTTCTCACGGGACGGCACGGTATCGTGGCGGGCGTGCCTGTAGCCGTGAAGACCACCGTCACCGAGCTTCCAGAGTCGCGCGTGCGCGTGCGCGTGGAGGTGGCGCCGGGAGAGGTCGAGGGACGGGTCGAGCACAGGGCGCGCCAGCTCGGGCGTGAGCTGAAGCTCCCCGGCTTCCGCAAGGGGAAGGTACCCGCGCCACTGGTGCTGCAGCGTGTGGGTCGCGAGGCCGTGCTGGAGGAAGCAGTACGTGACACCCTCTCGAGCTGGTACACGGACGCGATCGAGACCGCCGGAATCGTTCCAGTAGGCGACCCGAAGGTCGATCTTGGAGACCTTCCGCCGCAGGGAAAGGCACTCGAGTTCTCGATCGAGATCGGTGTGCTGCCGAAGGCCGAGCTCGGCGACTACCGGGGCCTGGAGGTCGCGCGCCGGGAGCCCCACGCCGCGGATGAGCAGATCGAGCAGGAGATCGAGCAGATGCGCGACCGCCTGGCGCGCCTGGACACGGTCGAGCGTGCCGCTGCGGAGGGGGACTTCGTCGTCGTCGACTACGTCGGCTACCTGCCTGCAGAGGATCCTTCCTCGGGTGAGGCGCCCAGCGCATTCGAGGGTGGCGAGGGTCGCGACCAGCTCGTGGAGCTCGGTGGCGGCAACCTGATCCCGGGCTTCGAGGAGGGGCTACTCGGGGCCGCGGCCGGTGATACGCGGACGGTCGAGCTGGCGTTCCCCGCCGACTACGGGGCCGAGCATCTCGCCGGACGCGACGCATCGTTTGAGATCACCGTCAAGGAGGTCAAGCGCAAGCGTCTGCCGGAGGTGGACGAGGACTTTGCGATCGACGCGGGCTTCGACGATGTCGATGAGCTGCGCAAAGACATCCGCGGCCGGCTGATCGAGGCCGAGGAACAGAGGATCGAGGGCGAGTTCCGCGAGGCCGCCCTGGACGCGGCGGTGGCCAAGGCACGGGTGCCCGTAACCCCGGCGCTCACAGAGGCGCGCGCGAAGGAGATGTGGGAGCGCATGCTGCACTCGCTCTCGCACCGCGGCATCTCGCGCGAGTCCTATCTGCAGATCGCCGCCCGCGAGGAAGCGGAGATCCTCGCCGAGATGCTGCCCGACGCAGAGCAGGCGCTGCGCCGCGAGGCGGTCCTCACGGCGATCGTCGTGGCGGAGGGGATCGTGCCGTCCGAAGAGGATTTGCTGGAGGCGATGGGGCCGGTGGCCGAGCGCGAGGGTGTCGAGCCGAAGAAGCTGTTGCGAGATCTGAAGAGCGCCGGGCGGTTGGAGGAGGTGCGCGAGGATCTCGCCGCAAGGCAGGCCGTCGAGCTCGTCGCCGAGCGGGCGAAGCCGATCTCGGTCGAGCAGGCCTCCGCACGAGAGCAGCTGTGGACACCGGAGCAGGAGGCTGCGGGTGACTCATCGGGGGCGGCCGCACAACCCGCGGCCCTCTGGACCCCCGAGCCTTAGACGCTAGGGTTTGCAGAAGGAATCGAGCTGGGAAAGCGAAACAAAGCGAGGACCATGAGCCCACTAGTCCCAATGGTGGTTGAGCAGACCTCGCGAGGCGAGCGTGCGTTTGACATCTACAGCCGCCTGCTCAACGAGCGAATCATCTTCCTCGGCACGCCTGTGGACGATCAGATCGCCAACCTCATCGTTGCCCAGCTGCTGCACCTGGAGTCCGAGGACCCCGAGAAGGACATCTCGATCTACGTCAACTCGCCCGGCGGCTCGGTCTACGCGGGGCTTGCGATCTACGACACGATGCAGTTCGTCAAGCCCGACGTGCAGACGATCTGCGTCGGGATTGCGATGTCGATGGGGGCGCTGCTGCTCGCGGGCGGCGCGGAGGGCAAGCGGATGGCTCTGCCGAATGCCAAGATCTTGATCCACCAGGTCTCCTCGAGCTTCGAAGGCCAGGCCACAGACATCGAGATTCACGCGAAAGAGATCATCGACGTACGCAAACGGCTGGATGAGATCATCGCCAAGCACACGCACAAGGACCTCGAGGACGTCAAAAAGGACACCGACCGCGACTACTTCATGAGCTCTGAGGAGGCGAAGGAGTACGGCATCATCGATCGCGTCATCTCCGAGCACTAGGGCGAACTGACCATGGCCAGGCCAACCGACTCCAACGAGCAGCTCCTCTGCAGCTTCTGCGGCAAGTCTCAGCGGCAGGTCAAGAAGCTGATCGCCGGGCCCGGGGTTTACATCTGCGACGAGTGCATCGACCTGTGCAACGAGATCATCGACGAGGAGCTCTCCGCGCCGCCCGCATTCGACCTCGAGAACCTGCCAAAGCCGCGTGAGATCTACGGCGTGCTCGACGAGTACGTCGTGGGGCAGGACCCTTCCAAGCGCACCCTGTCGGTCGCCGTCTACAACCACTACAAGCGCGTCCAGATGATGATGTCCGGTGACACGGACATCGAGTTGCAGAAGTCGAACATCCTGCTGCTCGGTCCCACCGGCTGCGGCAAGACGCTGCTCGCTCAGACGCTGGCACGGATCCTGAATGTGCCATTCGCGATCGCCGATGCCACGGCGCTGACGGAGGCGGGTTACGTGGGCGAGGATGTCGAGAACATCCTGCTCAAGCTGATCCAAGCCGCTGACTACGACGTGAAGAAGGCGGAGACGGGGATTATCTACATCGACGAGGTCGACAAGATCGCGCGCAAGGCGGACAACCCGTCGATCACGCGCGACGTATCAGGGGAGGGCGTGCAGCAGGCGCTGTTGAAGATTCTCGAGGGCACGCAGGCATCAGTGCCGCCGCAGGGCGGGCGCAAGCATCCGCACCAGGAGTTTCTGACGATCGACACGACCAATGTGCTGTTCATCTGCGGCGGTGCGTTCGCCAACCTGGACAAGGTGATCGAGCGGCGGATCGGGCACAAAGGCGTCGGCTTCGCCGCTGCAATCGAGGCCAAGGCCGAGCGCGACACGGGCGAAGTGTTCGAGCACTGCCTGCCTGAGGATTTGATCGAGTACGGGCTGATACCGGAGTTCATTGGCCGGTTGCCGGTGGTTTCGGCGGTGCACCAGCTGACGAGGGAGGATCTCGTCTCGATCCTGACCGAGCCGCGCAACGCGCTGGTCAAGCAGTTCCAGCGCTTTTTCTCCTTCGACGGCATCGAGCTGGTCTTCTCCGAGGACTCGCTGACGGCGGTCGCCGAGAAGGGCTTGCAGCGCGAAACCGGCGCCCGGGGCCTGCGCTCGATCATCGAGGAGATCCTGCTCGAGGTCCAGTTCGAGCTGCCCTCGCGCCGCGACGTGAAGAAGTGCGTCGTCACCAAGGAGACCGTCGAGAAGGGCTTGACGCCCACGCTCGTGACTGAAGCCGCGCGGGAGGAGCAGGACGAAGAGGCGCCTGTGCAAGAGGAGTCGGCGTAGCGCACGCGCTTGCCCGCCCGCTACCATCGCGCTATGTCCAAGGGAAAGCTGGTGCGCGTGAGGGCCCTGCCGTGGGCGATGCTGCTGCAGGCGGGCACAGTCCTCGGCAAGCGCTGGCGATCGCTGTCTGCGAATGACCGCGCTCGGATCGCTCAGCTCACACGTGACTCGAAAGGACGAGTGGGAAATCTCAGCGCGAAGGAGCGCCGGGAGTTGCGCAAGCTGGTGGGTAAGCTCGACTTCAAAGGCATGAGCCATGAACTGCTGCCGCTGACGCGCGGCAGGGGAAGGCGCAAGCGTCGCTGAGCACTGAGATGGCCGGCGATCTCGACCAGCTCCCGACGCAAGAGCTTCACGACCGTGCGATGCGCAGAGCCGAGAGGCATCTCGATGTGAAGTTCCTTTGGTCGCTGCTCGAGATGATCCCGGCGGCCCAGGCCGCCAGCGGGGATGTGGGTGAGGCCAGCTTTGACATCGAGTCATCGAAAGGGCTGATCTCCGACGCGCTGCACAGCGGCGACGGGCAGCTCGGCGACGCGCTGCGCCCGGTATTCATCGACTACCTGCGCGAGCACCCCGACGCCTAGGCAGCGGCCGCGCGGTGCGGTCCGAATACGCATGAACCCTCCTCAGCGCCCCGACACGCAGTCCGGAGTATGGGGTGAGCACGAGGCCGAAGCGCACCTGCACTCGCTCGAGCTGTTCGGTATGCGCTTCGGCTTGGACCGGATGCGCCGGATGATGACCGTGCTCGGCTCGCCGCAGCAGCGCTACGACGCGATCCACGTGCTCGGCACAAACGGCAAGACCTCGACGACGCGGATGGTTGCGGCAATCCTCGAGCGCCACGGCCTGCGCACAGCCGCGTACACCTCGCCGCATCTCGTCTCCTACCGCGAGCGCCTGCAGGTCGCCGGGCGCGACATCAGCGGTGAGCAGTTTGCCCGTGCGATCGCGCGCGCGGCGTGGGCGGCAGAGAGAGTCAACCGGACGCTCTCGGGCGATGACCACGTGACGCAGTTCGAACTGCTCACGGCGGGCGCGCTGTGGGAGATCGCCGAGCAAGGCGCACAGGTCGCCGTCGTCGAGGCGGGGCTCGGCGGGCGCTACGACGCGACGTCGGTGATCGGCGCGCAGCTGACCGTGCTGAGCAACGTCGGGCTCGAGCACACGCGCTGGCTCGGCCCGACCGTGCGCGACATCGCCGAGGAGAAGCTCGCCGTCGTGGCGCCCGGCGGCACGCTCGCGCTCGGCGCAGGCCTTGCGCCGCAAGCACGGGCTGTGGCCGAGCGGATCGCGGGCGAGCGCGGCGCGCGGATCGTCGCGGCCGGTGCCGGCGGGCACACGAAGCCGGCTTTGGCCGCGCGCGGCGCCTTCCAGCAGCGCAACTTTGCGCTCGCGCGGCTGGCCGCGGAAACCTACCTGCGCGGCGCGGGGATCGAGCTCGACGAGCGCGCCGTGCGCGAGGCGGCTGCAACGACAGAGGTGCCTGGGCGCCTGCAGGTCGTCTCGCGCGACCCGCTGACAATTCTCGACGGCGCGCACAACCCCGACGCTGTGCGCGCGCTTGTGGAGGCGCTCGATGAGATCGCTGGCGCCCGGCCGCTGGCACTCGTACTCGGCGTGCTCGAGGACAAGGACGCCGCGGGCATGCTCTCCTCCCTGCTCAGCGTATGCGAGCGCGCCTGGTTCACGGCTCCCCCGAGCTCTCGCGCGCTCTCGCCAGCGGCGCTTCAGTCACTGGCCCGCCAGCTCGGCTTTGGTGAGGTCACCTGCGAGCCCCGGCCGGAGCGCGCGCTCAAGGACGCCCAGCGCTGGGCGCGCGAGCGCCACGGCGCGGTGCTCGGCACGGGCTCGGTCTACCTGGTCGGCGGCTTGCTCGGGACGCTTGGCCTTTCGGGCACTGGGGAGGAGTCCCGCACGGGCCGGCGAAGGGCGGCAATATGAACGACGACGGTCCTTCCGTTCTCACGATGATCGGCGCGGTGGCTCTGATAGTCGCGCTTGTAATCTTGGTCTTCTTTGCAGCCGGCTACGGATTCGGCCGGTTGTTTCTCTAAACTCGACCGCCCCATGCTTACCCAAGGATCGATCCCGCCGGGCAAGTCCTCACCTCGCGGGTCATTGGTGTGGGCGCTCCACGGAGACCATCGATGACGCTCGCCTACTTCGGCATCGAAAGCAGCGGCTTGAACCTGACCATCGACCTGCTGATCCTATTTGTCGTCGTCCTGTATCTGGCGCTGATCTACTGGACCTATGCCGACGCCCGCCGCCGGATCTTCGATCCGATGCTCATCGGATGCGCCACGGCGGCCTCGCTGTTCCCGTTCGTGGGCACGATCGTGTACATGATCCTGCGCCCGCCCGAGTACCTGGAGGACGTGCGCGAGCGCGAACTGGAGATGCAGGCGGCCGAGGCGCGGCTGCACGAGCTCGATCATGGGCTGTGCCCCCACTGCGACTACCGCATCGAGCGCGACTTCGTGCGCTGTCCGAGCTGCCTGCGCAAGCTCAAGGAGCGCTGCGTGAGCTGCTCGCGTCCGCTGGATCAGGCTTGGACCATTTGCCCCTACTGCGAGACCGAGGTAGCCGGCGCCACCGCTGCTGCTCGCCGCACGCGGCGCAGGCGTGCCTCAACCGAGAGCGACTTGACGGATCCCGGCCGGCCGTTTGCCTCCGAGGAGGATGCCGCCGGGGAGGAGACGGCGGCGCTCGGACCGCGCGGGACCGGTCGTGCCAGTCGCCCTGGCAGTCGTCCACGTCCCATCTCCTGATTACTCGCCAACTCGAGCAAAGGAACCTATGGACCGCACCTTGATCCTTGTAAAGCCTGACGCCTTCGCTCGCGGGCTGACGGGTGAGATACTCGCCCGCTTCGAGCGTAAGGGGCTTCAGATCGTGGCGCTCCGCAGCATGACCGTTGGCCGCGAGCTGGCCGAGCGCCACTACGCCGAGCACTCAGAGCGCCCTTTCTTTGGCGAGCTCGTCGACTTCATCACCTCCGGGCCGATCGTGGCGATGGTCCTGGAGGGTCCCGAAGCTGTCAAGGCGGCGCGCCAGGTGATCGGCGCGACGAACCCACTCGAGGCCACCACCGGCTCGATTCGCGGCGATTTCGCGATCCAGATGGGCGCGAACATGGTGCACGGCTCGGACTCCGCAGAGTCCGCTGCCCGCGAGGCCGGCCTGTTCTTTCCCGACCTATAGCCGCCGTCGCCGGGCCGCTTTCACTCGTCCTCGCCTCGGGCTCGCCGCAGCGGCGAGAGCTGCTGGCGCGCCTGGGCGTTCCGTTCACGATCAGGGTGTCCGGCGCACAGGAGCTGGAGCAGGGCGAGGATCCCGCAGCGGTGGCCGTGGAGAACGCGCTGCGCAAGGCGCGCGCCGCGCTTGGCTCGGGAGCGGGCGAGAAGCCGGAGGCGATCCTCGGCTGCGACACGATCGTTGTGCTGGATGGGGTGATCTACGGCAAGCCGCCCGATGCGCAGGCGGCACGTGAGACGATCGCGGCGCTGGGCGGGCGCACGCACGAAGTGATCAGCGGCCTGGCGCTGCTGCTCCCGCGGGAAGAGCGCACGGCTATCGCACGCACCAGAGTGACGTTTCGCCTCCTCGACGAGCGGCTGCTGGAGTGGTATGTGGGCACGGAGGAGTGGCGCGGGCGCTCGGGCGGCTATGCGATCCAGGGCGCCGGCGCTAAGCTCGCGCTCGCGGTGGAGGGCGAAGAGGAGAACGTCGTCGGCCTGCCGCTCGCCGCCCTGCTCGAGCTCTATCCCGAGCTTCTTTTCGCCTGCAAATAAGCTCGCAACCCTGTCGGCGGCTATGGGGCTTTCGCTACACTGGCCCGCGGGTATGGCCCGGATGCGCGCCGCCCCGCGGAGCGTGGCGCCAGGCGGCGGCGCGTGAGCGAATCCAAGCGTGTCCTCTCTCAATATATGGGCATCTTCAGCTATCTGACTGGATTCGGCGGCCGGGACATGGCGGTCGACCTGGGTACGGCGAACACGCTTGTGTACGTGCGTGGGCGCGGGATCGTGCTGTCTGAGCCGAGCGTCGTGGCGATCGACTCGCGGACCGGCGAAGTTCATGCGGTCGGGATCGAGGCAAAGCGCATGCTCGGTCGCACCCCCGGCACGATTCAGGCGATACGACCGCTGAAGGACGGCGTGATCGCGGATTTCGACGTGACCGAGCAGATGCTGAGGCACTTCATTCAGAAGGTCCACCAGAATCGCTGGGCGCACCCCCGCGTTGTGGTGTGTGTCCCCTCGGGAGTCACTGGAGTCGAGAAGCGTGCCGTCGAGGAGGCCTGTCTGTCGGCGGGCGCACGTACCGCATATCTGATCGAGGAGCCCATGGCGGCTGCCATCGGAGCCGGGCTGCCGGTCGGAGAGCCCACCGGCTCGATGGTGGTCGACATCGGCGGTGGCACCTCGGAGGTCGCCGTTATCTCGCTCGGCGGAATCGTCGTATCCCAATCGATCCGCGTCGGGGGTGACGAGATGGACGAGGCGATCATCAATTACGCAAAGCGTGAGTACAAGCTGCTCATCGGCCAGCAAACTGCTGAGGAGCTAAAGCTCGAGATTGGCTCGGCCTGTCCGATGGAGGAGGAGCTGCAGGCGGAGATCCGCGGGCGCGACATGGTCTCCGGGCTGCCCAAGACCGTCGTGCTGACGAGCGAGGAGATTCGCCAGGCGCTGGAAGAACCGCTGAACCAAATCATTGAAGCGGTCAAGGAGACGCTCGACCGTACACCTCCGGAGCTGGCTTCGGACATCATGGACCGCGGCATCATGCTCGCCGGCGGTGGCGCACTGCTGCAGCGCCTGGACGAGCGCCTGCGCGAGGAGACCCAGATGCCTGCGCACCTGGCTGAGTCGCCGCTGACCTGCGTGGCGGTCGGCTCAGGACGGTCGCTCGAGGAGTTCGAGGCGATCCACCGCTCAAACCGCCGCACGCGTAACCGGCGGCGCCGGTGAGGGTGCAAAGCTGGCAGGCAGAGCCGCGAGATGCTCTGCCGAGGTACTCTTGAGGACCTGTCCCCAGAGGCTCGTACGCTCCTGTCGGGATGGGTTCTTTCCCCTGAAGTCTTCGGAAGGTCCTGATCGGTGTACGACAAGACGGTCCGGCGTCGGCGTGCGGTGCTTGTGCTGCTCGTCGTGCTCTCTCTGATACTGCTGAGCGCCTACTTCGGTGAGGCCTCGAGCGGCGGCCTGCACTCGGTGCAGCGCGGCTTCTTGACCGTCGTCTCACCAATCCAGGACGGCGCCAACAAGGCGCTGAAGCCGGTGCGCGACCTGTTCGGCTGGTTCGGTGACACGCTTCACGCCAAAAGCCAGCTGAGCGAACTGCGCAAGCAGAATGACAAACTGCGCAAGGAAGTAGTCGCGGACCGGGCCAATGAACACGGCTACCACGAACTCGCCGGTCTCCTACGTCTGGATCAGCTGAATCTGGACAGCTACCGGCCGGTGACGGCCACGGTGGTCGGCAAGTCGCCGAACATCTGGTACTCAACGGTCTGGATCGACAAGGGGACCTCCTCGAGCGTTCAGAAAAACGACCCTGTGGTCAACGCCGAAGGGCTGGTCGGCAAGGTCGTTCAGGCCGCCTCCGACGGCGCTGTGGTCGATCTCATCACCGATAGCGAAGTCGGCGTCTCCGCGCGGATCAACGGGACGGGCGCGACCGGCGTGGTGCAGCCCAAGGTCGGTGAACCGAACGATCTGGTGTTGCAGTACCTGCCGGCCAACACACAGGCCAACCGGGGCGAATACATCGTCACCTCCGGCACCGTGGCCAGTCCGGACGACTCGCTGTATCCGCCGGGGATTCTGATCGGACAGGTGAGCTCAGTCGATGAAGAAAGCGCGTACAAGTCGGTCAACGTGCATCCGCTGGCCGACCTGCACAATCTCGACATCGTGCAGGTGCTCACGCATACGCTCAGCAGCAAGCCTGCGCGTCTGACGAGCCTTCAGAGCGGGTTCTCGAGTGGCTCTCAGACGGGTGCCGGCGGCGGTGAAAGCAGCCAGCTCGCCTCGACGGGGGCCGGTGGATGACGCTCTCAGGTTCGCTGCTCGCTCGCATCGCGGTGCTCGTGGTCGTCGTCGTGTTCATCCAGATCGGTGTGATCTCTGAGGTCCCGGTGTTCGGAGTGGTCGTCGATCTATCGCCGCTGGTGGTGGCCTTCGTCGGATTGCTGTGTGGTTCGACGCTCGGAGCTGCGACCGGATTTGCGCTGGGTCTGCTCGTCGATCTCGCGCTGGTGCAGACGCTGGGCGTAACCTCGTTGATCTTCACGCTGATTGGCTACTGGAGCGGGCGCTTGCGGGAGCTGCGCGACCCCCAGGCCACGTTGACCCCGCTGCTGGTGGGCGCCGCGGCCTCAGCGCTCGCGACGGTGGGGTACTCGCTGATGGAGTTCCTGCTCGGGGTGGACGCTCCCGTCAGCCTGGAGCTGCTTCGCCAGATCGCTCTGGGAGTCGTCGTGAACACGATCGTCGCGCTGCCGATGTGGGCGATCGTGCGCCGCAGCCTCGAGCCGAGCCTGCCCGACGATCCCCGCCGCCGCCGCAGGCGCGCGTACACGACAGGCGGACTGAGCCCCCTCTCGCGCGCATGAGCACCCCGATCGAACGCGTCCAGCCGAGTGATCCGCGCGTGCCGCCCGTTTCTCCGCAGATGGCGCTGCGGGTGGCGGTGCTGGGGGGCGTGGCGATGGTGATGTTCGCGATCATCTTCTTCCGCCTGTGGTTCTTGCAGGTGCTCTCCGGCGAACAGTATGTGGTGCAGGCCAACGCCAACCGGGTGCGCGACCTGCCGATCGCAGCGCCGCGCGGGCAGATCCTGGATCGCACGGGTCAGGCGATCGTGAGCAGCCGCACGACCAACGCCGTGCAGATCGTGCCGAGCCTGTTGCCCAAAGCAGTCAAAATCCAGACTGCGGAATACCAGACCGGGCTGAGCAAGGCCGAGGCAGCGTTCCTCGCCACCAACGAACAGCTCAAATCGCTCGAAAACGAGCTGAGCACAGCTCGCGCTCCCGTGAGCGCAGCCCAGAGAGGGGAGCTCCGCCGGCTGCGCAGGGCAGATCACTTGCGGACGGTGCCTGTGCCGCCCTTGCCCCGCTCGGCCGTTGCTTCCGCGAGCCTGTTCCGGCGGTTGGGTGAAGTCGTTGGTTTGAGCCCGCACACGATCGACGAACGCGTGGTCGTGGGGATCGATACCACTCCGTATGCGAACGTGACGATCAAGACCGATGCCGGCAGAGGTGCGCTGACGGTCCTCGCCGAGCGCCAGAGCGAATTTCCCGGCGTGATCCAGCAGCCGGTGTCGATTCGCGTCTATCCATATGGCGAAATGGCGGCACAGGTGCTCGGCCACGTCGGCCAGATCTCCAAAGCACAGCTGAAACTGCGTCCCTTCCGCGGCGTCCAACAGGGCACGGTCGTCGGACAGGAAGGCCTCGAGTACTTCTACGATCGCTACCTGCGAGGCAAGGCGGGAGTTCAGCACGTCGAGGTCAACGCGGCTGGCACAACACAGCCGAGCAGCATCAAGCCAACGCCGCCACTGGCCGGACGCAGTCTCAGGGTGACACTCGATCTCGGCCTGCAGCGGGAGGGGGAAAAGGCGCTCCTAGAAGGGATTGAACGGGCACGGGCAGGCGGGAAACCCGCCGTGGCGGGTGCGTTCACGGCGCTTGATCCGCGCAACGGCCAGGTACTGGCGATGGGCTCCTATCCGTGGTTTGACCCGAACAAGTTCGCCAAACCGCTGACCAAATCCGAATACGCCGCGCTGCAGGGCGCGAGCAGTGGCAGCGAAGCCCCGGCCCCGTTGACCAACAGGGCCGTGAGCGGCACCTACCCCACAGGCTCGACATTCAAGCCGATCACCGCAATGGGGGCGCTCGAAGGCGGGGTCCTCGATCCGAACGCGGCTCTCGGCGGAGGGCAGTGCATCCAGGTATCGACCCAGCAGTTCTGTAATTCCGGGCACGCCGAATTCGGGGCGCTGGATCTCGTCAACGCGCTGCGCGTCTCCTCCGATACCTACTTCTTCGAAGTCGGCAAACTCGCCAACAGCCACGGCGACGTGATCCAGGAAATGGCGCGCAAGCTGGGGATCGGCGAGCCGACGGAAATCGATCTGCCGAGTGAGATAACGGGCATCGTCCCCGATCGTAGATGGCGCGCGAGAGTGGCCGCCGAAGAGCTCGCATGCGAGAGCCGCCGGCACGTCAGTAGTTGCGGCATCTCCGATGGGCGCCCGTGGAGCGTCGGCGACAACATGCACCTGGCGGTTGGGCAGGGCGATCTGATCACCTCGCCGCTGCAGATGGCGGTGGCGTACTCGACGCTTGCCAACGCCTACATGAACAACGGCAATGGCACGGTGGTCAGGCCGCATCTGGGGATGGAGATCGATGAATCGAGCGGGGGCTTGGTGCAGAGCTTGAGCGCCCCGCCGGTGCGCCACGTGCACCTGAATGACTCCTACCTGAGCCTCGTGATGGAAGGCATTCACGACGCGGCAAGCCAACCGGGCGGCACCTCTTTTGATGTGTGGAATGGCTGGGATCAGGCTCAGCATCCCGTGTACGGCAAGACAGGCACCGCCCAGCACGGCACCTTGAGTGGTGGCTTTACTGAAGATCAGTCGTGGTATCTGTGTTACGTGGCCGACCCCCACCGGCCGATCGTGATCGCAGTGACCGTCGAGCAGGGCGGCTTTGGCGCCGAAACGGCTGCCCCGATCGCCCGCCTGCTGGCCTCGCAGTGGTTCGGCAAGCCAAAGCGCTTCGTCGCCGGAAGCTCGAAGACGCTATAAGCCCGCTCAGCCCAATCCAGGCGCCCGAGCGCATCAAGGAAGCGAGCGAGCGCTCACCGCTGCAACTGCCGTTCGATCCGCTGTTGCTGCTCGCCGTAGTGGGGCTCGGGATCGCCTCGGTGCTGACGCTCGGCGATGCCACGCGCGGACTCGTACCGGGCCAGCCCCATTACTACGTAGAGCGGCAGGCGATCTATCTCATCGTCGGCGGTCTGCTGATGCTCGCCGTCTCGCGCCTGGATTATTCGCGACTGAGGCAGCTGAAAAATGGGATCTACGCGCTATTGATGCTGAGCATCCTGGCGGTGCTCGCTGCCGGGCACACCGTCAAAGGCTCGGTGCGCGCGATCAGCCTGCCGTTCTTCTCCTTTCAGGCGTCCGAGCTCGGCAAGGTGCTGCTGATCCTCGCGCTATCGGCGCTCGTGGTCGACCGGGCGCGCCGGTTGCGTGAGCGCGACACCACGGCCAGGGTGATGCTCACCGCGTTGGTACCGGCGATGTTCGTGATCGCCCAGCCGGATCTCGGCTCGGGCGTTGTCTACATGGTGATCGCGTTCGTGCTGCTGCTCGTGGCGGGTACGCCCGGGCGCCAACTCGCCCAGCTGCTTGCGCTCGTCGCGATGTCGCTCACGTTCTTGCTCGTCGGCGCACCCGCCGCCGGCGTCCACCTGCTCAAGCCCTATCAGGTCGAACGGCTGACGGCCTTCATACACCCCTCCTCGAACATCAAGGAAATCAGGGAAAGCGAATCCAAGACAGGCGAACCCAATCCCCTCTACCAGCTGGAGGAGGCGAAGATCGCGATCGGCTCTGGGCAGAAGACAGGCCGGGGCGCGGGCGCTACGCAGGTGCCCCTCGGATACGTGCCGGAGAGTCACACCGACTTCATCTTTGCCGCGGTCGGCGAGCAGTATGGCTTCGTTGGCGCGGGGCTGGTGCTGTGCCTGTACGCGCTCTTGATCTCGCGGGCGTTGCGCATCCTTACGATGTCGAAGGACCTGTTCGGCTCGCTCGTGGCGGGAGGGGTAGCGGCTATGCTGATGTTTCAGGTGTTCGTCAACGTGGGAATGACCATTGGGATCATGCCCATTACCGGCGTTACGCTGCCGCTCATGAGCTATGGCGGCTCGTCGGTGATCACCACCCTGTTGGCGGTGGGCCTGCTGCAATCCATTTATGTGCAGGCGCGCGCCTCAGCGGCACTGAAGGGCCGCGTGCCGATCTATTGAAGAACTATCCGAAAACTCCAAGATTCCTCCTCAGCGATCACTGGGGACGCGAGCTGAGGAGTTTTCGGATAGATACCCAAACACCAATGTCCGTCAACCACTCCCGATCGCCAGCTGTGAATGCGCCGCCGAGGATTCTCCTCCGGCCTTCGCCCGCGCGGGAGAAGGCCGGCATCGATACCGAAAGACTGGATCACATTGAAAAAGCAAGTGCTTGTCAGCGTCGATCGCGCGGAGACGCGCGTGGCGCTCCTGGAGGCGACCGGAACGCCCGGCGCCTCACGTTCTGCCTCGGCTGGCCAGGGAAAGTCAACCCGGAGCCCTGCGCCACCGGCCGCTTCTCGCAAGCGTGCGAGCGGCTCCCTACAGACCGGATATCGCATAGCTGAGCTGTACCTGGAGCGCCGCGGAGGGCGCTCGATCGTCGGCAACATCTATAAGGGCAAGGTCGATAACGTGCTGCCCGGCTTGGAGGCCGCGTTCGTCGACATCGGCTTGGAGAAGAACGGCTTTTTGCACGTGGATGAGATCGTGCTGCCCGGCGTGGAGGCTCCCAAGCGGGGACGCGGAAGCGGCAGCGGGCGCAAGATCTCAGACCTGCTCGGGCCTGGGCAGGAGATCGTCGTGCAGGTCGTCAAGGACCCGCTGAAGACAAAGGGCGCGCGACTGTCAATGGAGCTGACGATCGCCGGGCGCTACATGGTCTATGCCCCGACGGGTGAGGGCGTGGGTGTGTCTCGCCGGCTGGAGGATCGCGAGCGCGAGCGCCTTCGCAAGCAGACCTCGGGTCTGGACCTGGGCAGCGGCGGGGTGATCGTCCGCACCGCGGCGCACGGTGCCGTGCGAGAGGACTTCGAGCGTGAGCTGAAGTACCTGCACAAGCTGCACGAGGTGCTCGGCAAACGCGTCGAGGAAACGCTCGCCCCGGATCTCGTCTTCCAAGAGGCCGACCTGTCGGTGCGGGTGGTGCGCGACATCTTCTCCGCGCATTTCGAGCGGGCAATCGTCGACGACGAGCAGCAGTTCAAACGTTTGGTCTCCTTCTTCACGCGTACCGCCCCCGAGCTGGTCGAGCGCGTCGAGCTGTGGGAGCAGAAGGAGCCGCTATTCGAGGCCTACGGCGTGGACAAGGCGATCGACGGCGTGCTGTCGCGGCGGGTGGACCTGCCGAGCGGTGGCTATCTGGTGATCGACTACGCCGAGGCGCTGACCGTGATAGACGTCAACTCGGGGTCGTTCATCGGCCGTGGCAAGGGCGCGGCGCTGGAGGACACGATCACGAAGACCAATCTGGAGGCCGCCGAGGAGGTCGTCAACCAGCTGCGGCTGCGCGACATCGGCGGGATCATCGTGATCGACTTCATCGACATGGCGCGTGCGCGCAATCGCGACGCGGTGATGAAGACGCTCAGGAAGACCCTCGACGAGGACCGCACGAAGACATTCACGGCGGAGATCTCAAAGCTGGGCCTGGTCGAGATGACCCGCCAGAATGTGACCGAGGGCGTGCGCGAGATCATGAGCCGGCCGTGCCCGACGTGTGAGGGGGAAGGCGTGATCCGCTCGGAGGAAACGTACGCGATCGAGTTCGAGCGCCGCCTGCGCGATGTAGCCCTCGAAAATCCGGAGGTGGAGGCGTTCCTGGTGCAGATCAACCCACGGGTGACCGCCGAGTTCACCGGACATGGGTCGCGCGTGTTGCACGCACTGGAGAAGGATACGGGCAAGTCGTTCCTGTTCGAGGGCTCCGAAGGGCTCGAGCTGGAGCATTTCGCGATCACCTTCCAGGGCACCCGTGAGGAGGTCGAGGAGCGGGCGCTTCCCTTCCGCCAGGGTGATGAGGTATTGGTCGAGATCGTCGAGCCGCACATGTATGACGTGGATGACGCGGTAGCGAAAATCGACGGCTACATCATCTCGATCGCGGGTGCGGCGGCGCATGTCGGCGAGAAGCGGATGGTGCGCATCGACCAGGTGGGGCGTACGGCGGCGAGCGCGCTGCTGCTGGACGAGTCCGGAGAGGTCTTGGCAGCGCCCGCGCGCGCGCAGAGCAAAGCACCGAGCACCCGAGCGAAACGACGCATCCCCCCAGCCCCGAGCGAGGCACCCAAGGCGCCGCCGCGCCCGCGCCGCCGTCCGGCGGCCGTCGAGAGTGACGACGCCGAGGCACGCCAGGAAGCGGGTCTCAGCGAGCCGCCGGCGGGCATCGACGCGGAGCCCGAGGAGGAGCTCGCCAAGGAGGCGCTGGCCGAGCAGCCGCCGGAGGCGGGCGAGGGCGGCGAGGATGGCCTACAATCAAAGCCTCGGCGTCGTGGCCGCAGGGGCGGGCGGCGCCGTTCGGCTGCCAAGGCCAAGGCCACGCCCGAGTAGACGTTGGCGGCCCAGAAGCGTTCAGAGAATCGAGACCGAGAGACACATGTACGCGATCGTGAAGACCGGCGGCAAGCAGTACCGCGTGGAGCGGGGCCAAACCCTGCTCGTCGAGCGCCTTGCCGCCGACGAGGGTTCGAACGTCGCACTCGAGCCGATTCTCTATCGCTCCGATGATGCCGTGTTTGACGCTGCTGGCCTGAAGAAGGTCAAGGTCACCGCAAAGATCCTCGCGCATGAGCGCGGCGAGAAGCTGCGCGTCTTTAAGTTCAAGCCCAAGCGCGGCTACAAGCGCCGCACCGGCCACCGCCAGGAGCTGACCCGAATCGAGGTCACGGACATCTCGATGGGTACGGCCACCAAGGCGCCGGTGGCGAAGACCGCCGCCAAGCCAGCCGCGGCGAGGACCGGGACGGCCAAGCCCGAGGCAGCGAAGCCAACGGCAGCCAAGGCCGCCGGCAAGCCCAAGGAGGCAGCAGATGGCTCATAAGAAGGGTCTGGGATCCAGCCGCAACGGTCGCGATTCGAACGCCCAGCGCCTGGGCGTGAAGACGTTCGCGGGTCAGACTGTGACGGGCGGCGAGATCATCGTGCGCCAGCGCGGCACAAAATTCAAGCCGGGCGACGGTGTGGGCATAGGCAAGGACGACACGCTGTATGCACGCAGCGCCGGCACCGTACAGTTCAGCACCGGGCGCCGCGGCCGCGTTGTGAGCGTTCTGTCTGCCGAGTGAGTTTGCCGGAGTGAGCCCGCGTCGTGCCGCATGGCTGATCGGGGCAGGGCGCGCCGGCCTCGGCTTGGCAATAGTCGTGGCGCCAAAGCAGGTGACCGGACGGTGGCTCGGACGGGAGAACGCCGAGCAGCCGCTCGTTGCGCGCATGGCGATGATGCTGGGCGGGCGCGACCTCGCGCTCGGCATCGCCTCGCTACAGACGCTTGACGATCCAATCGCCGGCCCGCGCGTTTTTGCCGCTTGTGCGCTGGTCGATACGGTCGACACGGTCGCGACGATCCTTGCTCGGCGGGCGATGCCGCCGGCCGGAGCGCTCGCTGCGGTGCTCGTCGGGAGCGCCACGGCGGCCGGATGCGTCTATTGCTCGCGGGGCTTGCGCGCTAACCCTGCTGGTTGACCGGGCGCACGAGTATCTCGTTGACGTTGACGTGCGGGGGCTGGGAGACGGCGTAGAGCACCGCTCGGGCGATGTCGTCCGGCTCCAGAGCATCGCTGGGACGGTGCTCGAAGAACGGCGTATCGACCATGCCGGGCTCGATCAAAGTCACGCGGATACCGCTGCCGTGGAGGTCTTGGCGGGCTGCCTCGCCCATCGCGGTGACGGCGTGCTTGGTGGCCGAGTACATGGAGCCGGGCAGGACGCGGCGTCCGGCGACGCTCGATGTGAGCAATAGATGGCCACGCGACCCGGTGAGTGCCGGGATCGTGGCGCGGAGGGTGAGCGCGGCACCGTAGACGTTGGTCAGAACCATCTCGCGCCAGTGCTCGGGGGTGTCCTTGAGAAAACCGCGTGGGCCCCCGAAGCCGGCGTTGGCGAAGGCCACGTCGATGCGAGCGAACGCCTCCAGGGCACTCTGCACCATGCGCTGCTGATCCTCCCAGTCGGTGACGTCACAGGTGACTGCCAGCGCGCGCTCGGGTCCGCCGAGCTCGGCGGACAGCGCCTGGAGCTTGTCGGCCGAGCGGGCGGCGAGGATGAGGCGGTAGCCGGCCTGGGCAGCGTGGCGGGCGGTGGCCGCGCCGATCCCGGAGGAGGCACCCGTTATCAGGAAGACGTGATCTGCAGGCGGTGTGTGCTCAGTGCTCATCCTCTGCATGCTCCTTTGCCGTTTTGTTTGGCCTGTCAGGATGCCAGCATGTTGCACGACCGCGCGAGAATTCACCTGCAGGCGGGCGCCGGGGGAAATGGCTGTATGAGCTTTCGCCGCGAGGCGCATGTGCCGAGGGGCGGTCCTGACGGCGGCGATGGCGGGCGCGGGGGGGCGGTGGTACTTCTCTGCGACGATGGCCTGCGCGACCTGCAGAGCTTTCGGCGCAAGGCGATCCACCGTGCCGGGCAGGGCGGGCATGGTGAAGGCTCACAACGCCACGGGGCCGATGGGCAGACGCTGACTCTCAGGGTGCCGCCCGGGACCGAGGCGATCGGGTACTCAGGGCCTGAAGGCACGGAAGGGGATCTGGCGGGGCGCCGCTGGGAGCTACTCGAGGCCGGGCAGAGGGCGGTGGTGGCGAAGGGCGGCACGGGGGGAAAGGGAAACAAGCGCTTTGCGACCGCTACCAGGCAGGCGCCGCGCTTTGCCGAGCGAGGCCTGCCGGGGGGGGAGGGCTGGCTCGAGCTGCGGCTGAAGCTGCTGGCGGACGTAGGGCTGGTGGGGCTGCCTAACGCGGGTAAGTCCTCGCTTCTGTCGCGGCTGACGCGGGCCGCGCCCAAGGTGGCGAACTACCCGTTTACGACCCTGTCCCCGGTGCTGGGTGTGCTCGACGATGGCGAACGCCAGCTGGTGGTGGCCGATATCCCCGGGCTGATCGAGGGCGCAAGCGAGGGCGCCGGGCTCGGGCATGACTTCCTGGCGCACGTGGAGCGCACGCGCTTGCTGGTGCACGTGCTGGATATCGCACCGGAGCTGGAAAACGGCGAGGGGGCTGACGCGGAGCACAACTATGCGACGATCGAGCGTGAGCTCGCCGCACACGACGAGCGTCTCGCGCGCCTGCCTCGCGTGCTGGCGCTGTCAAAGGGGGACCTGGTGCCGCAGGCGCGGGCCGGAGAAGCGGTGGCGGATTGGGAGCGCCGGCTGGGGGCAGAGGTACCGGTGATCGTGACCTCCAGCGCCACGGGAGCGGGGCTCGGAGAGCTGGTGGGTGAGCTGCTGGAGCGGGTGACGCCACGCGGCTCATCGCCCGCGCAGGCTGGTGATAAAGCCCCGCCCGCCCCGGGCACGCGAGGAGGGGAGGCCCACGTCGAGGACCTGGCCGAGTACATGGTGTTCAAGCCGAGGGCGCTGAGGGGCTTTCAGGTGGCGAGGACCGGAGAGAGATCGTTCGCGGTTAGCGGAAAGGGAGTCGAGCTGCTGGTGGCGAGATACGACATCGAGAACGAGGACGCGATGGCGTATTTGCAGGGACGGCTGCGGAGGATCGGCGTAATGGCAGCATTGGAGGCGGAGGGCTTTCAGCCGGGCGATGAGCTGGAGGCCGGCGGAGTGAGGATCCAACTCGACCCGGACGCTCGGGCATAAGCTCTTAGACATGAGACGAGTGGTGATAAAGCTGGGATCGAGCGTGGTCGCCGACGGTGACGGCGAGCCGCGCGCGGAGGTGCTGGAGAGCGTCTGCGCGCAGCTGGCCGAGCTGCACGCGGCGGGTCACGAGGCGGTCGTCGTGACCAGCGGTGCGATCGCGCACGGCATCCGCGTGATGGAGCTCGGGCGGCGGCCGACTAGCATCGGCGAGCTGCAGGCCGCGAGCGCTGTAGGTCAGGGCAAGCTGTACCGGTTCTACGACGAGCTGCTGCGCGGGCGAGGGGTCACGAGCGCGCAGGTGCTGCTGACGTTCTTCGATATGAGCGCGCGCACCCACTACCTGAACGCCCGCCAGACGCTGACCACGCTGCTCGAATGGCGCGTGATGCCGGTGATCAACGAGAACGACACGACCGCGACGGACGAGATCTCGTTCGGCGACAACGACTTCCTCGCCGCGCAGGTGGCCGTGCTCGTGGGCGCCGACGAGCTGATCCTGCTGACCGACATCGACGGCCTCTACACGGCCGACCCGCGCATACATGCGGACGCCAGCATTGTCGAGGAGGTCAGCGACTTCGCGGCGCTCGAGGAGCTCGAGATCGGCCACACCACCTCGCCGCTCGGGTCGGGCGGGATGCGCTCGAAGGTCCTGGCGGCGGAGATGGCCACGGCCGCGGGCATCGCCACGACCATCTGCAACGGGCTGCGCGCGGAGGCGGTACGGGCGGCGCTGCTCGGCGACCAAGGCCGCGTCGGCACGCACTTCCCGGCGCGTGAGGCACGCTACAGCAGCTTCAAGCTGTGGCTGAAGTACGCCAAGCCGAGTCACGGCACACTGCTGATCGACACGGGTGCCGCGCGCGCCCTGCGCGAGGACGGCACGAGCTTGCTGCCGGTCGGAATCGTTGAGGTTCAGGGCTCCTTCCAGGCGGGCGATGCGGTGGAGATCGCCGAGTACGTCTCTCCTGAAGAAGCAGGCGCGCGGCCCGGTTGTCTCGGCGGCAGTGGCGCGCTGCTGGGCAAGGGCATCTGCAGCTACTCGGCCGATGAGCTGCGGCGCGTGAAGGGGCTGAAGTCAAAGGCGGTGCAAGAGATCGTTCCGCGTGCCACCGAGGAGGCCGTGCACCGCGACTACATGGTGCTCGACTGATGGATAGGACCCCGCCCGCCCGGGCGGGTCCTATCCTTCAATGCCATGGCCACGACCGTCGCACCGGTAGCTGACATCTGCTCACGGGCACGCGAGTGCTCGAGATGGCTCGCGAGCATAGACACCGCCACCAAGAACGCCGCGCTGGTGGCGATTGCCACGGCGCTGCGCGCGCGCGGGGCTGAGATCTTGAGCGCCAACGAGCGCGATCTCGACGCTGGGCGTGAGGCCGGTATCGGGGAGGCTCTGCTCGACCGGCTGAGCCTGAACGAGCAGCGGATCGAGGGGATGGCCCACGCGGTGCAATCCGTCGTCGCGTTGCCAGACCCTGTTGGCGAGGTGATCGACGGCTATCGCCTTCCCAACGGCCTCGACGTGCGTAAGGTGCGCGTGCCGCTCGGGGTGGTGGCGGTCGTGTATGAGGCCAGGCCGAACGTTACGACCGACGCTGCCGCGCTGTGCCTGAAGTCCGGCAACGCGATCGTGCTGCGCGGATCCGCCACGGCCGCCCACTCAAACGCGGTGCTCTCCTCGATCGCAGCGGAGGCCGCCGTGGGGGCTGGGCTGCCTGATGGCTGTGTCAATATCGTGGCCGGCGGAGGTCGCGAGGAGCTGGCTGAACTGGCAACTCAGAAGGACAGCGTGGACCTGATCATTCCCCGCGGGGGCGAGGGGCTGAAGGCGGCGCTCGAGGAGGTGGCGACGGTACCGGTGATCTATGCGGCTTCCGGTAACTGCCACGTGTATGTGGACAGGACCGCGGATCTTGCAGATGCAGAGCGGATCGTGATGAACGCGAAGGTGCAGCGCCCGGGCGTGTGCAACGCGGCCGAGACGCTGCTCGTCCACGAGAGCGTCGCGGCGGAGTTCGTGCCGAAGATCGTGCGGGTGCTCGGCGAGGCAGGGGTCGAGGTGCGCGGGGACGAGCGTACGCTGGCGCTGGTGAGAGGGTCTTCCCAGGCGCCCGCAGCGGCCAGCGAGGAGGATTGGGGTACGGAGTACCTGGCGATGACGCTGGCCGTGAAGGTCCTCGATTCGCTGCAGGAGGCGATCGAGCACATCGGGCGCTATGGGAGCGGGCATTCCGAGGCAATTGTCACTCGAGACACGGCCAGCATGAGGGCCTTTCAGCTAGGGGTGGACGCGGCCTGCGTATATGTGAACGCCTCGACGAGGTTTACCGACGGGGGCGAGTTCGGAATGGGGGCGGAGATCGGCAACTCGACTCAGAAGCTTCACGCGCGCGGGCCGATCGGGTTGCGGGAGCTGTGTACGTTCAAGTATCTCGTCGAAGGCGACGGACACGTCCGCGGTTGAACGGCCGGTGGCTCTGGGCATCCTCGGTGGGACGTTCAACCCTCCTCATCGCGGACACCTGGCACTCGTCCGCCACGCCAGGGCCGAGTTGGGTCTGGAGCGCGTGCTGCTGATGCCGGCCGGCCGCTCCCCGCACAAGCTCTCAGAGGTTGACCCTGGGCCGTCATACCGCCTGGAGATGTGCCAGCTGGCGGTCGCAGGCAGCGAGGGAATCGGTGTGTGCACGCTGGAGATCGAGCGTCGCGGGCCGTCCTATACGGTGGATACCTTGAAGGCGATCCATGAGAGCTATCCGGAGACCGAGCTGACTTTCATCGTGGGAGCTGACATGGCGCGCACGCTGCCCGAGTGGCGCGAACCGCAAGCGGTGCTCGAGCTCGCGAGCCTGGCGGTCGCTGGTCGCGAGGACGCCGGTCGCGAGGATGTGCTCCGGGCGCTGTCTGCGCTTCAGGCAAGGGTGTCGTTCTTGGACATGCCCGTGTGTGAGGTCTCCTCTTCGATGGTGCGCGAGCGTGTGGCTGAGGGAAAGCCCGTAGGTGAGCTGGTCGGGCCGGCGGTCGCGGCTTATATCGCCGAGCATGGTTTGTACGGTGCGGTGGCGAGGAATCATCAGGCGAGGGCGTCGTGAAGCCCGAAGAGCTGGTTTCAGAGATCGCGCGGTACGCCGCGGATAAGAAGGCCGGAGACATCTTGGAGCTCGACTTGCGGGGAGTGCTCTCCTACACCGACTACTTCCTGCTGTGCACGGGCAACACGGACCGCCAGACAAAGGCGATCCACGACGGCATCCTGGAGGGCTGCAAGCACGAGCATGAAATTCAGCCCCGCCGCGTGGAGGGCCTGAGCAAGCGGGACTGGATCCTGATGGACTACCTCGACGTAGTCGTGCACATCTTCACGCCCGAGACGCGCGCGTTCTACCGGCTCGAGCAGCTCTGGGGAGAGGCTCCGGCGCGGGTCGCTGCGGAGAGCGCGTAGGGGTCGCATCGCGACTTGCGAAGATGGCGGTGTGAGCACCACCGTCACCAGCCGTCTCCCGCGCATGAGTGCGGTGATGCGCGAGGGCGAGCGCGTGACGGCGCTGGAGCTGTTCTTTGACCTGGTGTTCGTGCTGGCGCTGACGCAGTGCACAGCGCTGATCGCCGGTACACCGACGTGGGAAGGGGTGCTCAAGGGCCTGCTCGTGCTCGGCATGCTGTGGTGGTCCTGGGGCGGCTACGCGTGGCTGACGAGCGTCGTGGATCCCGAGGAGGGAGCGGTGCGGCTGGTGATGTTCGCGGCGATGGCGGCGTTTCTCATCGCCGCTCTGTGCGTGCCAAGAGCGTTCGGCTCAGAGGCCCTGCTGTTCGCTTGTGCCTATACCGCGGTGAGGATCGCGCACATCGCGCTCTTTATGCTGGCGAGCCGCGAGGACGCAGCGCTGCGCAAATCGGTGATCGGGCTGGCGGGCAGCACGGCGATCAGCGCGGCGCTGCTGGTAATAGCCGCGTTCACCAGCGATGGGCTTCAGCTTGGGCTGTGGGGACTGGCGCTGTTGCTCGATACCGGCGGGCCGTTCCTGTTCGGGATCGAGGGATGGAAGCTCGTGCCGGGTCATTTCGCTGAGCGGCACGGGTTGATCATCATCATCGCTCTGGGTGAGTCGATCGTGGCATTGGGAGCAGGCGCGAAGGCGGGTTTAGATGCGGGAGCTGTGGCCGCCGCCGTGCTGGGCATGATCGTCGCGGCGACCCTGTGGTGGACGTACTTCGACGTCGTCGCGCCGGTGGCCGTGCGCCGCCTGACGCAGGCCAAGGAGGGAGTCGAACGTAACGAGATGGCGCGCGACTCCTACTCCTACATCCACTTTCTGATGATCGCCGGGATCGTGCTCGTCGCGGTGGGGATGAAGCAGACACTTGCCCACGTCGGCAAGCCGCTCGGCGGCGTGCCGGCGGCGGCGATGCTCGGCGGCGCCTCGCTCTACCTATTGGCGCACGTCGCTTTCAGGCTGCGCAACGTACATTCGGTCAACAAACAGCGTCTGCTCTGCGCCGTGCTGCTGCTCGCGCTCGTCCCAGTGGAGAACGCTGTAAAGCCGCCCTCGCTGCTCACCTTGACTGTGCTCGCCGCCGTGCTCGCGGCGTTGATCGCATATGAGGCCCTGCGTTTCGCCGAGGCGCGCGAGCGTGTGCGCCACCCGCCGGCGCAAGGGACGCTCGCCGGATAAGGATCGCGAACCTCGATGGCGCAAGCGACCTTCTACTTCGACCTCGGATCGCCGTTCGCGTATCTTGCGGCGGAGCGCCTGCACGAGACGCTGCCGGAGCCAGTCGAGTGGCAGCCGGTATCGCTCGGCGCTCTGTTCAAGCTGAACGGCCGCTCCTCGTGGTCACTGGGCGATCCCGACAGCCGGCGTGCGGGCATGGCCGAAGTCGAGCGCCGTGCCCTCCAGTACGGACTCCCACCTATGCACTGGCCCGAGGAGTGGCCCGGTAACTACCTCACCGTGATGCGCGCGGCCATCTTTGCCGCCCGGGAAGGGCTTGGACGCGAGTTCGCAACGCAGGCCTTTCGCAACGCGTTCCAGCAAGGCCACGACCTCAGCATCCCCGCCAATGTGCTCCAAGCCGCACGCGACGCCGGCCTGCACCCACGGGAGGTGCAAGAGGCTGTCCAGGACCCCGAGATCAAGCTTGCGCTACGGCAGGCCACCGGGGCGGCACACCAGCTCGGAGTGTTCGGGGTTCCCACCCTCGCGGCCGGTGGTGAGTTGTTCTGGGGCGATGACCGCCTCGAGGATGGTGTTGCTCATTTAGGCGGATGAGGCACGTAGGGTGATCCGAGCGGCCCGGCATGGGCTGGCGCACCGCTGAGACTGTAGGTTGCGCGCATGGCAGCACCCGTGCGCGCAACCGATCCCTCCACAAGCACATCACACGACCGGCTACTGCCATGGATCGCCGCCGAGCGCGGGGTCAGGGCACTCGTGCTGAGCGCCCTCGGTGTGATTTTGATCACGCATCCTGATACTGACTGGGCCGCGGAAATCACTCATCTGGCTCATCAGTGGGGTCTGGATCCGAGCCGCAATGTCGTACGAAAGGTCATCGACGCCGTGCGCAAGATCCACACCAGCCAGAACGTGGTGTTCGGTGTGATCGCGCTGGGATACGCCGCGCTGGAGGGCGCCGAGGCTTACGGGCTGGCGCGGCGAAGGCGCTGGGGAGAGTGGTTGACACTCTTGGCCACTTCGATCCTGCTGATCCCCGAGACCTGGGAGCTGATCCGCAGCGTCACCCCGCTGAAGGTGGCAGCGCTGATCGTGAACCTGCTTGTCGTTGTCTATCTGTACTGGCGCTTGCGCCGCAATGGCCGTGAGCCAGCGGGGGTGGCGGGGAGCGCTCTCTGACGCCTGGGGATGGCTGCGCTTCCGCGGTGCTGCGCGCTCACCGCGACTGGGGCAGCGTGACCGCGCCCCGCTTGGCGGCTGGAGCGGACGGCGGCGGCACGACCGGCCCGATGTCCCCATCCGGCGCCTCGTCGAGATCGACGATCACGGGCGCATGATCGCTCGGCCCTGTGCCCTTGCGGGCCTGCCGGTCAACCCACGCTGCCTGAACCCTGCCGGCCACCGTGGCCGTGGCGAGCACGAGATCGATGCGCATGCCGAGGTCTTGGTGGAACATCCCGGCCCGGTAGTCCCAGTAGGTGAACACTCGCTCGGTTGGCCAGCGATCGCGCACGACGTCGCGCAGGCCGATCGCCTGCAGCTTGGCGAGCGCCGCACGCTCGGGCGGGGTGACGTGGGTTTGGCCTGCGTAGGCAGCGGGGTCGAACACGTCGGCGTCAGCCGGCGCGATGTTCATGTCTCCGCACACCACCGCGGTGTCCGAGCCAGCGCTGATCATCGCTTCGAGGGCGGTCAGCCAGGCGAGCTTGTAGTGGTAGTGCTCGGAGTCCGGAGTCCTCCCGTTTGGTACGTACACCGAACACACTCGGATGCCTGCGCATGTGGCGGACACCGCCCGCGCCTCCGGATGCGGGAAACCTGGTGCGTCTGCGATTCCGGCGATGACGTCGTCGAGGCCCACACGCGAGAGGATCGCGACCCCGTTCCACTGCGCTTCGCCGTGCAGGGCGAAGGCGTAGCCGCGGCTCGAGAGCTCCTCGCCGAGCAACTGCTCGAAGGCGGCGTCGGCGAGCTTGGTCTCCTGCAGGCAGACGACGTCGGGCTGGCGCTGATCGAGCCAGGGGAGCAGCCGTGGCACCCGTTTCTTAGCCGAGTTCACGTTCCAGGTGGCTACGCGCACGGGGTGTACGGTAGCGCTGCCAGTGGCGAGCGCCGCTGTTCGAGCTGGGCGCCCGTTCCGCGCAATCGTGCGGTTCCTCCCTTTTGCGCTAGCGGCCCGCCTCAGAGAGTTCTCTATGGAGCTAGTCGGGCTCGAACCGACGACCTCCTGCATGCCATGCAGGCGCTCTCCCAGCTGAGCTATAGCCCCGAGTCGCCCTCATCTTACCGCCCAGAGTGGCCGCTTTGGGCGCCGCTGGTCCTCACCCGGGTGGGATGAACTCTGGTACGTCGAGATCTTCTCCAGGCTCATCTGGGCCCCGTGTGCCAGCGCCCGGGCCGGCTTGGTCCAGGCGCGCGGTCATGCCTCCGTGGGCCAGGCGCACGTCTCCGATCAGCCGCTCGGCATTGTTGCGCAAGGAAACCGAGAGCTCGCGCAGGTTGCGAGAAAGCTCGGTGCCCTCGCGCAGGACCTCGCGTGCGACGACATGGGCCTCGCTGACGATCTCGCGGGCATCCTCACGAGCCTTCGCGCGGACGCGCTGGGCCTGCTCGGCGGCACCGGCGTGCAGCTTCTCGAGATCCTCGCCGCCGCTGGTGAGCGCACGCTCGGCCTCAGCACGCCCCTCGGCGAGCAGCTCGTTTACCTGCGCACGTGCCTGCGCCACGATGCGCTCTGCCTCCACTCGCGCCCCGGCGAGCGCCGCGCCGGTCTGCTCGCTGCTCGCCGCGCGCATCTGCTCACTATCCTGGCGCGCGCCGGAGCGCTCGAGCTCGGCTTCCTCGTGCGATGTCGTGCGTAGGTTCTCGGCCTCAGCCTGAGCGCTGGCGCGCACGCGCTCAGCCTCGCCGTGAATCGCACCAACCGCGGAGACGGCCTCGTTCCTGGCGGCCTCCGCCTGTGAGCGGGCGGCGTGGATGATCTCCTGCGCCTCCTCCTCGGCCGCCTGGACCCGGTTGGCAGCGGCACGGTCGGCCTCGGCAATCCGCTCGCGGGCGCGCTCCTCGGCCCGCTCGCGCAACTCCGCCGCTGCGCGTTCGGAGGCCTCGATGATCTCAGAGACCTGCGCGGACACATGGTCGGGCTCCATGTGGCAAATGGTAAACCGAGCGAGACGGTGGCAGAAAAGGTGGGGAATATGTCCTTGCGGACAGGTCCAGCCTGCGCGATGATCGAGTCATGGCCAAAGCAAGGGCACCACGCCAGATCGCGATCCTCGCCTATCCGGGTGTGCAGAGCCTCGACGTCACCGGTCCGCTCGAGGTCTTCGCGGGGGCGCAGACGCTGCTGGAAGGCTCAGTCTCTAGCGAACGCGGCTATGAAGTGCAGGTACTCAGCCGCGACGGGGAGCCGCTGCGCACATCGAGTGGGCTCACGATCGTTCCGCACGGAAAGCTCGAGCAGGCACCCACGCGGCTCGACACGCTGATCGTCGCCGGTGGTTATGGCTCGGTGCAGGCAAGCGCCGACCGGGCCACTGTCGACTGGATCGCGCAAGCAGCCGCCCGCGCGCGGCGCACGGCGTCGGTATGCACGGGCGCCTTCTTGCTGGCGGAGGCCGGCCTGCTCGACGGGCGGCGTGCGACCACGCACTGGGCGAGCGCCGCGGAGCTCGCGCGCCGCTATCCGGCCGTGGAGGTGGACCCCAAGCCGATCTTTCTGCGTGACGGGCCGGTTTGGACCTCGGCGGGCGTCACTGCCGGCATGGACCTCTCGCTCGCGCTTGTGGAGGAGGACCTCGACCGCGAGGTGGCGCTTGCGATTGCGCGCCACCTCGTGTTGTTTCTGCGCAGGCCGGGTAACCAGTCGCAGTTCAGCGCAACCCTGGCTCATCAGCAGCCCCGGCGCGAGCCGCTGCGTGAGATCCAGCGCCACGCCGTCGAGCACCCGGCGAGCGATCTGTCCGTGGAGGCGATGGCCGAACGAGCCCACATGAGCCCGCGTCACTTCGCCCGGGCTTTTCGCGCCGAGACGGGCGTCACCCCTGCGCGCTATGTCGAGCGGGTGCGCTTGGAGGCCGCGCGCCGGCAGCTGGAGGACACAACGGATCCGGTCGCGTCGGTCGCATTGGCTTGTGGCTTCGGCGCCGCTGAGAGGATGCGCCGGGTGTTCCTGCGCGCGCTTGGGGTGGGACCGGCGGAGTACCGGCGTCGCTTCCAAGCACATGCTGTCGATGCGTGGGTTGCTGCTTGATCAGGATCGCCCGGGCAGTTCGTCGCCTGCAATTTCAGCCTTAATCCGGCGAACTGCAACCGCAATAAACAACAAAAGAGGCAAAGACAATGGACATCGCGATTCCCATCTACGACCGGCTGACCGCGCTCGACGCGATCGGCCCATACGAGGTGCTCAGTCGCTTGCCGGGCGCAAACGTGGTGTTCCTCGCCACCGAGACCGGTCCGGTGCGCACCGACAACGGCATGCTCACGCTACAGGTTGAGCATGTGCTCGAGGAGTTCCCGGGCCCGGACATCGTGCTTGTCCCCGGCGGCCCCGGCGACGTCGTGGCGCGGGCGGGCGAGTCCGTGCTCGAATGGCTGCGGACGGCGGACCGCACGAGCACTTGGACGACGTCCGTGTGCACCGGCTCGCTGATCCTCGCCGCCGCCGGGCTGCTCGAGGGCAGGCGCGCCACGAGTCATTGGCTGGCGATGGAGGAACTGCGCCGTCTCGGCGCTGAGCCGGTCTCAGAGCGCGTGGTATTCGATGGCAAGCTCGTTACCGCCGCAGGCGTGTCGGCGGGCATCGACATGGCGCTCGTGCTGGCCGCTCGGATCGCAGGCGATTCGGTTGCCCAGGCGATCCAGCTGGGCATCGAGTACGACCCGCAACCGCCGTTCGACGCTGGCTCGCCGCGTACGGCGCCGGCTGAGATCGTGGAGCTGGTGCGCTCGCTGAGCCCGCGCGTCCAGGAACAGGAACTCGCCCGCTAACCGGCCGCCGCCGGGTGCGGCGCGGCAGGTAGGGTCGGCGCGCACACGGCGCAGGCAACGCCGCGGGGCCTACCGCTAACCTGCGAGGCCCGATGGCTGAGCACCGCTATGACCCGCAGGAGATCGAGCCTCGCTGGCAGAAGGTCTGGGCCGGTGAGCGCACGTGGGAGGTCGCTAATGGTTCTGAGGCGGGTGGGCGGGGATCCAATTCATACGTGCTGGAGATGCTGCCGTACCCGAGCGGTGAGCCCCATATTGGCCACTTGAAGGTTTATTCGGTGGGCGACGCCATCGCGCACTACCACCGCCGGACGGGCCATCGTGTGCTGCACCCGATGGGCTACGACGCGTTCGGCTTGCCGGCGGAGAACCACGCGATCAAGACGGGGGTCCATCCACGCGACTCGACGGCCGCGTCGATCGCCTCGTTTCAGCGCGAGTTCCGTCGCTGGGGCATCTCGATCGACTGGTCGCGCGAGCTGGCCACGCACGAACCGGGCTATTACCGCTGGACGCAGTGGATCTTTCTGCAGCTCTTCGGGGCGGGGCTTGCCTACCGCAAGCAGGCGGCGGTCAAGTGGTGCCCGAAAGATCAGACGGTGCTCGCCAACGAGCAGGTCGACGCGGACGGTCATTGTGAGCGCTGTGGCGCGCTGGTCGAAGTCCGCCAGCTCGAGCAATGGTTCCTGCGGATCACCGACTACGCCGAGCGGCTGCTGGGCGATCTGGACGGGATCGAGTGGCCCGAGCACGTAAAGACGATGCAGCGCAACTGGATCGGTCGCAGCGAGGGCGCCGAGGTGACGTTCCGCTGCGAGGACCTGAGAATCGACTACCCGGTGTTCACGACCCGCCCGGACACGCTGTTCGGCGCGACGTTCTTCGTGATGGCGCCCGAGCACCCGGACATAGAGCGGCTCGCGGAGGGGACTCCCTATGAACAGGATGTGCGCGAGTACGTCAACAAGGCATTGAATGAGTCCAACGAGGAGCGCGGCAACGCCGAGAAGCCGAAGACGGGCGTGCCACTCGGCAGGACGGTCACGAACCCCGTCAACGGCGAGCAGATCCCGATGTACGTGGCCGATTACGTGCTGATGGAGTACGGCACGGGCGCGATCATGGCCGTGCCCGGGCACGACGAGCGCGATTACGCCTTCGCCCGCGCCTACGAGTTGCCGATTCGCCGCGTGATTGAAGGCCCCGCCAGCGCCGCCCCGGACGCGGACCCGAGCGCGGCCGAGACCACTGAGCAGGGTCTTCCGTACAGCGGCGACGGCCTGCTGGTCAACTCACATGCGGACTTCGACGGCTTGCCCAACCGCGAGGCGCTCGGCGCGATCGTGGCCTGGCTGGACCGCGAGGGTAAGGGGCACGCGTCGGTCAACTACCGCTTGCGCGACTGGCTGATCTCGCGCCAGCGCTACTGGGGTTGCCCGATCCCGATCGTCAACTGCGAGCGTTGCGGGGTCGTGCCGGTGCCGGAGGACCAGCTACCGGTGGAGCTGCCGGACATCGAGGATTACACGCCGAAGGGTCAATCGCCGCTGGAGGCCGCGGAGGAGTGGGTCAACACGAAGTGCCCTGAGTGCGGCGGCCCTGCGCGCAGGGAGACGGACACGATGGACACGTTCGTCGACTCCTCGTGGTACTTCCTGCGCTACTGCGACGCCTCCAACGACCAGGCCGCCTGGGATCCGGCGGCGTTGCGGGAGTGGATGCCGGTCGACCAGTACATCGGGGGAGTCGAGCACGCGATCCTGCATTTGCTGTACGCGCGTTTCTTCACCAAGGCGCTCGCCGACCTCGGCCACCTCGACTTCCAGGAGCCGTTCAAGGCGCTGTTCACGCAGGGGATGGTCACGAAGGACGGGGCGAAGATGTCAAAGTCCCGGGGCAACGTCGTCTCCCCAGCCGCGATCATCGAGCGTTACGGGGCCGATACCGCCCGTTGCTACATCCTGTTCATCGGCCCCCCCGACCAGGATGCGGATTGGTCGGATGAGGGTATGGAGGGCGTCCACCGCTTCCTGAGCCGGCTGTGGCGCCTGGCGGCGGAGACGGTAGAGCGCACGGACACGCCCTCTGGAGATGCAGCGGCGGTGCAGGAGCTCTTGCGCAAGACGCATTGGGCGATCGACAAGGTGAGCGGTGACCTGCGCCGCTTCGCCTTCAACACTGCAATCGCAGCGGTGATGGAGCTACTCAACGAATGCTCGCGCCTGCGTGAGGACACGAGCGTGGAGAGCCAAAAGTTCGCACTCGCGACGGCCGCGTCGCTGCTGTTCGGATTCGCGCCCCATGTCAGCGCTGATGTGTATGAGCGGCTGACAGGGGGGCGGGTGTGGGAGCAACCCTGGCCGCAGGCCGATGAGGAGCTGCTGGAGCGCGATGTCTATGAGCTGGTGTGTCAGGTGAACGGCAAGCTGCGCGACCGCGTGCAGGCTTCTGCTGACGCCCCCCCCGAGGAGCTGAAGGAGCTGTGCAGAGCGGCTCCGAACGTGAAGGCACACCTCGACGGCAAGCAGATAGTCAAGGAGATCGTCGTGCCCGGCAAGCTCGTGAACCTCGTCGTGCGCTAGCCATACACTCGGCGCTGATGGCAGACCTGAAGCCCGCCTACCTGATTCACGGCGACGACCACGGCGCGATCGCCGAGCGCCGCGCTGCTCTGAAGACGCTGGCCGAGCAGGAGGGGGACGCTGCCAGCGTCGAGGTGCTCGAGGGCGAGTCGGGCACCCCGGCCGGTGTGGCGCTTGCATTGAATGCGATGACGTTCGCGACCGGCCGGCGCGTGATCGTCGTTGACGGCGTGGAGCGCTGGAAGCAGGCCGAGGTCGAGCAGCATCTGACTCAGGCGCTGGCGGCGATGCCGCCTGCGACGACTGTGGCGCTGTTCGCGCGCGAGGAGGGCCGCAGCAAGGCGCCCGCAGCGGTAGGAGAGGCAGTCAGGCGTGCGGGGGGACAGGTGGTTACCCAAGCGACGGTGAAGCCGTGGGAGCTCGGGAAGTGGGCGCGCGGGCAGGCGGCGCGGATGGGCATCGAGCTCGACGCGGCCGCGGCCACGGCGCTGGTCGGCCAAGTCGGTGAGCGCCAGCAGAGGCTGCTGCGCGAGCTGGAGAAGCTCGCGCTGGAACTGGACTCGCCTCGCAAAGTGAGCGCCGGGGAGATCGAAAGCCGCGCTGCGCGCTCAGCGCAATATCGCGCGTATACGCTCGCCGACGCGCTTGTCGGGGGCGACGGGCGCGAAGCCATGCGCTCGTACATGCGCCTGCGCGAGCAGGGCGAGCGCCTGTCGGGGCTGATCTACCTGATGGCCTCGCGCCTGCGGGAGGCGCTGGCCGTGGCGCTGCGCCTGCAAGCCGGAGAGTCCGAGGCGAGCATCAAGCGCGGGCTACGCATGCCGGCGCGTGCGGCCGAGCGCTTCATGGCGGACGTCGCGCGCAGTGATCCCGAGCGGCTGCGCAAGGCTCTCGGCGTGCTGGCCGACCTCGAGCTCGACTCACGTGGCGGAGCGGCGATCCAGGCAAGCCGTTCGCCGCTGGCGGTGCTCGGCGAAGACTCGATCGCCGTGGGAGCGATCGATGTGATTACAAGCTAAGAGGAGGCGCCAGCGCGAACGCGGGCAGCGCGGGACTTTCTGTGCGCGCCGGTATTGCGGTGCATCGCGCCGCGCTTGACGGCCTTGTCGATCGTCGAGACGAGCTCGCGGTGCTCGGCGTCAGCGCTGGTGGTGTCGCCGCTCTCCATCGTCGCCTGCAGGCGACGGAAGTGAGTCTTGATAGCCGACGTATAGCGCAGGTTCTCCAAGCGCTCACGCTCGGTGCGCAGGATCCGCTTCTTTTGGGAGTGGATGTTGGCCATAGCTGGACGGGGCGGTGCGGCCGGAGGCAAGCCGCCGGGCGCGCCGCAGGGGGCCGTACTATAGCGGCCTTGTCCGCCGCAGCAGCAGCCTCCGCCGGGGAGCCCGCCCCACCGGCCCCTCCCGGTGGCGGCGCGGGCGGGCGGGTTGCACGCAATACCGCGATCTTCTCGATCGCCACCGGTATCTCGCGGGTTGTCGGGCTCGGGAGAGAAATCGCCGTTGCGAGTTTCTTCGGCACGAGTCCCCGCTTCTCGGCGTACACGATAGCCTCGCAGGTCCCGTACCTGTTCAGCAACCTGTTCGCCAACGCGGCGCTGTCAGCGGCCTTCGTACCGGTGTTCACCGAACTGCTCCAGAAGGGCCACAAGAAAGAGGCCTTCCGGCTCGCCTCGACGCTGTTCTGGGTGATGCTGATCGTGCTGGGCGCAATCACCGCGGTCTTCATTCTTGCCGCGGGGGTGATCATGCCGCTGTTCACTGGCAACACGTTCAACGGGATGCTCGATGGGCTGACAGCGGGCCTGTCGCAACTCCTGTTCCCCGTTGTCCTGTTGCTGGGCCTGACCGGGTTGCTCGTCGGGGTACTGCAGTCCTACGACCACTTCTCGATCCCAGCGATCTCGCCCGCTGTGTGGAACGTCGTGATCCTCATTCTGCTGGTGGTTCTGCGTCCGCACTTCCATACCGAAGAAGCTCAGCTCTACCTCTATGCCGCGGCGGTTCTGGCGGCCACGTTCGTGCAACTCTTGATGGCTGGCGCCGCGCTCGGGCGCATCGACTTCCGCCTGCAACTGCACATCGATTGGCACGACCCGCGCATCAAGCAAGTCTTCACGCTGATGCTGCCGGTGACGATCGGCCTCGGCATCGTCAACCTCGACCAGCTGATCAACTCGGTGTTTGGCACGCTCGTCTCAGCCGAAGCGCCGCGCGCGATCGACAACGCCTTCCGTGTGTACATGCTGCCGCAGGGGTTGTTCAGTGTGGCTGTCGCCACGGTCCTGTTCCCGACGCTCAGCCGCATGGCGGCGAACCGCGACGCCGGCGCGATGCGCCGTGCGGTGGGCATTGGCATGCGCCAGATCAACCTGCTGCTGATCCCGGCGGCGGCGTTCATGATCGTGCTGGCGACCCCGATAGTGCGGCTGCTGTTCCAGCGCGGCGCGTTCGGCCCGCACTCGACGCACATCGTCTCGGTGGCGTTGTTCTGGTTTGCCTTCAGCCTGCCGTTCGGCGGCTTGAACCTGTTGCTGACGCGGACGTTCTTCGCTGTGCAGCGCCCGTGGATCCCGACGCGCCTGGCGGGGATGAACATCGTCGTCGACATCGTCGTCAGCATCGCGCTGTACAAGCCGTTCGGCATCGCGGGGCTGATCATCGGCACGGTCGCGGCGAATGCCGTGATGACGGCGCTGCAGATACAGCGTCTGCGTGCCGGCTTCAACGGACAGCTCGAGGGCGCGCAGACGACGATGATCACCGCGCGCATCGCGGTCGCGTCGCTGCTGCTCGCAGGCGTCTCCTGGGTCGTCTGGCGGCTGCTCGACGACCTGCTCGGCGTCTCGCTGATCGCGCAGATTGTCAGCGTTGGCGCCGCGGGCGCAGCCGGGCTGTTCGTGTATGTGCGCGCGGTGCTGGCGATGCGCATCCCCGAGGCCGATCAGGTCAGCCGCCTGATCCGGACACAGCTGGGGCGCGCCTGAGGGCTCTGAGTCGAGCAGAGGCCGGGTGAGCCGAAGCTCACCCGGCATGCGCCCGAACATAGATCGCCGCTTACTACATACGTCCCAGGACTGTGTGTTTCGCCTGGGCGGCTTAACACTCTCGACACCTGGACAGGCCGCCGACCCGAAGACCGGCGCGTAGCCGCGGCTGAATGAATCCATGTCGAGTTGGCGATCCGCCGGACCGTTAAGGCTAGCGCGTCTACGCTGTACGGCCCATGGACCAGGCCCACATCCGCAACTTCTCGATCATCGCCCACATCGACCACGGCAAGTCGACGCTGGCCGATCGCATCCTGGAGCTGACGAAGACGGTCGCTGCGCGCGAGATGCGCGCGCAGGTGCTCGACTCGATGGACCTAGAGCGCGAGCGGGGGATCACGATCAAGGCGCAGGCGGTGCGTGTGTTCTTCACGGCGCGTGACGGGGAGACCTATCAGCTGCACCTGATCGACACGCCCGGACACGTGGACTTCACGTATGAGGTCTCGCGTTCGCTGGAGGCATGCGAGGGAGCGCTGCTAGTGGTGGATGCGGCTCAGGGGGTGGAGGCGCAGACGGTGGCCAACACGTATCTGGCGGTGGAAGCCGGCCTAGAGCTGATCCCCTGCCTGAACAAGATCGATCTTCCCGGCGCGGAGCCCGAGCGGGTGGCTGGCGAAGTCAGTGATCTGATCGGCGAGCCGACGGAGCCGATCCTGCAGATCAGCGGCAAGACGGGGGAGGGCGTCGGGGAGGTGCTGGAGGAGCTGATCGCGCGCGTGCCGGCACCGAGCGGTGACCCGGACGGGCCGCCGCGGGCGCTGATCTTCGACTCGGAGTTCGACCAATACCGCGGAGTGATCGCCTACATCCGCGTCGTCGACGGGGTCTTCCGCAAGGGTCAGCCGATCCGCGCGATGGCCGCGGGAACCGAGGCCGACATCGACGACATCGGCTTCTTCAGCCCCCAGATGATGCCCACGGACCAGCTGGCGGCTGGCGAGGTGGGGTATCTGATCACGGGCCTGAAGGACGTCACGCTGCTGCGCGTCGGCGACACACTGACGACGCGGGCGCACTCCGGCGCGAGCGCGGGCGCCGCGACCGAGGCTTTGCCGGGCTATCGCGAGGTCAAGCCGATGGTCTTCTGCGGGTTGTTCCCGATCGACTCGGACACCTATCCGGATCTGCGCGACGCATTGGAAAAGCTTGTGCTCAACGACGCGGCGCTGTCGTGGGAGCCGGAGACCTCCGACGCGCTCGGCTTCGGCTTTCGCTGCGGCTTCCTCGGACTTCTGCACATGGACATCGTCAAAGAGCGCCTGGAACGCGAGTACGACCTGGAGCTGCTGGCGACGATGCCCTCGGTGCAGTTCGACGTGACGCTCTCAAACGGCGAGGAGCACGAGGTGCACAACCCTTCGGACATGCCCGACCCGGGCACGATCGAGGAGGTGCGCGAGCCGTTCATCAAAGCGTCGGTGATCGCTCCGAAAGAGTTCGTGGGCGTGGTGATGGAGCTGTGTCAGGAACGCCGGGGGGTGCACGCGGGCATGCACTACCTCTCGCCGGAGCGCGTGCAGATGACCTATGAGCTGCCGCTGGCGGAAATCGTGCTCGACTTCTTCGACCAGCTGAAGTCGCGGACGCGCGGCTACGCCTCGCTCGACTACGAGCTCGACGGGATGCGCGTCTCGGACATGGTCAAGCTCGACGTGCTCCTGGCGGGCGACACGGTCGACGCGCTGTCGATGATCGTGCACCGCGACAAGGCCTATGAGGTGGGTCGCACGCTGACGGAGAAGCTGCGCAAGCGGATCCCGCGCCAGCAGTACGACGTGCCGATCCAGGCGGCGATCGGTGCGCACGTGATCGCGCGCGAGACGGTGAAGGCGTTTCGCAAGGATGTGATCTCGGGCTGCTACGGCGGGGACATCACGCGCAAGAAAAAGCTCCTGGCCAAACAGAAGGAGGGCAAGAAGCGGATGAAGCAGGTGGGCCGCGTGGAGGTCCCTCAGGAGGCCTTCCTGGCGGTACTCGAGCTCGGCGAGGACTAGTTGCGGCTGCTGTTCGTGTGCCTGGGCAACATCTGCCGCTCGCCGGCGGCGGAGGGCGTGATGCGCTCGCTCCTCGTGGCGGAAGGGCTGGAGGATGAGATCGAGATCGATTCAGCCGGGACGGGAGCCTGGCATGTGGGCAGCGAACCCGATGCGAGGGCGGCCGGTGCCGCGCGTGGCAGGGGAGTGGCGCTGACGGGCACTGCCCGTCAGGTACGCCCGGAGGACCTCGAGGAGTTCGACCTGATCCTCGCGATGGACCACTCGAACCTACGCGAGGTGCGCCAGCTGGCTCCGGATGAGTCCTCGCGCGCGAAGGTGCGCCTGCTGCGTGAGTTCGATCCGGTGAGCGTGGATTCAGACGATCTCGATGTGCCTGACCCCTACTACGGCGGCGATGACGGCTTCGAGCGCGTGCTCGACCTGGTCCAGGCCGCCTGCGAGGGCCTGCTCGCGGACATCCGCGCCGGGCGGGCGCCGTGACGCTCCCGGCGGGCGCGCGCTGAGATCCACCCGCGATGAGGTTGTCCCGTCCGGCGGGGGCCGTCGGAGTAGGGGGTGTGCGCTCCGACACATTCAGCACGCGCCGCCGTCTGTACCTGCTCGCGCGCGTGGTGGTTGCGCGCCACTACCGGCGGCCGCTCACGCTCGCTGTTGTGGCTGGCGCCCTGTCCAGCTCGCCTCGCCAGCTGCAGCGCGCGTATGCGCAGTTCGGCGAGACCAGCTTCCAGGAGGACCTGCTCGCGCGACGGATGGCCGCGGCCGCCGAGCTGCTGGTCGAGCAGCGGGCGATCCCGGTACGCGATGTTGCGCGCCTGGTCGGCTACCGGCAGGCGCCCCACTTCGCGCAAGCCTTTCGTCGCCACTACGGTCTCTCGCCCGCGCGCTTTCGCGAACAGGCGCGGAGCCGCGTCTAGAGCACAATCGCGCTTTGGGGATCGGAACCATGCTCGCCTGAATCAATGCCGTGCGAGTCGGCTTCGACGGTTTCGGCACCGGGCAGGCGGATGCGCATCAGCGTCCCGCCGCCTGGCGCGCGCTCGGCGGCGACGCTTCCGCCGTGCTGGACGGCGACCTGGCGCACGATCGCCAATCCCAGCCCAGAGCCTGGTCGCCCGCGGGCCTCGGCGCCACGGTAGAAGCGGTCGAACACGTACGCGAGGTCCTCCGCGGAGATTCCCGGCCCGTGGTCGCGCACGGTGAGTTCCCCGCCGTGCAGTTCGATCTCGACCGGCTCGCCCGGAGGGCTGTACTTGACTGCGTTGTCGAGCAGGTTCGCCACGGCGCGCTCCAGCCGGGCGGGCACGCCGGGGAGGATCGTCGGCGCCAGCTCCAGCAGGAAGGGGTTGGCCGGGGTATGCCGGCGCATGCGTTCGGCGACCTCGCTCACCATCAGGTCCAAACGTGTGTCCTCGGTGTCCGCTCGGGGTTCCTCGCCGCGGGCTAGGTCGATCAGGTCGTTCATCAGCAGCGTCAGCTCGCCGATCTGCTCGACCACGTCGGACAGCAGGCGCTGGCGCTCATCGGAGTCCATGTCGTGGGCCCGCTGCAGGATCTCGATGTTGGTGCGCAGGCTGGTAACGGGCGTGCGCAGCTCGTGCGAGGCGTCGGCCACTAGCTGGCGCTGCGCATGCACGGACGCGTCGAGTGCGCTCATCGAGCGCTCGAGCGCGTCGAGCATCGCGTTGAAGCTGCTCGCCAGGCGGCCGATCTCGTCTTCGCCCACCGGCGCGATGCGCTGCGAGAGGTCCTGCGTTCTGGTGACGTGCTCGGTCGCTTGGGTGAGGCGCTTCACGGGCAGCACGGCGGCGCCGGCCACCAGCCGCCCGAGCAGCGCTGCAAGCGCGATGCCGCCGATGTCGAGCAGCGCGAGGATCAGACGCAGGTGGCGCAGCAGCCGGTCGACTTCGGTGAGCTGCTGGGCGACCTGGACCACGCGCCCGGGTGCGATGTGGTCGGCGAGGATGCGCAGATGGAGGCCGTTGACGCGTGCGTCGCGGAAGTAGTGCCTGTCCGTAGCACTCGCCAGTTCGCGGGTATGGGCGTCGACTGGGAGCGTCACGTTCCCGGAAGAGCGGAAAAGAACATGACCATGTGTGTCGATCAGCTGCTGGTAGCCGCGCACCTGGCCGGGTCGCGGCGGCAGGTTGCCCAGGGGGGTGAGGCCCTGTTTTTGCGTGGTGCTCGGTGGTGGCGCTTGCTCAGTGTCCTGGCCTTTGATGAGGTCGAGGAGCGCGGTGCGCGAATGACGCGAGGGATTGCTCGCGACGAACCTCAGGCTGTCGGCACGATTTGTCAGCTGCGAATCAACCTGGCCGTGCAGCTCATGCGAGGTGAGCAGGTAGGTGAGCAGCGAGGCGAGCACCACGGCGATCGCCACCGCGGCGGCCGAGACGAGGGTGATGCGCCTGCGAAAGGACACTAGGGCCCTCGCAATACGTAGCCCACGCCGCGGACGGTGTGCAGCAGGCGGGACTCCTCGCCAGCCTCGGTCTTGCGGCGCAGGTAGCCCATGTAGACGCCCAGCGAGTTGGAGGTCGCGCCGAAGTCATACCCCCACACGTGCTCGAAGATCTTCGAACGCGTCAGCACCTGGCGGGGGTGGCGCAGAAACATCTCCAGCAGCAGGAACTCGGTGCGCGTTAGCGCAAGCATCCGCTCGCCGCGCCACGCCTCGTGGGCGAGACGGTCCAGGCGCAGGTCCTCGAAGGTGAGTGTCCTGTCCTGATCGTCGTCCTCGCTTGCCCGGCGCAGCAGCGCGCGTACACGTGCCAGCAGCTCGCGCAGCGCGAACGGCTTGACGAGATAGTCATCGGCGCCGGCATCGAGGCCGGCGACGCGGTCGTCGACCCCTTCGCGGGCGGTGAGCATCAGCACAGGCGTCCTGTCGCCGCTTTCGCGCAGGCGCTGGCAGACCTGGAGGCCATCGATGTGGGGCATCGAGATGTCGAGGATCACGACCTCGTAAGACGCGGCGCCCAGGCACTCCAGCGCCTCACGCCCGTCCGCCGCCTGCGCGACCTCGTAGCGCTCCAATCTCAGCGCACGCGACAGCGCCGTCTGGACGGCGGGCTCGTCGTCGACGACCAGTACACGTGCTTGTTGCTCGGCCATGGTTGTTGGCGGCGTTCCGCGCCCGTGAATGGCAGCGAATACAGGCAAGGCGGGCAGGACGCGCTACTCAGGCTAGCGTGATGGGTATCTCAAACACAGAATCAAAGGGTCTGAAAGAGATTCCGAAGAACCGGCGGGGAGGGACCATCGCTCAACAGGACACCGTGGCGCATGACGCCGGAGGCGTGCTGGCGGCGCAGTCGCGCACGCTGCGCAACAGCATCATCAGCCTCACGATCTTCTTCGCGCTCGTCGTGGCGCTGCTGCTGTCGGTACCGGGCCTGCACTCGATCACGGAGCGCCTATCCGATGCGGATTCCTGGTGGGTGGCCGCCGGGACCGGCCTCGAGGTGCTCTCGTGCGCTGGTTATGTCGTGTTGTTCGGGTTGGTCTTCGGGATGCTCGGCAAACGCCTGGTCTCGCGCCTGTCGCTGTCGGAGCTGGCGGTCAACTCGGTCGTCTCCGTGAGCGGCCTCGCGGGCTTGGCCCTCGGGGCCTGGGTGCTGCGCAGCAAGGGCATCTCGGTGGAGCGCATCGCGAAGCGATCGGTCCTGCTGTTCGTGCTTACCAGCGCGGTCAACGTCGGGGCGGTGGTGGTGATCGGCGTGCCGATGTGGCTGGGTCTGCTTCCAGGCATGCGCAATTCGCTACTCACGCTGCTGCCGGCTGCGGCGGCGCTGGCAAGCATTCTCGGTACGCTCGCGCTCGCGGCGTGGGCCCGCCGGGCGGCAGCGCGCAGGCCGCTCGAGCAGGGACGCTGGGCGGTCACGCTCGTGGCGCTGAGTGGCGGAGTGGAAGATGCACTGCGGCTGATCCGCGAACACGACTGGCGGGTGCTGGGCGCGGTCGGATACTGGCTGTTCGACAACCTCGCGCTGTATGCGTGCCTCGCGGCCTTTGGCGCCACGCCCGGAGTTTGGGTGGTGGCGATGGCCTACCTGGTCGGGATGCTTGCCAACTCGCTGCCGATTCCCGGGGGCTTTGTGGCGGTCGAAGGAGGGCTCGTGGGCATGCTCGTCCTGTTCGGCGTCCGTCCGGCCTCCGTCGTGGTCGCTGCGGTGCTCGTCTACCGGGCGATCTCATTGTGGATCCCCGCGGTGATCGGTTCACTGGCGTTCTTCAGCCTGCGCCAAGAGATCGGTAAGCCCGTGGCGGTGAGGGGGGCTGGCGGATCTTCATGACAGGCGCTTGGCTTCTGCTGCGGCTTGCGCCGCGCGTTGGCAGGCCCGTCCCGGCAGGTTCGCCATCAGGTGGCTCAGTTCCGGGTCCATCGCCCCGGAGAGGCCGGGGCAGTAGACGGGCGCCGGCAGCCTGCCGACCGAGGAGCCGGGGGCATTGAGCGGGCGTAGTTCGAGCGCCGCCTGGTGGGAATGGGAGAAATCATCGGAGAAGATGTCGATCGCAAGGCGCCCGCTGTAGAGCTCGATCGAGCGCCCTTCGTCGTAAACGGTGGCGGGGACCCCGCGGATCACGGTATTGCGCTGTGGCCCGAGTGTGGCGTTGGAGTGCAAGCTGTAGATCACGGTGGTGACCTGTAGCGGCAACAAGCAACTGCCGCCGGCGAAGATGCCTTTGCGCTGTACGCAGTCGCCGTAATAGACGCTCTCTCCGACACCACTGTTGTAGCCCTGCTGGCCGTCGGAGGCGGCGAGTGGCTGGCTGGCGAAGCTGGGTCCCACCCAGTAGACCCTGAAGAACGGAAACGTCTGCGCTTCGGCGAGCGTCCCTGCGGCGATTGGACGCGGAGCGCCGGTCGCGCAGCCGCCGGCCGTGAGCACTGCGCAGAGCGCTGTCAGTGCCACTGCCGTGCGCAGCCAGATCCGCCTGCTCGTCATTATCTCCACGTGCCGATTATCGACTGTCTCCGATCGAGAGAGCTACTTCGGAGCTGCCTGCCGGTTCTAATCAGGGCATATCCGTTGCATCCGCGGCGGGTGGTCCGGGGTCCGGTGTGGTAGCGCACCGGACCCCGGACGCTTCTGGCGGGAGGCGTCTCGCGCTTGGAGTCGCCGCCGTGCTGGTGGCGATCTGGCTGCTGGCCGATCCGCACACTCCGGATCTCGCGGCGCAGGTCTATCGCGTCAGCCTGTTCGAGCACTCCGGGTTCGCCGTCTGGGACGAGCATTGGTACGCGGGCCATCACCTGCCCGGCTACAGCCTGCTGCTTGCACCGCTCGCCTCGCTGCTTGGGCTACGGCTCGTGGGCACGCTCGCGGTGCTTGCCTCCACGGCCCTGTTCGAGCGTCTGATAGGAGACCTCTACGGTCTCAGCGCGCGCTGGGGAGCCGTCTGGTTTGCCATTGCGGCCGCCTGTGATGTCTGGATCGGACGGCTGACCTTCGCGTTGGGTGTCACCTTCGCGCTCGCCGCTGTGCTCGCGCTCGTCCGCGAGCGGCCTCGCTGGGCATTGGTTCTGGCGATGCTGTGCCCGGCTGCAAGCCCCGTCGCGGGTGTCCTGCTAGCGCTCGCTGCTCTCACGCACGCGCTGGCGCGGCGTTCGCCGCGCGCGCTGCTCGTGCTGGCAATGCCCGCCGCGGCTGTCGTGATTGCGCTCGCGCTGCTGTTTGGAGAAGGCGGCTTCGAGCCGTTTCCGTTTCGCTCGTTCCTGGCGACCCTGGCCGTCGTGCTCGCCTTCCTGCTCGCTCTGCCGCCAGAGCAGCGGCTGCTGCGGACCGGCGCGCTCCTCTACCTGATCGCGTGTGTGCTCGCCCTGCTCATACACACGCCGATGGGGAGCAACATCGAGCGATACGGCGTCCTGCTGACCGGACCGCTGTTGCTGTGCGCATGGCGCGGACGCCCGACGCCCGCGGCGGCCGCGGCGCTCGCCCTGATCGCCGTGTGGGTCGTGTGGGGGCCCGTGCGCGAGACGGTGGCGGTCGCGGGCAGCGAAGCGACGAGCGCCGCCTACTATGCGCCCGTCCTACGATTCCTGGCCAACCACGGCGGGGGGCTCGATCGTGTCGAGGTGCCGCTGACGCGCTCGCACTGGGAGGCGGCGCTACTCGCGCCGAGCGTGTCCCTGGCACGCGGTTGGGAGAAGCAGCTCGACGAGCGCTACGGCCGCGTCCTGCTCACACCGAACCTCACCGCGGCGGCTTATGAGGGCTGGCTAGACCAGGAGGCGGTCAGCTACGTGGCGCTCCCCGACACTCCGCTCGACCCCTCGAGCGCCCAGGAGGGCCGGTTGGTTCGTCGCGGGCTGCCCTACCTGCGTGAGGTCTTCGCCAGCAGGCACTGGCGGATCTTCGCGGTGCGCTCGCCCACGCCGCTCGCCACTGGCCCAGGGAAGCTCACCTCGCTCGGCCACGACACCTTCACCCTGCACGCCGCCGCACCGGGGAACTTCCTCGTGCGCGTGCATTACACGCGCTACTGGACCATCACCGGCGGCAGCGGCTGCGTGGCGCAAGCGCCCGGGGGCTGGACCTATGTGACGGCACGCAAACCGGGGATGGTCTTCGTCGCTGCCCGTTTCTCGCTCGCTCGCGCTCTCGGCCTGCAGGGATCGTGCAAGCGCATCCGTGCGCCGGCGCCCGTCGCGCTGGCATCCCCCCGCCGGGTCTCTTACCGCTGGCTGGTGCCCACCACGGGCGCTGCGCCGCCGGTCGCGCAGGAGAACCGAGCACGGGGCACTCGCGCCTGGCGCCTGCCCGGGCCGCCGGGCCTCGCGGCAGGCGCGGCGCGCGGCGCGGTCGCAGGCTACGTGGCGATGCAGGCGATCGCTCCCGGGCAGACGCAACGGGTGTATGTCAACGCCCCCCGCTCGCGCACGGTAAGAGTGCGTGTCTATCGCATGGGCTGGTACGGGGGGACCGGCGGCCGGCTGGTGCTACGCAGCTCTTCGCTGCACGTGGTGCGCCAGCCGCCCTGTAGGCACCGCTTCTCGACGGGCCTGACCGAGTGCGACTGGCACGCGACGCTGTCTTTTCCGATCCCCGCGGCGCTGCCCAGCGGCGTGTACATCGTCAAGCTGCTCGCCGCCCACGGGGCACAGAGCGACTGCCTGTTCGTCGTGCGCTCATCGCATCCGGCGCCGCTGCTCGTGGAGATCCCGACGGCCTCCTATGAGGCATACAACGCCTGGGGTGGCGACAGCCTCTACCCCGGAGGGAGCGCGCGGGTAGGCGTCACGCACAGCACCCAGGGCGTGGAAGTCTCCTATGACCGCCCGTATGACAGCCAGACCGGCGCCGGGCAGTTCTTTATCCGCGAGGTGGCGATGGTGCGTTTCCTGGAGCGCTACGGCTATCCGGCCGCCTACACCACGAGCGAGTCGATCGACAGCGAACCGGCCCAGGTATTGGGACCCACCCACCCGAAGGCGCTGATGGACGTGGGTCATTCCGAGTACTGGTCAGCGCGCGATGAGCAGGCGTTCTCCTCCGCCCGCGATCACGGCACCAGCCTGATCTTCATCAGCTCCGACACGATGGCCTGGCGCGTTCGCTTCGCGCCCGCCACCGCCGCGTCCAGCCAGGCGGGCGAACCGGGCCATGTGATCGTTGCCTACAAGGAGAACGCGGCTCTCGACCCTGACCGCGCCCAGCCCTCAGGGCTTTTTCCCGAGGGTGGAGCCAACCTCGTGGGGAGTGCGTATGACGGCTGCATCACCCCACGGGTGCACAAGCCCGGTCCCCCGGTGTACCGCTACTACGCGTGGCGTCCCGCCCCCTACCTGAAGCCCGGCTGGCTGTTCGCGCACAGCGGTGTGAGCGCCACGACGAGCATTCCCGGCATCACCGGCTACGAGCTGGACCAGCGCACGCCGGCCACGCCGCCTGGAACGCGGCTGATCGGTACCAGCGCCGGTGTGCCCTGCCAGGGCGCGAATGAGCCCTCGCCGGTCCATGGCACAGTGGCGGAGACGACGCTATATGGGGTGCGCTCGGGTGCGCTCGTGTTCGCCACCGGCTCGCTCGGCTGGGAGTACGCGCTCTCGCCTGTGCCCCAAGCCTCGCCTGACGCACCGCACGCGCCAGACCCGCGAGTGGTCGCTATGACCCGCAACCTGCTAGCGCGCGTGCTTGGCTGAGGCGTGTCTGGGCGCGAGCGCGTAGAGGCCTGTTTGCCCAGTCAGGTAGACGCGTTCGCCGTCACTGATCACCGGATCGAACTTGCCCGAGTCAAACTGGAATCTGAGGCGGCCGGTGGAGATGCCGAGACCGTATGTGTGGTGATTGCCGAGGTCGGCGAAGTAGACGGTCCGCCCGAGTATCGTCGGCGAGCCAGAGATGCGCCCGGGGGCGTTGAACTGCCAGCTGACCTGTCCCGAGCGCGCGTTGATCGCATAGAAGGTGCCACTGTAGGAGCCGAGGTAAACCGTCGGGCCTAGCCCCGGCGCGTTCGTGACGGCGGGAGAGGAATAGACGTAGGCGCCCGTCTGCACGGCCCAGTCGAGCCGCCCCGAGGACGCGTCATATGCGTAAACGCGCCCGTCAGTGTTCCCGAGGAACACGCGCCCGTAGACGACCGCGGGGGTGGAGTAGAAGGTGCCGCTGCCGAGCAGGGCGCCTTCGGAGCTTGAGACCCACAGGCGCCTGCCGCTCTGCTCGGAGACGGCCTGGACGTGGCCGGAGTAGTCGCCGAAGTAGAGGACGCCCCCGGAGAGGGTGGGGCTGGCCTTGACCGCGCCAGCGGCGTGGTAGGTCCACAGAACGTTTCCGTTAGCCGCATTCAGGGCATAGACGGTGCCGTTCTGGGAGCCAAAGAAAAGCTTGCCGTGATCTAGCAGCGGCGAAGACTCGCTGGGGCTCGGCAAGTCGCGCCACCAGCGTGTTCTGCCGGTCTTGTAGTCGATCGCGAACACTCTTCCGGGGATGCCGGGCTTGCCGGTCGACAGGACGGTCGCATACACGGTCTTCGCGGTCACGGCGGGCGTCGAGGCGGACAGCACGCCGAGCGAATGCGACCAGTACGTGCGGCCGCTGTACTTGTTGATCGCTATCAGCACGCCGTCGTCGGCGAGCTGGAAGATGTGATTGCCGTAGATGACTGGCGGGAACTCGAGCAACGCGTGCTCGTTGTGGACCCATATCTTGTGAAAGGGAGGATGCAAGCGCGCCGGAGCAGGAAAGAAGCGCGTGTGGTTCTCGGTGTAGCCGTAGAGCGGCCAGGCGAAGCGGTCGGGTCCATGGGTGGGCAGCGTCGGGGTTGGCTGCGGCACGAAGCGGGCGTGCGGGTGGTAGATGCTGCCGGTGCGATCGCGTTTGTACAGGTAGGCGCCAAACGCGGCGGCGAGCAGTAGCAGCACCAGCGCCGCCAAGGACAGGCGGACTCGGTTTGAGCTGAAGGAGGGGCGTCTGATGGAGTCAGACCCTAGAGCGCTGCGCTGACGGACGGGGCGGTGGCCGCCATATGATCGTCTGCGCGATGAGCGGCGCGAGCGCGAACTCCGAGATCTTCGCACCGGGAATGCTGCGCGGCCGGGTGACGCTCGTGACCGGCGGGGGCACCGGCCTGGGGAAGGCGACGGCATTGGAGCTCGCGCGCTGCGGAGCGAAGGTTGTGATCGCCGGGCGGCGGGCGGAGGTGTTGCGCCAAGCTGCAGCGGAGATCGGCTCTGGCTCGGACAATGCCGGTTGGGTGACGGGAGACGTGCGGGAGCCGGGCGATGCGCACAAGCTCGTCCAGGGGGTACTCGAGCGCCATGGGCAGATGGACCTGCTGGTGAACAACGCGGGCGGTCAGTACTTCACGCCGGCCGAGGCGATCACGGCCAAGGGCTGGCGGGCAGTGTGGCGGTTGAACGTGGACGGCATGCTCAACATGGCCGAGGCGGCTTTCGAGCAGGCGATGCGTCCAGCAGGCCACGGGACGATCATCAACGTCACGCTCTCTCCCCATCACGGTATGCCAGGGATGGCGCATTCGGGCTCGGCAAGAGCAACCGTCGAGGCACTCACGCGCGAGCTGGCTCTGCGCTTTAGCGACGCTGGCGTCACCGTCACGGCGGTGGCGCCGGGTCCCTTCGATACGGAGGTGATGGAGAAGTACCCGCAGACCGTTCGCGCGGGCATGGCGCGGATCGTCCCGTTGCAGCGAATGGGCAGCGTCGCCGAGCACGCGTGGCTCGTCGCCCTGCTCGCCTCTCCGCTCGGGCACGTGTTCAATGGCTCGACGGTCACCATGGACGGAGCGCGCGATAACTGGGCCGGGCCATGGCCGCCCCCTGGACTGGCCGACGAGGCGGGTGAGGTGCCCACCGAGGAGCGGAAAGCACCCAAGCCGCTGTAAAGCGGGGGACGAGGATCGAACTCGCATCATCGCCTTGGAAGGGCGAGGCTCTACCATTGAGCTACCCCCGCGCGCCCCAATCCAGCTCGGAGGGCGTTCGCCGACGATGACAGTTTGCACAAACCACGTCGCACTTGCGGATCTCCTCGAGTCGGCTGCGCGAGACGCGGCGGCATCTTCGTGGGACCGGGGTTCGCCGTCCCGCCGAGGACCCGTAGAATCGGCAGAGGCCACGGGGAGTGGCGCAGTCTGGTAGCGCACCCGGCTGGGGGCCGGGCGGTCGCAGGTTCAAATCCTGTCTCCCCGATATTTTTTGTCTGCGAAAGTAGGCGAAACAGCAGCGAACAGGTCAGCGGAGCGTAGAAGTAGGTTCTTTTTCCATGCCGACCCCGTTCAAGGCCCAAAACGGGTTTTGGAAATCCACCAGAACAAGAAGCACGGCGGGCGATGGCGATCACTCAACGCCGAGAACTCCGCACTTCACGTCTTTCATCCCAGCTTCCCCGGTCCGCGTGCGACGATGGGAGCGTGTTGCCCGTGACATCGGACGCAGTGGACGAGATGGCGCTGAAGCGGCTGCGCTCGCTCACTGGTGAGGATGATTCGGCCTTTCGGGCAGGGCAGCTGGAGGCGATTCGCGATGTGGTCGCCGATCGTGCGCGGGTGCTGTGCGTGCAGCGCACTGGCTGGGGAAAGTCGGCGGTGTACTTCGTCGCGACCGCATTACTGCGAGAGGCCGGCGCGGGGCCGACGTTGATCGTCAGCCCGCTGCTGGCGCTGATGCGCAACCAGATCGCCGCCGCGGAGCGTCTGGGGCTGCGTGCGCACACGATCAACAGCACCAACCGCGAGGAGTGGGACGACGTTCGCGAGCGGCTCGCGAGCGACACGATCGACCTGCTGCTGATCAGTCCGGAGCGGCTGAACAACCCGAGTTTCCGCGAGAGCATGCTGCCGCTCTTCGCTGCGTCGGTCGGCCTGCTCGTGATCGACGAGGCGCATTGCATCTCCGATTGGGGGCATGACTTCCGGCCGGACTACCGGAGAGTGAAGGACATGCTCGACGCGCTTGCGCCGGGGGTCGCAGTGCTGGGAACGACGGCTACGGCCAACGATCGTGTCGTCGGTGATGTTCTGGAGCAGCTGGCTGCCCCCGATGGTGAGCCGATGCGCTCCTACCGCGGCGCACTCGCGCGCACGAGCCTGCGTCTGGAGGTGCTCGAGCTGCCGCGGCCTGCCGAGCGGCTGGCATGGCTGGTGGAGCACTTGCCGGCGCTGTCTGGCTCGGGAATCGTCTACACGCTGACCAAGCGCGACGCAGAGCAAGTCGCCGGCTTTCTCACGGCCAACGGGATCTCTGCGCTGGCCTACAGCGGAGAGCAGGCGACCGATCAGCGAGTCGCCACCGAGGAGCGTCTGCTGCGCAATGAAGTCAAGGCGGTGGTGGCTACGAGTGCGCTCGGAATGGGCTACGACAAGGCCGATCTGGCGTTCGTGGTGCACTACCAGGCTCCAGGCTCGGTGGTCTCCTACTACCAGCAGGTTGGCCGCGCGGGACGCGGCGTCGAGCACGCTGATGTAGTCCTGTTGCGCGGCGGGGAGGACCGCCGGATCCAGGACTTCTTCATCGAGCAGGCGTTTCCAGAGCGCCAGCGCGTAGCCACGGTTCTCGGCGAGTTGGAAGCTGCCGGTGAGCAGGGCCGCACGACGCGCGAGCTGATGGCGGTTGTCAACCTCGGCATGGGACGCATTGAGGCCATGCTGAAGATCCTCGACGTCGAGGGCGCGGTCCGGCGCGACGGCACGCGCTGGCAGGCCATTCCAGGCGCGGACTGGACCTACGACGAGGGGCGATATGCGCGGGTGACAGCCCTACGGCGTGAAGAGCAGCAGGCGATGGCTGCGTTTGGAGCCGACGGCCGCTGCCTTATGCGAACGCTGCAGGAGGAGCTCGACGATCCAGATGCGCAGGACTGTGGGCGCTGCTCGGTGTGCACAGCGCCACGCTTCGCTAAGCCGCCGGACCCGGCACTGGTCGAGCTGGCCGCGCGACACCTCCGCTCGAAGCCAGTCGAGCTGGAGGTCAAGAAGATGGCACCCGACGCCACCGGCACGATGCGGAAGATCCCCGAGGACGTCCGCACGGACCCCGGCTGGGCGCTCGCGCGCATCGGCGACGGCGGCTGGTGGCCGGCCGTCGAGCGCGGATTGCACGCCGGGGAATTCGATGACGAAGTTGTGGTCGGACTAGCGAACCTTCTACGCCGCGCCGGCATACCCGTCGCGTGGATCACGACCGTCCCGTCGACACGCTTGGGCGACCGTATGGTCCAGCTGGCAGCTCGCGTCGCTGACGAGCTCGGAATCGTGCACGCTGAGCTCGTAAAGCGCACTGAGGATCGCCCGCCGCAGCGCGACATGGCCAACTCAGCGCAGCAGGCCGCGAATGTTCGTCGCGCTTTCTCGATCATCGCCAAACCGCTGCCTGGTACCGGTGTGCTTCTCGACGACCGTTGCCATTCGGGGTGGACATTGGCGATGGTCGGCGGCCAACTCCGCCTCGCGGGCGCCCGGCGAGTTGTACCACTCGTACTCGGAACACTCACCGGCTGAATTCACCGCCGATCGCGGTCCCGTGGCGGCAAATAGCGGGTATGCTCGCCCATCATCGGGGTCGCCGGGACCACATCCACCGGTGCAGCGCGCGCGACGACGGAGGTTGGCATGACAGGGTTTCGACGGCTGATCTGCTGCTGTCTGATCGTGCTGGGCGCGGCGGCGATCGCCACGGGCGAGGCTTCAGCGCAGACGTTCTACGTCAACGAACGCACGCTCGCGAAAGCCAACCCGAAATGCGGTGTGTTCATTGGCGGCCCAATAGGAGTGCACGAAGAAGAAGATCCCTGCCCAACGATCAAAGCGGCCGTCAAACACGCGGAGGAAACACCGCCGCCGAACACGATCGAGATCTCGCCGGAAGGCCCGAAAGAAGGCCGCTTCGAAGAATCCGTGGAACTCACGAAATCCACTGACAACGGCCTTACGATCAATGGCGAAGAACCGGGCGTGATCATCAAAGGCAAAGGGCCGGGACTCTTTGCTCACTTTGCCGGCTCGGTGACGGTGTCGAACCTGACGCTCGAGGCCGGAACGGGGGGCGTGCTCCGTTCGGCGGTCGCCACCAGAGCCGATGCCCTCACACTCACCAACGTGGCCGTGCTCAATGAAGCAAGCGGCGGCGAAAACGGGATCGAAGCAGGCGAAGGCGGATCGGTGGCGATGAGCGGCGGCACTGTCGAAATGGAAGGCGGGACCATCGGTTGGGCCGTGAAGGCAGTGCACACGCCGCTCGTGCTTAACGGCGTGAAAATCCTCAACGGTGCGGCTGCGCCAGACCCCGCTGGAGGCGTCTACAGCGAAAAATCGACGCTGTCGCTTTCCAACAGCCAGATCTCGATCGAAGAAGGCGAACCGTCGGCGGGAATCGCGACTGGCAGCGATACCGCCGTCTCGATTCAGAACGACAGCGTGAGACAGAACGGCCCGGCGATCGGCGTCGTGTTCGAAAAATCACCGGCAATGGTCAACGGCCTGCGGGTCGAAATGGTGCATGGAGGCAGCAAAACACCGGCCGTCCTGAGCGAAGACGCAGGCGGCAGCTCGACCTTCTCCCATCTCGAAGTCGTCGCGGGCACCTGGGCAGGGACCGGGCTTGCGGCATTTGGGGGCAACGTCACGCTCAGCGATAGTCGGGTCGTCACCAACGCCGCATCCGAATCGCCCGCGCTCGCATACGAAGGCGAAGGCTCCAGCACCGGGCTGCTCGTGCAGCGCAGCGTGGTGCAGACCGGGCCGAACGCAAAACCCGGCGTGATGCGAGCCGAAGCGGACAACGTGACCGTTGACTCCTCTGAGATCCTCGGCGGAAGCAACGGCATCTACTTCGAAAGTGCCACCGCGGCGCCACACATGCTCACGGTGTCCGCGTCGACCCTCGACGCAGGAGTGCCCGGCACAGCCGGCGATGCCCCTGGCACGAGCGGGATCGAAGCGATCGCGAAAGGCTCTTTGAGCAGCGTCGCCAACGTCGCGATCCAGGGTTCGATCGTCCTCGAGAAACAGGTTGCGACCGCTGCGCCGGGCGACCACGCGAGCGTGGGGTGCGCCTACTCGGCGGTCCCCACCCAAGCCCAGGCGGAAGGCGGCGGCTCCGGAGCGATCGCGTGCGCGAGCGGGCTCGCGGGCAACACCGAAGTCAGCCCACTCTCTTCGCTGTTCGCCGAACCGATATCCGCGTACCAACTGAACCCATCATCGGGTGCGGTGGACAGTGTGCCCGCGGGCGCGCTGACGCTGCCTTTCGGGATCGCGCAGTCCGAAACGGACCTCGCCGGCAACCCGCGCGCGGTTGACGGCAACGGCGACTGCATCGCCGTCCAAGACAAGGGGGCGCTGGAGCTGCAGGGTCACGCGGCCGCATGTCCCACGCCGCCGGTGGCGAAAATCACAACGCCGCCAACAAAACCGATCATCGGCGTATTGAGCGCGCTCACGATCAGCCCCACCGCGTTCGCCGCGGCGCCCAAGGGAGCAACGATCTCCAAGGCAGCCAAGAAGAAGAAATACGGGGCGAAGATCAGCTACCGCGACAGCCAGGCGGCGACGACGACTTTCACGGTGCTGATGCCGGTCACCGGTCGCACGCAGGGTAGGTCCTGCAGGAAACCCAGCAAGGCCAACAGGCACGGCAGGCGTTGCACGCTCTACAAGGCGCTCGGCACGTTCACGCACGCCGACGTTGCGGGCCTCAACAGCCTGCACTTCAGCGGACGCCTGCGCGGCAAGAAGCTCGCCAAGGGTTCCTACCGCCTGCAGGCGGTGCCCCATGACGCAGCTGGCAACGGCGCCGCGGTGAGCGTGAAGTTCACGATCAAGAAATAGGAGCCGGGCGTCGCACGAGCGACACAGAGGGCCGGCCGACAGGTCTCCCCCTGTGTCGCTCTATTGTTGCGACTAGATAGAACTCAGGTGGGTCCGCCACCACCAGACGAACCACCACATACCACTGCCACGACCGTCCCCGTGCCCGCATGGCCCGGGTTGGCCGCGTAACCGGAGCCGGTTTCCACCAAGACCACTTCCTTAGTGTCGCCCGAGATCGTGGGACCGGACTTCACGATGTGACTGGAGACGATCACTTCAATGAATTCCGGCAACGGTCCGAGCGGGGGACCCGAGCTGTTCCCAGGATCGGTCGACCAGTTGGTCCCGCACGCGGGTGAGGTTTCCGGAGTGTTGGCAAAGCCCTTAAAGGCCGCCGGCGCCGGACCACCGCTGAGCGAGTTCGCCTTCCCCCACTGCGCTCCCCAGAACGTGACCGAGGTCCCGATGCCCGCGTTGCCATCGCCGATCACAAAGCTGCCCGCTGAACCGCCACCGCCCCCAACTGTCGCCGCCGTGGCGGAAGCGGCAAACGTCAACGCCACCAGCATCCCAAGCATCAGGGTGCACCTAACCACTCGCATACCTTGCCTCAATGCAACAACCATCCCAGACCTCCCTGTTTGGTAACTGCTGTGCATGCATGCTGCGTATCCGAGCAACCGATTTAATCAAACATTCGTCCAGAATTCGAATGATTCGCAAATGGCCGGGGCGGATTCGTCGCGTCACGGTGTCCCAAACCAGGTAGTCAGCGCGTCGCGCAATCCGGTATCTGTGCCGTCGCCCACCCAGGCGACGTATCCGTCGGGCCGGATCAACACGGCGCTGGGAGCAGTGACAGCGCCGAGCACCGGAAGCTCCCACTCACCGGCATATTCAGCATCAATCAGCTGGACCCGGCCGGCCCATGCAGTGATGTTAAAGCCGCCGGGCTCACCGAGGTTCAGCAGCACCGGCTTGGCGTCGTGCAGCAGCTCGAAGACCCGCAGCTCCCCGCCGGCGGTCACGAGGTCCAGATCGGGCATACGCCGTCCGAGCAGCGGATGTCCCTCGCCGAGGTCGTAGCGGATGTCCAGCCCGGAGAGGATTCCGGCGAGCCGTTTGCGAGGCTCCTCCATGCTCGCGAGCTCCGAGACCAAATCGACGATCGCCTTGATCCCCTCGTCCGGGCGCTGGAGCGCCGTCAGGGCCATCGTATGCCGGAGCACTCCGGCAGCGACCGGGTGGCGCTCCTGGTGGTAGGTAATTGGAAGTGGAAAGGAGTGTGGAGGCCTCCTTTCCCTTTGGCGTGGCAGTGGGCGCAGGGTGCCCCGGGATGATGAATTAGATGTCGCTGCGCCAGCCCAGCGCCTCTTGACGTGCCCGCGGCAGGCTGCTGAGCACCAAGTCGTATGAGTCCTCGATCATGTCGCTGATCACCTTGTCAGTGAGCGACCCATCGACGGTCACGGTATTCCAGTGACGCTTGTTCAAGTGATAGCCGGGGAGCACCGCGGCGTGCGTCTGGCGGAGTTGCCCGGCAAGCTCCGGCTCGCATTTGAGGCTGATGCGGAGCGGCACTTGGTGCAGGCCCGAGAGCGCGAAGATCTTGCCGGATACCTTGAAGACCGAGGTCTCCGGCCCAAACGGGAACGTCTCCTCGGCTCCCGCGAGGGACAGGCAACGTTCGCGCACCGCTCCTGCATTCACCGCAACCAGGTTGACACATCGAATCAACCCAGCCGGGTCAGCCCGAAGCCGTGTGATGAATCTGAGCCACCGGCGTAGTTAGGGTTGTGAGCGCACTCGTGCCTTCCTCTGATGAGCATGCTCCGCCCGCAGTGCCGGGGTCCGTTCGCGCTCGCCTCGACGACGCGACCTTCGCCGCGCTGTTCCGGGAGAGCGCCGCCGACGTGCACGGGTATGCGATCTCGCTGCTCGGCAACTCTTCTGCGGCGGAGGATGTGACCGCGCTTGCTTTCGAGCGGCTCTACCGTTCGCGCTCGCGTCTGGATCATGGCCGCGGAACCCCGCGGGCCTGGCTGTTCGCGATTGCGCGTAACGCGGCGCTCGACGAGCTGCGCCGGCGCCGGCGTCAGCCTCAGTGCGAGTTGCCCGAAGAGTTTTCCGGCGATCAGGACTCCGAAGCGGCGCTCGAGCAGATCGCGCGGCGCGCGAGCGTTCGCGATGCGCTCTCAGCGCTTCCGCTGCGCGAGCGAGAGGTGGTGCTGCTCAAGTTCCACGGCCAGCTCTCCAACAGCGAGCTCGCGCGGGCACTCGAAATCAGCGAGTCAAACGCCGGCACCCGTCTGTACCGAGCGCTCACGCGTTTGCGCGAGGCGTGTCTGCAGGCGGAACGACAGGAGGAGATCGCATGAAGGTCATTCCCTTCCCGGGCGGTGGCTCGGCAAGTCCCGACGAGAGCTGGCTGGCAGAGCTCGAGGCGGCGCTGAATGGCGACGGCGAGGGCTCTGTTGCCGACTCCTGGCTCCAGCTGCGCGAAGACGTTCGGACGCTTGCCCCCCCGATGGATCCCGAGTTCGAGCGCGAGCTGGGGCAGCGGATCGCCGGGCGGAGCGCCCGCTCTGCACCCAAACAGCCGCACCGCCGGTTGGGTTGGCTGCGTCCAACTGCTCCCACGCTCGCTGCCCTCTCAATGGCGTTGGCGGTGATCGCGGCGGTGCTGATCGCGGCACCCTGGCGGCCGGTGAACCATGCGGCCGGGAGCTCCGCGAGATCGTCTGCTACCTCTGCGCGCGCGGGTCATCTCGGCCCAGCCTTTGGCCAGGCTGAAAATGCTCCGGTGGCAGGCGCGATCCACGCGGCTAAAAGCGCCGCGGCGGAACCCAGCGCTTCGATATCTGCGGGGGCGGCCGCGAACGCACCAGTTCCTAGCGGGGCAGCCGCGGCGCCCGGACGCGTCCAGCAGCTCAGCGCCGCGATCACGCTCACGGCAACCCCCTCCGAAGTGCAGACGGTCGCCGACCGCGTGTCTCGGCTCGCGGTGAGCGATGGCGGCTTCGTCCAGAGCTCTCACGTACAGGTGCAGCAAGGAAGCACGGGAGAAGCCACCCTCATGCTGAGCCTCCCGAGCGCGAAGCTGAGCGCCGCACTCGCCGCGCTGGGGCAGCTCGCCCCGGTGCGCGCGGAGAACCAGTCGTTGCAGGACATCACCAACACCTACAACGCCGCGCTGCAGCGGCTGAACGACGCAACCGCCGAACGCGCCGCGCTGCTACGAGCCCTCTCCAAGGCGACCACCGAAGGGCAAGTCGACAGCCTCCGCGCACGACTCTCGCAGGCCGGCGGCGCGATCGCCCGGGCCCGCTCGGCGCTGCAAACCGTCTCACGGCAGGCGAGCACCGCCGAAGTCGAAGTGACCGTGCTCGGTGATAAGAGCGCGGGCAGCGAAGGGCTGACCCTCCACCGGGGCTTGCACGACGCGGGCCGGGTGCTGACGGTGACGCTAATCGTCCTGCTGATCGCGGCTGCGGTGCTCGTGCCGCTATCGCTGCTGATCGCCGCGCTCTCAACCTCCCGTCGTGCGTGGCGCAGGTACAGGCGCGAGCGGATACTCGACGCGCCCTGACGCGCCGCTAGCCCGATCCGCTCCATTTTGGGCTTTGAAGACGGTCGGCATGGTTCAAAATCCCATGGACATTTACCGGCCGCTGAACATGGTCGGGAGGATATTGCTGCGATAGAGATTTCAAACTGCACAAACCGGCTCCAGAAATGAGCGTTTGCTGCCGATGAGCCCAGATGGCATCCCCTCGGCAGCCAATTTCGCGGGTCAATGATTCCTCCGCAGGACCTGTGCCAGCGCCTGTTCTCGCCTCTTCGCCCGCTACGCCGGACGATGATCTTCGCCGTCTCGGTGAGGCGCTGAACGCGCGCACAGATGACGTGGTCGCGGGAATGGTCTCGCGCACAGGTCAGTCCAGCTGCGTCCTCGATGAGATCGTCGAGGAGAGCTTCGAACGGGTCGGTACGGTCTCGACGGTCGCGGTGGCCAGGTGGATGGCGGGCGAGGGCGCCGATGTCGCCCGGGAGGTCGGTCAGGAGTCCTGGCAGATCTTCGGCCAGCTGGCGGCGCAGCGAGCGGCGCCGCTGAATGAGGTCACCAAGCGCTGCCTGCGCTGGTGCGATGCGGCGGAAGATGTCGTCAGAGAGATCGCGGTGGCGCTGGCCCTCCCGCCGGAGGTGCTCGCGCAGGCGATGGCCATGCTGCAGCGCAGCCTCAAGGTGACGCTCGTGCGGATGTGCGAGTCCTTTGAGTCAGAGCGCCAGGGTGCGGATGAGCAGCTCGCGTTCCTGGCGACACACGACCCGTTGACAGGACTTCCCAACCGGACTTTGATCCTCGACCGCATCGAGCAGATGCTCGCGCGCTCACGCCGCGACCACACTCCGGTGGCGGCGCTGTTCATCGACCTCGACAACTTCAAGTCCATCAACGACACGCTCGGTCACGGCGCCGGCGATGAACTGCTGAAGGCGGTCGCGGCGAGGCTGGACGGCGTCGTGCGCGCCACCGACACGCTCGGGCGCCTCGGCGGCGATGAGTTTGTCGTGATCGCCGAGGACCTCTCGCTCGCTGCGGGCCCCGACCTGGTCGCCGAGCGCCTGCTCGCGGCGCTCAAAGAGCCCTTCAGGCTCGATGGCGCCAAGGACACTCCTTTCACGGTGACGGCAAGCGTCGGCATCGCGGTTGGGGATCGCGTATCGCCCGCGGATCTGCTGCGCGACGCCGACATCGCGATGTACCGCGCCAAGTGGGACGGCAAGAACCGCTACGTCGTCTTTGCCTCAGGGATGCAGGACGCGGTCCAGGGCCGGATGAAGCTCGAGATGGACCTGCGCCAGGCGATCGAGCACGACGAGTTCTTGCTCGTATATCAGCCCACATTCGACCTGCGCGACATGAGCCCCACCGGGATGGAGGCGCTGATCCGCTGGGACAGCCCGTCGCGCGGGGTCGTCCAGCCCGACGATTTCATCCCGCTGCTCGAGGAGACCGGGTTGATCGTGGAAATCGGAAGATGGGTCCTGGATGAGGCATGCCGTCAGGGCGCGGAGTGGCGGCAGGCGGGGTATCCGATCGGCATGGCCGTGAACGTCTCCGGCAGGCAGCTGGATACCGATGACTTCATAACCGACGTCTCAGAGGCGCTCTCACACAGCGGCCTCGAGCCCTGCGCGCTGACGATCGAGATCACCGAGACGACGCTGATGCGCAACGTCGAGGAGACCGCCCGCCGGCTGCAGGCCGTCAAGGAGCTGGGCGTGCGGATCGCTATCGACGATTTTGGCACGGGCTACTCCTCCCTCGCTCACCTGCAGAAGTTCCCGGTCGACGCGCTGAAGATCGACCGCTCGTTCATCTCGGGGCTGACGAACAACCAAGAAGGCGAGACCCTGATCCACACCCTTGTGCAGCTCGGTAAGGACCTGTCGATCGAGACCCTCGCCGAGGGCATCGAGCAACCACAGGAGCTCGACCTGCTCAGAGACGAGGAGTGCGACTCGGGGCAGGGCTTCCTGTTCGCGCGTCCCCTGGATGTCGCCGCGACCGAGGCATTCCTGCAGAACTGGGCAGCCAACGCCACCACCTGATCCCGTTTCAGGCTCCGGCAATCAAGCGGAATCTGAAGATGTCCACACCGTTCAAAGCCCAAAACGGGGTGTTAGGGTCGGTGCGTGACCGCTGCGGTTGACTATGAGCGCCACGGGCGCACGTATGCCCAGCACCGGCGCCCGGACCCCCGGATCGCCGCGCGGATTCACGCGGCGCTCGGCGATGCCCGCACGGTGCTCAACGTCGGCGCGGGCGCTGGGTCCTATGAGCCAGAGGACCGCTGGGTGCTCGCTGTCGAGCCGAGCGCGACGATGCGGGCCCAGCGCCCTGCGGGCGCGGCGCCGGCGATCGCTGCTTATGCGGAGGCGCTCCCCTTCGACGATGACGCGGTCGACGCGGCGATGGCGTGCGTGACGATCCATCACTGGGATCCCCCGGAGACGGGCCTGGCCGAGCTGCGCAGGGTGGCGCGCGGGCCGGTGGTGGTGTTCACGTTCGAGCTCGGCGCGCTGCCCGCCTGGCAGCTCGAGTATCTGCGCGAGGGCGTCGCCAAGGAGCAACCGCGGTTCCCCGCCATGGATGACATCGCCGCGGCGCTGGGCGGGCGCACGCGCGTGGAGCGGATCCCCACGCCCGGCGACTGCACGGACGGGTTCTTCGAGGCGTTCTGGCGCCGGCCGGAGGCGCTGCTCGACGCGGAAGTGCGCAGCGCCCAGTCGGTATGGGCCTTGCTCGAACCCGACGTCGAGCAGCGCATCGTAGACCGGCTCGCGGCCGCGCTCGATTCCGGCGCCTGGGACGCCGAGCATGGCCATTTGCGTGAGCAGGAGAGCTTCGACGGCGCTCTGCGCCTCGTAATCTCAGAAGCGGCCTGACAGCGGTCGCTCGCGCTCAGCGATGACGCGTGCCGCCCAGGCGCGCGGTCGCGCCTTCAATGGCCGGCCGAGGAGCACGCGGTGGGCCGCCACCCACTCATAGGCACGCGACGTCTCCCGTTGAAACCGCGACGCAAAGCGGGCAAGGGGCGCCCCGAAGGGCAGGGCACCGAAAACGACACCGATGCCCGCGCCACCGGAGTACAGCGTGCCCTCAGCGTCGATGAGGTGCCACGAGGCCAGGCGATCCTGCTGGGCCATGCCGGCAAGCAGCTCCTCTCCCCGTGCGCTCTGGATCGGCACGGGACTGAGGCGCTTGGCCTTATCCCAGCTCAGCAGCACCGCGAGGGAGACCTTGCAGAACCCGCACTCGCCGTCGTAGAGAACGATCAAGGCCCCCTCCGGTTCTCGCGCATAGGCACATGATGCAGCCCGCGAGGCTAAGCCGTTCCAAGCCGTGAGTATCTTCGGGCCGGTTGGCAATCGGGTGGCGGGCGCAACCTTTCAAGCGACCGGGGCCCGGCACGATAAGGAATGGCTCTGATGCACACAGAATCGAACCAGGCGCGGGCCGTGAGCGGCTCGAGGCTGCAACGGGCAATCGTCCTTCAGTTGCTGCGCGACGATCACGAACAGAGATGGTCAAGCGCGGAGCTGGCGATCGAGATGGACACCGAGGCGCCCGCCTTGGCGCAGGCGCTGCGAGCGCTCGCGGGAGAGGGCGTGCTGGTCATCTCCGGAGAGACAGCGTGGGCTTCGAGTGCGGCGCGGCGACTGGACGAGCTTGGGCTGATCGGCGTGTAAGGGCCAGCGGGGCGGCGCAGAGCCGCGGCAGATAGGGTGCCGGGGATGAGCAACAATCGCGTGCTGCTCCTCTCCTGGGAGTACCCGCCCGTGATCGAGGGTGGCCTGGCGCGGCATGTCTGCAAGCTCGCGCAGGCGCTCGTCCGGCAGGGGGTCGCGGTCGATGTGCTCACCCGTGGGACGGCGGAGGAGGCGGAGGGCGCAGCGAGGGCCGAGCCGGCCGGGGGGGTCAACGTTCACCGTGTCCGCGAGCCCGGCTGGCCGCGCGACCTGGACCGCTTCGTGGCCTGGGTCGACCAGATGAACGAGGACATGCTGGCGGCGGGCGAGGCGCTCGCCCAGGAGCACAGCTACGACCTGGTGCATGGCCACGACTGGCTCGTCGCGAAGGCCTCCGGGGCGCTGGCAGACCGGGTAGGGGTGCCCTACATCACGACCATCCATGCCACCGAGCATGGGCGTCACCAGGGTTGGGTGGCCGATGAGCCGCAGTCGCACATTCACTCCGTCGAGCGCTGGATGGCCCGCCGGGCGGACTCGGTGATCGTCTGCTCCTACTACATGCGAGGGCACGTCGCCGACATCTTCGACATCGACGAGCGGCGGATCGCGGTGATCCCAAATGGGATCGACCCAGGCGAACTGCGACCGGTGGGCGATCTTCAGGCGCTGCGGGCAGAGTTCGCCGAGCCCGAGGAGAAGCTCGTGCTGCTCGTCGGGCGCCTGGTCTACGAGAAGGGCTTCCAGCTGGCGCTCGACGCGCTGCCGGGCGTGATCGAGCAGGTCGGGAACGTACGCTTCCTGGTGGCGGGCAGCGGTACACACGAGGCGGAGCTGCGCTCTCAGGCGCAGCGGCTGGGGCTGTCAGAGCACGGAACCTTCCTCGGCTGGATCGGGGATGACGCGCTGCACTCGCTCTACCGCATCGCCGATTTGTGCGTGGTCCCTTCGATCTATGAGCCCTTCGGGCTGGTGGCGCTCGAGGCGATGGCCTCCGGCTGCCCCTGCATCGTCGCCGACACGGGGGGTCTGCGTGAGGTCGTGCCGCCAGGCGAGCGGGTGGGGTTGCGCTTCAACGGCGGCGACGCGGAGCACCTGGGCGTGATGATCGAGCGGCTGCTCGTCGACGGCGAGTTGCGCGAGCGGCTGGTGGCCGAGGCCTCCGAGCACGTGCTGAGCTTCGACTGGGAGGACATCGCGCGGCGCACGCGCACGATCTATGGCGAGTTGGAACCACGCCGGCGCCCGAGGGAGGATGCAGTGAAGCGCGCATGAGCAGAACGCTGAACGGGCTGATGCAGGACGACTTCCCGCTCACGCTTGCCCACGCGCGGCGACGGATGCGCGACTGCCATCCATCCGCGCAGGTGGCGACGCTTACGGACGCGGGCGCCGTTAGGAGCGCGAGCTTCGGAGAGGTGTCCGAGCGTGTGGATCGTCTCGCCCGCGTACTGACGACACGCCTGGGGATCGAGCCGGGCGATCGCGTCGGGACGTTCGCGTGGAACAACCAGCGCCACTTCGAGCTCTACCTGGCCGTCCCCTGTGTGGGTGCGGTCCTGCACACGCTGAACATTCGCCTGTTCGCGGAGCAGATCACCTACATCGTCAATCACGCCGAGGATCAGGTCATCTTCGTCGACGACTCGCTCGTGCCGCTGCTTGAACCGCTGGCCCCGTCGTTTGAGGGGGTGCGCCATTTCATATTGATGGGGGATCCCGCTCATCCTGGGGATTCGAACCCCGCCCACCCCTCACTGCCGAACGTGCTGCGCTACGAGGAGCTGCTGGCGGAAGTGGAGTCGGACCCCTTCGATTACCCCGAGCTCGACGAGCGCCAGGCCGCCTCGCTGTGCTACACCAGCGGCACCACCGGCAACCCCAAGGGCGTGCTCTACTCGCATCGCTCGATCTGTCTGCACGCCACCGCCTCGCTGATGGCTGACAACCTCGGCCTCTCCCGCCGCGAGCGCGTGCTGGTGGTGGTCCCGATGTTCCACGTCAACGCCTGGGGCCTGCCCTACGCGGCGGCGCTGTGCGGGGCGGACCTGGTGATGCCCGACCGCTTTATGCAGGCTGAGCCCCTGGCGCGGGCGATCGAGTCAGAGCGCCCCACCGTGATGGGCTGCGTGCCGACGATCTTCGCCGACATGCTGCGCTACGCGGACACACACGAGGTCGACCTATCCTCGCTGAGCAACGCCGTCTGCGGGGGCTCGGCCGTGCCGCGCCAGCTGATGAAGGACTTCCAGGAGCGCCATGGCGTCTGCATCCACCAGGGGTGGGGCATGACCGAGACCAGCCCTGTCGTCACCTTCTCCGACCCGCCGGAGGATCGCGGTCACGACGAGCGCTACTGGGACGAGCGCGCGCTGCAGGGCAAGCCCCTGCCCTGGACCGAGCTGCGCTTGATTGATGACGACGGCCATGAGGTTCCCTGGGACGGGCAGTCCACGGGCGAGATCCAGGTGCGTGGCCCGTGGATTGCCAGGCGCTACTACAACGACCCCTCCGGCGATGACAAGTTTGACTCGGCTGGCTGCGCACAGGGGACATCGCGGCGATCGACGAGCAGGCGTTCGTGCGTATCACCGACCGCTCCAAGGACGTGATCAAGTCCGGCGGCGAGTGGATCTCCTCGGTCGAGCTCGAGAACGAGCTGATGGCCCATCCCGACGTGATCGAGGCCGCGGTCATCGCCAAGCCCGACGAGCGCTGGTCCGAGCGCCCGCTGTGCTGCGTGGTGCTGTGCGAGGGCGCCACCGCCGGGGCGGATCAGCTGATCGAGCACCTGCGCCCGCGCGTGGCCAAGTGGTGGCTGCCCGACGAGTTCGCGTTCATCGCCGAGGTTCCCAAAACGAGCGTTGGCAAGTTCGACAAGAAGACCCTGCGCGCGATGCTCGCCGAGGGGACGCTCGAGGGTCGCGTGCGGATCCCTTGAGGGGCGTTGACGACCGTCGCTGGTGGTAGACATTCTGCTTCGGAGGAAGGCTTCCGGGGGAGGGAGCGGCATGAAAATGACGAACCACTAGCCAGAAAGGGCGCATTGTCAATAGAATCAACGGACAAATCGCCAGAAGGCCCTAAGCAGGGTCGCAGCGCTCACCAGACCACGAATGGGAGGTTGGCATGACTCGGACCAATGTCATGGCCTCGGGCAGGCCACAGGCAGCAGTTACATCAATGACGAGGAGCGGATCGTCTCGCGCTCGGCGCAGGCTCATAATCCTGCCGGTCGTGCTTGCGCTGGCACTGGTGACCGCGGCGCCGGCCTTTGCGGCTGCTGCCACGACGCCCACGACGGGCTACAGCAAACCGGAACCGAAAGAACCGACGCCCAGCAGTGGGACGTCGCCGTCGAAAGCAACCAAAACGCCGGCCAAAACGGTCTCGCCCGCGACTACGAGCAGCACTCCAGCCACGAAACCTGCGAAAGCAAGCACGTTGCCGTTCACCGGCTTCGACCTCCGCTGGACGGTGGGCGCCGGGCTGCTCCTGGTATGCGCGGGTGGCTCGATCATGGTGATGCAGCGCAGGCGCCGCGACACCGGGCTGTAAGCCACAGATTGAACTGAGCAAATCGCGAACACGCCCGCCGGTGAGAGCCGGCGGGCGTGTTTTGCTCTGGCGTGCTGCCTTCAGCAAGGCCAGCCGTGATGCGGATGAGAGGACTCGAACCTCCACCTGATTTCTCAGACACGGACCTGAACCGTGCGCGTCTACCAGTTCCGCCACATCCGCGTGCCGCTGGGCAAGCGAAGATATCGCACCGGCCCGGGACGGGCCAGGAAGTCAGGAGAGCTCTTGGTGGCTATGAGCCCGGGATTGAGGTTTGAGGGACTCGTTTGCTAGCCTCGACCAGTCGCTTACGCGCCGCTATCGTCCAGGGGACTAGGACGCCGGCTTCTCATGCCGGAAACCGGGGTTCGAATCCCCGTAGCGGTATATAGGAAACCCCGGCAACTTACGGTTGTCGTTTGGCTGTGATCGCTGGCCGCAAAGCAATGGTTTGGCGGAGAGATGGCCTCTATATCCAAGACACCTGAGGCGGCCCAGCGTTTGCGCCCCGGCCCCAACGGGTTGCCGCGCGAGCGGGTGACTGGGATCCAGCGCACGCGGATGCTTGCGGCCACGGCGCAGGCGATCGATGAGGCCGGTTATGCGCGGCTGACGGTGGCGCAGGTCATCAGCCGGGCGAAAGTCTCGAGAAAGACTTTCTACGATGTCTTCGCCGACCGGGAAGATTGTTTTCTGGCTGCTTTCGAGCAGGTGCTCAGCCAGGCAAGGGTCATCGCGCTGCAGGCCTACGAGCACGAGCCCAGCTGGCGCGAGGGGGTCCGCTCCGCACTGGCGCGGCTACTCATGTTCATGGACGCGGAGCCCGGTCTTGCCAAGCTCTGCGTAGTCGAGTCGCTGGCTGCGGGCGAAAGGGTTCTGCAGCGCCGGGCCGAGGCATTCGACGAGCTCGTGGGCGTCATCGAGAAGGGGCGCTCGGACACGGCCGACGCTCGCGAACAATCCGCGCTCACAGCCGAAGGAGTCCTCGGCGGGATCCTCGAAGTGATCCATAGGCGTCTGCTCAAGGTAGAGCACGAGCCGCTGATGAGCCTGCTGGGCCCGCTGATGAGCATCATCGTGCTCCCCTACCTCGGGGCCGCTGCGGCGAGCCAGGAATTGAAGAGGACGGCGGCCGGCCTGCAACCGGAGGACGTCCAGGATCGCGCGGCGAGTCCCACGGATCCAATGGCGGGCCTGAAGATGCGTCTTACATACCGCACGGTGCAGGTTCTGATGGTTGTGGCGAAATACCCGGGAGCAAACAACCGCGAAATTGCCGAACGCTCGGACATCTCCGACCAGGGCCAGATCTCAAAGCTCATGAGCCGGCTTGCCCGGCTGGAGCTGGTGGAAAATCTCGGCGAGGGGCAGGAGAAGGGGCTGGCCAACGAGTGGCGCCTGACTGCGCTCGGCGCACAGCTCGAGCAAGCCACCAGACCGCGCTGAGAGTTTCGCAACACTGAGGTGGCCTGCGGCGGACCAGCAGTAGCGTCCCGTTTGCCGGTGGCGGTCGGAGCAGGAATGCAGTGCTCCGCTTTTTGCTGTGGCGAGCCTTGGGCCTGCTCGCCGTCCTTACGACCTTCGCCCTGACCGGATGGCTGCTGGAGGGCGGCCTCGGAGCGGCGCTGCGGGGATCCACAGTACCGAGCGCCGTGCCTGGGATATCCACGACGCCCGAAGCCACGCTGGGGGGCCTCACGGCGCGCGCGCGAAGAGGAGCGGTCGCGGGCGGCTCCTTCGCAGGGCCCACGGCGCCTGGCACTGCGCGGCAGGCGATCGGCTCACTGCCGGGCGTTCTGGAAGCAGAGGCGCGCGCGGTCTGGGGCTGGGCTCCTGGCGGAGTTTCTTTGACGAGGCTATTGGTCTTATCGCTGCTGGTCCTGGGAGCGCTGGTCGCGGGAGCACGCTGGCATGCGCGGCGCCGGCGGCGGTATGTGCGGATGCGAGTGGATGCGTATCGCGCCGATAAGGCGACTGCGGAGGCTGTGGTGGGGATGTTCGAGGCGCTGCACAAGCGATTGCTGTGCCGCTGGTGGCGGCGCCTCTTGCATGGCCAGCCGTCGGTTGCGCTGGAGGTTCACCACGCGGGCGGGGAGGCCTGGCTGGCCTTGACGTGCCCTGCGGGACTGGACGGGATGGTGCAGGCGGCTTTGCGAACGGCCTATCCGAACTGTCGCCTGGTGGCAGAGCGGCATCTGCCCGGGTCGCCCCCGGCGGTGTTGCGATTGAAGAAGCACGCCGAGTTCATCAAGCGGGCGCAGGTGCTCGACCGCTTCGAGCACGATCGCGAACCCCTCATGAACCGGCTGATGACCGTGATGGGCGCTTGCGCATGTGAGGCATTCGTGCAGGTGGCGATGACGCCCACGCCGGTGCTGTTCGAGCGCCACGCCAAGCGGCTGTACAAGCGCCACGAGGCGCACCTGTCGCGTGAGCGCAGAGACCACTTCGAGATACGCGACCGCTCGATGGTCGAGGACTCAGAGCTGAAGGGCGGGCTCGACATCCAGCACCGCCCATTGTTCTTCCTCGACTTGCGTGTGATCGCTCCCGACCGGGAGAAGTGCGAGCGGATCGCCTCCGAGTTGCGCGCCGGGGAGGGAGAGAATCGCCTGGTCGAGCGCGGCACCACCGTGCGCCACGGCCTGCTTGGCTTATATGACCGCCGTGTGCAGCGCGGGGAGGGCAACCCGCTGCCCTCCTTCCACAAGGGCGTGTTTGCCTCCACCGAGCTTGCGGCTATCTGGCACCTGCCGTCGATCGACTATCTAACCGTCCCCTTCGAGCGCGGCGTCCTGCCCGTGGCACCGGCGCCACCCGCGATCCTGCGCCCCGCGGATGGGGTGGGCACGCTGCGAGACGCGCTGGGGGTGGTGTCGATCCATCCGCAGATGCGCAAGCAGAACACCGCCGTTCCCGGAACGGTCGAGCAGGGGAAGTCCAGCTACCTCGTTGCCACAGTGGCCGAGGACCTGCGCAGGGACCGCTGCTGCGTGATCGTGCTCGACCCCAAGGGCGACGCTGCCGAGGCGGCGGTGAGCCTTGTGCCGGAAGGGCGGACATGCACGCTGTTGGATCTCGCCCATCCCACGTGCGGGTTCAACCCGCTCGCGGTCGACGCGCCGGCGGACGTGATCGCCGACTACGTGGTGGCGGCGCTGAAGAATCTTTTTGACGACGGCGACATCAGGGCGTCATCGGACCGGTACCTGCGCAACGCGATCATCGCCGTGCTCGCAAATGACCGTTCCTCGACGCTGTGGGACGCGGCGCGGCTGCTGTCGGTCGGCGAGGAGGGCTACTCCTACCGGGGCCGTGTGGGGGCACGCGTGAGGACGCTACCGGAGTTCAAGGAGATCTCCGAGTTCTTCACCGCCGAGCTCACGGCCCAGCTGGCGGATTCGCGCAGCATGACGACCGCCAAGCTGGATGCACCGGTGAACAAGCTGGCGCGGCTGCTGAACTCGCAGTCGATCAAGCGGGTGCTGTTGAACGATTCGCTGCCGGTCGACTTCGATCGGGTGATTTCCTCCCAAGAGGTGCTCGTCGTGAAGGGCGCGTTGGGAGCGATGGGCGGGGGGAATACCTCGGTGCTGATGCAGCTGCTCGTGGGCATGCTCGACGCTGCGCTGGCCCGTCAGCAGGATCTCGTGCCAGAGTCCCAGCGGGTGGCGGTCGCGCTGAAGGTGGACGAGGCGCCGCTGGTGCTCAATCGCGGCTTCGCGGAAACGATGGCGCTGAAGCGCTCCGCGGGCTTGGAGACGGTGGCGTGCTGGCAGGCCGACGCGCAATGGACCGAACGCGAGGTGCGCGACCAGCTCGATGCGCTGTTCGCCCATCGCGTGTACTTCGCGACGGCCTCCGTCCGGGATGCTCGCGACGCGGCCGGACTGACGATGGCCAAGTTCTCCGACACGGTGCGCTCGGGTATTGGGGATCTCTCCACGCTCGGCCACCCCGATGCTCGCCTGCACCTGCCCAGGCATCACGCGATCGCCAGCTGGAGCACCCCCGAGGGACGGCAAGCCCCGTTTGTCGCCGAAACGATTCCCTTGCACGTGGACGCTGAGCGGGTCGCGATGCATGCTGCGCTCCAGGAAGAGCGCGGCGGGCGCTACCGCACCGACCTGCGCCAGCCCCATTGGGATCGTGAGCGCGGTGCAAGCCTGAACGGGCGGGAAGAGCACGGCCTTCCTGAGCCGGCCGTTGAGGATGGCAATGCGCCGGATGGAGATGCAGCCCGGCTAGCTGCAACTACCGAGCCGCGAGCCGGGCCGGCCCCAGCCGAACAAACCATCCCCGCGCGGAATGGCTATCACCGGGCTCCGGCCGGGCTCCTCGCGCCTAACGGGAACGTGCCCGAGCCCCAGAAGCAGGCGCAAGAGCCGGTGAGCCCGGGGGTTCCGCCGGACAGCTACCGCGAGCTAACCGAGCTCGACGGTGCCCATAGCGTGCGCTTCGCCAAGCAAGTGCTCCAGGCGCGATCGCTGGATCCCGAGCCGCTCGACCTGGAGATCCTCGCGCTTGTGGCGTGTATGCGCCACGTGCTGGGCAGCCAAATACATCGCCGTTTCAATCCAGGGCGGGCGGCCACCACGACCCAGCGCCGCCTGAAGCGGATCTCCGACGCCGGGTTGGTGCGGCGCTTTCAGTTCCATCGCCGTGACGGCGGCGGGGTGCCTATGTGTTACACGGTCACAGCCGCCGGACTCGAGCTGTTGCACGCGCACGACCGTATGGCGGAGCTGGCCGGGGAGGACCTCGATGGGCTGTCGGGGCCGCCCTCACCGGCCGCGCCGGTGGGGGGTGAGCGGTTGTTGGCACAAGCGCGCCACGACGTGCACGTGGCCGGCTGGACGCTGGCGCTCGAGCATGCCCTGGACGGCGCGCCGCTGGCGCTGCGCGGAGCCCGCGAATCGGTGCTGTCCCCACCGCTGCGGCCTGGCACGGAGGGGCGTAGGGTGATCGGGCCGGGCGATTTGAGCCTGCCTGGCGGGCGCATGCCGCACGAATTCCTGCGTACCGGCCCGACGGGCGAGCGGGTTGCAGTGGAGCGTTTTGAGACTGTGCGTCCCGACGTGAGCATCGAGCTATCCGGGCGGCTGCGCGAGCGTATCGGCGCGGAAGCTCGCGCCGCTGAGATGGGTATCGCCGAGGGCATGAGCGCGGAGGACATGGTCACGGAAGGGGGCGCGGGAGCTCCAGGCGCGGCCGCGCAGGTGGGCACGATCGATTTGCTCGTCGAGCTCGACGATCGCCTGCCCTCCGGCCGGGCGGCGGGGAAGCTCGAGCGCTACGACCACCTCCTGGCGGGCTGGTCGGTGTACACCAAGCGCTACGGGCACCGGCTCGGGGCGCCCCCGCTTGTCGTCTTCGTGTGCCGCGATCGCACTCGTGCACGGGAGTGCGCCCGCAAGGCTGATGCGGTGTTGACCGCCTGCCGCGCTTACGCCGGGGAGTATCCGGCCGACTGGGAGTACCCGGGACGGGAAGGAATTCTGTTTGTCGCTGAGCGTGACGCGCACGAGGGACGCCTGCGTTCCTACGGAGTGCCCCGCCTGCCGCCGGATGTGCGCGTGTCCACAGCTCGCGGTGACCCGCGAGCACGTGAGCCGATAGCCGAGCCACGAGACCTCCTGAGGACACCGGCTCATGAAGAGGCCCTTCCTGGAGGAGATATGCACCGGCCGTGAGCGTTTTCGCGCCAACTTTGATGTTGGGAGAAGCAACCTGGCAGAGATATCCGAGATCCCCCTTTAGGGGATCTCGGAGAGCTTCGTTACGCCGCCCACGCCCAAATGCCGCCACTTGACGGTGTCCCGGCCGGCTCCTACAAGGCTTCCCAACAACTCCCTCGGGAAGTGCTCCCGAGCAGACCAGTAGGAGATCAGTCATGACCCGCACCGCCTCGCCCACAAGCCCCCGCCAAGCGACTCGGCCTAATCGGCCCAAGGCACGTGTTGCCTCACGAACCCGGCCAGCCGGCGTACGGCCCAAGACTGCTCCCTCTGCACGAGCCGAGCGCGGCGCGGGCGGGAGCGAGCCCGGCCTGCTGGGTCGCTACACCGGCCGCGAAGATCGCCTGCGCCAGGTGGTGGCCCTGCCCGGAGCCTGGGGAAGCGTGCTCGTCGTGGACCGCGATGCCAGCACCCTCGGCGACCGCCGTCTGGTGGCACATCTCGCGGCCGATGAGCCGCGGTGCAACGCCGCCCTGGTATGCGAGCACTATCTGCGAGACCCCGCGGGCCGCTGGTGCAGGAACGTGACACAGGAAGACCTCGAGGTCGAGCCTTTCCCCGAGGAGGCAGAGACCGGGCCTGCCGGAGAGGCCGTGCCTTGCGCGGCGGAGCTCACCGACACCCACGGGCGCGCCTACTCCCTGGAGCTCCATGTCGCCGGGATGTCGATCCCCGAGCTGCGCTGGTGCCGCTGCTCTGCAGCGGAGCAGTGCTCATCTGAGCCGATCAGCATGCGCGAGGCGATCGCGAGCCTCGAGAGCTACGAGCCCGTGCGTACCCTCACCCGCTCCGCGCTTGCGTTGCACCGCGATGACCCGACGGTCTCGGTTGCGGTGCTTCGTGCCGAGCGGGCACGGATGGACGTGAGCAAGATCGTCCTGAACCGAGGACTGCGACAGGCGGTGCTCGCCGCTGCCGCGGCGCAGGGTCTGAGCATGAGCGAGATCGCGGTGCGTTGCGGGAGAGTCAAACACGACTCCAAGGGCAAGGAAAGCGGCGAGACGAGCTGGCTGGCCCGGCGCCTGGGGATCGCTCCAGAGGGTGGCGAGAGCACCCCTACGCCCTGGATCCACAGCGATGTGCTGGCCCTGATCGCGCGCCGCGGCTTGGGGATCAGCCCGCGCGAGGTGGAGCTCGGATGAGCGCTCAGGCCGCGCTACTCAAGCCTCCCGGGGCGCCGTTGGCAGGCATCCAGCCAGACCCTGGCGCTCATCCCGCGCCGGTCCTCATAGTCGAGTCCGATGCCGCTCTGGGAGAAGCGATCGCTGAGCAGCTCGCCGCGGACGGCTATCGGGCTGAGCTGGCGCTCACCGCCTCCCACGCCCGGGCCTTGGCCGCACTGCGCGTACCCAAGCTGGCGGTGATCGGAGACCTCGAGGAGCCGCGCGGCGCCCTGGAACTGCTGGGGGAGATTCGCGAAAATGATTCCGGGGATGCTCCCTGGCCGGGAGAGCTACCGGTCATTTTGGTCTCCTCGCGGGCGCAGGAGCTGGACGTGCTCCGGGCCTTCGAGGCTGGGGCTGATGACTTCCTCGCTCGCCCAGCGAGGTATCTCGAGCTGCGGGCGCGCTTGCGGGCGGTTCTGCGCCGCAGCGAGAGTGCCACCGGATGCGGCCGGCTGCTCCAGGTAGGGCCGCTTGCGATCGATCTCGACGCTCACGCCGTGAGCCTGCACGCAGGAGCGCTCGACCTGCGCCCGCTGGAATACGAGCTGCTCGTCCAGCTTGCCAGTGCCCCGGACCGGGTGTTCGGCAAGCAGGAGCTGCTGCGCTCGGTTTGGGGATACGGGCCGGGCACCGCCACACGCACTGTTGACAGTCACTCAAGCCGCCTGCGCCGCAAGCTCACTGCAGCGGATGTCCACCGGCCCAGGCGCTGGGTGATCAACGTGTGGGGAGTCGGCTACCGGCTGAGGTGAGCCTTTGGCCCCTTACTGGGACCCCGGTCGAGAGAACCGTCTCAAGCGCGGCGTAGGTTTTTCGGAAGGTGCTCAACAATCGATGAACGGAGACCATCCATGTCTAGCTTCACCATCAATCGCGTTGTTCTGGTAGGACGTCTCACCCGGGACCCCGAGCTGCGCGCGCTGCCTTCCGGCTTGAGTGTTTGTCAACTGCGGGTCGCGTGCAGCTCGACCCGCAAAGACGCCGAGGGTGACTATCACGACAAGCCCAACTACTTCAACGTGAGCGTCTTCGGCAACGCGGCGGACAGCGTCAGCCGCTACACGCGCAAAGGCAGGCGCGTCGCCATCGACGGCCGGCTGGAGTGGCGCGAATGGGAGTCCTCCGAGCAGCAGAAACGCCAGGCGGTGAGCGTTGTGGCCGAAAAGGTCCTGTTCCTGGACGGTCCCGGCGAGCGAGAGGTCAGCGAGCCTCGCGAGCAGGCCGGCAGCGATGAACAAATCGAGAGCGACGAGCAGGTCGTTATCGGCGATACGGCCGGCACGGGCGAGACCGATCAGCAATTGGACGGCGAGCTCGTCGGCATAGGCGCGGGTTCTGAGGATGTCGACCTCATCTTCTAGGCAGGCCACGCTGTATCGCAGCGCGTACAACGGTGGGGGCGTCCGGCGGTGTCCCCACCGTTGGGCCTCTCGCTCGCAAGCGCCGCAACGAGCCGGCACCCGCGCGGCGTGCCGTACGCGTAAACTGGCGCGCCGCAGCATACGAGCAACTAAGCAATCGTCCCCGTGCGCGAGGAGCCCAGTCCGGTGCCAGTCAACAGCCAAGCGGTCGGTAAGACCTATGAGCCCGCGCTATACGCAGTGGGCCGGGAGAAGATCAAGGAGTACGCCCGGGCGGTGGGTGAGACCAATCCTGTTCATCTCGACGTGGAGGCGGCCCGCGCGGCTGGTCACGCAGATGTCGTGGCGCCCCCGATGTTCGCTGTCGTCTATAGCGCGCCCTCGGTCGGACCGCCGATCTTCGATCCCGAGATCGAGCTCAACTTCGCGATGATGGTGCACGGTGGCCAGGAGTTCGAATGGGGGCCACTCGTGGTGGCGGGAGACGAGATCACGACCACTACCAGCGTCAAGGACATCTCCGAGCGCGACGGCCGCGGCTACTACGTGTTCGAGTCGATCTCGAAGAACCAGCGTGGCGAGCAGGTGTGCCGCGGTACATGGACGAACATCGTGCGGGGAGTGTGATTGGAATGGCAGATCTAGCAGTGGGAGCGCAGATTCCTGAGGTGAGGGTTACGCCGGACAAGTACCTCACAGCTCGCTATGCCGGCGCCTCCGGCGACTTCAACCCGATCCACATCGATGAGGACTTCGCCAAAGCGGTCGGTCTGCCCGGCCGGATCCTGCACGGCTTGTGGACGATGGCTCAGGTGGCTCGCGCCCAGACCGAGGCGGCGGGAGGCCCCGGGCACCTGAAGCGCCTGTCGGTGCAGTTCCGCGGCATGGGCGTGCCCGAGCAAGAGATCGTGGTCAGTGGCACTGTGCGCGAGTCCAGCGACGGAAAGGCCATCGTAGAGACCGTGGCCGAGCAGTCGGGCAAGCAGATCATCCGCAACGCGCAGGCCGAGCTTCAGCTCTGATCCCGCCGGGCAGCTGCGCGGCACCTAGAATCAAATCCGTGCTGAGCGCAAGACAGGAACTGATCCTGTGCAAGGTGGTGGACGATTTCCTTCAGACCGGGCAGCCGGTGGCATCGCGGTCGCTTGCCAGCGACCCGGAGCTCGGCTGCGGGCCGTCCACCATCAGAAATGAGCTGTCGTTGCTCGAGGAGCACGGCCTGCTGGCCCATCCGCATGTCTCGGCGGGCCGCGTTCCGACAGACGCAGGCCAGCGCTATGTGGTCGACCGCATGCTTGCCTGCGGTCAGGATCCGCTGCCGGCGCGGCGATTGGAGCTGTCGCTGATCCGGCGTGAGGTGGAGGAGGCGATGCGCGCGACCACCGAGACCCTCTCGCAGGTGACAAACCTGCTGGCGGTGGTCTCCGCTCCGGCGATGCACACGGCGACGGTCAGGCACATCGAGGTGCTGGCGCTGCAACCGCGGGTGGTGATGGTCGTGATCATCACCTCCACAGGCGGCGTTTCGAAGATGCTCCTAACTTTCGAGGGTACGGTCGATCCGGGGCTCGTGGCATGGGCGGGGGAGTATCTGAACGAGCGGCTCACCGGCCTTGGACTGGGGGCGCGCATACTCCACCAGCGCTTGGCCGACCCGAGCCTGTCCGCTACAGAGCTGTCGTTCCTCGGGCGTTTGGCCGAGGCCTTCAGCGAGATCTCCTCCGAGGGAGAGGACATTCTGTATCTGGATGGCACGGCGCGGCTCCTGTCCGCCGGGCAGATCCAGGACACCGCTCAGATCAATGAGCTGATGGGCCTGCTCGAGCGTCGCGTCGCGCTGCTGGCGATGTTGCGGGCGGCACTGGGTGAGTCGGGGATCTATGTACGGATCGGCCGCGAGAACGAAATCCCCGCGATGCGCTCCCTCGCTCTGGTGGCGACGGGCTATGGAGTGGCCCAGCGCAAGCTGGGTACTGTCTCGGTGATCGGACCGGTGCGCATGGACTATGCCGGCGCGATCGTCACCGTGCGCGAGGCCGCGCACGAGCTGTCGCGCTTTGTCGAAGATGCTTACGCCGAGAACTGACGCGGCTCTGCGACCGAAGCCTGAGAGAAGGGACTCGCGATGAGCCGTACATCCAGCCCCCGCGATCCTTATGAGGTGCTCGGCGTGCAGCGCGACGCCTCCGAGCAGCAGATCAAGAAGGCCTTCCGCGCGCTGGCGATGGAGCTGCACCCGGATGTCAATGCGCACGACCCCGAGGCCGAGGAGAAGTTCAAGGAGGCCGCCGAGGCGAATGAGATCCTCTCCGATCCGCAGCGGCGCGCCACGTATGACCGCTACGGCCACGAGGGGCTGCGCTCAGGCGGATACGCCCCCAACTTCGACGCGTTTGGTTCGGTCGGAGATCTATTCAACGCGTTCTTCGGGGGCGGCAGCCCGTTCGGCGGACGCTCCGGACGGGCGGGGCAGGGGGGTCCTATTCCGGGCGGCGACCTGGCGGTGGCGGTTGAGGTGGATCTGATCGAGGCGGCCAAGGGTGTGAAGGTGGAGGTCGCC
>JBIOEX010000002.1:0-96405 GCA_044446485.1 Solirubrobacterales bacterium
CAGCAGCCGATCAGCCTCACGCAGCTTCCTGACGATCTGCTCCGGGGTATGACGACGACGCTTCATACGAGACTCCTTCCGCCCAAGATAGGGGCGATCAGACTCTCAAAGCACCCGGACCACTACACGGGGGTCACGCCAATCCCTTCGGTGTGTCGTCGCGAGAGCGGATACCCCTGGCGACGGCCTCTTTACGCCCGAACACGATGAGCGCGCTTACGGCCATGATCAGGCCGACCACAAACGCCCACCACGCCGAAGGAACCGCTGCCATGAGAACACCGAGTGCAAGCAGCAGCGCGGCTACCCCAACCGCCACCGCGCTCGGTACAGGCGCAGCCGGCCCCCACAACCAGCGCAGATCTCCCAGCCTCAGCGGCACGGACGGATCGGACACCTCATAATCGTATCGGTGCCCTTACCCGCTGTCGAGGCGCTCGGTACGTCCCTCGACAGTCAAAACCCAATACTCGCTCTGGCCGATGGCTCAAAGCGCCCTCGGTCATAACGGTCACGCAGAGAGTGATCCCCCCGTCATCAGACGTGATGGCAAGCCGAGCGAGATTCAGGTGTTCTCTGAGGTCTCGACCTCGGTCCGGGTCCGAGACGTACCGGCCGGTCTTGCTCGTGAGCCGTTTATCGCAGCGCTGTCCGCCATGCCGTAGTCGCGCGTCGCGTCCACGCCAGCGTCGCCTGTCGTTATGCTATGCCGATGCGAGTCTGGCGGCTTGTGGCTGTGGCGGTTGCAGTCATGTGCTCGCTGGTCGTGGTTCTCAGCTCTGGGCTGGCGTCCGCTGGGCGCAAGCGGCAAGCCAACCCCGTGTGCGAGATTGTCTCCGCGCCCGTGTTCCGTCCGCGACTACTGCTCACGGCGCCGCCTGTCGCGCTCACCTCGATCCTCGAAGTGCTCCAGCGCCCGAGGAGCAGCGCAGCCGAACTGCCACCGGGCGGTGTCCCAGGGCTCGGCTACTCAGTGCTGTGGGTCAACTACGTCCACCTACTGGCGACGGGTCCCGATCGGACACGCTACTTCCTGATCCCGGGCATCAGAGACGTGCAGCTCTCCGCTGCCTGCCTGCACTCGCTGTCGCCGAGCGAGCGCCATGAATACGAGACACAGCTGCATACGGGGTCGGTGACGCTCGAGGCGGTCAAGGACGAAGAAAGGGCAGGCGCCATCCCCTACACCGCGCAAGCGATCGAGGCCGGCCGGGCGCTGCTGGCGATCCCTGGACAATCCAACTCGACGACCACTATCTCCGGTGTGGTGCCCGACGGAGTCGCGTCGGTGACGATCACCGCGGCGAACGGCGCCACCGCGACGGCGCCCGTCACGAACAACCTGTTCCTCGCCGAACTACCGGCAAGTGAACTGAAGCCTCTGACGGTCAAGTGGTATGCAGCCGGTGGATCGCTCATCAAGACCGCCCGAATTGAACATGTCCCCGGCAGCGCCCTGCCGGCAATTGGCAGCCCTACCCTGATCACAGTGTCCCCGCCGCCCGCAGTGGTACACGCCGGAGGGCGCCAGCTCGCCGAATTCGAACAGGGCAGGATGGTGACGGCCCAGTCGGGATGTCTGGCGTGCCATCGCATTGGCCAGACCGGCAACCACGGTCCGGGTCCCAACCTCACCCACATCGGCTCCAAGCTCTCCGGCCACAGCATCGAACACGCGCTGATTGATCCCACCGCTCCAATGCCCTCGTTCAAGAACCTGCCGCCAGCCAAGTTCAAGGCCGTGGTGGAGTTCCTCAGCGAGCTTCGCTGAGCCTCGAGCCCATGCGTCTCGGTTCAAGCTTGGTGCGCACGCCCGCGGGCGAGGAGTGGCGCGTCGGGCGTCGCTGGGTCACGCGTGAGCGTCCGCACTGGCGCAAGGTGCCCACTGGCAAGGCCGCGGCTGAAGCGTTGTCGGTGCCCGACATCGGGGGTATGGACGATCTCGCGGTCACGTTGGCGGTGATTCTCGGCGCGGTCGTGGTCGCGGTGATCATCATCCCGCTGCTGCTGTTCGGAATCGAGCTGATTCTCCTCGGATTGGTGGTGGCAGCGAGTATCGCCGGGCGTGGGCTACTTGGCCGTCCATGGATCGTCCAGGCCAAGCGCGTGAACGAGACAGCTCCGGCAGATCCTGCGGGCGCAGGCCGTAGGTGCCTCCCGAGGCTGAGCTCGCCTTGACCGGAGCGCTGCGTGTCATCCCGAGTGGGTGGGTATGGGCGCGAGCCGGCGCCGTCCTCGGCAGAAGCAGCTGCGCCAGGCAACCCGCATGTCCAGTAGCAGGAGCAGCGCACACCGGCCGCACCGTGTAGTCCGAAGCGGGAAGCGGAGAAACTGTGCTCGCCTGCGCGGCCGAGGTGCAGATGATCACACCCCCCGCGACGAGTGAGACGACGCTCGATAGGACGATGGCACGGGTAGTCTTCAATATCGCCCACCACTAAATGCAGAAGGCAATACGACTTACTTCTTCTTGCCCTTTTTCTTCGCGGGTGCGTACTTCTGGTGGGCTCGCTTCTTACACTCGGCCCGCTTGCGCTTTGGCTCTTTCTTGCACTGCTTCAGCGCTCGCGCCAGCTTTTGCTCGCGGGTAGGCGGTTTGGGCTGTGCTTTTCCTGTACCGAGCGAGGATGATCCTGCTGCGGGGCCCGACGTGGCGCCAGAGGTCGGCTGGCCACCGCCGGAGCTTGACGGTGTTGGCGAGGACGTTTCGTTTTCGTTGCCCAGGGGGCGTGCTCGCGCAGGTGTAGTGAACGTTTCATTCGCTCCATACACAGGTGGGCCTTCCCACTGGATCGTGTCCTCAGTCGCGACGGACTTAGTGACGAGCACCCGGTAGTGGTAGATCGTGCCGGGTGCAAGCGTGACGCCGGCGCTTGCCAGATCAAGGGTCACGGACTTAGGTTCCGATCCCTTTTCGATGAAGCCGATCGGCAGAGCTTCAGTGACGTGTTCGCCAATGCACACAAACGGCGGCCCGGGATGCGGCGGACAATCAATTTCTGACCGGTATTCGTCCGAGTTTGAGACGAGCTGGAACTGGTACCTGACGGCCTGACCCCCGGGATTGATCGTCGCTTCGAGCGTCGCGTCATTCTGGGTGATGCCCGAGAGAGACTCGCCGTTGACCGTTGGGGGGACGGGTGGTGTCGAGAACTCGTGATCGGACCCGTCGAGCGTGCCGTTTTTGGTGGTCAGGACGACCCGGTAGTGATAGGTTGCGCCCGGTCTGAGGCCACTCAGGCTCGCTTCGACCTGCACCTGTCCACCGGTATACGGGGGTTCTGGAGAGCAAGGGAAGACGTTGCTATAGGCGGAGGTTTCGCCGAATTCGAAGCGGCAGCCTTCGATCGATTCACCGTTCGGGTTCACCACCGCGCACAGCTTCGTGCCTTCGCCGACGATGATGACCTGTGGCTGGACACCACCTCCCCCTCCGCACGCTTCGATACGCGCGCCGTGGGGGTTGAAGATCCGAACCATGTCCGCTGCGGTGTCGGCCACATAGACGTCGCCGGCACCTGCGGGATTGAAGGTGGGCCCGGTGCCGGAGTTCACCGCGATGCCGACACCGCCGGTGAGTTCTCCGGAACTGAAGGGTGTCGCGATCAGCCCTTCTTTGCGGGTGTACTCGCGAGCCCCGGTTCGTTCATCGACATAGACATCGCCACCAGTATCAACCGCGACGCCCGTATCGCAGTGGCAGGGCGGGGCCGGCGGCGTTCGGTAGCCGATCGACAGTTCTTCTTTTTCGAAGTTGACGTCGCCTTCGGCATCGATCACGTACACGTGTGCTTCACCGTCGACGGCGATTCCCGGATTCAGCGCGAACCCCATGCTGCGTTTGCTGAGAAAGAGGTTGCTCTTGCCGTTGTTGAACTCATCCACGGTCCCGTTTTCTTCATCGACCCACACATCGCCACTGGGATCGACCGCCAGGCCGAGCTCGCCGGAGAATGAATCGAGTGGGCCGGTTCCCGTCAGCTGGCCGAGGTATTTGCCTCCAGGGCTGAACTTGTCGATCACGTGATGGCCGGTGTCCACCACGTACACGTCCAGCACCGATTCGTCGGCGCATTCAAGCGTACCCCCGACGCAGCTGTTATCGACAGCTATCCCTTCCGGTGAGGAGAAAGCTCCGGTGGGAGCTTCGCTGCCGTCGAACTGACCCTCGTATTCACCGCTCGAGCTGAAGTACTCGACTCGGTTGTTGCCCTTGTCGACGACGTACACGTCGCCAGATGTTTCGTTGACGGCCACGCCTGTCGGTTCGTTGAACTGGCCGTCGCCCGAGCCCTTGCTGCCAAAGGAGCTGGCGCCCGCCAGCGCCGGGGCGCTCAGAAACACGACGCCACAAGTCAGTACGGAGCACAGCGATACGCTCGCCGCTACCAAGGAGCGGGGAGGACCGCCCAAATGACGCTGGTCGCAGCGTTGCCCGCCAGATCTCCTCATCGATAGCCTCCGCATCGAATAACCCATTGCTCTGGACTGACCCTGAGACTATACCAGCGGGCCAATGCGGCAGGTCTGCACGGCCTAGCGTATGTAGAGGACGAGCGACAGTGGACCGCCGTGCACGGGAGTCAGGGTTAGGCGGTAGCGGCCGGGGGCGAGCCTGCCGCGTGCCCGTAGATGGACGCGGTTGCGTCCCTTCCTGGCCGGGATTGTGATCGAGTCGCGCAGCACTTGCCAGCGCCAGTGGCCCCGCCCGCGCACCAGCTTTGCCAACGCTACGCGCACGCGCGTGCTGGCGCTGAGCGTGAAGGCGAACGCGACGTGGGAGATGGCGGGCCAGCCGTGATTGAGCGCCTCGATCGCGGTGAGGGTGAGGTCGAGGTCCGACACGCGGATCGCGGCACGGTGAGGAGGCGACGTGTCGTTGCCCGCATTCCGGGACGGGGCATCCCCGCCGCTGAGTGTGGTTGTTGTCGTCGAGCCCGCACCCCCACTTTCAGCTAGCTTTTCCGGCGCATCGTTACCTTCCGCGTCGCCGGGTCTGAAGGCCCCGAGACCGTTGGGGGCTCCCACGCCGCTCGGTCCGTCATACCCCGGTCCCGCGTTGCAGATCAGCACGCTCGCACCGCAGTCAAACGGCGAGAGCGGGGTCATCGAGCCGCTGCACCCAGAGCTGTAGTCGCCGTCGCACTTGCCATCGCCCCCTGTGGTGATGTCATCCAGCGACGGTGAGCCGAGGTGTGAGTACAGCGTCTGGGCGGGGTAGGCGACCGCGTGGGCGCCGCCCGCGAGCGCGAACATTGACGCGATGATCGGCGAGGAGACGCTGGCTCCCCCATACGTTCGCCAGCCTCCCCCACCCTGCGGCGCGGCGTAGTAGACGGCGACGCCAGTGTAGGGGTCTCCGTCAGCGGCGACGTCAGCCACCGCCCGCCTCGAGGTCGATCCCGTTCCACAGCCGACCGCTGCCCAGTCCGGGATTTCGCGCTGCCAACTGGGGGCTTGGAAGTTCAGACTGCAGCCACCCCCGTCCGCGCCTTCGTCCTTCCCGGCAACGCTGGGGCCTTCGTTCCACACGGTCTCGCTCTGACGGGCACCGGTGCTCGTCAGGGTGAGCTTGGTCGCGGCGACTGCGATCACGTGCGGCGAGGAGGCGGGGTATTCCACGCCCTCGTAGTAGCTCGCCCCGCGGGCATGGGCTGCTTCGGCTTCGGTCCAGTTCAGGTAACCGAAGTCACCGGCGGCGGCAGTGATCACGATCCCGGGATGGTTGAACGCTTCGCTGTCGGCCAGGGGCTCCTCAAGCCCCCAGGAGTTTGAGATCTCAGTGGCGCCAACGCCTCCTTGGCTCGCGGCGCGCGCGGCTGTCTGCTCAGCCGCTTCGAGGTCCCGCGATTCGGGCGAGGATGCCTCCACCAGACGGATGCGGCAGTTCTGACAGACCGCATGGGCGAGCTCGACGTCGCTCGAGCTCTCGAGCGCCCAGGCGTGTACTTCTTCGACTTCCAGACAGGCCGCCTGTCCAGCCTGCGTCTTGCCGCCACTCTGTTCACAGACCGCTTCTCTGGCCACGAGCGCCTGCGGATCTTCTGGGAACGGTGGTCTGCCGGTTTCTCCATTCTGGTTGACCTGGCCGAAGCATCCGTTGGCACTGGTGCATTCGGGAAGATGAAGTTCTTGGTCGTACACCTGAAGGCCGGCTTCGGCGTTTGGGTCGTTGTAGGCATCGACCAGCGCGATCGTCTGCGGTTCAGCGGCGGGAGCGTCCGGTTCGATGCCCGGAAAGTAAGCGCTGCGGAGATCTTGGGGGCGCAGACCGTAGGCGCCTTCGCCGGCGGCACCGGCACTGATCGCCTGTGCCCGCGTGATACTCAACGGGTGTTTGCGTTCGCGGGCGGCCGCCGTCATGGGCACAAGTTCTGACCCAAGGCAGCGCGCTCGTCCGGGGACCGGTGCACCGCACACAGGGCGCGCGGCATAGTCGGAGGCGGGGAGCGACGAGACGGTGCCCGCCTGCGCAGCCGAGGCGCAGAGCACCGCAAACGCAAACGCGAAGGCCACGATCAACGGCTTCCAACGGACACCGATCGACCCCAGCGCCACCACGAGAAGTACCACGTATCTCCCCTGCTTGATCATCGCTGAACCGGCAGGATCATCCCAGTGACGTTCTACAGCTTGTGCGCCTCGGCGCGGCTGTAGAGCAGGGAGAGAAGTCGACGCTCGCTCCCTGCGGGGAACGGGTGAGTTTTGCCGATGGCGGTGAGAGTGATCACGGCGTCGCCTTTCACGAAGCTCAGGAAGTCTGTGTATGCCTCGGAACCGCCGGGGCCACTCACGGGGGAGTGGGCCGCCAGCCGCAGCCCGTATGCCTGGACGCCGGGCAAGGACACCGGGAGCGTCGAAAGACGGGCGTCACTGAATATGGGTTCCGCGACCTTTGAACCCTCGCGGGTTGTCGTCCTGGGTTCGTTGGATGCAACGGTCTTGACGCAGGCGGCAAACAGAGGGCTGTCTGCCGCAGCAAGGTACTCGTGTGCGAGAGCGTCGTCCTTGAAGTAGTAGACCCCAGATCCCACGCTCTGCAGCGGCGAGCTGAGGTGGACGAAGCGCTGTGAGCTGATTCCGAAGACCACCCCAGCGCTAAGTGCTGCACTCTCGCACCTATCTATCGCGGCTCCAAACGGCCCAGCGGCGGTTTCGGCTCTGGGCTTGAGATGAGCTGCTTGCAGTCTCGGAACGTCGGCGGGACGCAGGTTGACGGCGTGGGCGTAGGCAACGAGCTGGGCTTCAGTGACGGGCCCTGCGCTGGTGCTCTCCGAGACGCTGGTCCCGTTGCCGCAGCCCGCGACCAGCACGGCGGTTGCGGCGAGGACCAGCGAGGTCGCGGCTATCCGGTGCATCAACGAGATCATGCCAGGGACTTATGAGAGCTTGTGTGCCTCGGCGCGGCTGTGAAGCAGCGCAAGCAGCTGGATTTCGGTCGCCGGCGGGAACCGGGTAGCGCCGAGCGCAAAAAAGGCAACGTCGGCAGGACCCACACGAAAGAACGCTGCGTCGACGTTGATGTATCTCGTCTCCGGCTTCGCGCCTTCGATCGGAGGCAGCTTCGCAAGGACGTGGATATCGAGGTGCACACCGGCGACATACTTGCCAATCGGGACCACGGTGACCTTCACGGTGTGCGACGACTCAGTTTTATGATGCCGTTCGAATTCCAGGGCGCGGCCAAGAGCGCGCGCGAGGCACGTGCGACCGCCGCTCGATTGGAGCCCGGCGATCTCGGCTTCGGCGTAGTAGTTGCTGGGTGCAACCACAACGAGGGAGCCGACCCCCGCAACGACGGAGCCAGCCAGCGCGCGCCTATTGGACAGCCACGATTCCCCGCCGCCGACCGGAACGATGCCCGGTCTGCCCTGCAGACCACACTTCAGCGCTTCGTACTGGACGGCTTCCGGTCCGAAGATGGCGCCCTTGATGGAAGTAGCTCCCGGAAGATCACTCGCTCGCAGATTGACGGCGTGAGCGTACGCAACGGCCTGCGCCTTTGTGAGCGGTGCAGTTGCGTTGCCGGAGCCTGCCACCGCGATCGTCACGCCGCCGGCGATGAGAGCCACCATGACGATCGAGATGGCGGCGATACGATGTCTCATTTCTTCTTCGTTTTATCTGCCTGGCCGAACCGCTTTCTCGCTTGGCGTTCGCAAACCACGCGGTGCCTGTGGCCCTTCTTGTGGCACGCCTCGAGCGCTGCCGCGACCCGTTGCGCGCGAGTCAGCGACTTCACCTTTGGCTTCGACGCGCCCGCGGTGCCTGCTGGCGTTTCTTCTTCACTCTTTTTCTTGGCGGCTGCTTCTTCTTCCTGTTTCTTCTTGGCGGCGAGTTCTGCTTCTGTGGGCGGCGGCGACACGACTGTGAGCGTGCGCACAGGTGTCGTGAAGGTGGAGGGACCTTCGCAGTCCCCCGGGGTGAACGTGAAAGACGCCGCCCAGTAAATCGTCCGGGGCGTCGCGGCCGCCTTGGCCGAGGTGAACGTATACAAAGACGTCCCCGGCTGCAACGATCCAAGGCCGCTGTCAATATCGGGACTCGACAACAGAGCGGGCGATGACGCCACGCTGAACGTCAGCGCGTAACTCGATTCCCCGGAAAAGGATTGCCCGGAAAGGGTTACGGGTATGCCCGCCAGCACAGTGGCGCCGTTGGCTGGGCTGGCAGCCAGGTGTGGTGTCGAGAGCTCGGTGGCTTCCTTGTTGTTGAAGCACACAAGCCATGGCGGCATTCCATCCCCCAACGCCTGTGGCGGGATGACGGGGACCGTGATCGCGCAGGCCAGTGCGGCGAGGGCCACGAGCCAGCCGGTACCAGATCGGCTTATCCTCACGCTAGACATCGTATATCACGCAGGACAGGATCGCGGTATCTGTTCTATGGCGAGCAGAACTCGACGACATCACCGCCACCATGCCGCCACCCCGGTGAGCACCACCCATCCCCACCCACCGCGTCGTTAACTCAAACGCGGATGCTCATCCAACGCGGCGTTCAACACCGACAAGAAAGCGCCGGCGTCACCAAGACAGGGAAACCCGGAACGCCGCCCAAGGAGTGGGCGGGGGAATAGCCTGGCGCTCCCTGGGCGGCGGGTCATCGTGGCGGCGGCCCGCAGTTTGTGAGGGGCTGGCTTGGTTGCACGTGGACGATGGGCGATGCTGGCCGGAACGCTTCGTTGCGGGCGAGGTCGAAGATCTGGAGGAATGGCTTGCTCGCCGGGCCGTAATCACCGCTCCAGCAGTGGACTTCGCTGGGCAACAGCGGGGTGCTTGTCGTCTCGACCACGGCCAGTGTGGGCCAACGGAAAGCGAGCGTGACCAGCGCTCGGGCGGGCGAGTTGTAGCCAATCACGCTTCTCGGTGCGCCGCCTGATGGACCGCCTGCCAGGTTGCGAACCGAGAGGGTCTGGTATTCGCCACTGCCTGGGACTTCGCGGTATTCGTCGGTGAGGAGGTGCATGTCTGAGACAAGCGGGGGTTCTCGTGATATGCCCAGTCCGGCGATGCGCTGTCCATGGGTGGAGTACAGGGCGGTCCGGTACGGACCGCACCCCCCCACGTCGAGGGGGAAACACACACCGCCAGGTGGGGGAGACACCGTTGAGGAAAGCACCAGACGGTCGCGCGAGGCGAAGCTCAGATACCCGTCCGGTAGCGTGAAGTGAGCATGGACTCGACCGTCGTTGAGATCGAGGATCGACACCCCCATCTGCGCTAGCGAGTGCTGCACACCAACTGCCAGCAGTGAACCTTCGGCGGCGAGTACCGGTTCATATTCACCCGTGAGCCAGCGCAGCACGTGCCAGCGGCCTCCGTGCAGGCTCCTGATAAACAGCGGCTGGCGGGAGAAAGGATCGTCCCAGAAGCACTTACCGGCCACGACCAGCTCATCGTCGGCAAGCACCCGAAGGCCACTAGGTTCCCAGCCTTTGCACCCGGCGTCACCGAACAGCGGCGGGTAGCGGATTGACTCGAAGGCACCCGGCAGTACGCTAGTGAGAAAGCGCGGATCGGCTTCTTCGGCGCTCTCCCTCTGCCCTCCGCCGACGACCACAGCTCGGGCCGAGGAAACGACCGGTCCACGGGTGAGCACCCGCAGACGACCCGGGCCGAGACGCAGCTTCTCGGACCCGAAGCGCTCGAAGAAGACAGGTCCTTCGTCGAACCAGACGACGCCTTTTTTCACCACTGCGACGGCTTGCTGCGGACGACGCTCCAGCGGGACGGCCAGGCCATCCGTGGCAAAGATCAGACCGATTGCGGTCCAAGCAAATACTGCGCAAGCCCAGCTACACAGGTGCGGACGCCTCAGCTTGTACCACCGGTGTACGGACAAGAGTTTTGCCACCCCTGATGGAGCGGGCGCCCGCTGCGTCCTCACGCCAGAGATCCTATGTCACGCATGGGAGGGGTCTGCTCGGTCACAGCTTGTGTTCCTCGGCGCGGGTGTGGAGAAGGGCGAGCAGGCGATCCTCGGTGGCGGCGGGAAACAGCCGATGTTCGCTCAACGTGTAAAAGACGATATCCGCTGCCCCCACTCGGAAGAGCGCCTCGACCGAGTACACGAGCTTTGCCGGCGGCGGGAAGCCGCGCCCCCGACGCAGGCCGACCCGGGGGGATCTCCGCAGCCTCGCAAGCCAGTGAAGCATAACTGCTTCGGGCCCGAGGAGGTGTGCCACCGGGACGTACGTGATGCTGGTCGCATACACCGGACTGTCGGGACCTCCCGTACCGAGGCCCGAGGAGCGGAGATCGTGCGCCATGCAGGTGCGTCCGCTTGGTGACCGAAGCGTGGCGATTTCGGCTTTGGCCAGGGCTTCGCTCGGCATCACGATCACCACGGAGGCCACCACCTCCCCGATCCAATCGCGGTAGCGATCCGCGAGCAGCGAGCGTTCGGCGCCAACGGTCACACCGCGTGGCCTGCCGCGGTGTCCGCAGTGCAGCAGCCGCTGGAACTCGGCTGCTTCGGGAGGGGAGCCTGGCTCGCCGACGTACGGTGCGCTAGCCGGGAAATCGCCCGGCTGCAGCTCCACGGCGCGAATGAACGCCGCCGCCTGCGCCGCGGTGATCGACGCGCTTGCGTTGCCGGAGCCAGCCACCGCGATCGTCACGCCACCGGCGATGAGGACCACCAAGACCAATGACATGGTGGCGATCCGACGTCTCATTTCTTCGCCTTGCCATGCGCCTTCTGCTGCACGAGATGCACAGTGTCGGTGTGTGTCCCGCCTACTCGGCCAGCCCCACGACTTCGGGTGTTGGGGCTCATTCGAACTTCCACTGACCTTCGAGGTAGACCATCTTGGCCCGCAGTTCGTCCTCGCCACCAACGATCATTACGTCCGCACGATTACCGGACACGCTGATCGGGTGCATCGGGCGGCCGAGGTCCAATATGGTTTTGCCGCTGAATTCCCGAGACAGCGCCGTAGCGCAGTCTGTTCCGGTCCTGGCTTTGCCCCTCGCGTTGAATCGCGCCGTGAAGTAGCGAGCGCAGGCGTCGCTGAATCGCTTCGCTCTGAGGTCGTTTTCGAAGCCTTCCAGTGTCATCCGCATTCCCGCAGTCGAGCGCGGAGCGCCGCCAGTCGAGGAAGGGCCCCCCGAACCGCATCCCGACCACGCAAAGGCGCAGAGAGCGACGAGCGCCAGAACAGGCCCGCCACGGGACCTCACGCTGCGTCCTCCTATTACCGACATCGGCCGCCCAGTATTCCGCCTTCGATCAGGGCTGCCCCGATGCGCAACCTCAGATGCTTCTCGGCAGGCGTTCGCATCTCGCTTTGGAAAGCTAGACCGAAGTGTGGCTCTGTCGCTTGCAGCCGAGCGCGGATTGGCCCCGGGCCAGTAACGAGAGCCTCAACAGCAAGGCGCATATGCTCAAACGCAGGTTGATCTGGTTTCACGGTTTCCTCGATTGAGATGCGGGAGGGCATGGCGCGCCGACGGTGGTGCAATAGACGACGTGGCCGATGATCCAGGACGTGGGGACCGGTCCATAGAAGCGACTGTCGTCGGATTCGCCGCGGTTGTCCCCCAGCATGAACCAATGCCCGGCTGGAATCGTGATCGGGGTCGGGAAGTCGCACTCCGGGCTCGCGCCGCAGGCTTTGATGTATGGGTCAAGCTCACGGACGAACCGGCTCGAGCCGGTGGCCTTGCGAAAAACGTGGCCCCTCTTTATGTAGATCTCGTCACCGGGGCCGGCGACAATGCGCTTGAGGAACTTGACGCTCGTATACGCCTTGGGCACCGGTTCCGCGCAGGCCGCGCCACCCAGCTTGACGGTATGCGGGACCGGCCCGCACTTCTCCTGCTCGGCGTCGGCGGGCGGGTGGAGCACCACCACGTTGCCGACCGCCGGCGAATAGCTTTGCGTTTGCACCCACACCGTCGTACCGATTGGAAACGAGGGTTCCATGCTGCCCGACGGCACGCGATAGGACACCAGCCCAGCCGGGGCCGGGCCCAGCTGCAGAGCGATGGCGCTATTCGCGGGAAGGACCGTCCCGGCGCTGACGCTTTGTTCGATCACCATGTAGGAGGAGCCCTGCTTGTAAAAGGCCGACGGTTCGTTGTAAAAGGCCGACGGTTCGCCGAGAAGCGTGACCTTACCCAGCTCGCAGTAAGCCTTCAGCAATGCGCGCCGAGCAGCACGCGCCCCCTCGCCCCGCAGTGAGGGGACGACGCAGCTTGAATCAGTCGCGCCGCTTACGTCGGCCGTCGTGCTCGCGGTGCCGCATCCGACTACGAACAGTGCCGCAACAAGCACCATCGCAATAGGTCTGAACATACTGCCGCTGTTATTCACTGCGAGCTCCTGCATGTTGGCCTACAGCGACGCCTGCACGTGACCGCAGTCTGTGACGGCGTACCCCGGGTCGCAGTAGGTCTGGGCTTCCCACTTGAGTGTGAAGTCGTGAACGAAGCGTTTCAGGGCACCCTGCTGGCTGCGCGCGCCACGATGGCCCGCGAGCACGTGCTTTTGGATTCGCGTCGAATTGAGGTTCAGACGCACACGGAACAGGAGATCAGCGACGGTCTGCCCGGATTGCTTCAGGAACGTTTTGAATTCCCTTTTCTTTGGAAATTGTTGAGCACGTAGGTGGTCAAACGTGTGACGAACTTCGCCTTCTGAGACGTGGATGTTCAGATCGGTTGCTTCGCCGAGCACCCAGTCGGAGGAGATCAGGAAGCTCATGGCCTGCTTCATCACTTCGCTCGCTGAGAGACGGTGCTTTGAGGAGCCTTCCGATTTCTGCGCGACGACCGCCCAATGCGAGAATGTCGCGCCCGTGATCGATTGCGAGCCGATGCACGCAACGATCTGTTCCGGAGACGGACTCAGCGGGTTGGCCAGCAGCGACATGGTCGGCGGCGTGCTTTCCGAGGTAGCCGCGAGTGGCGGACATCCTCCAGCTGGCGCTTGGGCACCGGCCGGTACGGCGAACATCACGAGTGCACAGAAGACGGCTACGGCCGCCGGCGCGCGCAAACGCGATCTGGTTTGCGCACGCAGTCGTAGCACCGGGTGCACTCTAACCGATGCGATTGCTCCTGTTAGGGTTGCATGACGTCCGGCCCTGCTACAAGCTGCTGGGACCATGCCAGCAGACCATGTCCTCATCGCCTGGGCTGAGCAAGCCAGTCGCGCCAGAGGACACTCCCTCAATAAATGGGAGCAGCACGGGAACATCGCCTCGGCCATATGCGAAAAGTGTGGACGCACGGCTGTCGCGGATTTCTCACGGGACGCTGCTGATCGCGAGGAGGAAGTTCGCGGCGATGCGGTTACGGACGAGTGTGACCGCAGAGCCGGTGAGTTTCGCTAGTCGTTTCGCTAACCCTCCTGATGGCTCGCCTCGTCGAGGATCTCGCCGACCAGGCTTTCTTCGCCCAGGTTCGCGTAGATCCGGAGATCGGCACCGTCGTTTGGCCCAACGGCGTCGACATGGCCACCGAGACGCTGTATGAAAAGGCCTGTGAACGGCCCGTCTCGCATACCGGCCTAGAGCCGGGCGCAGTGTGCCCTCGTGAGCTCCACCCATCCAGCGACAAATAGCGCTGCGGGCTAGTGCCCGTGAGCTGCCATCCCCAGTAGGACACCGCAAACGAGCCCTCCCACGGCGATGACGATGACGAACACGCGCGCCGCCAGCGGGACATCACTCCATGAGGTAGGGGATCGCCAGCGCCGCGCATTCTGCCAGCCCTTGATGACGCTGAACAGCTGCAATGCCAGTACACTGGCAAACGCGACAAGGACCAGGAGCGGTAACGCGGCCATCCCCAAAGGCTACCGCCACTCGGTGACTCGGCACGGCTAACTCTGGATGTCTTTTTCGATCGGGAGCGACGAGCTGAACGGAAAGCTGACACCAACCTACGGAGTAACTGACTCGTCCTAGACCCAGCCGCTCCCCGATCAGGACGCATTTCCCCGGAATGCTGCCTGCTTGCTACTGGCGCTGGCCGGCCCGAGCTTCACGCCGGCTCACCCTCGCTCTCAGGAAAGGTGAGATCGGGACAGCCATCGTGAGCAGAACGAGGACCAGCAACGCAATCCCAACGTCCCGCGCGGCACTGCTGCCGAATAGGAGGAGAACAACGCCGACCGGCGCCAACAGGCTGACCAGAATCGTGTAGGTCCAGGCGAAGACGCGCTCTCCCCTGGTCAGCAGCCGCCGCCGCGGCTCCCGACCCCGTCGCAGGCTGCTGTGGATATCACCGAGGCGCACCACGTACATCGTAGTCGCCAACTCGCTCGACAAGGTGGGGTGGTATCTTGTGACCCATGAAACTCTTGGCCGGACCGCTGGGCGACCTGTGTTACTGGGCAGCGTCCGTGCCGCTGCTCACGGTCATCGTGCTTGACATACTTGGGGTGACGGATGGTCGTTGGCCTTTTTACGCCGCCTGGGCCGTATGGTTCTTTGTGGGTATCCCCATCAGCGTTCTACAGCGACGAGCCAAGAAAGATGCGTCTGAGCGGCCTTCGGTCGCAAACTGACCCACTACCCCCGCCCTCGATAAACGGACCGCGTTCGCGGTGGTGAGCGGGTCGCCGTGCACCTACAGGGACATGATGACCCGCGGCGTCGTATTGACTGCGCCCAGGCCATCCCCGTCCCTTTGCGCGGCTTGCGGGTATACAGGCTGCGGATGACGGCCCGCTCACCCATCAGAGCGGCCGGCACGGGTCTTTCCGGCGTCTACCAAGACTTTCTCCAGCTTCGTGATGGGCGATGGTGATCACGCTCAATGCCACGGGCAATCCGCACCCCTTTCCCGCGGCGACTCAGGTGAGACTCGCCTTTCGGAAGCGAGGAGTCCGCCGCGCACTAAGCCCGACATATCGCCGCATCGGCGGCGATACCAGAAGCGCGAAAGCTGCGACGTTCACGACGAAACCCAGTGCCCCAGACCATTCCCACGTATACGAGACGACTACAAAGCCATCGAAAAGTACGAGCACCAGCCACGCCACGGTCCTACGAAAAGCGAGCGCGATCAGCAAGATCCCGACGACCCCAGCCGCGAACGGCGCACGGGCATGATGATGGTTCCAAAACCACGCGTGCGTCGCAGCAAATAGGAACGGCGCCGCAGCAATCACAACATACGCTGCCACGACAATCCGCTGAGTCAATTCCGTGCGTCGCTCAGGCACGCCAACCATGACCACATCATGCCCCACTAGTGGGTCAGCGGCGCGGAGAGGATCATTTCTCATCCGTAGTACTGCTACGCAAGCCGACTGCACGAGCGTCGCGACGAGAGAGCGCGGTCGCGAGCAACGAGACGACGTACAGAACCGCAGCGAGCGCGCGCGGCCATCCGGGGCCCGCGACAATCCAGAGCACAGCGGCTACGCCGAATGCAAGGACCGCGAACCAGTAGTAAGGGGACCTGATCTGCTCCCGAACCGAAGGGTTCCGGCGGCGTCCCGCAGGATCGTTCGCGACCTCCCAGGACTCCCGAGCCAGCCGCTCAGTAAGGCTCTTATCCCAAGGCGGCTTCTTCGGGTCACTACTCGCCATGACAAACAATCTACTACCTCAATCAAGCCACCGCCACCTTGCCAGACGAAGCCATTACCAACATCACCTGGTCGCGAACCACTAAACGCTCGGTCGCCCGAGGTCCGCAAAATGCTGACCTCGCTTGACATGGGAGCAACCTTGGCATCATTCGGCTGGTGCATCGGAGCGTCGACACAAGACTCGTCCTCGCCGCAACCGCCGATTGGGTCATGATCCGGTGGCGTATGTGGTTCAACACGGTGAACGGTCTAAAGCCGTCCGTTGAGCTGGCGCACGCCATGGACGGTCTCGATCGCAGGACCGTTCGCCATGTCACCAGGCTCACACGACGCGGCAACGTAGTCTCAAACGCATCTGAGGCTCGTCTGGCTGTGGCCGTGGCCCACCAAACTCGCCAGCGAGCACCAACGGCTTCCGCCTATGCGGCTGTCGCTCTCATGATCGCGGTCTTCCTGGGCATATTTGTCGTGCAGGCAGTGCGGGCAGAGATCGATGCCTTCGGCATCATCACGGGAGCCTGCGGTCTCTGGTTCATCGCGATCACGATCCAGGGACGGGTTCGTCTCCGTAACGCCGTGACGGCTGAACGACTCAACCTCGAGATACTCCAACGAGCACCCGAGCCTTACTCACCATCCTGGTCCCCAGCCCAGATCGACATACCGCCAGCCGCACTCGTCGCGATCGCGATCGTCATGGTCTTCGTCTACGGACTGCCCTTTGGCTTGCTCCAGCTCGTCGGCCCCGACGCTACGCACTCCGCGTCCACCGTCATCGTCAAAGGTGCGTTCTTTGGCGTGTTCATGATGATCTTCCAGCTCACCGTGGGCCGCAGCCTCACCGAGCGGCGCTCCGAACGCAAAGCTGAAACCAACATCCGGAGCAACTGACTCGCTCTAGCCGCTCCCCGATCAGGACGTATTTCCCATCAGGTCCACCGCCGGTGACGCGTGACGGCAATGTCGCGCGCTTGTGAATGCCGTCATGGGCTGAGACGATGCCGCCATGGGGAACGAGGTGGGGCTGCTACTCGAGGTCTTGGCCGAGACACCGGACGGGCTTACGAGACCTGAGCTAATCGCACGCTTGCGAGAACGGATCCCCTACCTACAGCCAGAGGATGTCGAGCGAGCGATACGAGCAGCCGGTGAGCAGATCCGAACCGACGGCGATCGGATCCACGCGGAACAGACGACCAGTGGTGCGGTCGAGCAGACTGTGCGAGCACAGTCGCAGCGCTTCGTCGTGTTTGACCTGGAGTCGATCGTGCGGCCGATCGTGAAGGACCCCTACCGCGAGCAGCACGTGTTCCAGCTCGGCGCGGTTCGGTTCGGCCCCGACCAGCGGTGGGTAGCCCTGCGCACTGAGTTCTGTGCGTTTACCGAGCTGCCGAGCTCCGATGACGAGCTGCTGATCTACAGCGACGAACTGCGCGCGCGCTACCTGGCCGCAAAGCAGCCGATGGCTGAGGTTCTCGAGGAGTTCCGCGCCTACTGTGCCGGCGCCGACGTTGTGGTCGCCTACAACGGGATCGCCCACGATTTTCGACTGATCGAGGAGGAGTACGCCCGTTGCGAGCTCGCTCCGCTGCTCGCCGGTCCGCAAGCCCCGCGCCTGGTTGACGGTCTTTATCTCGCGCAGGCGTTGTGGCCAATCCCACCACGCCAACACCGCCTGAAGCAGCTGCTCGAGCGGCTGGAGATCGACGTTGAGGAGATGCGCTGGCACGACGCGGTCGATGACTCAAAGATGGTCGTCGAGTTGCTCGAGCACGGCGCGCGCGAGTTACTTCCGTCGCTTGCCTCCGAGCTGGTCGCCTTGCTGGCCGCCGCCGGTGGCGGCTCAGATGCTTGGGAGCTGCTGTTTGTCCTCGGGGATCAGCAGATCCAACGCGAGAACTTTGATCATGCTCGTACATCACGCGTCATCCTGGGCGCGCTTGCGGCGAAGGACCCGTTGCGCCCCGAGCCGCCGCCCGAGTCCGAGGACGGCAGCCAGACGCCAGAGCGCGAGCCGATCAAGGTCGCGGTCCCTGCGGAGCTTCGCGGAGACGACGGTCACGTCTCGCTCGACAAGCTCGTCGCTGCTGTCAAGGGTGACGGCGCGGAGGCGCGGGAGGCTCAACACGTCATGGTCGCCAAGCTGCGCGACTGGATCCGACAGGGTACGCCTGCGTTGGTGGAGGCTCCTACCGGCACAGGCAAGAGCTACGCCGTGCTCGCCGCGGCGCTTGACTGGCTCGACGCCGATGACCGCAACAAGGTCGTGATCTCCACGTACACCAAGCAGTTGCAGTCGCAGCTCGCGGAGGACATTGAGGCACTGAGCGAGCGGGCGATGCCTGAACTCGCCAAGGCGTCAGACATGGTCAAGGGGTCCGCGAACCGGCTCAGCCTCCGTGCGATGCTACTCGCGCTGTCGGAGTTGACCGAGCCCGACGAGCGCAAGCATCGCCGCGGCCGCCAGGACTTCTCCGCGGATCAGCGCTATCGCGACCTGGTCATCTACTTGGTCTTGCGGTTCCTCGCCGAGGGTAAGTCGACCCAGGAATGGGAGGCGCGCTCGGTGGATCGCGTTGACATCCCCGCGTTCTTCGATGAGTACTGTCCGAAGCGGCTCTCTGTCTATCTGGCGACGCTGTCGCAGGCCGAGAGCGAGGACTACCCCGCTACTCGCCCTGGCATCGCCCGCTACACCCAGTACGTGCGCGAGGCGCTGGACTCACGCCGCTTGGTGGTCGCCAATCACGCGCTGCTCCTAGCGCATATCGACGACTTCTTCGAGATGAGCAAGCACACGCTGTTATTCGTCGACGAGGCGCACGAGCTGGAGGCCGCCGCGACCGAGGCCCTCTCATACGAAGTCGACTCGGCTGCGCTCGCCGAGCTGGCGGTCCAGGTAGCCGAGTGGGCGCAGAGTCAGGCCGGCCTGCTTGGTGTCGCTCAGCTCGCTGACGCGGTCATGCACCTAGATCGTTACTTGGCCGATGAGCGTTTCGCGCGCGCGGCGATGAACGCGTTCGATACTGCCGAGGGCGATGTGCTCGGCCGTGCAGTCTTGCGCACGGTGACCGTCGCCAGTCCGCTGCAGGGCGACGCCTTCGTGCGCCCGATGGAGCACCTGGCCGCCGAGCTGCGGACGTGTCGCCGCACCGTTGGTTTGATCAGTGAGGCGCTTCGGCGCATCAACCAGAACCCGCCCTCGGATCCCTACGAGTTCGATCGCTTCCAGGCTCTATGGAGTCGTACTGCGGTCATCGATCGGGCGCTCGTGATGATCGTGCGCGACGTCGATGCGGTCCTCGCGCCAGCACAGCAGGCTCCGCCCGACGGGGAAGAGGAGGCCAAGGCGGCTGACGCGCAAGCAGCAAATGAGGCGAACGCGGCCGAGGCGGCGGAGCAGCTGAGCTTCGAGGACATCGATGAAGGCGCCGAAGAAGGCACCCAGGTTGGTGAAGCGCTCATCGCCCTTGAGGAGGCGGAGGAGAACGAAGCCACTGAGTCCGACGAGGCGTCGCCAGGTCAGATCGGCTTGGCGTTTGAGCGCTCAAACCGCGTCGTGTTCGCCGAGGAGCTCGACGAGTTCCGCCCGGGGCGGGCGCGCTGGTATCGCTTCCGTCTCGTCACCGCGCCGATCGAGGTCGGCCGCGAGGACAAGTGGCATGAGTTCAAAGCGTGCTTCGCGCGGGCTTACTACGTGTCGGCGACGTTACGCGTGGCCGGTCGCTGGAACTTCATCCGCCGCCGGCTTGACTTTTCCGAAGATGAGGTGCCGGCGATCGCTCTCGACTCACCCTTCGACGCCGCGAGTCAGGCCGAGCTGATCTGCTTCGACGATTTCCCGTCCTGGTCAGAGCACGCCGAGGCGGCAATGCACACTGTGGCCCACCAGATCGCTGGCTACGCGTCGGAGGTAGTCGATGTTGAGGGGCATAACGGCGCGATGGTCTTGACGACATCACGTGCGGCGGCGGCGGGCGTGTTCGATTGGCTGGCGCGGTTGCGAGTGCAGCGCGGCGAATCCTATCCCCTGATTTCGGCTGGCATTGAGGGCAACCAGCGAGCGGTTGAGACCTTCAAGAAGGTTGGCGGCGCGTTGGTCGGCACGCGCGGCCTGTGGCAAGGCGTCGACATTGCCGATGCGGACCGGTTGCGCTTGGTCTGGATCAACAAGTTGCCGTTCGCGCCCTTCACCGAGCCCGTGATCGCGGCCCGGCTTGCGCTCGAAGTCGAGCTGGCGGAGCTTCGCGGCGACGGGGATCCCGAGTCCCACGCCAACGAGCACTATTACCTGCCGCTCGCGGCCCTGTCGCTACGCCAGGCGGTTGGCCGTCTGATCCGCTCGCGCGAGCATGCCGGCGTCATCGTGATCAGTGATCGCAAGCTCGCGGGACCGACGCGCTTGCGCCGGCTATACCGCGAGGTGTTCCTCGGCTCGCTCGACCCAGGCCTAATGCGTACCGATTCCGAGACCGGCGAGGCATGGCTAGGCAACGTCGCCACTATGCGCGAGGGCTGGAAACGCATCTTCAGCTTCTTCTCGCGTCAGGGCATGATCGACCCTGGACGCGCGCAGGAGCTCTCGACCGAGCAGCGCCTCACCGAGTTCACCGAGCTACCAGAGACACTCGCGATCCTGGAACAGGAGCTCTCACCGGAGGAGGAGCGCAGCCATCGCGACGCCGGCACGCTCGAGGACGAGGTGCTTCGGCGGGCCGCGGCGATCGGGGGGGAGCTTCAATCTGCACAGGGACCGCTGCAGCTTCGTTCCAAGCAAAAGGAGGCGCTGCGGGCGGTCGCAGCCGGGAAGGATCTGCTCGCCGTGTTGCCGACCGGATACGGGAAGAGCTACGTCTTTCAGCTGCCTGCGCTGGCACTACCGGGGGTCACGATCGTGGTCAGCCCGCTTGTTTCACTGATGACCGATCAGGCACTCGAGCTCAACAGGACGATCGCCGGGCGGGTACGCGCCCTGGTTGCGCCGATGCGTGAGTCAAACAGTCGTACCGGTAAGAGCGAGATCGAGGAGGAGCTCAAGGGGATCCGGTCGCATGGGATCAAGATCGTCTACCTCTCTCCGGAGCGGCTGTGTCAGCGCCACTTCCAGGAGTGGATCCGTGCTGGCGCAGCACGCGGGGTCATTCGCCGGGTCGCGCTCGATGAGGCGCACACCTTCGTTCAGTGGGGCGACGACTTCCGCCCCAGTGTGCGTCGCGCCGAGGATTTCTTGCGCACGCTCAAGCGTGATCATCCAGATGTGCAGCTGCTCGCCCTTACAGCTACCGCCAATGACACCGTTCGCGAGGGGTTGCGGACGGCGATCTTCGGTCTTCGCCGCGGAGAGGAGCGCGACGATTTCGCTTTCGTGCGCGCAAATCCCCTACGACCGGAGCTGGCGATATACCGGCGGGTGCTGCCCCAGCGCCAGGGCGGGGCGACATCGGTCGCGGGCCTGGTCGAGCGCGTTGTCGATGCGCTTGACGGCCACGCGATCTTCTATTGCCTGACCGTGCGTCAGGTCGAGGCGGTGCACGCACATCTCGCTGACTACCTGCAGAGCCACCCGGTCGACGTTCTGATCTACCACGGACGTCTAACCGACGCCGAGAAGACGGGGACCGCGAACCATTTCAAGCAAGCACCCGCCAAGGGGGAGGATGGCTATCAGCGGATGATCGTGGTGGCCACCTCGGCGTTCGGGTTGGGGGTCGATCGCTCCGACATTCGCGCCGTCTTCTGCGTCTCGCCCCCGACCGACCTCGCAGCTCTTTACCAGCAGCTGGGGCGCGCGGGTCGCGACCGTGCCGCGCACCCCGAGGAGCCCGGTCCGTTCACGGCGGGACTGGCGGTCAGCTATCCGCGCGCACAGCGGACGATCAACTTCATGACCCAGCAACGGGTCGGCGACGATCTGCTCGCGCGGATCGCGGGTCGTCTGCTGGGTATGGAAGCGGTGTTCTCATCGCGAGCGATGGCCCTTGACCTGATCAACGAGGATTTGAACGCCGCCCGGTTGGGCGCTGAGGATGCGGCGAAGGAGGAGACGCTTGGCACCTACGAGACGGGTGTGCTGCGGGTTCTGGCTGAGCTGTCGTTGCAGGGCGTCGTCTCCGATCACGGTGACTTTCCACGCACGATTGAGATCAGGCCAGGCGATTACGATGCCGACACCGAGGAACTACGCGAGCTCGTGAAGGCCGTCCTCACCGAATTGCCGCGAGATCACAAGGTCGAGACGACTGCTCTCCACTCCGCGCTCGCTCCGCGCTTCGGCGAGGACTTCCCTGACCCCGGCGCCCTCTGGCATGAATTGCTCGCGCTGCACACGCTCGGCTATCTCGATGTGTCGCAGCGACCCAACCGGGAGCAGCTGACGAGCGTCGAATTCCACAGCCGCGAGCTGCCGGATAGCCTGATCGGAGACCTGATAGCTCGCAAGGGCCACACAGCCGTCGAGGTGGCGCTTCTCCGGCGATGGTTCGGCGAACAGGGAGTCTGCTGCAACGACGGCTTTCGGCGCTACTTCGATGCGCAGGAGCTACCGCCCGGTATCTGCGCGACCGACGACTGTCGCTGCTCGGCGGACTGGGCGCGGGCGGGCCTCCCAGCCGACGCTGTCGAGCCAAAGCTTTACGAGGCGTTCATGAGCAACGATCTGCGGCCATCCTCCGCGACGTCGCACGGACGTAAGCGCAGCGAGGAGCGACTCGACAAGCTCGTGTTGCAGCTGCTGTGGCATAACTACAGCGGACTGGTGGAGAACATCATCTGGGCGGTGCTCCGCGGCGAGGATCACTACTATTCTCGTCGCGACGGCAAGCGCAAGCTCCTCTGGCCAAAACTGCTTCTCTCGCGGGTGCGCGGCCGCAAGCCCGCGCTACACAAAGACGAGCTCCGTGCCTCGCTTCAGCGTCTTGTCGACCGCGGCGAGATAACCAAGATCGGGGCACGTCGATTCCGGCTCACCCGCCACGTTCTCGAGGATCAGGCCCAGACTCCTGCCGAGCACCAGCAGATCGGGCGACCGGCCACCCAGGAGGCGCGCGTATGACGTCGTCCGCGCGCAAATCTAGCGGGCAGATGTCATCCCCGATCCGTCTACCGCGACCCATAGCATTTCTAACCCCTTGAAGGCGAGCAAGACACAACGACACCGCGAAGCGAAGCGCAACAAGAAGCGCAACAAGCCGAGCGCTCCCGATTCGGCCAAATCACTCGTCTCGGCTGACCGCACATCGGTGCGGGACATTGTCCCCGGCCTTGGGACTGGTGCGCGGTCAGGACTCGAACAGGGGCGCTTCTATCCAGAGCTCACGCTCGGACCGGGTGCCCTCAGCTCCGACCGTCACTCCCAGCTGCAGCGGTTCCTCGTTGCCGTCGTTCATCAGCGGGGTCATCCGCTTCACCTCGCCAATCTGTGGAACGCGCTGTATTTCAACTACGACCTCGGCCACTGGGGCTTTCACCTCGACCAGATCCAGCCCCAGCGGATGCCAACCCGCTCCGCGCGCGCCCGCGACGTCTCATTGCCGGTTGGCGGATTCCTTCGCGTTCACACCGAGGCGGCGTGCGCCGACCTGGTGGCGGAGGTCATTTACAAGGAGGGCGCGCATGTCGATGTCGATGAAGGCTGGATCCCGCCCGGACTCTCCGGGGCACCAGCCACCGTCGCCGAGCAGGCGGATGGCCAGCGCACCGCCACAGTGCGCGAGCGCTTCGTTCTCGATCTCGACGCTTTCGGCCCGGACGGCAACAACATCACCGAGACGCAGTACAAGCGCCTATGCGAGCGGGCGCGCTGGGTTGACGAGCATGGTCATCTCGTCATGGAAGCTACCTACACGCCCGAGTCGGCTGGCCTTGATGATCTCGACTACTACGCCGAGTATCTGCTCGCCGAGCACCGAGATGGTCTACTGGCGTTTTGCTTCAGCGAGGAACTGAACGACGACGAGCTCCGGGAGGCTCTGCTTCGCAGCCTGGACGCCGTTCGCGAGCTTGCGTCGAGCACCCGCGAGCTGTGTTCCTGGCGCGGCAGGTACTTCTTTCTGTCGAGCGCCCACGCTGAGCGCCTCGCGTACGACGGCCCTCTTGGCGAGGCCGACATGCGTGATCTATTTCGTGGAGTCAGCCGTGTGCCAGGCGGCGAGTCTCGCTGCTACTCGGCAATCGGTCCGCGAATCCTCGAGCTGCTGGAGCGCGACGGCCTCGTGGCGTCCGAGAAGGCGCTGCTGCAGGGCGGATCGTACGCCGCATCGGTCTGTTACGCCAACACGTATATCGCCGATGCTCTCGTGCGCGAGCAGCCAGACGGGTTGCTCGACGGCGGCGTTCACGTGCGCCTCGACGACGACTGGCAGGCTGGGGGAATCTGGCGCGCCGAGCGCGTTTGCGACCCACAGCACTACTCGCTCAAGACCCTCTCGCCGCTGCTGCCGCTTCACCTGGGCTATGCCGAAACCGACGACGAGGCCACAGTGCGCGAAAGCGCAGCGAACGATGAGCAGCCGCTTGGTTCCTCCCAGACCGGCTTCAAGGTGCCGCTCACGCAGCGCGACCGCGCGCTAGGACGCTTGCGGCTGAGCACGGCCGCGGCTCAGGCCCTAGCCCCCGGTCCCGTCGATGTCGCGATCCGTCACCGTGAGGATCGCTCGCGGACGGCGGTTGAACGGGATGGCACCAGCCTGTACGGGATCGAATATCCGTGGGACTTCTCGCCCGGCATCGTGCTGCACTGCAACGTTGAGGCGCACGGAAGCGTGGTACGCATCCGGACCGTCCCGGTTGCGCCGCCGATCGTTGCGTCCGACGGAACGAGCTTCGATAGCGATACCAATCTCACCGTGTATGAACGCGAGATGGGCATGAAGGAGCTATCGGCCAAGGACAAGCGCGGCGCGCCGACGCTGACCGAGCTGATCAACCGTGCATTCCGGCTGCGGGGCCGCACGCGCGATCATGGCGTTCATCTGCTGACGCTCTGCGAGCTTGCAGCCGTGATCCTCGGGCCCGGTTGGCGGGCGGTGGATACGCGGCCCATCGTCGAGGCGTTGGCCACGATGGATCTCGAACGTATCGGTGCCGAGTACGCGTGGAGGCCACGGGTGACCAGGCGTACCCGCTCGTCGGATCGGTCAATGCTTGCCGCTTACGGTGAGGCGAAGGCGCGCGGGCGACTCGCCCGCGTCGTGCGACACCATCTGGTTCCAATGCACCTGCGGCGTTTCACGGAGGGATCTGGGCGTGCCCCAGGCCAGGACAAGCGGCGCGGCTACGCGCATGCGCGCCAACAGTACGGCATGTACGGCGTGCTGCCCGAGCAGCTCCCGCCGAACTGCACCTGGGTCGTCCCCCACGACCGAGGCGGGAGTGACAACGTGTCGGCGGATCATCTCGAGCAGAGCGAACAGGAGGTTGCGGGAACGGCACCATAAGAGAGAGGACTTCTGTCGTGTCCATCCAGCGTGGAGGTTCGGCTGCCGCGACGGCTTGCGGAGCGGGCAGTAGCCGCATGGGAGCGGGACGATGGGGAAGGACCGCTCGACCCGGAGACGTATGAGCAGGCTGCGCAGCGTCATCGGGCGGCCACGCTCTCCCTCATCGGTCTGAACATCGCCGAGCACGGGCGGTGGGAGGGCGACGAGGTTGTAGTGGAGTTAGACCCGGTATTTATCGGGAACGCCGTGGACGCAACGGACGACTTGCCGTCAAACTGAGGCGCAAACTACGCGGTCAAAGCGCGCAGCACTTCTACATGGGCGAAGGACCGGACACGATCTTCGTGCAGTCAAGGGACATTCCCGAACACTCGCCGAGGCCGCGGTCGTCTCCTTTCTGAAAGCACTGGCTCCGACTGGCTCACCGGCATAGGATGCGCGGTGATGAGCCCACAGGGCATACGTGGAACCACGGGGGACTCAGGCAGTCCGCGGCCTTCTCAGCCGCATCTTGGACGGCTCAGCGCGTCGTCCGACATGGACGCTGCGACTTGGATCCTCATCGCGCTACGCGACTTCGACGGTACGGTCGGGTCTATCGTGCCACCCGTGTTCGAGGCCTATGCGCGCATCTTTCATCCGGCGTCACGCGGTACGGGCGACGATCAGCTAGCCGTGCGGTGGGCCGACGTCGCCGAGGCCAATGGTCGCGAGATGCACCCAGCAGCGGAGTGGGGCTCCATCACAGGATCCTGGGAGCACCAATATCGCTCAACTCAGCCAGACCTTTGGGACGGCCCGCCCTCGACCGGCGAACTACCCGACGGGGTCGCGCAGCGGCTGCTTGCAGTTCTCTCCGCACATACTGATGATCCGAATCACGGCTTCTTCGGGATCTGGGAGGGCTGGGGAACCGGGACGCCCATGTTCTTCTTCACAAAGGACACGCCTGAGAAAGTTCAGCAGCACGCACGAGAGGCATTTGACGCTGAGGTTGCAGCCTGGCGCGGGCTAGTCGAAAGTGCTGCGTCCTTCGACGTGCCCCAGCGGCCAATGCATTTGCTGTGCGGCCCGCTCGTCGCTATCGAAGACTTCTACGAGCACTACGACGGTCGGTCGAGCCTGTGTCTTCGCAACGCGCCCAGCTTGTGGTGGCCCGCAGACAAGAGATGGTATGTGGGCACCGACGTCGACCTCATGACCACATATGTGGGCGGGAGCAGTTCGGCTATCGAGGCCCTGCTCGCCGACGATCAGCTCGAGGTACTCGCGGTACCGGACAATCAGAGCGTCACGTGGGAAGCCGATACGATCAACCCGCTGCCCGAGTCGCCCTACTGAGGCCGAATGCCATCATCGCTAGCGCTCAGGCCATCATCCGCGACAACTTTGCACGACACCCACGACGAGTTGCGAGTGCGCTGGCTGATCATCGGCTGACGCTCGCTTTCGCCGCGCGAAGGGGAAGTTGCTGGGACTCGTCCACCCCGCGTGGTGGCCGGCGACACTCACCTTTCGGCGGTGGACTGGCGTTCTTGTCTCCCAGAAAAATCCCCAATCTGATCAGCAAGACCTGTTAGGACAGCTGACCCCGTAGGCGCCAAGCAAACCCCACCCTAGCGGGGCTTTTCATTACGCGCCCGGCAAGATTCGAACTTGCGACCTCTCGCGCCGGAAGAATGGCGCGCAGAAAGCGAAAGAGGCGCAGAAATGGCTCTGGAAAGCCAGATGTGACACCGCCAAGCGACGGCTGATACCCGCGGCTGCGTGCCGATTTGGGTGGGTTTAGGCCACTGCGGGGCCGTGGTGGCCTAAACGATTGGTCTGCCCAGGGGCTCTAGAGTGAGGTCTTCGCTAAGTGTGACTTGACCCGCGACAAATGGTCTAAACACGCGGGTCTTGCCCGACTCGTTCGTCAGGCATTGCGTCGGCGCTGCGCCGGCCTGACATAGCATCCTCCTCGTGGCGCCCGAGGACGAGCATCCCGCCAGCGACGAGGACCGAGCCCGGTACTCCGAGGTCCTTAAGGAGATGGGGACGCGCGCCCTCGGGGCGCATGAATATCTCCAGGTCTCGCCGCCGACCCTGGCAACCGTCGAGTACGCGGCGCTCCAACTCCGGATGGTGCTTGAGCTGATCGTTATGGCGTCTCTGGCGACGAACCGCGTGGCCGTAGAACGGATCACGGCCGCGCTCGAGCGGAAGAACGTGGACGACGCGCGGAAGCTCGCGCGCAACGCCAACCCCCATTACTGGCCGAGGGCGGTGGTTCCTACGGGCGACGCAAGCCTGGAGGGACGATCCGCCGAGGAAGTTCTGACCGAGGACGAATGGGGTCGGGCTTATGGCAAGGCCAGCGAGCTCTTGCACGCCCGCAACCCCTTCGCACCACCGCTGGACGTTGCCCAGGCCCACGAGTATCTGCACGATCTGCTGCCACTCGTTAGAAACCTGCTGAGCATGCACGTCATGCTGATGGCCGACGCTAATCATATGCTCGTGGGGCAGATCACCGATGACGAAGTTGCTGTCATCTCGATGAACCGAGAGCCGGAGATGGAACCCGATACAGAGGTGTGATCCCTTTCGTTCGGGTTCAAGAAAAGGTCAACCGAAGGTCCAGAAACAGCCGCAAACTGCCTCCCCCCGTTCTCGCGGAGGTCGCGCATTTTCAGGCATAACGGGGAACAACCGGGAACAGCTGCAACTATCGCAACGTGTTGTTATCCGGGTAGCGGTACTAGGTTGATCGCCCAGATGTCGCCGTAGACGCGGGCTCGCGTGACATCCAAGCGTGCCAGCCTGGTGTCCATTCTCGGACCAATTAGTCTTTGCGAGCTAGGTATCCGCGCGGGGATCGCCACTGTGCTCTTGTCGAGGCCTTCTAAGGGCGCGTCGAGCGCAGAAGGACTCGGCGGGCGTATGCGCCCGCTATCCGCTGGTATTCTGGCTACACGATGCGCCTGAGGAACTGGCTGGCAGTCGGTCTCGGACAGGGGCCTTCCGCGGAGTTGCTGGCGGCAGAAGCCGACCTAGATCGGCGCACGGTCCGCGAAGTCCAACGGCTGGTCCGCCGGGGCGGCGAGGCGCCTGATGTCGTGCGCGCTCGGTTTGCCGTGGCATACGCACGCGACTTGCAACGGCGCAAGGCACATCCCCTCCTTGTCGCGTTCTGGCTGCTGCTCCTGGCGGGGTTCGTTTGGCAGTTTGTCAGCCAGATCGACGCGGGTCACGTCGCGCTCACGATCTTCTGGGGCGCGTCGACAGCATGGGGCGTCTACGCCACGATCGCAATATGGCGGATGCGCTCACGCGCGCCGCGAGCGGAGCTTCAGAACATGCGCGTCCTACGCGAGGCAGGACACCCCTACCCGGACGACGCCGATTCGCGTCCCGTGAAGGCTCCCTGGCAGGCGGTCGCCGTGGCTGCCATATTCGCGACCCTCTTCTACGACGTGGGCTTCGGCGGGCTCACCGTCGCGACGAACGGGGAAGCACTGTCGCCGTCTCGTGTCCTCGAAAAGGGTGCCGCCTTTGCGGTGCTCATGACGCTCGCCAACCTGACGTTGATGCGCAGCAAGAACAACAAAGACGCCGCTCGACAGACCGCCGGGCAGCGCAGCTAGAGGGGTCACGTCGCGGGGGCTGGTGAGCGACCGAGCGCGCAACCATGTTTGCCGGCGACGCCGAGGACGAGGACGAGGACGAGGAGGGATAGGTTGCCTGAGCCAAACGAGACAGGCAGCGCCGCCGTTCACGCCGTCAACGCGCTCGCGGACGACCACGAGAAAGCGCTTGACCTACTGGAACAGTTCTGCGAGCGCTTCTACTGGGTCAAGGACCACCCCGACTACCAGTCCGAGGTCAGGGAGTTCCTGACGGTGCGCGGCCGCGAGCCGCGCGGTCTCGGCTAGAGCCGAGCGAGCACCGCGTCGGCTTCATTCGCCCGGGCGAGCGCATCGGCTAGTGGCACGACATAGAGGTTCCTCTTGCGGACTTGCCAAATGCAGATGTCGGAGACCGTCTCGCTTGGATACATGCGCTGCAGCGCTTCGGCGTACGGATAGGCGATCACTTGCGCCTCGTCGATCGAGATCGGCTGTCTGTCCCAGAAGACGGCTCGCCCCGGCCGAGGTTACGTACTTGTCGAACCTGGCTGGCGCAGACGTGCTCGCAGCACCTCGATGTGTGGCAGGCTGGATGGAGTTCCGGCAGCGATCGGCCGATGCTATCCTGTTGGACACAAACCCCGGAACGATCCCTACCCACCGTCTAGGCGGTGAGGCAGATCACCGGGGTTTAGTCGTTAATCGGCCGGACGGACGGAACGCTGCTGGCGCTGATCTCCTACCAGTGAGCCGCTTCGATCACCAATCTACCACCCGGGGGGAGGCCTGCCCCCCTCCCGCTAATAGGGCCCTAAAGGCCACTGCGAGCAATGTAGATCAACAGCATTACGTCGTGGTATCCGTTAGTGGGAGGTTGGGCCAAACGGACAATGAGAGTCATCGTGAACGCCGGTTGCGCCCAAGTAGGTCGCATCGATCCGGTCGGGAAGGGCGTGCAGAAACGTCTTAGGCTCCCCATCCGGATCAATGTCGGGCACGACCGATCGCAGGTAAGTCCACATACGGTCCTTGTCTGTGTCGGGGGACACTACGTCGAGATCGAGGCGAGGTCCACCGTTTAGCGAGACACGAGCGATTAGCCGAGGCACACTACCGAGCGGTTCATTGCTGACGATGTCTACGTGCTTTAGTGTCGCCATTAGAACTGCTCCTTTCCGTTCTCCGAGCTTAGCACGGAAAAACATATCATTATACACCCGTTACCGGACATCAAGTCAAGGTTCCTTCTTGAGCAAGCTTCGCTGCACGCTCGAACACGCCCTTGCAGGCTTCGGCATCCAAGTATTCCGTGAGCCGCGAGGTACCGGAGCCGGAGTGGAATCGCACGACTTGCTCCCGCAGATTTGCGGGCAGCACGGTGCCCATATGACGGGCAACGAACGGGCTGGAACTACCGGTACCAGCAAAGGCGTGTCCGTGGTCGATGAGGGCGACCCGAGGGAGCCCTTCGATGGTGCCCCAGTTGCCATCGTTTCGATCGGTATTCGCTGCCAACAGGTCAAAGACCGCGATGGGCCATGACGTATCATCGTCGCAATCGGAGGCGGGTGTTGGTCCCTCCAGAGCTGTCTTGAATCGTGGCCAAAGAATCTGGACGCTGCTTTCCACCTGATCGCCAGACGGATCATCCCCCGCCGGCACCTGCCTCAACACCGTGGCTGGCACGAGATGCGGCATCGCGAGCTCTGTTGCGAGCACCCATGCCGCGACCTCACGACGCGCTTGGATCTTCATCTGTTCATCTGCGGCCCGCTTTGCGGCCACTCCGACGCCGCCTTGCAAGATGAGCGTCGCCTTGTTCGAGTGTCCGCCTCCGCCTTCCAGCGGCCTGACGTGAAGGACTGGTGCCTCCTTGAGGTAGCGCTCCAGGCGCTCGGTCGTATCCAGATCCATCCCGATTGGACCTTATAAGACGGATCGGACCAGTGAGATGGCCCCAGCGTCAGCGGTGCCGGAAGTGCGACAGGCGGACTATACTATTTCACACCTATGTGGTGAGGTGGTAGCGCTTCATGGCTACCCAAGGGTAGCCTCCTCACGTGCCTGCGTCTCGAAGCGCCTGATCGCGTTGTAAGCGAGCTCTGGCGCGTAGCCTCTGCGTACCAGCATGCCCAGCGCTCGCTTACGCCCGCTGGGGTCGCTTGGAGGGAACCTCACTCGACGGTGCAACACCTCGAGCGCGGCCCGCATTTCCTGTTCTTGATCTTCGGGCTCAGAGGCCTGCTGGGCTAGATTGCGCTCAATCCCCAGCTCGAGCAAGCGTCGGCGAATCCGCCCGGACCCCCAGCCATCCAGCTTGCGGCGATCTTCGGTGAAGCACTTCGCATAGCGAGCGTCATCGAGGTAACCCTTCTCGATGAGCTCGTTGAGGACCGCGTCGATCAGCTCAGGTGCCGGGTGCCTGCGTTTTAGATACGCACGCATCTCCGCTACCGTTCGCTCGCGCCGGTTCAAGTACCGGTATGCCTGACTGAGCGCCTCCTCGAACATGGGGCACCACCGCCGTCTCTGCCTAAGGCGCTAGGCGGCTGCGATCGCCGGTTCGCTCGCCTCAGCCTCCTGGGCTGTGTCTTCCACACCACTGGCTGACCCGGCGACCGGTGGCTCCGGGACGACATCCTTGTCGCGCTCGATCGGCGTCACCTGCTCCTTGCCGAGACCCAGCGCCTCATAGATCTTCTCCTCGATCTCCTTCGCCATCTCGGGGTTTTCCTCCAAGTAGGTCTTGGCGTTGCCCCGGCCTTGGCCGAGGCGGTCGTCGCGATAGGAGAAGAACGAGCCGGACTTGGTGAGGATGTTGTGCTCCAGACCCAGGTCGACCAGACAGCCCGCTGTCGAGATGCCTTTGCCGTACTCGATGTCGAATTCGGCTTGGCGGAACGGGGCGGCGACCTTGTTCTTAACCACCTTCACGCGCACGCGGTTGCCGATCGCCTCGGTGCCGTCCTTGAGCGTCTCGATACGGCGGATGTCCAGGCGCTGGGAGGAATAGAACTTCAGCGCCCGCCCGCCCGGCTGCGTCTCCGGCGAGCCGAACATCACGCCGACCTTTTCGCGGATCTGGTTGGTCAGGATGCACAGCGTCTGCGTGCGGTTCAGGTTGCCCGCTAGCTTGCGCATCGCCTGGGACATCATGCGCGCCTGCGCACCGACCGTCTGGTCGCCCATTTGCCCCTCGAGCTCCACCCGCGGTGTGAGCGCCGCGACCGAGTCGATCGCGACCACATCGACCGCGCCGGAGCGCACGAGCATGTCGGCGATCTCCAGCGCCTGCTCGCCGTAGTCGGGCTGGGAGACGAGCAGCTCGTCGATGTCGACACCGATCACCTGCGCGTACAGAGGATCCATCGCGTGCTCGGCGTCGATGAACGCGCACACGCCGCCGAGCTTCTGCGCCTCGGCGAGCACGTGATAGATCAGCGTCGTCTTACCCGAGGACTCCGGGCCGAAGACCTCTACGATGCGCCCGCGAGGCACGCCGCCGATGCCGAGCGCGAGGTCAAGCGACAGCGCGCCCGTGGGAATCGCGTCGCAGCGTACCTGCGCACCCTCGTCGCCCATGCGCATGACCGTGCCCTTACCGAACTCGCGCTCGATCTGCGTGAGCGCACCCTGAAGGGCGGCGTCGCGCGCCTTGGCTGCCTTCTCCTCGTCGGTCACAGACATGGGCCTTACTCCTCCGGTTCGGGATGAACCGGTCAAGCTAAAGACCGCTTCGGACGGAACAGCTGTTCGCAATGACGGGCTAGGGACGCAACAGTGCGCGGCGGATCTGGTGCATCGCCACCGTCGTCGTGCGGTCGCGGATGTCGGCCCTGGAGCCTGGGAGGTTGACCGAGCGTGTTAATGGCTCGGCATCGGCTGTTGCCACGCTCAGCCATACGAGCCCAACAGCCTTCTCCTCTGTGCCTCCGCCCGGGCCAGCCAGGCCGGTCACCCCCACCCCCACGTCGGCGTCCAGCTTCGCGCGCGCTCCTTCGGCCAGCGCTCTTGCCACCTCCGCCGAAACTGCGCCGTGACGCTCGATCAGCTCGGGGGGCACGCCCGCCTGTGCGACCTTCGCGTCGTTTGCGTAGGCGACGATCCCGCCCTTCACGTAGTCCGACGCGCCCGGCGGATCGGTCAGCCTGGCCGCGAGCAACCCTCCCGTACAGGACTCTGCGGTCGCAATTGTCTGGGTTTGAACCCCGTCCTTCCCGCGTAGCAGCGCCGCGACCTGGTCGTCGACCGTGCTGCCGTCGTCGGAGAACAGGGTGTCAGCGTGCCTGCCGCGCACGACCGCCTCGAACGCGTCGTACACCCCCTGCTCCTCCGGCTCGTACCGGGTCACGACCTCGACCTCGCCGCGTTTCAGGCACGTGGTGATCTCCAGCCGGCTCAGCTCGACGCCCTCGCGTTCGGCCGCGCGCAGCGTCTCGGCGATCTCCGACTCCGGGATCCCGAACAGCCGCAGCATCCTCTGCCGGTACTCGGTCGCGCCTGCGATCGCCGCGCGCAGCGCCTCGGTCTTCACGGCCTCGCTCCACATCGGCTGCAGCTCGCGCGGAGGGCCCGGCAGCACCACCACCGTCGGTCCACTTCCAGGCTCCTTCGGCGGCACGACCAGCCCGGGCGCGGTACCGACCGGCTCGAGCACCGTCGCGCCCTGCGGGATCACCGCCTGCTTGCGGTTGCTCTGCCTGATCGCGTCCATGTCCAGGTTGGGCCAGCGTTTCGCCAGCGGCCTGAGGATCTCAGCGATCCGCTCCTCAAGCGCCTCGTCGAGCACCATCTCGCGACCCTGCGCCCTGCCCACCACCTCGGCCGTCAGATCGTCCGCCGTCGGCCCCAGCCCGCCGCTCGTGAGGATCACGTCGAGCCTCTCCGCGGCCATGAACCGCAGCGCGTCCTGCATGTCCTCCGGGCGGTCCCCCACGATCGTCGTGTACGCCAGATCGACGCCCAGCTCCCACAGGCGCTCTGCCAACCACGGACCATTGCGGTCTATCACCCGCCCCGTCAGCACCTCCGTGCCCGTGACCACGATCCCCGCGCGAGGCGTCCGGCCCTCACCCACCTCACCGCCCTCCGGGTATCTCCGGCCGGCCCCAGCCCGGGCTCACGGCCCTCATGCGCATGTGGGCAGCTGCCCGGCCTTTAGCCGCTGGCGGCCAGCCTTCGTGACCGAGTACCCGATCGCTGCGGACGATGGCGCCACGGTCCGCCGGGCCCCGTCGACGAACATCGTCACCGAGCTGTTGCCCAGCGTGATCGTGAAGCGCTTCGCGTGGTACGTGGGAGTGCTGGTGCCCGGCTTCAGCTCCAGCCCGGGGATCAGCTTGCGCCCATTGTCGTTATCGATCAGGCACACATACACCAACGCGCTGGGGCGCAGCGACAGCGCCACACGAGTGCTCACCACGCTCGCGGGATGCGAGGAGTGACTGGACAGCGTTTTTCCATGCTTGCCGTTGTGCTGGGTAGATCCCCCTCGAGCCGACGCGCCGCCGGTGTTCTTCGAAGAGCCTCCCCCGCCCCCGCTCAGCAGGCCTACGATCAGCAGCACGATCACCACACCAACGGCTCCCACGATCGCCATATATCCGCGCGAGGGTCGCGGCGGCACACGTCCCCTTGACCCTGATGCCCCGCGCGGGGCCGAGACGATCGGCTCGAGCGCCGCCTCGCTCGGGCGCTCGTTATCCAGGCGATATTCCTCCACCAGCACCTTCGCGTCCAACCCAAGCGCTTGGGCGTATGTGCGCAGGAAGCTGCGCACGAATGTCGGTCCGGGGAGTAGGTCCCACTCTTCGTTCTCGAGCGCGCGCAGGTACTTCGCCCGGATCTTGGTCTGCGCCTCGATCTCCGACACGTCGATGCGCGCGCTCATGCGAGCTGCGCGCAGCGTTGCACCGATCTCAGCCATATCCGCCTGAAGGCTAGTCGCTGAAGACTTTTCTCACCGTCAGGTGCACGCGAACCTGCACGGCCTCACGACTCCGTGATCGCCTCAGCCGTGGCGGGCTGGGCGGATGAGGATTCCAATCCCGCGAGTATCCGCGGCAGGTCAGCCTCGCTGATCAGTACTTGCCGAGGCTTTGAGCCCTCATACCCCGAGATCACTCCGCGCCGCTCGAGCATGTCGATCACGCGCCCCGCGCGCGTGTAGCCCAACCGCAAGCGGCGCTGCAGCATCGAGGTCGACGCGGTCTGCATTTCCGCCACGAGCGTGATCGCGTCCCTGAGCATCGGGTCCTCGTCGGGGTCGAGCTCGTCAGTACCCGCCTCGGGCTCGGCGGGCTCGACCTCCTCCAGCAACTCCTCGCGCAGCTCCGGCTCGCCCTGCTTGCGCCACAGGTCCGTCAGCTTCGCGATCTGCGCCTCGTCGATATAGGCCCCCTGGATCCGCTGCAGCTGCGAGGTGCCCACTGGGCTGAACAGCATGTCCCCCTGCCCCAGCAGTGACTCCGCGCCGTTCTGGTCGAGGATCACGCGCGAGTCGGTCTGGCTGGAGACCGCGAAGGCGATCCGCGAGGGCACGTTCGCCTTGATCATGCCCGTGATCACGTCTACGCGCGGGCTTTGTGTCGCCAACACCAGATGGATCCCCACCGCACGCGCCTTCTGGGCCAGGCGGATTATCGAGTCCTCCACGTCGGCTGGAGCCACCATCATCAAGTCCGCGAGCTCGTCGATCACGCACAGGATGTAGGGCAGCGGCGCTTCGCCTCGCCTCGCCCGCGCTTTGTTCAATTCGATCAGGCTCCTGGTGCGCGCCAGCGACATGATCCCGTAGCGCTGCTCCATCTCCCTCACGAGGTTCTGCAGCGCGTTTGCCGCCATCCGCGGGCTAGTGATCACCGGCGTCAGCAGGTGTGGAATCGACTCATAGTGGTTCAGCTCGACCTGCTTCGGGTCCACCAGTACCAGGCGCACGTCATGTGGCGTAGCGCGCAACAGGACACTGGAGAGCATTGCGTTGATCGCGCCCGACTTGCCCGCGCCCGTTGTGCCCGCTACCAGCAGGTGCGGCATCTTCGCCAGGTCCGCCCCGATCGCCTTGCCCGCCACGTCCTTGCCCAGCCACACAGTCAGCGGCGACCAGTCCTTTGGCGGCTGCTGAAACACATCTCCCAGCTTCACTATCCGCCGGTGGGCGTTTGGCACCTCTACCCCGACAGCCTGCTTGCCAGGGATCGGCGCGAGGATGCGGACGTCCGTTGCCGCCAGCGCATAGGCCAAGTCGTCCTTCAGCTGGGCCACCTTCGCGACCTTCGTCCCCGGCGCGAGGCGCAACTCATAGCGGGTGATGTGCGGTCCCGCGACCGTCCCGATCACCTTTGCCTGCACGCCGAAGTGCCCCAGGGCCTCGACCAAGCTGGCCGCCGTGCGCCCCTGTCCAGCAGTGTCGGGTTGCGTCTGGTCGGCTGTTGAGCGCACCAGCAACTTTTCAGCTCGCGGCAGCTCCCAAACGAAGTCCGGATCATCGGTGATCGCTCCGCGCAGCCTGCCCTGTGGAGTGAGCGATGGGTGGGTGGGGGTACCGTCAGCTGGCTCCACCCGGGCCACGCCGGATGGTTCATCCTCTTCGCCCGTTCTCGCCTCCTCAACGAGATCTCCTACGAACGGCTCTTCTCCGGCTTCCCGCTCTGTCTCGTAGGCGTTATCTGTGTCCAGATGATCGGATTCCCAGGGCTCCAGCCCGTCTGCGAGCGCGCCGTCCAGCGGCGGAGCCTCCACGTGCGTGGCCCGGATGATCAGCTCCTCGGGTGCCGGCTCAGGGGGACTCATACTCTCTCCGGCGCTCCCTCGCGTCCGGCGCTCGCCCGCGGCGACGCGCAAGCGCAGCATTCGCGTCGTGTCTGCCACGCCGCTGCCCGTCGCGCGGATCGCGCTCGCCAGCGATGCTCCGCTCAGCAACGTGATCCCGGCCAAGAAAAGGAAGACCACGAGAATGTTGACACCCACGCTTTGCACCAACCGGTGCGCCGCCTGGTAAAGCGCCTCGCCCGCCACGCCCCCATGCGCCTGCAGAAAGGCCGAGGTCCACGACGTTCCCCTTGATGAAGCCTCACCCACCCCCGAGCTCACACCAAGTGTGCCTGCCGCAAGCGCTAGCGTGATCGAGGCAAACAAGCAGACTGCGCCCGCCCGCAGCGGGCGCAGCGACGGCCACACTGCCCGCAGCAGCAATGCCCCGCCAGCACCCACGAGCGCGACCGGTGCCAGGCCTCGCGCTTTACCGGCCGCCCAGCCAAGAGCAACCGCCAGCCCGTGTCCCACGCGCCCTCCTGGGTTGGGCTGGCCTTTAGATCCCCACAACACAAAGCCCATGAATATCCCGGCGGCGATCAGGCCGAGGCCAATCACGTCGCGCTGGCGCTGGTCAAGCTCCGGCAGGTGCAATGGCATTCTCAGCATAAACCTCGAGAACCCGCGCGCGCGCCGGCGCCGCCGGGGTCGAGGCCTGGCGCGAGCGCGCGCGCCGGTGCTCCGGCGGGCGGCCGGGGACCGGCCGCCTCCTTTACGGGCGGGGGCACGCTTGCGAGTATTGGCCATCCCGCGCAACTTCGACATCGCGCGCCAAGACCCTCCCTTACCATTGCTTTACCGCACACCGGTACATAAAGACAGAGCTCATGAATGACTTCTCCCGCGCACCCCGCGTGCTCGTCGTCGAGGATGACGAGGACATTGCTCAGGCCCTCCAGCGCTCACTGCGCATGGAGGGCTATGAGGTGCGCGCCGCCGCCGATGGGTCCAGCGCGCTCGAGCACGGGCGCTCATTCGCACCCGACCTTGTGATCCTCGACCTCGGCCTGCCGGGCCTAGACGGCCTCGAGGTCGCAAAGGCGCTGCGCGCCGAGGACGACGTGCCGATCCTGATCCTCACCGCACGTGACGCCCTCGAGTCCCGCGTCGAGGGTCTCGATGCGGGCGCCGATGACTACCTCGTCAAGCCGTTCGAGCGCCAGGAGCTGCTCGCGCGGATGCGTGCCCTGCTGCGGCGGCGTCCCCCGCGCGGCTCCGCGCCCTTGCGCGTCGGTGATCTGCAGCTCAATGCCGATACCCACGAGGTGACACGTGGCGAGCGTGCGGTCGAGCTCACCCAGCGCGAGTTCGAGTTGCTCGAGTACCTGATGCGCAACGAGCGGATCGTGATCTCGCGCCAGCGCCTGCTTGATGAGGTGTGGGGCTATGACCCGTTCTCCACGACCAACACGATCGAGGTGTTCGTCTCCAACGTGCGCCGCAAGCTCGAGGCCGACGACGAGCCACGCCTGCTGCACACGATCCGGGGAGCAGGCTACGTCCTTCGTGCCTAGAGCCCGCGCGGTGCTTCACCGCACGAGCGCGCGCATGTCGGAGAGCTTCGACCGGCTACCGATCCGCGTGCGCCTCGCGGGCGTATCGGCACTGCTGACCTTCGTGATCCTGTGCGGGTTCGCGATTGCGATCGGCTCCCTGACAGTGCACCGCATCCGCGCGGACTTCAACCGCGAGGTGTCAGAGACATCCAGGCTGCTGCCCTCGCAGCTGAAAATTGTGGTGGACCCGCTGCGCAATACGTTCACGCTCGCGCCGCTGCAGTACCTCGCCTCGCCGGCCGATCACGCTGTGATCCGGATCATGAGCATCGCCGGCGCAGTCGAGAAGCAATACCCGCAGAACGCGCCCAGCTTCGGCCCACGCAACGGCTCGCCGCAGCTGGGCACGACCACGGTGAGCGGCTACCGCGTCCTGACGCAGGCCGTGACCCTGCATTACAGCAATGGCGAACAGCTCGGCCGCGTGATCGTGCAGTACGGCCGCCCGGTGGGGCCAACCGAGGCAACCGTGCACCGCCTCGAGCTGGTCCTATTCCTGGGAGTGCTCGCCGGCAGCGTGCTCGCGCTCGGGGCCGGGATCGCAATCGCCCGGCGTGCGATGGCGCCGATCGCGGCGCTGACGAGCACCGCGGCGGAGATCGCGCGGACGCGCGACCCGTCACGCAGCGTGCCACAGCCATTCGCCGACGATGAGGTGGGTGAGCTCGCAAACATGCTGGGAGCGATGTTGCGCGAGCTAGACGCCGCACGGAGCGAGACCGAGGCGATGCTCGTCCGCCAGCGCCGGTTTGTCGCCGATGCCTCGCACGAGCTGCGCACTCCGCTCACCAGCGTGCTCGTCAACCTCGAGCTGCTCGCGGAATCCCTGCACGGTGATCAGGGCGAGGCGGCGCGTTCGGCCCTGCGCTCCTCCCAACGCATGCGCAGACTGGTCGCAGACCTACTGCTGCTGGCACGGACAGATGTTGGCCGCGTCATCCCCCACGAGCCGTGCGCGTTGGACCAAATTGTCGTCGAGGCTGCATCCGAGCTGGGACCGGTCAGCGCCGCGCATGAGATCTCACTCGACGTCGGGCAGGACGGGCCAATCTATGTCCTCGGCGCACGCGACGAGCTCCACCGCCTCACGATCAACCTGCTCGAGAACGCGCTGCGCCATACTCCCGCCAGCACTGAGATCCGCGTGTCCACCCGCCTGCAGGATTCAGGTCAAGCCCTCCTGATCGTGGAGGACGACGGTCCCGGCGTGCCCGAGCACCTACGCAAAACCCTGTTCGAGCGTTTTGTCCGCGGCGCCGGCGATCGCGGTGGCTCCTTCGGTCTGGGTCTCGCGATCGTCCGCGCTGTGGCCGAGTCCCACGGCGGTTCGGTTACCATCTCCTCCACAGGCGAACGTGACGGGGCAGCCTACGGCGCACGCTTCGTCGTTGCACTGCCAGCGTCGGCTAAGAGCCTCAGACCTCCACGACCACAGGCAGCACCATGGGCCGCCGCTTGAGGCGGTCATAGATCAGCTTCGCCAGATCGTCGTGCAGCACCTCTCCGAGCAGGTCCACCTCGCGAATCTCCTCCTTGGCCGCCCGCGCGAGCGTCTCCTCGACGGTCGCCTTGATCTCATCTGAGAGCTCGCCGGCCTGATCGAGGAACGGCACCCCGCGGAAGATCACCTCCGGGTCGGCAACCGAGCGGCCATCCTGCTCGGCGATCGTTACAACCACGATGAAGATCCCGTCGGCCGAAAGCATTCTGCGGTCGCGCAGCGCCACGTCGGCCATGTCGCCGATCTCGACGCCGTCGACGAAGATCATTCCGGCCTGCTCGCTCTTGCCGAAGCGCGCGCCGCGCTCACTTATGTCCAGCGGCAGCCCGTTCTCGCCTTGGAAGATGTCCTCTGGTGCAACACCCACCGCTTCGGCAAGCTGAGCATGCAGGTGAAGGCGCTTGAAATCGCCATGAAATGGCATCACATACCTTGGCTTGACCAGGTTCAGCATCAGCTTGACCTCCTCGGCGTAACCGTGCCCGGAGGCATGTACCGGGGCGTCGCTGGTGGTGATCACGTCACAGCCGATGTGGTAGAGCCGGTCGATCGTCTCATTCACCGCGCGCTCGTTCCCCGGGATCGGCGTGGCGCTGAACACGACCGTGTCGCCCCGGCGCAACTGCACCTGACGGTGGTCGCGGTAGGCCATCCGGCGAAGCGCAGAGAGCGGCTCGCCCTGAGAGCCAGTCGAGATGATCACCACCCGCTCGTCGGGGAAGTCCTCGATCTCGCGCGCTCCCACGAGTATGCCGTCGGGAACCTCGATGTGCCCGAGCGTGCGGCCGATGCCCACGTTCTTGCGCATCGAGCGGCCCACCAGCACGACCTTGCGGTCGAGCGCCGCCGCCGCATCCATAACCTGCTGCACGCGATGGATGTTCGACGCAAAGCTCGTCACCACAATGCGCCCTTCACAGCGGGCGAACACCTCCTCCAGGTGGGGACCCACGACTGACTCTGACGGCGAGAACCCGGGCCTGTCGACATTCGTCGAGTCGCCGCATAGCAGCAGTACACCCTCACGTCCCAGCTCCGCCAGGCGCGAGACATCGGCCGGCGACCCGTCGACCGGTGTCTGGTCGAACTTGTAGTCGCCCGTTATCAGCACCGTTCCCAGCTCGGTGCCGAGGGCGATCGCGCTCGCGTCGGGGATCGAATGGGTCATATGCACCAGCTCCAGCTCGAACGGCCCCAGCTCGACCGCTTCGCCCGGCGCGACCTCGTTGCACCGCACGTCCTTCAATTTGTGCTCCTCGAGCTTCGACTTCGCCATCGCGAGCGTCAGCGGCCCGCCATACACCGGTGGGCTCGCGCCGTGCCCGGCCAGATCGCGCAGGACCCACGGCAGTGCGCCGAGATGATCCTCGTGGCCGTGCGTGATCACGATCGCCTCGATGTTCTTCGCGCGTTCGCGCAGGTAGGAAAAGTCGGGGAGCACCAGGTCGATGCCCACCATCTCTGGGGTAGGAAAGCGCAGCCCGACGTCCACCACAACGATCTGGCCGTCCTGCTCGAGCACAGTCATGTTCTTGCCGATCTCCCCCAGCCCGCCCAGGGGGAGCACACGCAACGTGGAGCTCACGCGGGCGGGCGGGCCGATGGGGCCGGTAGGAGACCGTGGCGCTCGAGCATCGCACGCACCGCCTCGGTCTCTTCCTCGGTGGCCTGCACCATCGGCAGGCGACAGCCGCCGGCGTTGTGGCCCAGCAGGTTCAGCGCGGCCTTGGTGCAGGTCGGGCTGGACGTGAGGAAGAGCGTCCGATAGACGTCCTGAAGCGTTGCGTCAATCGCTGAGCGATGCTCGGGCTCCTCGACCATCCGGCGCATCTCGTTGCCGACGATATGACTGGCAACCGCGATGCCTCCGGCACCGCCAATGTCCAGCGTGCGCGCGAATGAGCTGTCGTCGCCGGCGTACACGTCGAGCCCATCGATTAGCTGCAGCTCGTCCGCGTTGGCCTGCTTGACGCCCTCGATGTGCTCGATCTGCGCGAGCTCGGTGAGCAACTCGGGGCCGATGTTCGTGCCGGTGCGGCTCGGAATGTTGTAGAGCAGGATCGGTTTGTCGGTCGCGCCAGCAACCGCTTCGTAGTGGCGGCGCAGGCCGAGCGGGCTCGGCCTGTTGTAGTAGGGCGTGACGGATATCATCGCGTCGGCGCCGAGTTCCGTCGCGCGTTCGGTCAGGTAGACGGCGTGGCGGGTGTCATTGGTGCCCGTGCCGGCGACGATCGTCTTGCCGGATGGGCGCTCGATGACAGCCAGCTCGATCAAGGAGAGCTGCTCCTCGTCGGTGAGGGTTGAGGCCTCACCGGTTGTCGCCGCCACCACAAACCCGTCCGAGCCGTTCTCCGCCAAGTGGCCCATTAACGCCACAAACGACTCTTCGTTGATCTTCCCCTCCGCGTCGAACGGGGTGACGATCGCGGTCAGCACTGTCCCCAGCTCGATCATGCGCTCAGTATCCCACGCGACCTGGGCGACTGCTCATCACGAGAACAACAGCTCCTGCAGCCCGACGACGAGCGGCTGCTCGAGGTCCCCGACGCGGCGCACGGCGAGCAGAACACCGGGCATGAACGACTCCCGGCTGGTCGAGTCGTGGCGGATCGAGAGCGTCTGTCCGAGGTCACCGAGCAGCACCTCCTGGTGCGCGACGAGCCCAGGCAGGCGCACGGAATGGATCGGTGGAGCCTCGCGACCGCTCGCTTCGGCCATCAGCTCGGCGGTCAGGGTGGCGGTCCCGCTCGGCGCGTCGAGCTTGCGGTCGTGATGCAGCTCGATGATCTCGGCCTTGGCCATGTGCTTGGCAGCCTCAGCGGCGAAACGCATCATCAGCACCGCGCCGATCGCGAAATTTGGGGCGATCAGCACATTGGCTCGGGGGCGACCGTCTGCAGGGCGCGCCTGGCCCAGCGGCGCCGGGTCAAATCCAGTGGTTCCAACCACGACATGCACCCCTGCACGCACGCAACTCAGCGCATTGCCCAGTGCGGTATCCGGACGGGTGAAGTCGACCACGACGTCAGGCGGGTGCGGACCCGTCAAAACATCATCGAGCGTCGTCTCGAGCAATGGGTCCGCGCGCCCGGCCAGCTCCATGTCCTCGGCGTCCTCCACTGCCGCGCAGACTGCCTGGCCCATGCGGCCGGCCGCTCCCGCGACCGCCACGCGGATCATCCGCCGGTTCCCTGAGCGGCCGTGGCGATCGTCGCGAGTGGCTCGATCGCCGCCTGGAAGGCCCGCTCATCAGGCCCAACGCAGGCGATCGACAGGTTCTCCACAGCGAACAGCCCGGCAGCGAGCGCCTGCAGTTCGTCGAGCGTGACCGCGTCGATCCGCTCGATCACCTCGTCCATCGAGAGGATCGGCATCTCGTGCAGCAACGAGCCTCCCAGGTGGCTCATGCGCGCGCCGGTCGACTCCATCGAGAGCACAACGCGGCCCTTGAGGTTCTCGCGCGAGCGCGTCAGCTCGGCCTCGCTGGCCGGGGACTCGACGCAGCGTTCCAGCTCGGCGGAGATCACGGCGAGCGCCGCGGCGAGGTTGTCCGGGCGCGTGCCCACGTACAAGCCGATCTCACCGGCCTGCTCATACATATTGGAGAAGCAGAAGACCGAGTAGGCCAGGCCACGGCGCTCGCGCACCTCCTGAAACAGGCGCGAGGAGGAGGTGCTGCCGAGCACGCCTTCGAGCACGCGCAGCGCGAAGCGACGCTCATCCTTGCGCCCGACGCCGGCGCCGCCGAGGCACAGGTGGTACTGCTCAGTGTCTTTCTCGCTGAAGCGCACACGCCGGACGAACTCGGGTTGGCCCGACAGCGTCTCGCGGCCGTTGGCGGAGGGGCTCTCGCCGTCCCCCCCGGCGATCGGCAGCGACTTCGCGAGTTCCACGAGCGCGTCGTGCTCGATCGAGCCGGCTGCCGAGATCACGATCTCGTGCGGTCGGTAGCGCGATGTGTGGAAAGCGGCGAGCTGATCGAGCGTGACCGAGCCGACGACCTGCGCAGTGCCGATCACCGCCCGCCCGAGCGGGTGCGAGCCGAAGACGGCCTCGCCGAGTACGTCGAAGACCCTCTCCTGCGGGTCGTCTTCGTACATGGCGATCTCCTCAAGCACGACCTCGCGCTCGGTCTCGAGCTCGCCAAAGCGCGGCTGGAAGACCATCTCGCCCATCACTTCGAAGGCGCGGTCGAGGTGGCGGTCGAGCACACGCGTGTACAGCGCGGTCGCCTCCTTGTCGGTGCCCGCGTTGATCTCGGCGCCCATCGCGTCAAAGATTTGGTCGATCTCCTCAGAGCCGAAGTTCTCGGTCCCGCGGAACAGCATGTGCTCGAGCAGATGCGAGATGCCGGCCTCGCCGTCGTGCTCGGAGACCGAGCCTGCGCCGATCAAGAAGCCGAGCGCGACCGAGCGCACACTCGGCATGCGCTCGGTGACCACGCGCACGCCGGAGTCCAGCGTGGTGATGCGGTACTCGGTTTCCCGATCTTCTCGATGACTCGCTGGCGCACCACCCGATGCGCCAGCGAGCTCGCCCGGCTCCTCAGGAACGGTCACTACCGCCATGGCGCGGGCGGCCCGAGCCGCGCTCGGAGCCGGAACGGGACCCTCCCGCCCCGCGGTCGCGCCAATTGCGCCCACCGCCACCGCCACCACCGCTTCCAACGCCAGCGAGCTCCTCGACGGACTTGCCGACGATGTCCGGGTCATCGGCCAAGCGCAGGCCGATCCGGCCGCGCTCGCGGTCGACCTCAACCACGCGCACGTTGATCTCGTCGCCTTTGTTGAGCACGTCCTCGACGCTCTCCACGCGCTGTCCGGGTGAGACGTTGGAGATATGCAAGAGGCCGTCGGTGCCCTTGGAGAGCTCGATGAAGGCCCCGAAGGTGGTCGTCTTGACGACCTTGCCGAGGTACTCGTCGCCGACCTCGACCTCCTTCATCATCACGCGGATGCGCTCGACAAGCGCGTCGCCGAGCTCGCCGTTGGCCGAGTAGATCAGCACCTGGCCGTCGTCGTTGACATCGATCTGCGATTCGAACTCATCGGCCAGGCCGCGGATCGTTTCGCCGCCCTTGCCGATCAGTAGGCCGATCTGCGAGGGGTCGATCTGGATCGTCTGGATGCGCGGCGCGAACTGCGAGAGCTGCTCGCGCGGTGTACCGATCACCTCGGCCATCTTTCCAAGGATGAACGTCCGTGCCTCTTTGGCCTGGGCGAGTGCGTCGCGCAGGATGTCGAACGTCACGCCCGTGATCTTGATGTCCATCTGCAGCGCCGTGATGCCGCGCTCGGTGCCTGCGACCTTGAAGTCCATGTCTCCCAGGTGATCCTCGACGCCTGCGATGTCGGTCAGGACGATGTAGTCATCGCCCTCCTTGATCAGGCCCATGGCGATTCCTGCCACAGGGCGCTTGATCGGCACCCCGGCGTCCATCAAGGACAGCGAGGAGCCGCACACCGAGGCCATCGAGGAGGAGCCGTTTGACTCGAGGATGTCCGAGACAACGCGGATTGAGTAGGGAAACTCCTCGATCGACGGCACCATCGGCGCCAGGGCACGCTCGGCGAGCGCGCCGTGACCGATGTCGCGGCGCTTGACACCGCCCATGCGGCCCGCTTCCCCGACCGAGAAGGGCGGGAAGTTGTAGTGGTGCCAGTAATACTTTTTGGTCTCCAGGCCGAGCGTGTCGATGCGCATCTCCTCCTTGAGAGTGCCCATCGCGACGACGCTCAGCGCCTGCGTCTGACCGCGCGTGAACAGCGCGGAGCCGTGCGTCCTGGGAGTGACGCCGACTTCGATCGAGATGTCGCGGATCTCGTCGGCGCCGCGGCCGTCGGGGCGCTTCTTGTGGATCGCGATGCGTTCGCGGATGATCGACTTCTCGAGCCGCTCGAAAGCCATCTGCACCGCGGCGCGCTTGGCTTTGGCGGTGATCAGCTGCTCTTCGGAGGCGCCCTCGGGCGCTCCCGGGCCGTGAGCCTCGAGGATCGCTGCCTCAACCGTCTTCGTGGCCTCTTGGCGCTCGAGCTTGTCCTCCACTTGCGTAGCGTCGTCGAGTGCCATGCCGTGTGAGGTGCGGATCTGCTCGAGCAGCGCCTCGTCGACGGCGATCGTCTCGAAGACTTTCTTCTCCTTGCCGACTTTGGCGGCAAGGTCGCGCTGTAGCGCGCAGAGCTTCTTGATCTCAGCGTGCGCGATATCGAGCGCATCGAGGATCTCGGCCTCGGGGATCTCACTGGCGCCCGCCTCGACCATCAGGATGGCCTCCTCGGTCCCGGCCACGATCAGGTCGAGGTCGGAGGCGTTCTCGGCATCTGCCAGCAGGTCGGCCTCGTTCGGATTGACGACGAAGTTGCCGTCGACCTTGCCGATCCGCACGGCGCCTACGGGCGTCGGCAGCGGGATGTCGGAGATCATCAGCGCGGTTGACGCGCCGTTCATCGCCAGGATGTCATACGGGTGTTCATGGTCGATCGACAGAGGGATCGCCACCAGCTGCGTGTCATAGCGCCATTCCTTGGGGAACAGCGGGCGAATCGGCCGGTCGATCATGCGCGCGGTGAGCGTGCCCTTCTCGCCCGGACGGCCCTCGCGCTTGAAGAACGAGCCGGGGATTTTCCCGGAGGCGTACATGCGCTCCTCGACGTCCACCGTCAAGGGAAGAAAATCCACGTCGCGCAGGCTGCCCGCGACCGCCGTGCAAAGGACCATCGTGTCGCCCTGGCGCACGACTACCGCTCCGGAGGCCTGCTTGGCCATCCTGCCGGTCTCAAACGAGATCTCACTACCGGCGATCTCCACGGAGACCCGCGTAATAGCGTCATTGCTACTCATATTCTTTCTACCTTCCTAATGCTCCGCCCGTCGGGTTGGGAGCTGTGTCCCTGGCGGATCGTTTTTATCTCTTATTCCGAACCAGCGGAGCTTAGCGGAGCGCGGCCATGAGGCCCTCACGCAACAGCTCGACACCGGGCAGCTCGCCTGGCGAATCCGCCTGGAAGCTCCAGCGGATGACCCCGTCAGGGCCAGTGATGAGAAGGGCGCGCTGCGCAAAGCCGCCTGGGTGCAGCACGCCGAAGGCGACACAGGCCGCGCCCTTGGGCTCGAAGTCCGAGAGCTGCTCGCTAGAGATGCCGAGCTTCTCCTTGAACGCAGACTGCGCCCAGCTCGAGTCGCAGGAGACGCCGTAGAGCACGCCCCCCTGCTCGCGCAGCTCGCGGAGCAGCGGCTCATATAGCTGCAGCTGGTCAGTGCAGACGGGGCTGAAGGCGAAGGGGTAGAAGACGAGCACGGTCGTCTTGCCCTGCAGATCCTGCTCGGTGAAGCTCTCATGGCTGGCGCGGGCGAGCTTGAAGGCAGGCGCGGGCGTCCCTGCACTCAGGACCATGCGCGCTGAGGCGGTCGTGGGTCGAGCGAGTGCAGTACGCAAGGAGCATGGCGTACTGCATACGCGAGCGACTGAGGACAAATCATTCGCGAAGCGCCCACGGCCGTCTCAGCCTACTTTCTGAGGCCGAGCTCCTTGATCAGCGCGCGATAGCCCTCGAGGTCACGCCTGCGCAGGTAGTCCAAGAAGCGCCGGCGGCGACCGACGAGCATCAACAGCCCCCGGCGTGAGTGATGATCTTTGGACTGTTCGCGCAGGTGCTCGGTCAGGTGGTTGATGCGCTCGGTCAGCAGCGCGACCTGGACCTTGGTGGAGCCCATGTCGTTCTCGTCTGCGCCGAACTTCCCGGCTATCTCACGCTTGCGCTCAGTTGTTATCGCGGCCATGGGCGGCACGGTAGCAGACGGCCAGCGAACCTCAATGAGCCGCGGCGATCTCGCGCGTACGCGTCACATCGTGGTGCATCTGCTCGACCAGCGCCGCGGGATCCTCGAAGCGACGCTCGCCCCGCAAGCGCTGCAAAAAGTCCAGGTGCAGCTGCTGCCCATACAGCTCGCCGTCGAAGTCGAGGATGTATGCCTCGATCAGCTCCCCCCTACCGGTCTGAAACGTTGGGCGCACGCCGATGCTCACCGCGGCCGGGCATGGGCGGGCGGATGGGTGGGCGGGATCCACATACGAAAGGCACGCATACACGCCGTGGCCGGGACACGCGAGCGTCTCATCGGGAACTAGGTTGGCGGTCGGGAAACCGAGCTCACGGCCACGCTCATCCCCGTGAACCACCTCACCGCAGAGCTGAAATGGCACGCCCAAGAGGTCTGCCGCCCGGGCCACCTCACCGGCAAGCACCAGGCCCCGGATGTGGCTGGAGGAGACGATCTCCCCGTCCACCTCCAAGAGCGGATGCACCACGGTGGTGAAGCGCCCGTCCGCCGAGAGCAGACGCGGATCGCCCTGCGCCTTGTGACCGAAGCGGAAGTTCTCGCCGATCGACACTCGCGTGGCCCCGATCCTCTCCACGAGCACGTCCTCCACGAACTCGTCAGCCGAGCGCATCGCGAAGCCCGCATCGAATCCGATCACGATCAGCTCCTGCACTCCAAGCGAGGCGATCAGCTCGGCCTTGCGCCACAGCGGCGTCAGCAGCTTGGGAGTGTGCTGGGGGGCGACCACTGCCACCGGGTGAGGATCGAATGTGAGTACCGTGTCCGAGCCAGCGATCACCTCGCGGTGGCCGACGTGCACACCGTCGAACGTGCCGACCGCCACACTACGGCCATCTTTTGGCTGCACATCTCCCAGGTGTGTGATCTTCACCTTCGCAAGCCTATTCGTATGCTCTCGAGCGCTTGGCCGAGCCCGATCAGAGGTGGCTCCAGCCACGGCTCTCCCCGGCGCGGTGGAGCGACCGCGTGGCGCACATCGAATGGACCGATCGCCGTGCGCCGCAGCGCCAGGCAGTAAGCGTCGTTCAGGCCAGCGACCAGCGAACGCACGTAGGTTCCCGCTGAGCATTCGATCTCATACCCGGCCCGCGGGTGGGCGGGATCATCATCTCTCCACATCTGCTCGAAGCGGTAGACGGTGACGATCCGCTCGGGCATCTCGAACTGCTCCCCGCGCCGCGCCCGCTTGTACGCGCGTTCGCCGCCAATCTTCACCGCCGAGTGCCGCGGCGGGCGCTGGCGGATCTCACCGGCCGGCAGCACGGGCTCCTTGGGCGGCAAGCGCCCGGTCTCCGTTATCTCGCCCTCGGTGTCGCCCGTGCTCGATACCGCCCCCAGTCGCGCCACGGTCTCATAGCGCTTGCGCAGCTCCATCATTTGGCGCTGCGCTTTCGTTGCCTTGCCGGTCAACACGATCAGCAAGCCGCTCGCAAACGGATCGAGCGTCCCGGCATGCCCAGCCTTTACTCCTGCCAGCGCCCGCCGTACCGCCGCGACCACGTCGTGTGAGGTCATTCCGACCGGCTTGTCGAGGAGCAGAATCCCGTCCATCTGGCGCTCGGTCGGACGGGGGGAGATAGCCACTAGGCGACTGTGGCAGCCGGGTGCCCGGCGGGAGACTCGTGCAGCTGTGCATTGATCGCGGTGCGTAGGAACTCGACCAGCTCAGCGGGTGCCAGCGTGGTCGAGAAGCCGGCCGCGCGACGGTGCCCTCCCCCGCCCTGAGCACGCGCGACGATCGACACGTCCACATCGTCATCGGTGGCCCGCAGCGAGACTTTGTGCTGTCCCTTGCGCTCTCCGCTCGAGAGCTCGCGGACGAGTACGGCAACCTTGGTGCCCTGGACCGCGCGCAGCAGGTCGATGATGCCCTCCGAGTAGCTATCCTCGGCGCCCGCGCGGTCGAAGTCCTGGGCTGTGAGGGCAACCAGCGTGAGCTCGCCTCCGTCGAAGCGCTGTACCTGTGCAAGCGCGATCGCCAGCAGGGCGAGCTTCGCCTCGGGCATGTCCTCATATAGGCGGCGATTGATCGCGGGAACATCGACGCCCGCCTGCATCAGCTCGGCGGCCATCAGGTGCGCACGCGGGCCCGTGTTCTCATACATGAAGCGCCCCGTGTCGGTGATCAGGCCGATGTAGAGCGCTTCTGCGGTATCGCGCGTGGGCCGGACCTCCAGGCCATGCATGAGGTCCCAGACGATCTCCGCGGTGCACGAGGCGCCGGAGACGACGTGGTTGAGCGTGCCGAAGCGGGTGTTGTCGTGGTGGTGGTCGACGTTGAGCAGGTGCGCGCCATCGCGCAGCACGCTCGCGGAGTTGCGGTCGATGTTGCCGCAGTCGAGGAACACGACGGTGCGCCCGGCGATGTCGGCTGGCGGCTCCTGGATCAGGCCGTCCAGGTCGAACAGGCTGTACTCGTGCGGCAGCGGAAGGTCCTCCGGCGAGATGAACATGACGGTGTCCTTACCGAGAGCCCTCAGGAGGCCCTGCATGGCGACAAGCGAGCCGAGCGCGTCCCCGTCGGGGTTCTCGTGGGTGGCGAGCACGAAGCGCGTGTCCTTGCGGATGTGCGCGAGCACGAGCTCGCGGGTCTCTTCGATCGTTGCGTGTGTGTCGCTCATGAGATCTCCATCTCGTCGATCAGCGAATCCACGCGCATCGCCCGATCGGTGGTCTCGTCATAGGTGAACTCGAGCGTGGGCGTCCGCTTCAGGTGCAGCTCGCCGGCGAGTTGGCCCTGAAGGAAGCCGTGTGCGCTGCGCAGGCCTTCGAGACTCGACTCGCGCTCCTCGGGCTCGGAGGGACGCCCATCGGGCCCAAGCACGCTCACGTACACATGGGCATGGCGCAGGTCGGCGCTGGTTCTGACATCTGTCACGGTTACAAATCCCACTCGAGGGTCCTTCAGCTCTGTAGCCAGCGCTTCGCCAAGCACTTGGCGAATAGCCTCATCGACACGGCGCATACGTCCCGAACTCATCCTACCGGGACCCGTTTCAGCTGAGCTCGCGCTCCACCTTGCGCGTCTCATAGGTCTCGAGCACATCGCCCTCACGCAGGTCTTGGAAGTTCTGAAGCAGGATGCCGCACTCAAAGCCAGCGGACACCTCTTTTACGTCCTCGTTGAAGCGCCGCAGGCTCGCGATCGTGGTGTCGTAGATCACGGTGCCGTCGCGTACGACACGCACCTTCGCGCCGCGGGTGACCTTGCCCTCGGCCACGTGCGATCCCGCGATCGTCCCAATCTTCGAGGCACGAAACAGCTGACGCACCTCGGCCTGGCCAAGGGTGCTCTCCACCTCGGCCGGCTCGAGCATGCCCTGCATCGCAGCACGCAACTCCTCGATCGCCTTGTAGATCACCGAGTAGGAGCGGATCTCGACTCCCTCGCGCTCAGCCACCTGGCGGGCATCGCCGACCGGGCGCACGTTGAATGCGAGGATCACCCCGTTGGAGGCGGCGGCGAGCATCGCATCGGACTCGTTGATCCCACCGACACCGCGATGGATGATGTTGACCTTGACCTCCCCCTGGGGAAGCTTTGCGATCTCGTCCTCGATCGCCTCCAGCGAGCCGGCGACGTCGGCCTTGACGACCAGGCTGAGCTCCTTGACCGTGCCCTCCTGAGCGAGCTTGAAAACATCCTCGAGCGACATCTTCCGGCCCGAGCGCCGCGCCAGTGCCTCGGTCTTCAGACGGTTGGCCCGCTCGCCGGCGAGCTGACGCGCCCGGCGCTCGTTCTCGACCACGCGCACGATCTCGCCTGCCTCAGGCACGCCGTCGAAGCCGAGGACCTCCACGGGCTGGCCGGGCGTGGCGCGCTTCATCTTCGCGCCGGTGAAGTCATGCATCGCGCGCACCCGCCCGAAGTGCGCGCCCGCGACTAGCGCGTCGCTCACGCGCAATGTTCCGCGCTGGATCAGGACGCTCACCACGGGTCCCCGTCCAGGATCGAGCTTGGACTCGATCACCGTGCCCGAGGCCTCGGCGTCGCTGTTTGCCTTCAGCTCCTCGAGGTCGGTCACCACCTGAATCGTGTCGAGCAGCGAATCCAAGCCCTCGCGGGTCTTCGCGCTGACGTCCACGAACTCGATCTCGCCCCCCCACTCGGCGGGCTGCAGCCCGTGCTGGGTCATCTCCGTACGCACGCGCTCGGGCTGGGCGCCCTCCTTGTCGATCTTGTTCACCGCCACCACGATCGGCACCGCGGCCGCGCGGGCATGGTCGATCGCCTCCTCGGTCTGAGGCTTGACGCCGTCGTCGGCCGCGACCACGATCACCACCACGTCGGTCACGCTCGCCCCGCGGGCGCGCATTGCGGTGAACGCCTCGTGGCCGGGTGTGTCCAGGAAGGTGACCACCTTGCCCGCGTGGTGGACCTGATAGGCGCCGATGTGCTGGGTGATGCCACCCGCCTCGCCAGCGGCCACCTCAGTCTCGCGGATCGCGTCCAGCAGCGAAGTCTTGCCGTGATCGACGTGGCCCATGATCGTGACCACCGGGGGACGCTCGACCATGTCCGCCTCGACATCCTCAAACACCGGCTCTATCTCCACGTCATCAGCGGCGTGGACTATCTCGATCTGCTTGTCGAACTCGTCGGCCAGCACCTGGATCGCGTCATCTGAGAGCGTCTGCGTGAGTGTCGCCATCTCGCCAAGCATCATCAGCTTCTTGATCACCTCCGGCACCGGCACTCCGAGGTATTCGGCGACATCCTTCACCGTGGAGCCGGAGTTGATGCGGATCTCATCGGTCGCCTCCATCGCAGCGGTGTCGATCGGCGCGATCGTCTCGTCGTAGGTGCCGCGCCGGCGCCGCCCGCGGCGCGGCCGGCGCTGGGGCTGGTTGGACGGCCCTCCCTGCTGGCGACGGGATGCTTGGGAGTCGATCACCACGCGCCTGCGCCCACCCGGACCCACACCACCGGGTGCCCGCTCGCCTGTGCGTGAGTCGCGCGTGGGACGCACGCGCTCGCCGGCCTGCTGTGCGGGCGAGGAAGAGTCGGGGGCGCTCTCTGCATCTGAGGTGGCCTGACTCGCCGGCGGTTGGGTCCCACCGGCGGCTCCAGTGGCGGGCGGCGTGGATGGCTTAGCCGCCGCCGCGGTGGCAGGGGCCTTGGCGCTCGCGGCCGGGCCCTGGCGCTCTGCAGGCGCCGTCACGGGCGCCCCATTGCTCACGGCTCCATTGGCCCCACCCAGCGCCTTTAGCGCGACCGCCTCATCGACCGAGGATGCCGCCGCCTTGGCCTCCACGCCGGCGGCCTTCAGTTTCTCCAATAGCTCTTTGCTGGAGAGGCCCTGCTCCTTTGCGATTTCATGGACGCGCTTCTTCGTCATTGGCTCACTGATTCTACGAGCTTGGGGTCCAGCGCTACAGCACAGCGAAGCGCTCGTGCGATCCCGCCGCGCCGCAGCGCGCGCTGCAGGCACTCCACGGCGGCCCGCTCAGAGCACGCCTCGCGGCACAGGTAGGCGCCGCGACCGGGCATCGTGCCTTGGGGATCGCACACGGCACGCCTGCTGGGAGCATCACCCGCGAGGGCAATGCGCATGAGCTCAAATTTCGGGGCGAGGATCCCGCACCCGGCGCAGCGGCGCTGGGGCACGTGCGCCCCTATGGCGCCTGCTCCTCAACAGGCGCAGGCGCCTCGATCGGCTGCTCCACGGGCAACGTGACATCCCCGGTGCCGGGGGCCGGGTCCTGCGCGAGTGCCTGCACGGCGGACACCTCCGCCGGCGCCGTGGAGCCCTCACCAGCGGGGCTCAAGTCAGCGATCTGGTCGCTGTCGATGTTCACCAGGGCCTGGTGACTCTCCAGCCCGCAGTAGCGCGAGCCAGGCAGGGAAGCGTTCGGGCAGCGCCGCCCGTTGGAGAGGATCGCGGCACAGCGGCCCTGAACCTCCTCCTCCTCAAAGCCGTGCTCGGCCTCCTCTGCGGCAAACTCGCTCTCTGAGCGGATATCCACGCGCCAGCCCGTCAACCGGGCCGCCAGCCGAGCGTTCTGGCCCTCACGGCCGATTGCCAGCGAGAGCTGGTCGTCGGGCACGATCACAGTCGCCTGCTTGGCGTCGTCGTCGACGAGCACCTCGCGCACCCGCGCGGGCGAGAGCGCCTTGGCGACGAACCGGGCCGGCTCGTCGTTGAACGGAATGATGTCGATCTTCTCTCCGCGCAGCTCGGATACCACCATGCGCACCCGCGAGCCTCGCGGGCCGACACAGGCGCCGACCGGATCGACGCCGTCGGTGTGGGAGATGACGGCGATCTTCGAGCGGTAGCCCGGCTCGCGGGCTACGTTGGCGATCTCCACCAGGCCGTCGGCAATCTCCGGCACCTCGAGCTCGAAGAGCTTCTTGATCAGCTCGGGGTCGCGCCGCGAGACGATGATCGAAGGCCCTTTGGTCGACGGCGAGACCTCCTTGATCACTGCCTTGATCCGCTGGGAGTGGTCGTAGCGCTCGCCCTCGACCTGCTCGGACTTGGGGAGCAGCGCCTCCACACGTTCACGCAACTGCACGAGCGTGTAGCGGGAATCCGATTGCTGGACGATGCCCGTGATCAGCTCGCCCACGCGGTCGCGGTACTCCTCGTACATCATGTCCCGCTCGGCCTCGCGGATGCGTTGCAATATCACCTGCTTGGCGGTCTGCGCGGCGATCCGGCCGAAGTCCTCGGGGGTGACGTCGCGTTCGTCGATCTGGTCGCGGTATTCCTCGAACTTCTTCGGGTCGATTTCCGGTTCCTCAGGCTCGCGCATCTCGCCCGTCTCGGGATCGACCGTGGTTTCCTCGTCGATCGTCTCGACGATCAGGTGCGCCTCCAGGCGCTCGGGAATGATCAATTCGATCACCCGGAAGTCGGCCGTCTCACGGTCCATCTCCACACGCGCATACTTGGCCGAGCCAGGTTGCTTCTTATAAGCCGACAGCAGGGCGTCCTCGAGCGCGATCATCAACTTCTCGGGCTCGATCCCCTTCTCGCGCGCCAGCGCGTGCATGGCTTCCAGGATTTCGCGTGACATGACTACTCCTCGACCAGGTTCGAACGACGGATCTTCGAGTAGGGGATCGCGATGACGCCCCCATCGGCGGCCAGTGTGACCTCCTCCTCAGAGGCGCCGACGAGCTCTCCCGTGAAGCTTCTGACGGTGGCCTCGGCGGGCGCCTGCTCGCCGGCCCCGCGCGAATGCGAGTTACGCACGCGTACGCGTGCGCGGCGGCCGACGAACCGGCGGAAGTGGGCTGGCTTTGTCAGCGGGCGCTCTGAGCCCGGAGAGGAAACCTCGAGCGTGTAGCGCTCACGCTCCTCGCTCAGCAGCGCCGTGACGCGCTCGCACAGCGCAAGCGTCACACCATCGGGATGGTCGATGAAAACGCGCAAGCACTTGCCGCCGAGAATCTCGGCGAGCAGCACCTCGACATCAGGCTCGCTCTGGGCGAGACGCCTCTCGATATCTGTTTGTAGCGCGGTCATCAAGTCACTCCTTACGCAAAAAAAGCGGGCGTGCGCCCACTCTCGGTACGACTGCCGGCGTCTGCACGCTGGTACGAAAGCTCTCGATCGAGCATAGCATTGGGACGGCGTCCGATAGCCCTGAGCGGGCTGTTCAGCCTCCACTGCGCAAACGCTCAACGGCGTCGAGGATCACCTCGGCAACCTCCGCCTTGGGTGCGCGCGGCACATGCTCAGGCCGCTCACCGGCCACAGTCAGGATCGTGATCTCGTTATCAGGTGCCTCGAAGCCGATGCCCGTACGCGAGATGTCGTTCACAACGATGGCGTCGAGGCACTTCTCTTTCAGCTTGCCGCGGCCGTACTCGATCGCGCCCGCGCCGTGCTCGGCGGCGAAGCCGACGAGAGTCTGCCCCTCACGCCGCATAGCTGCCAGCGCGCACAGGATGTCCGCCGTGGGCTCTAGCTCCAAGCGCAGGTGCTCTTGCCCAGACTTCTTGATCTTGCCGTTGCTTTGCTGCGCCGGGCGGAAGTCAGCCACAGCCGCCACCATCAGCAAGACGTCGCAGGCGGGGAACTCCTCCTCGCAGGCAGCCTGCATCTGCCGGGCCGTCGGTGCCTCGCGCCATAGAACCCCAGGCGGACGCGGCAGCGCGACGTTGGCGGCGATCACCGTCACCTCGGCTCCGCGGCCGCGCGCGGCCTGTGCCAATGCCAAGCCCATCCGGCCCGAGGAGCTGTTGCCAACGAAGCGCACGCTGTCAATTGGCTCGCGGGTTCCTCCGGCGCTCACCAGCACACGCAGGCCGCTCCACATACCCGCAGCAGAGGCGCAGTCATGCACTCCCGCCAGCAGGGCCTCGCACTCATCGAGCAGCCGCGCGGGCTCGGCCAGGCGCCCAATGCCCTGCTCGCCCTTTGTGGCCAGGCGCCCGGTGTCCGGCTCAATCACATGCACGCCGCGCTCGCGCAGCGTGGCCAGATTGTCCTGCGTGGCGCGGTGCTCATACATGTGGTTGTTCATCGCAGGCGCCACCGCCACGGGGCAGGAAGCCGCCAGCGCGCAGCTGCTCAGCAGGTTGTCGGCCAGCCCGTGAGCGAGCTTCGCGAGCGTGTTCGCCGAGGCGGGGGCGATGAGGTAGAGATCGGCGTTTCCGACCAGCTCCAGGTGGCTCAGCGGCTCGTGCGACGGGAGCGGCTGGCCAGGAAAGGCCCCTCGCGCCGGGTCGCGCTCGAACTCGCTGCTCAGCACCGGCGCGCCGGTGAGCGCCTGGAATGAGGTGGCACCCACGAACCGGCGGCTCGCGGCGCTCTGCAGCACTCGTACCGAGTGCCCGGCCGCGGTCGCCAGGCGCACCAGCTCCAGCGACTTGTATGCGGCGATGCCGCCACTCACGCCAAGCAGGATGCGCGCCATGACCTAGGTTGTAGAGGGACTCGCGGGTGCTAGCAAGCCCTGGCCGGACCGTTGCGCCTTAGCGGTAGTGGTACTTGATCTTCCCCGCTGCTACCTCCTCGAGGGCGATCGTGAGGTAGTTCTTCGAGGCCGTGTCGACCATCGGGGGCGGGAACTCATCGAAGGTTCCCTCGCCGAGGTTGTGGTAGTAGCTGTTGATCTGGCGGGCGCGCTTAGCAGCCACCAGCACGCTTGCGTAGTTGGAGTCGACGTTCTCCAGCAGGCGGTCTATTCGGGGGGAGATCACTTGGCAGTTGCCTTTCCTGGTTGATCCCCAAGTGTAGTGGCTCTCGCCTCCAGCTCACCAGCGACGATCGCCGCCAGCTGAATCAGCGCGTCCTCGAGGCGGTCGTTGATCACCACGTGCGCGAACTCTGACTGGGCCGTGAGCTCCTCCGCCGCGACGCGCAACCGGCGCTCTACCTCCTCGGGATCGTCGGTTCCGCGTCCGATCAGCCGTGTGCGCAACACCTCCAAAGAGGGCGGCGCGATGAATACCTGGACTGCGTCGGGCACCGAGGAGCGCACCTGGCGAGCGCCCTGCACCTCGATCTCCAGCACCACCGGCGCCCCGGCCCGCACCCGCTCCTCGAGCTCAGAGCGCAGCGTTCCATAGCTGCGGCCGGCGTAGTCGGCGTGCTCCACGAACTCACCGGCACTCACCTTCCGCTCGAACTCCTCGCGGCTGAGGAAGTGATAGTCGACACCTTCCCGCTCACCCGGGCGGGGTGCGCGGGTGGTGGCGGAAACCGACAGCTGCAGATCTCCCAGCTGCTCCATCAGCCCCCTGATCAGGGTCCCCTTACCCACCCCTGAGGGCCCGGTGATTACAAATACTCGCGCCACAGTCAGGAACCTAGAGCCGGGAGCGGCGCAACCGGGCTCTTCAGCGGCGCAGAAGCGAAACCAACTCGCTTCGCTGGCGCTCGGAGAGCCCGCCGATCGTCTTGCTCGGGGAGATCCGGCAGTGGACGAGGATCTTGTTCACCTTCACCCTCCCATACTTGGGAACGGCCAGCAGCATGTCGAATACCTTGGCCGTCTCGACGTACTCCGGCGGGTCCAGCAGGAGTGTGTGGATCGACCGCCGGCCCGACTTCAGGTCGCGCTTTAGCTGAGCTCGCCGTGTGCGGATCTGATTGGCCCTGGCGAGCGCGTCCATCCGCTGGTTCAGGGATCGCTCTGGCGCCATCGTGTGGGTCAAGGAGGTGGTCTCCCCCGCCGTCTCGGTCGCCGTCGCCATGGGCGGCGAGTCTACACACCGACAGCAGGCGATCAAGGAAAAACGAGCTAATTCAGCTGTACCTCAACTTGAGCTATAGGCGTGTCGAGGCTAATGGACGGTGGCCCCGCTACTTTGCAGGGATTTTTCACCGGCCTCCGGCTGGCCGCGCAGACAGCCATACCCCCGGCGGCCGCTACTGCTCGGTGCGGGCCGCACCCCTTGCCCCAGAGGGGTGTTCAGGCCAGGCCAGGGCTGGGCTGAGACTCTAATTCCTGCGCTATCCTCGCCCCGGCGGTGGGGTCGCGAAAGCTCTCGGTGCCGACCGCGACGAGCCTCGCCCCCACACTGAGCAACTCGCGCGCGTGCGCCGCACTGCTCACACCGCCCATGCCGATCACGGGAATCTCGACACGCCCGGTGACGGCCGCCACTTGGGCGAGTGCGATGGCGCGAATCGCGGGACCCGACAGGCCGCCAGTACCTGCACCCAGCCACGGCCGGGGCGAGGAGACTCCCGACGGACGCTCGCGGGACACTGGCTCCAGTGCCATGGCTCGTAGCGTGTTGATCAGCGACACCGCATCCGCACCGCCCGCTTGCGCCGCCAGGGCGCAGGCGGCTACGTCCGCTGCGTTCGGCGTCAGCTTGACGATCAGCGGCTTACCCGTCAGCGGGCGCACCGTACGCACGACTTCCTCCAGCTGGCGAGGATCAGCCCCGATATCCAGTCCCGTCTTCACGTTCGGACAAGACACGTTCAGCTCGATCGCTGCGATCTCCGCGCGCGCCTCACACGCCTGCACGAGCTCAGCGATCTCCGCCGCGGTTGAGCCCATAACGTTCGTGATCAACGGCACCGGCAAGGTGCCCAGCACAGGCAGGTCCTCGGCCAGATAGCCCGCCAGCCCCTTGTTCGGCAGCCCGATCGAGTTGATCAGCCCTCCCGCCGGCTCCCACAGCCTGGGCGGCGGATTACCCTCGCGGGGCTCCAGGGTGATCGTCTTGGAAACGTAGGCTGCGAACGGAAATGCGCGCAGCAGCTCCTCGCCGAAGACCCCACGTGCCGCGAGCGCGTCGAACGTCCCCGAGCCGTTGATGATCGGGTGGTCGAGCTCCAGCCCGCAGAACTCGACGCTCATGCCGGCGGGTGGGTGGGGATTCGGTCAATGTCGACACACTCCAGTTCAGCCGCATCGATCACCGGGCCGTCTACGCACACCCGCAGATAACCCCCGCCCCGCTTTGGCACGACGCAGCCGAAGCATGCGCCAAACCCGCACGCCATCCCAGACTCGAGCGCGAGCTGGGCCGACACTCCCTCAGCTGCACAGATCGCTCTGACGGCCTCCAGCATCGGCGCCGGCCCACACGCGTACACAGTCGCATGCGCATTGCGTTCGAGCTCCTCCGCAAGCAGACCGGTGACGAGGCCGCGCCGGCCGGCCGAGCCGTCGTCGGTCGCGACGCGCGCGCTTTGCAGCAGCGCCGCGCCCTCCGCGCGTGGGCCATCGCGAAAGCCGAGCAGAACGGTCGTCTCGCACTCCAGTCCGTCCTGGAGGATCGCCAGAGGGGCGATCCCCACGCCACCTCCCACCAGCAGTACCCGCCGGCCCTCCTGCGGCGTGGTGAAGCCTTTCCCCAGCGGACCGAGTGCCCACACCTCCTCCCCCGCGCGCAGCTCGCACAGTCGCTTTGTGCCTGGCCCCACGTCCTCCATCAGATAGTGCGCCTCCCCACCGCACCAGCGGGCGATGGAGAAGGCGCGGGGCAGGTAGGGACGCTCGTCCTCCCCCCCGCCCCAGCGCTCTGCCGCCGCCAGCATCGCGAACTGCCCAGGATCCGGTTGCGGCCCATCGGGGTCGGCGACGCGTAGCACGCGGTAGGCCCCCAGCTCATCCATGCCGGTGACCCTCAGCAGCCTGCGGGCGAAGGGGGCTTGGCTCACGCCGTCCTGCCCTCGTGCAGCTGCTGCAGGCACAACACCTCCGGCTCGCCGTCCCGGCGGGCGCTGGCGATAGCCCGGGCGGCTGAGACGCCCGCCGCCAGGGTTGTCAGGCAGGGGACGCCATGACCGACCGCCGCCCGGCGGATCTCCCAGCCGTCGGTCCGCGCGCCAACGCCGGTGGGGGTGTTGACGACCAGGTCCACGTCGCCGCGCTCGATCCAGTCGACCACGTGGGGGGAGCCTTCGCCGATCTTGTTGAGCGGCTCGACGGGGATGCCCATCCGGGCGATGGCTTCGGCGGTGCCACGCGTTGCAAGTATCCGGAAGCCGTTGTCATGGAGTACCTGGGCGATCCCCGAAGCGCCCGCCTTGTCGGAGTCGGTGACCGAGATGAAGATCGTCCCCTCGCTCGGCAGCGGGACACCGGCAGCGGCTTGGGCCTTGGCGAATGCCGTCGGGAAGTCGCGCGCGATCCCCATCACCTCACCGGTGGAACGCATCTCCGGGCCGAGCACGGCGTCGGATCCCTCGAAGCGGTCGAACGGCAGCACAGCCTCCTTCACCGAGACGTGGTTGCCGAAGCCGACCCCCTGCCGGCCGGCAGGCAGGCCCATACCGGCGATTCGCTCGCCGAGCATGATCCGGCAGGCGAGCTTCGCCAGCGGCACGCCGACGGCCTTGGACACAAATGGCACCGTGCGCGAGGCGCGCGGGTTGGCCTCGATCACATAGAGCTCGCCGGCGTGGACGGCGTATTGGACGTTGATCAGCCCAATTACCCCGATCGCGAGCGCGATCTCGCGGGTGGCGAGGCGGATTTGCTCGAGCATCTCCTCGCCCAGGGAATGCGGCGGAAGCACACAGGCGCTGTCACCAGAGTGCACGCCCGCCTCCTCGACGTGCTGCATGATCCCGCCGATCCACACCTCATTCCCGTCACAGAGGGCGTCGGCATCGACCTCGAAGGCGTCCTCGAGGAAGCGGTCGAGATAGATCTCACCGCCCTCCCCCGCCTCCCGGCGCAGGTAGTCCGCCAATCCCTCCTGGGAGTAGACGATCTCCATCGCCCGCCCGCCGAGCACATAGGAAGGGCGTACGAGCAGAGGAAAGCCGACCTGCTCAGCGCACTGCAGCGCCTGGCTCACTGAGCAGGCTGTTGCAAACGGAGGGGCCTTGTAGCCCAAGCGCTCGAGCAGCGCCCCGAAGCGCCCCCGGTCCTCAGCCAGGTCGATCGCCTCCACGCTCGTCCCCAGCAGCGGGACGCCCGCCGCCACCAGCCCAGAGGCAAGCTTCAAAGGGGTCTGCCCCCCGAACTGCACGATCACACCCTTCGGTTTCTCCACTTCCACAACGGCGAGCACATCCTCGAGTGTCAGCGGCTCAAAGTACAGGCGGTCAGAGGTGTCGTAGTCGGTGGAGACCGTCTCCGGGTTGCAGTTGATCATCACCGCGTCGCGCCCTGACTCGCGGACGGTCATCGCGGCGTGCACACAGCAGTAGTCGAACTCGATTCCCTGGCCGATGCGGTTGGGTCCCGAGCCGAGGATCACGACCGACTCGCGCTCGCCCCGGCGCACCTCATGAACCGGGTGGGCTGCGGTTCTATCCCAGCCAGAGTAGTAGTAGGGCGTGCGCGCCGGGAACTCGGCTGCGCACGTGTCGACCGACTTGAACGACCGCTCCCCTTCAAACGGCATTTGGGGGTTTAACCCGACCAACTGCAACTCATGCAGGAACCACGGGTCGATGGCTGTTACCGCATGGATCGTCTCGACCTCAGCGCCCCGTCCAAACAGCTCGAGAATTGCCTCATACCGCTCAGGCCCCGGCGTCCTCAAACCATCGAGCAGGACCTCTTCGGAGACCTCCGCCAGGCAAGGCACCTTGTCCAGCTCGCGCGAGCGCAGTGCCTTCGCGAATGCCTGTCCGAACGTGCGGCCGATCGCCATCGCCTCACCCACCGACTTCATGTGCGTCGTGAGCGTTCGGTCGGCACCCGGGAACTTCTCAAACGCAAACCGTGGCCACTTCACGACGACGTAGTCGATCGCCGGCTCAAAGCACGCTGGGGTCACTCCGGTGATGTCGTTGTCGATCTCATCCAGCCGGTATCCCACCGCCAGGCGCGCGGCGATCTTCGCGATCGGGAAGCCCGTCGCCTTCGACGCCAGCGCCGAGGAGCGCGAGACGCGCGGGTTCATCTCGATCACGAGGATCTCCTCGGTGGCGGGGTTGACCGCGAACTGCACGTTCGAGCCGCCCGTCTCGACGCCAACAGCACGGATCACCGTGAGCGCCTGATCGCGCAACTGCTGATAGAGGCGGTCGGTCAGCGTCTGCTGGGGCGCAACAGTCACCGAGTCGCCCGTGTGCACGCCCATCGGGTCGACGTTCTCGATCGAGCAGACGATCACCACGTTGTCGGCCTTATCGCGCATCACCTCGAGCTCGAACTCGCCCCAGCCGATCACCGACTCATCGAGCAGCACCTGCCCTATCGGCGAAGCCTCGATCCCGGCCGCAACGATCCGCTCGAACTCCTCGTTGGAGCGCGCGATGCCGCCACCGCGCCCGCCGAGCGTGAAGGCAGGGCGCACGACACACGGCAGCCCGACCTCAGCCGCGGCCTCTTGCGCCAGCTCGAGTGACGTCGCGATCGCGCTCTTTGGCATACGCAACCCGGCCTTGGCCATCGCCTGACCGAACAGCTCACGGTCCTCGGCGCAGGCGATCGCCTCGTAGTTGGCGCCGATCAGCTCCACGCCGTACTTCTGGAGCGTGCCGTCGTCGTGCAGCGCCTTGGCGAGGTTGAGCGCGGTCTGCCCGCCGAGCGTGCCGAGCAGCGCATCTGGACGCTCGCGCTCGATCACCTTCCTCACCGGACCCGGCAGCAGCGGCTCGATGTATGTAGCGTCGGCGAACTCGGGGTCCGTCATGATCGTCGCCGGGTTCGAGTTCACGAGCACGACCTCGTAGCCCTCCTCGCGCAGCACCTTGCAGGCCTGCACACCGGAGTAGTCGAACTCCGCGGCCTGCCCGATGACGATCGGCCCCGAGCCGAGGATCAGGATCTTGTGGATGTCGCTACGACGCGGCAATACGCTCGAGGAAGCGGTCGAACAGGTACAGGCTGTCGTGCGGGCCCGGTCCTGCCTCCGGGTGATACTGCACGGTCCCGCCGGGCACCTCCAGCAGCTCGAGACCCTCGACAGTGCGGTCGTAGAGGTTCACGTGCGAGAGCGCGGCGGCACCGAAGTCCGTCTCCCAGCGCACCGGCTCGTCGCGCTCGATCGTGCGCGCGCCGCCGGGGCCGAGCGCGGCAAAACCATGGTTCTGGGAGGTGATCTCCACGCGTCCGGTCTGCAGGTCGCGGACGGGGTGGTTGGCTCCGTGGTGACCGAATGCCAGCTTGAAGGTCTCCAGGCCGACCGCGCGGCAGAGCAGCTGGTGGCCGAGGCAGATGCCCCATACGGGCTTCTTCCCCACCAGTTCTCTGACCGTCTGCACGATGTATCCGAGCGCCGCCGGGTCACCCGGCCCGTTGGCGAGGAAGATCGCATCCGGATCCTCTGCCAGCAGCTCCCCGGCGCTGCTCGCACAGGGATACAGCGAGACACGCGCGCCACGTTCTGAGAGCTCGCGCACCATCGAGGACTTGATTCCCGTGTCGATCACGGCGATCCTCGGCCCGCTGCCGGACTGGCCGTGGTGGGTGACTTCCTTCGGCGTGACGACGCAGGCGAGGTCCTGCCCGGTCATCGGCGGCTCGGCCTCGATCAAATCCCTGGCCCGCTGCTTTGGGATCTCACCCGCAAAGACACCTCCGCGCATCGACCCAGCCTCGCGGATGTGCATCACCAGCGCGCGTGTGTCCACGCCGCTGATCGCCGGCACGCCGCAATCGCGCAGCCAATCGAGCCAGCCGCGCTCAGCCGCCGGCGCGTCCTCCGAGTTGCACGCCTCGCGCATGATCGCCGCGCGTGCCCACACCCGCTCTGACTCCATCGCCTGCGCACTCGCCCCGTAGTTGCCGATGTGTGGGTAGGTGAAGGCGATCAGCTGCCCCGCGAAGGAAGGGTCGGTCATCGACTCCTGATAGCCGGACATGCCGGTCGTGAAAACGACCTCGCCGACGGCCTGGCGCCCGGCGCCGCACCAGTCGCCATCGAATCGCGTGCCGTCCTCCAGCAGGACGTATCCTGTCGCGGGATTCATCGAGCCCCTGAGAGGGCCGTGAGTCGAGTCAGGCAAGGACGCAGTGAGCGACGTGTGCTGGCCGAAACGGGGATGCGAGCGGAGCGAGTGTCTCCCGGCTTCGGTACACGAGCGATCGAGGACGCAGCATGGCGAAGGCTCACAGGCATCTCACAGGATCAACTTCTGCACTTCCTTGAACTCCGGCGTACCGGCGCGCTCCAACAGCTCGAACAACGCGGCCTCGACGGTGCTAACCACGGCACCCGCGCGCTCCAGCCGCTCCAATCCGCGCTCGTAGTCGATTGCGTGCCGCGAGCCCACCGCGTCGGCTGGGACGTGTACCTCGACCCCGCGCTCGAGCAGATCGATCACCGTTTGGCTCACGCACACGTGCGTCTCGATCCCGCACACCACCGCCTGATCTCTTCCTCGAAGGTCAAACCCCTCCGCGCGCACGGCGCTGAACACGCTCTTCTCGATCGGCGTCTCCTCCTTCAGCCCAATCTCGGGTGCGGTGTGGCCGAGGCCCTTCGGGTACTGCTCGCTGACCACCAGCGACACGTCGAGGATCCGAGCGGCCTGCACGAGCTTCGCGCAGGCGTCTGCGATCCCCGCGAAGGACTCATACGAACGGAACCCCTCCTGCACGTCCACTACGACGAGCGCCGTTCGCTCCCTATTCAGCAGGCTCACTAGGCTGCCACCACCGAGAATGCACGCTCGCGGTAGGAGACAGCGCCCGCAGCCACCGTCAGCAACACGCGGCCTTTCAATCGCCGCCCGGCGAAGCAACAGTTCTCCGAGCGGCTCTCCCAGCCGTGCTCGCCGGCAACCCACTCCGCGTCCAGGTCAACCAGCGTCAGGTACGCCTGCTCGTGGATGGCAATTCGTGGGGTTGAAAGACCAAACAACTCTGCCCCGGCGGTCATCCGCTCGACGAGCAACCCCAGCTCGAGTACGCCTGGCAGCACCAGCCCGGTGTACAGCGCCGCGAATGCCGTCTCCAGACCGGTCGTGCCCATCGGCGCCTGCTCGAAGGGCACCTCCTTCTCCTCGCGCGCGTGCGGTGCGTGATCGGTGGCCACACAGTCGATCGTCCCTTCGCGCAAGCCGTCGATCAAGGCTTTGCGATCCTCCTGACTCCCAAGCGGTGGGTTCATCTTCATGCGCGTGTCCATCCCGCGCACATCCTCTTCACTCAGCAGCAGATGATGGGGTGTGACCTCGGCGCTCACTCGCCAGCCCTGCGCCTTCGCTTGCGCTACGGCCCGCACCGATTCCTCGCAACTCAGGTGCTGAAAGTGCACGCGCGCGTCCTCGTATCCCGCCAAGGCCGCGTCGCGCGCCACCATCGTCGACTCGCTCACGCTGGGGATGCCTCCGATTCCGAGGGCAGCGCTGACCGCGCCCTCGTTCATCGCGCCGCCGCGGGAGAGCGTGCGATCCTCCTCGTGCAGCGCCAGGACCCCTCCGCACAAGCGCTGGTATTGCAACGCCTTGCGCAGCATTCCCGCGCTCGCAACCGGCCGCCCGTCGTCGGTGAAGCCGAGGGCGCCCACCTCGTGCAGCTCTGCCATCTCGGTCAGCTCCTCACCCTCCAGCCCGCGCGTAATCGCCCCCAGGAAGCCCACCGGGATACGTGCTTCGCGGGCCGCGGCGTCGCGCAGCGAGCGCAGCAGCGGAGCGGAGTCGATTACCGGATCGGTATTCGGCATCGCGATCACCCCGCCAAACCCCCCAGCGGCAGCCGCGCGGGTGCCGGTCTCCAGATCCTCCTTGTGCTCCTGCCCGGGCGTCCTGAAATGCACGTGCGGGTCGAAGAACGCCGGTAGTAGCGCTCGGCCCTTTGCCTCGATCGCCTCCTCGTCTTCACTCTTCTCCAAGGTGCCGGGCGCTGCCAGCCCGGCGATCTGTCCATCGCGCACGCGCACGTCGTGACGTTTCTCGATGCCCTCGCGGGGATCGAGGACGAGTGCGTCTCTGAGCAGGAGGTTCGCGGGGCTGACCGGCCCGTGGACGAGTGGTGTGGCGGCCATCACGCCAGTTGGGGTTCGGGGACACGCGGGGACTCGCGCGTGCCGGCGAGCAGCTCGTAGAGAACCGCCATCCGCACGACCACTCCGGCCTCGACCTGCGCGGTGATCACCGCTTGCGGAGAGTCGACGACCTCGCCGGAGAGCTCGACGCCACGGTTGACCGGACCGGGGTGCATCAGCACCTGGCGCGATCCCAGCCGCCGTCCGTTGATCTGATACCAGGCGGCGTACTCACGCAGCGACGGCAGGAAGCTCTCGCTCATGCGCTCGCGTTGCATGCGCAGTGCATACACGACGTCGGCCCGGGGAAGCTCGTCGAGCGTGAAGCGGACCTCGCAGCCGAGCTCCTGGATCCCGCGGGGGATCAGCGTCGGCGGCCCGGCGACGGTCACTTTCGCGCCCATCTTCTGAAACGCCACGATGTTCGAGCGGGCGACCCGCGAATGGGCGACATCGCCGACGATCCAGATCGATGCGCCGTCGATCCCGCCGAGGCGTCCTTGCAGGGTGTACACATCGAGCAGCGCCTGGGTGGGATGCTCGTGCTTGCCGTCACCGGCGTTCACGATCGCGGCGGAGCACCAGCGGGAGACGAGCTCGGCGGCGCCGGCCCACGGCGTGCGCAACACGATCGCATCTGGCTTGTGAGCGCTCAGCGTCAGGACGGTGTCCTTCAGCGACTCGCCCTTCTCGACGCTCGAACCGCTCGAGGCGAAGTTGACGACATCGGCGGACAAGCGCTTGGCGGCGAGCTCGAAGGAGCTGCGCGTGCGCGTGGAGGCCTCGTAGAACAGGTTCAGCACCATCCTTCCGCGCAGCGCCGGGACCTTCTTGATCTCGCGATCGGACACCTCGGCAAAGCGCTGAGCCTGCGCGATAATCCGCTCGATTTCCGCGCGGTCGAGATCCTCGATCGACAGCAGGTGGTTCATATCGTCGCCTCCACCACCGCCGCCTCGATCGCCACTTCGTCGATGTCGTCAAGCTCGCTCACGCGTACGTGTACGTGCTCGGCGCGCGAGGTCGGCAGGTTCTTGCCGACGTAGTCGGGGCGGATCGGCAGCTCGCGGTGGCCGCGGTCGGCGAGCACCGCAAGCTGGACGCGGGCGGGGCGGCCGTAGTCGAACAGCGCCTCGATCGCCGCGCGCACCGTGCGGCCAGTGAACAGCACGTCATCGACGATCACCACGGTGCGCCCGGCAACGTCGAAGTCGATGTGAGAGGCGTGCAGGACAGGGGCATCGGGCCTGCGCTGCAGGTCGTCGCGGTAGAAGCCGATGTCGAGATCCCCGAGCGGGACCTCCGCGCCGAGCAGCTCTTCGAGCTGTGTCCTCAGCCGCTGTGCCAGGAAAGCGCCGCGGCGATGAATCCCAATCAGCACCGGAGCCGGGGGCTGAGGGTTACGCTCGACGATCTCGTGAGCGATGCGCACCAGCGCGCGTCGCACATCCTCCGCTTGGAGGACGACCTTCTCGTTGCTTGCCATCTGCTTCCTTCCTGGCCTCTCGGGACCGGGTTAAAGGACCGTTTGGGATCCTATCAGCGCGCCGCGACAGCCTCGGCTGCCTGCACGCGCGCCTGGCGCACCGCGGACCAGCGGACCAGCTTGGGGGTGCCGCGCTCGGGGAAAGGCACCTCGATCATGTCGAAGTCGCGAGGCAGCACCGTCGCCGCGAACACCGCGCGCGCCTGCTCGCGCAGCTCGTGACCGGCGTAGCGATTCGACAGGTGGGTGAGCGCGAGCATCCGCACCTGCGCGTCGCTGGCCAGCTGCGCGGCTTGGCGAGCGGTGCTGTGCGCGGTCTGGCGTGCACGCTCGGCCTCCTCCTCGGCGAAGGTCGCCTCGTGCACGAGCACATCGGCCTGATGGGCGGCGAGCGCCAGCGCCTCACACGGCGCCGTATCTCCCGAGAGCACGATCTTGCGGCCCTCCCGCGCTGGGCCCATCACTTGCTCGGGCGCCACCCCATTTACGGTCTCCCCGCGCTGCAAGCGCCCGAAGTCGGGCCCTGGCCTGACCCCCAGCTCCTGCGCCAGCTGCGCGTCGAGATGACCCGGGCGAGGCTCCTCGATGAGGGCATATCCGAAGGACGCCTCGCCGCGGTGGCGTACTGGAATCGCGGCGATCGCATAGCCATCGCGGTCAACCGCTTGTGCGGGTGCAAGCTCTGAGAAGCTCAACTCGTAGGGCAGGCGCCCATAGACGATCCGCATCACCCCCATCAGCTCCTTCAGCCCGGGTGGCCCGTAAATGCTCAGGGGCGCCTCGCGTTCGCGCAACGCGAAGGTCTTCAGCATCCCCGGCAGCCCCAGCCAGTGATCGGCGTGGAGATGGGTGATGAACACGCTGTCCACGTCGGCCAGCCCGACGGAGCGCACGAGCTGGCGCTGGGTGCCTTCACCGCAGTCGAACAGGATGCGCTCACCGCCGCGGCGCACGAGCACCGCGGGCAACCCGCGCCGGGGACTGGGCGCCGAGCCGCCGGTGCCCGCGAAGAACAGGGACAGGTCCATGCGGCCAACGGTAGCGGTGGCGCCACCGGAGCGGCACCTGGCCAGCGCATCCAGAGACCCTGCAAACACGCCGGTAAGCTCTCTGAAAGCAACGACGCCGTTACACACCCGGTGTCGTATGCGCCCGTAGCTCAGTGGATAGAGCGCCCGCCTCCGGAGCGGGAGGTCGCAAGTTCGAATCTTGCCGGGCGCGTAGCCGGAATGTGGCTCAACAGAGCGGAATGGCGCGGTTGGGCTGATTCCTCGAAGTGGACACGTAACCCTCAAAGTGGCCGCTGCTGCCCATTGCTGCCCAATCAGCGGTCGCCGCGAGCTTGTGCAGCGTCAGCTTCGCCGGGAGTGGCGGGCTCGTCGTGAACGTCAAGCGCCCGCATACCCAGAACTGAAGGCGCCCTTACCACCGCTGATCCCCGGCTGCGCGTTGCGTGGGTGTATGTTTGTCTGCACCCGAGCAGGAGGAGATTTTCCATGTCGTATGTACGTGTCGTGAGGTTCACTGACGTGGATGCAGAGCGGATGGAGGCGATGCTGGGGCGCATCAATGAGGCCGGCGGACCGCCTCCCGGCGTGACGACCTCGGGCTTGACAGTGCTCTTCGACGAGGCGCAGAACACTGCGGTCGTTCTTCAGAGCTTCGCGACCGCGGAGGACATGAGCGCAGCCGCGCAAGTGCTCGGTGCCATGGACGCCTCCGAGACCCCGGGCGCCCGCGCGTCCGTTGACGCGTGTGAGTTGAAGCTCGAGATCGAGCCCTGAAAGTCTCAGCGCCGGTACGCAACGGCGGCGTGGCGGAGCGGATCCGGAACGGCTACGCCTAACCGCCGGCCTCTGAGGTTCGACTGATCCTTACACTGGCGGACGCGATGAAATGGGGACCGGCGCGCGTAGCAATGGGGGCGGTGACGCTCGGGCGCTTGACGCCCAGAGGCCGGGTCGTCGCAGTGGTACTCATGGCCCTCATAATCGCCGCTGGCATCTACCGTTGGGTTGTCTTTGGCAACGTGAACACCTTGCACAGCGGCTCAACGGTTCACACCCTTACCGGAGAATCTGAGGTCTTCCCGACCAGCACCGAAGTGCAAGCAGGAGCACGCAGCTTCGCAAGCCGAGAAGGAAAGGTCACCGGTCTAAGTTGCCGCCAAGCAGCTAGCTATTACACATGGCGCTGCTCGCTGCATTTCGCCGGGGGGCTAACGACGGAATACCGGGGAGTGTGGGACGAATCCCAGCAGACGCTCAGCTGGTCGATACCACAGCGCAAGGCGACCGGTCATTTCAAGGGTCCGATTGGTCCCCATTCGGCTAAGAAACAAAGCGAAACTTACGAAACCGGCTACATCGACAAAGCGCCAACACCATTGGAAGGCCGCTAACTCCGCGCCTCGGAGCGGTTCTGGAGGCCCTCCAGCACAAAGACTTTGATCTCGCGGTTCGTCCGCGCACGGTAGTCGTCAAAGCCGCGATACTCGTCATTCATCCGGGTCCACAACCCCGCGCGCTCATCGCCCTCGGCAACCCGTGCCCGCACGCGTCGCTGCTCATTACGGATTTGCACTTCGGCGTCCGGGTTAGCTAGGAGATTCAGCGCCCACGCGGGCGGGCCCTCATTCCCGGCATTTGACCCGATCACGACGATGTTCTCACCATCTGCCATATACAGCACCACCGTAGAGCGCGACTGCCCCGAACGGCGTCCGGTTGTAGTAAGCACCAGGACCGGTTTGCGGGCGAACTTTCCCCATAACCGGCCGCCACTTAGGCGATAGAACTGCGTCTGGAGCTTCCCGCTAGTCCGCACGGCTGAGACGGGTATGCTCGTGGTGATCCGGGAGAACACCCGGTCGATGCGCACGGCCCGGCATCCTAATGCATCAGCCCCAGACAGCGGGTCTCGCGCTGAGCGGCAAACCTCACTCATGGGCCACTGTGGCTCAGCCGGGGGAATCCGCCCGGCGAACCTGCGACGAGCTGGAGGGCTGAGATGGCGTACGTGATCGTCAACGACTTCGAGGGCGGTACGAAGGAGCAGTACGACGCCACCACTGCGGTGGTGCACCCGCCCGGTGGCCTGCCAGCCGGCCAGACGCACCATTACGCCGGGCCGAGCATCAGAAGACCAGGGTGACGGTCAGCCTGAAGGTGGGCGGCAAGACCGTCATCGCCTCGAAGAAGCTCACGCTCTAGACGAGAAGCTGAACCCCGCGAACGGTGGTGTCAGCCCGACTCATCGCGGACGCACCGGTAGCGCTCGTAGATCACGCACGAGGCGAACGTCCTAGTGTCGATCAGGTCTAGCCGAAGGTCTTCGGTGACCGGCGGCAGGAAGGGCGTGCCGCCACCGACGATCACCGGATTGCGGAACATGCGGAGCTCGTCGACGAGACCGAGCTCGACAGCCACCGCACCCAGACCGGCGCCACCGATCGCGACATCCTTGTCGGTCGCGTGAAGCGCTGCAGCGGCCTCCTCGGCCAGCGACGCCTCGGCGAGTCGCGCGTTGCCTTGAACGCTGTCGAGCGTGCGGCTGAAGACGATCTTCGGGATCGCGGACCAGGCGTCGGCGAACGCAGCGTCGAGCTCGCTGTCGCGCATCGACGGATCCGTCTCCCACACCAGCATCGTCTCGTAGAGCCTGCGGCCCAACAGAAAGCCCCCAAGCTCCCGTGTCTGCGTGACGTGGAAACGAAACTGCTCCTCGCTAGGGCGACCCGACCATCCGAACGCGCCCTCGCGGTCGGCGATAAAGCCGTCCACCGAGACGCCCATCGAGTAGATCAGCATGGCTTCAAGCTCATCGCACGGACGATATAGCGCAACGCGGTGCTGCGCCATTGGGGCGGGCTCAGGTGCGAGAGCGGCATCGCTGCCCGCGTCAGCGCCCGAGTTGACGACGAAACACGGACGATCGTGTAGCCCATGCCGGGCGCGTTGGGAGCCGAGGAGGTCCGAGTAAGAACAGAAATGCCTACCCTGCTCAAAACCCAAAACGGCTCCGCGTAGCTCACGGTGTCGCGGTCTCGCGATGCCGTCGGCCCCTAGAGCATCTCGGCGATGCGCCGGGCCGCGTTGGCGGCGCCGTCGGCCTCCACATCGCGGTAGGCGACGTCGAGGCCGATGGCCATGTGCACCAGGCGCTCGCGGCGATCGAGGCCTCCGGAGGGGATTTGTGCACGCCGCGCCGGGGTCGGTGGTCCAGAGCGGTACTTCTTGTTCTGGCGGGATTTCCGCGCCGTTTTTTGCCTTCAACAGGGTCCGCATGAAGAAAACCCATCTCTCCAAGAGTCTGTTCCAGCAATCAGTGGGGCCGGAACGCCGGACGAGGGCGCATGATCGTAGTCAGAACCGGGAGGTTCGAGTCCCCTCGTCGGCTTGCTCTTGTGCTTGGTGAATCGCAGCGTGTCATGGGCGCCAGGAGGGAACCGACGCCACATCGCTCCAATACCATCCGATCGATGACTGTGATCGACACGGATTATCTGATCGTCGGTGCGGGGGCGGCTGGGCTGGCGTTTGCCGATGCGCTGATCGCCGAGTCCGACGCCGACATGGTGATCGTGGACCGGCGAGACCGCCCGGGTGGTCACTGGAACGATGCCTACCCGTTTGTGCGTCTGCACCAGCCCTCGGCGTACTACGGCGTCAACTCGCTGCCCCTCGGCGACTCGATCGACCAGGACGGCCCGAACGCGGGTTGGTATGGGCGAGCGACCGGGGCCGAGATCTGCGACTACTTCCAGCGGGTGCTCGAGCAACTGCTGGCCTCGGGCCGGGTTCGCTTCTTCGGCGAGTGCGACTACGCGGGCGACTGGTCGGGCGAGCACCACTTCGTCTCGCGTCCGACAGGTGAGAGGAGCACCGTGCGTGTGCGGCGCAGGCTCGTCGATGCCACCTACCTGGCGCCGTCGGTGCCGTCGACGCACACGCCTTCGTTTGCGGTCGATCCGAACGTACGGCTGATCCCGATCAACGATCTCGTCGCGCTGAGCGAGCCCGGCAGCGGCTATACGGTCATCGGCGCTGGCAAGACAGCCATGGATGCGTGCGGTTGGCTGCTCGACAGCGGTGTGGAGCCGGAGGCGATCCGGTGGATCAGGCCGCGTGATACCTGGCTGCTGGACCGCGCGTTCCAGCAGCCGCTGGAGCTCGTCGGCTCGCTGATGGAGGGTTTGTCGCTGCAGGTGCAGGCCGCGGCTTGCGCGGAGAACGTCGCGGACCTCTTTCACCGGCTCGAGGCCTGCGGTCAGCTCGTCCGGCTCGACCCGACCGTCGAGCCCACCATGTATCGCGGCGCCACGATCAGCCAGGCTGAGCTGGAGGGCCTGCGCCTGATCGAGAACGTGGTCAGGCAGGGGCGAGTCGTTCACATCGCAGAGGCTCGGATCGTGCTGGAGGCGGGGTCGATCCCGACTGACGCCAAGCAGATCTACGTCGATTGCACGGCCGACGGCGCCCACAGGGTGCCCGGTCGCGCGGTCTTCGATCCCAGCCGGATTACGTTGCAGGCGGTGCGGACCGGCCTGCCCAGCTTCAACGCTGCCCTGATTGCGTTCGTGGAGTCCGCCCGTGAGGACGACGTGGATAAGAACCGGCTGTGCCCACCCAACCCATATCCAAACGCAGCCGTCGACTGGATCGCGACGAACGCCATCTCCCATCGCGTCCAAATAAGGTGGTTCGAAGAGCCCGACCTCCTGGCGTGGTTGGAGCGTTCTCGGCTCGACGTGGCACGTGGACTCAACACCCACCTGTCCGAGCCGCAAACGCAAGCGGCCGTCGCTCGCTTCCTCGCGAACTTGGAGCCGGCCGTCGAGAAGCTCGAGAGCTTCCTCGCTCAGCCCGCGTAGGCATCGGCGCCGGCGATCCGCAAATCGAAAAACGTGGGATCATCCGATCGATGTCAAAACTTTGGGGGAAGACATGCCGCGCTATCTGATCGAGCGGGTCTGGGATGAGCTGGAGGATGGGGGAGCGGCGAAGGGCCGCCTCTCGAAGCGCATCCTGACTGAGAATTCGCAGTTCTCCCCGATCGTATGGGAGCACAGTCACGTGGTCATGGGCGAGGACGGTCAGCTGAAGTCCTTTTGCGTCTATTCCTCACCCAATACGGAGCTCATACGAGAGCACGCCGAGATGCTCGGCGACCACGTGGTCTACGGGATCTACGAGATCGGCGGCGACATCTCGCCCGGGGACTTCGACTGATCCACCGGCACGACATCCCGGCTTGCGTGCATCTCCGCCGTCGCGGCGACGGCCCGTCGCAGCCGTGCGCGTCGCCGGCGCGCCTCGTCGTCCTTGGGGATCAGCTCGAGCGCCTGGTTGCATAGTTCGACGGCCTCGTGCGGCGTCCATCCCCTCCACGCCTGGTCTGCCGCGGTGAGCAGGTAATCGGCCGCTTTCGCGTCCTCGCCGGCCTCGCGCCAGTGGTGAGCGAGGATCGCCGCATAGGCGCTCGGGTCTCCCGCCGCCTGCTCGAGGAAGCGGGCGACGACCGCGTGGCGCTCCCGGCGTGCGGCCTTGGGGATCGTGGAGTAGGCGACCTCGCGCACCAGCCCATGCTTGAAGCTCAGCTCCTGGTCACCGTGGATACGCGAGGCGGGGCTGTGGCGGATGAGACCCCGTCGCTCGAGCGCGTGCAGCCTCTCAACGAGCGCGCCGTCGCTTCCGAGCGCTTCGTTGCTTGCAAGTGTGTCGTTGCTTCCGAGCGCTTCGAGCGTGCCCTGCCAGAAAAAGTCGCCGATCACAGAGGCGTCGAGGATCACCTGCCGCTCTGCCGCCGGGAGCTGGTCGAGCCGAGCCGCGATGATCGTCTTGATGTTCGCCGGGACACCAGCGGCGTTCGCGGCGTCACCCTCCGAGAGCCACGCCGCCAATTCCTCGATGAACAGCGGATTGCCGCCGGCCGCCTCCTCGACGCGTGCGGCGACCGCCTCCCGATCTGGCGCACCCGACAGGAGCCGGCGCGCAAGGTCTTGAGTGTGGGCCTCGGTGAGCGCCTGGAGCTGAACGGTGACATTGGTTGGGAGGCGTGCCCAGCTGGGCCTCGCGTCCAGGAACTCGGGTCTGGCAAGCGCGAGCAGCAGCAGCGGCACGTCCTGCAGCCTGGCCGAGAGCCCCTCGACGAGTTCCAGCAGACTGTCGTCCGCCCAGTGCAGATCCTCGAGCACCACCAAGGTGGGCTGCTCACGGGCGAGGGCCTCGAGGAACCGCTGAGCGGAGGCGAACAGCACCCGCCGGTCGTCCACCGTGTCCTCCGCGAGACGGGCCATGATCGAGAGATGCATCGCCAATTCCTGCGCCTCGCTCGCGGCAAGCAGCGATGCCGCGCGCTCGGCGAGCTTGTCGGAGGCGACGTTGGCGGGATCGTTGGCGAAGATCCCGCACGCGTCCCTGATGACCTGGCCAAACGCCCAGTAGGAGGCAGCTGCACCGTAGGGCAGCGGGCGGCCACTGAATATCCGTCCGCCCGCGCTCTCCACACGCGCGGCAAACTCCAGCGTCAACCGTGTCTTGCCGATCCCCGGTGCTCCCACGAGGGTGACCAACTGCGGATGGAGCTCGCTCGAGGCTCGCGTCCACGTACGCGCGAGCAGCTCCAGCTCGGTGTCTCTGCCGATGAACGGGGCCGCCGAGACCGGGCGCTCAGCGGGCACCGAAGTGGCAGCCCGAGCCAGCCACGCGCGGATCGGCGCTTCCTTGCCCTTCGCGAGGATCGGCTCCACCGCCTCGTAGGTGATCGCCCGCGCGCTCGCGGCTCGCGTCTCCTCGCCGGCCAGCACAGCCTCGGGTGGTGCGGCAGCCTGTAGCCGGGCCGCGGTGTTCACGGCGTCGCCCATCACCGTCAGCTCGCGCCGCCCGTGCGGGCCCACCGGGGCGAAGATCACCTCACCCGTGTTGACGCCGATGCTGACACACAGTCCGCCGAAGTCATGCGACTGCTCAGACGCGCGTCGCTGGATCTCGAGCGCGGCGCGCACCGCGCGCTCGGAGTCGTCCTCGTGAGCGATCGGCGCTCCAAACACAGCCATCAGCGCGTCGCCGATGACCTTGTCCACGGAGCCGCCGAAGCGGTCGACGACCTGGCCCATCTCGCTCATGCAGCGATCGACCATCGACCGGATCTCCTCCGGGTCCGTGCGCTCGGACAGCGCCGTGAACCCCGACAGATCGGCGAACATGATCGTCACCCACCGCCTCTCCCCATCGATGCTCTCAACGGAGCCCGACGGGGACGCAGGGCTGGTATCGCAAGCAACGCCGCACGCTCCGCAGAAGCGAAACCCCGGCGGGTTCTCTTCACCGCACGCGCCGCACTTGTGACTCAGAGCGGCTCCGCAGTGGCCGCAGAAACGCTGCCCGTCCTCGTTTAGCTCAGCACATGCGGGGCAGGTCATCCGCCCATCATCCACCTTCCGGGGAGACAGTCGAGACGCTCGAGAGCTTCCTTAGGGCAATCTAGTGTCCCGAGCCAAGGGGCTCGCCGGGGAAGCGCACGCCGAAGCGCTCGACGAGGCCGGGCACGCTTGAGGGATCCATCTCGAGCGCATAGCGCTCGCAGAGCTCGCCGAGCGTCTCTGGGCTCGCCTGGGCGACGCCACCAAGATCCACCAGCTCGGAGAAGAACTGCTCGAAGCCGGCCGGAGCGATGATCTCGAGTATCCGGCACGGCTCGTCGCTGGCATTCCAGAACGTGTGCCACTCGCCGCGAGGCTTCAGCACGAGATCGCCGGGGCACGCCTCCAGCACGTCATCGCCGAGCAGCGCTCCCATACGCCCTTCGAGCACGTAGCTGTACTCGTCCTCGCGGTTGTGTCGATGCAGCGGTGCGGCAAGCGCTTTGGCCGACATCGGGTGTTCGACGAGCGAGAAGCCGCCGTCGCTCGTCCCGCCGTCGAGCATGAAGCGCACGCCGATGCTGCCCAAGAACCCAACCTTGCCATCTGTGGGACCTACTACGCGGCTCGCAGCGGTCTGCATTGCGTCCTCATTTCATTGAACAGTGTTGTCGTGAACCATACGCTCCGGACGGAGGCTGCCATTGGGCACGCGATCGAGTTCTCCACCTGGCGGTCGCTGGTGTGGGGAGCCGTCAGGCTGAGGTGCGTGCGGCGAGAGCTTCCGGCGAGGCTGGACGAGGGCCGAGCGATTCACCAATTAACACAGCAAACGTCATGCTCAGCGCCACCTGGCGCTGTGAGTGCCGGCCTTGTCGGATGAGTGACTATGATCGCGGCGGTGAGGATCGAGGAGATGACGTTCCGCTCTGACGGAGTGGATTGTGCGGCCCGGGTCTACCGGCCGGACGCCCAGCCCGGAGAGGCGACCCCGTGCGTCGTCATGGCTAACGGTTTCAGCCTTACACGCGAGGATGGCATGCCGGCGTTTGCCGAGCGCTTCGCGGGCGCCGGGGTCACTGCACTTACCTTCGACTTCCGTTATCTCGGTGCGAGTGGCGGCGAGCCGCGCCAGCTCATCGATGCAGGCCGCCAGCACGCAGACTTCCGAGCGGCTGTCTCGTTCGCGCGGGGGCTCGAGGGTATCGACGCTGATGCCGTGGCCGTGTGGGGCTTCTCGTTCGGCGGCGGTCACGCCGTCTATACGGCGGCTAACGATCACAAGATCGCTGCCGCTGTCGCCTTGTGTCCGGCGACGGATGTGATCTCCTACGTAAGGAGTATGCCGGGGCGCAATTCGCTCGGGGCGGGCGTCGTTACGTTGCGCAACGTGGTGGGCCGTCAGCGGGTTCACTTTCCGGTTGTGGGGCGGCCGGGCTCCATGGCCTGGTTCACGCAGCCCGAGGCACTCCCCGGTTTTGAAGCGGTCTGTGACGATCGCTCCCTCTGGCGCAACGAGTTCTTGCCACTCTCGTTTGCGACGTCCGCCTCCCGAGCGGTTCGGGTGGCCCACCGCGTCACGTGCCCGCTGTTCGTCACTATCGGCGAGAAGGATCGCGTGGTTTCGCGTAAGGCTGCCGAACGGACCGCCGAACGTGCGCCACGTGGTGAGCGCGGCATCTACCCGATCGACCATTTCGGCGGCTTCCTGGGCGAGGATTTCGAGTGTGTGGTGGCGGACCAGATCGAGTTCCTCTCACGCCACCTGCTCACTGTGCAAACACCCGGCTCGCGCGCGACCAGCTAAACGTCCCAGCAGCGACACCGCGAAGCAGAGCGCTCGGCTGCAGCTGCTTGCCCTGAAATCCAGCGTCTCAGCTGTGCAGCTCACGCTCGCAAGGGACGACTCTCGTCAGGCTCTGCCGACGGCGATGTTTGTGCTCATTGGCATCCGCAGCGAGCCGTCGGCGGTAGCGTGCGGCGCAAGTCGCTCGGCGACCTCATCGCAGACGGCCTGCTGGGAGTGAGCAGACGCGGCGGCGAACACTGACTCGATTGGGCTGGCGGCGATATAGCGGCGGGCGAACTCAGGGTGCGATGCCCACGTGCACTCGATCGTTTCGTCGATGACAGCGACCTCGCGGAAGCCCGCGTCGGACATCAGTTGGGCCAGGGTGGCGCCATCGCCGAGTGTGAACGGTGAGTGCATCATCTGTGCAGCCTCGGTACTGACGTGCCGCCCGAGCGCGTCGGCGATCACGCTGAACGGCGGCTCGATGTCCTTCCAGGTAGCAACCGCGGCGCGTCCGCCTGGCTTCAGCACCCGTCGCATCTCGGCGAGCGCGGCCGCGCGCTCTCCGAAGAACTGCAAGCCCTGCTGACACAGAGCGACGTCGAAATCCTCAGCGTCGAAGAGCAGTACCGTGGCGTCCGCCTGGGCGTAGTCGATCGGCGCGGCGTTCTCCTCAGCCGGATATGAGCGCGCGATCGCGACCGTCGGCTCTCCGAGATCCACACCCGCCACCGATCCGCCCGTACCCGCAAGGATCGCGGCCGCACGCGAGACGACGCCAGTGCCGCAGGCAACGTCGAGCACACGCGAACCCGGCCGCACACACCCATGCTCGACGATCCGCTTCGCGAACGGCGCGAACATCGCCGGCACGAGAAATCCCTGGTAGATCGCCGGAGCGCTCCCGCTTTGAATACCCCAATCCATCGACGCCATCAGCCACCTCCCCTCATGGAATGACAGTACCCCAAGGGCGTGCTCAGAGGAGTCTCGGGCTTCGCGATCGCGTTCAGGCAGTGATCTACGCGTACGACACCGGGCTGATCGCGCCGACCGAGCGATAGAATCGAGTCAGATTCAGAGGAGTGGTCGTGTATGGCGAGACAGAACATCTGCGGCTCGGTCGCGGGCACGCTTGCATTCACGCTGAAGTGGTGGGAAGCGGAGCTTCGAGCCATTCGCAGGTGACGCCACACCGGCAGTGTCCCACGGACAATGCGTGTTACCACCACGATACGCGCCAACTGCCGGGGAGGACAGCACCCGACCCGCCGGGCGCCACGGTAGCCTCCGGCTATGCTGGGGATCTCAGTCAGAAGACTGCTGCTCATCCTTGTGGCCACACTCGCGCTCGTGGTCGTCGTGCTCAACTGGACGTACGGCCGCCTGCCCGCCGAGCCAAAGCCGACAGGGTCTTTCACGCAGGTTGGGACACTGCGGATCCACTACATCGAACGGCCCGGTCGCGGCACGCCGGTGCTCCTGATCCACGGGCTGCCGGGGACGGCGGAAGACTTCAATGAGGTCGCGCCGCTGCTGGCCGGCCATCGGACGATCGCGATCGACCGGCCCGGCTTCGGCTACTCCACCGGCGGCTACGTGCCGTTCAACCGGCAGCTGGAAGTGATCCACGAACTGCTCGCCAAGCTCGGCGTGACGCGGCCGGTCCTCGTCGGCCACTCCTACGGTGGGACGATCTCACTCGGGTACGCCGAGCGCTATCCGAGCGACGTGCGCGGTCTCGTGCTCGTCGACGCGGCCGCCGCCGGCACTCATCCCGGCGCTTTCGAGAAGCTCCAGGCGCACGCGATCAAATTCCTGCAGCTACCGGTCATCAAGCAGATCGCCGACGTCACCTTCTCGCAGCTGCTGCGCAAGGTCTCAGCTGAAATGGGCGACAGCGCGGCCTTCCATCCGCAGCCGGTCATCGCCGCCCACGAGCGGCGCATACTCGCCATCAACATGACCCCCGGCAACCTCAAAGCACTCGCCGGCGAGTACCTCGCCGCGGGCGGCGTCGTCGAACAGGTGGACAGAGGCCTGAAAGCGATCGAGATGCCGGCCATCGTGATCCAGGGCGACGCCGACCAGCTCGTCAAGCCGATCTACGGCCGCCGCCTGGCAGCGGCTCTCCCCCACGCCCGCCTGGAGATGCTCTACGGCGGGCACATGCAGCCATACGATCACCCCGCCGCGATCGCTGCCGCGGTGCGCTCTGTCAGTGGATAGCGGCGACTGATGTCATACAGCGTCGTGCGCCCGGCGGTCGCAGCCCGGCGCTCTTGCGCTGTGAGCGTCACACGTCTCCGGTCGCGGCGAGTGTGGGAGCGCCCGACGGCCGGCCTCGATCATGTGTCGCCGTCCGGGGACCTCCCTCCAGTCAGTCTCGGTCGTGGAGCACAGGGGCATAGGAGATTCCGACGATCGCGCCCTCCGGTGACTGCAGCCTGGCTACGGTCTGGCCCCACGGCTCCTCGCGCGGCGGGTGCAGCAGCTCGTAGCCGGCCTGCTCGAGCTCACGTGCCGCCGGGCCCACCGCCGCGGCGTCCGCGACGTCGAACTCGATGCTCACCTGCGGCACCGGCAGCTCCGCCGGCCACTGCGGCGTCCCGAAACACGCCTCCGCGGCCTGGGACAACGGCCAGATGCCGAAGGACTTGCAGCCCGCGATGTGCTCGCTGTGGTGATAGTCGTCGCTGTGGCTCTCAAGCGGTAGCCCGAGAGCATCAACGTACAGCTTGCGACTCGCGAGCGGATCGGGCGCGATCACCGCCACGGTCGAGAGGAAATCTATGTTCATGCCACCTCCTCGTTGCCTGTGCTCACTCAACGATCCAAGCAGGTTCTACAACCCGCGCTGCTTACCTTGCTGCTTGGAGAGGCAAGCTCCATCTGACGCACGCTGACTTGGTTTCACGTCTCCCCATCAAGCTCTGCGACGAGCGCAGAGACGCGCTGCTGAATGTCATCGCGTGTCGCCCGGACCTCTGCGAGCGGGCGGCCCTTGGGGTCGGGTAGGTCCCAGTCGATGTAGCGCTTGCCGGGGATGTAGGGGCATTGGTCGCCGCAACCCATCGTGACGACGATGTCTGCTTGTCCGGCGAGCTTGGTGGTGAGGAGTTGGGGATTGCGGCCGGATAGGTCGATGCCGACCTCGCTCATGACCTCCACGACCTCGGGGTGGACGTGCTCAGCGGGTGTCGTTCCGGCGGACAGGGCCGTGTGTTCTCCGGCGGCGGCACGCTCGAACAACGCGTGGCTCATTTGCGAGCGCCCGGCGTTGTGCAGACAGACGAACAGCACGGTCGCCATCAGCCGGAGGCCCCCTGGTGATGTGGTAAGAGGACATCTTCTGCGTCGGCCGGTGTCACGTCCGGGTAGAGAGCCCGGATCGCGAGGATCGCGCAGGCGCCGCCGGCGAGTTGCGCCACGACATAGCCGGGCACCGACGCGGGCGCGATCCCCGCGAATGTGTTAGAGAACATCCGCCCCACGCTGATCGCGGGGTTCGCGAAGCTCGCCGAGCTCGTAAAGAAGTAGGCCGCGCCGATGTACGCGCCGACGGCGGAGGGAATCGTGTTTGTGCGTTTGCTGCGCGCCAGCGAGAAGATCACGAGCAACAGACCCGCGGTCGCGATCGTCTCACTGAACAGATGCGCGCCCGTCGCGCGGTGGTGCGTGGAGATGCTGATCGCTGCGAGCGAGAACATGCCGTTCGCAACGATCGCACCGAGCGCGCAGCCGGCGACCTGGACGGGGATGTAGACGAGCGCGTCGCGCCAGCGGATCCCGCCGAAGCTCGCGTCGGCGAGCGACACGACCGGGTTGAAGTGCCCACCCGATACCGGGCCGAACATCAAGATGATCGTGAACAGCCCCGCCGCCGTCGCGGCGGCGTTCTCGAACAGCTCGAGACCAACATCGCCCGGTGAGAGCGTCTGCGCCGCGATCCCGGACCCGATCACCAGCGCCGCGAGGAAAGCCGAGCCCAACAGCTCGGCGAGCAGACGGCGGGCAAGCGGCGGCGTGTCCACAAGCCCATCTTATTAGATCGACAGACATGATTGTTATTGATATAAGTAGATTGATGCCCGTCGATTTGGAGCTATCCCCCAAGCAGAAGCGAGCGGCGGGCGAGCGCTGCTGCGAGCCCGTCGTCTACCCCGACGTGCAGCGCGATCACGCGTTACGGATGGCCGAGGTCGCCAAGGCGCTCGGCGACCCGATCCGCCTGCAGCTTGTGGACGTGCTGCGCAAGCACGCCGGCAAGGTCTGCGTCTGCGAGCTCGTGCCGCTGTTCGACATCTCACAGCCCACGCTCTCCCACCACCTGAAGAAGCTGCGCGACGCCGGGATCGTCGACTCCGAGCGACAAGGGTTGTGGGCCTACTACTACGTGATCCCCGATGCCCTGCAGGAGCTATCCGCGTGGCTGAGCTGACCGCCGCTGGCCCCTGTTGCGCACCCTTTGATGGCGGCAACGCTCATCGCCACCTCGGCATACGCCCTGCGCTAGCGTGGCGCGCTAGGGTTGCGACGCGGGCCGGTCCGCCAGCCTCGCGCTGCTTGGGGGCCCGTGCAAGAGCGACGGAAGGGAGCGACATGCCGCTGCAAGGGGAGTACGCACCGAGCCCGTGGGACTGGGTGCGCGAGCAGGTGGAGGAGTACGAGGCCAGCGGCGGGGAGCGCGCGAACACGCTCCGCGACACCGGGCTTCCGGTCGTGATCATCACGACCCGCGGGCGCACCAGCGGGAAGATCCGCAAGTTCCCGTTGATGCGCGTCGAGCACGACGGCGAGTACGCGCTCGTCGCCTCGCTCGGCGGCGCCCCCAACAACCCGACCTGGTACGGCAACCTGACGGCGGATCCGGCCGCGCTGATGATTCAGGACGGCGCCGTGCCGCACGACTTCCTCGCGCGCGAGCTCGACGGCGAGGAGCGGGCGCTGTGGTGGGAGCGCGCCGTCGCGGCATACCCGCCCTACGCGGAATACCAGGAGAAGACGAGCCGCACGATCCCGGTCTTTATCGCCACCAGGGCCGGCAGCTAGAGGCTCGCGCCGGGCGTGCTCTCCGGCGCCAGCAGCGGCGCCTGCGCGTCGTCCTCCCCGGCGAGCGGCGCGCGCTGGACATCGACGCGGGTGATCGCCAGGAAGGCGACCAGGCAGAAGATCAGGAAGCTCAGCGCAAGCGCGACGCGTCCCTCGCCCCAGCCGAGCCCGCCCACGCTCTGGGGCTTGCCCATCCAGTCGGCGAAAGAGGCGCCCAGCGGCCGGGTCGCGACATAGGCGAACCAGAACGAGAAGATCCCATTCCAGCCCAGACGCGCGTAGCCAACAGCCGGGATGGCGATCACTGCGGCGAACAGCAAGCCGGAGGCGAAGTACCCCAGCCCAAAGGTGATCGAGCTCAGGTCTCCGAGCGCGGTGCCCATCGCGAACGTCGCCACGACGGCGGCCCAGTAGAACGCCTCGCGACGGGGCGTGTCGATCGTGTGGAACGAGAGCGTCTTCTCGGTCTTCTGCCAACTGACGAACACTGCCGCCAGCACCAGTCCGTAGAACACACTGGAGACCGCGTAGGGGACGCCGAAGCGGACGTGGAGAACGTCGGCGGCCATCGTGCCGAACACGCCGACCCCGGCCACCGCCAGCCAGTACGTCCACGCGATGTAACGCCGCACCCAGAACTGCAAGGACAGAGCCACGACGAAGCCGATGAATCCCAGACAGACCGCAATCACGGGATCGATCGCGTGGACACTGTAATCGGACGTCGACTCGCCAATCGCGGTCGACAGGGCCTTGATCACCCAGAAGTAGACCGTGATCTCGGGAACCCTGAGCGCACCGCGGCGCGTCAGTCCTCGCAGCAGAGCGCGGTCGTTCACCGCGACAGTTTTGCACGGCAAGGCCCTAGGACACCTGCATCCAACGCGCCCGCCGGGACCTGGGGGATACTGGCTCTCGATGTTCGCAGCGCGACATGGACATCTTCGGCCGGGTGCCGCCGCTGTCACTCATGGACGCGGGAACCGCTGGGACACGCTCGAGACCTACTGCCCGAAGGGATACGCCGATGACACCGCCGAGCACTGCATCTCCTACCGCGACTGCCGGGCCTGTCGCAACGAAGCCGCCGAATCCGGAAAAGACACGGCACCATCTCGCCAAGGCCGTTCGCTTCAGCCCGTCTGAGATCCGGCACGCAATGAGCGAGGTCGAAGGCTTCAACGCCAAGCTCGCGGTCGTCATCACTCACGCCGTCGGGTCAATGGCAATGGCATACATCTTCTGCGTGATCGCCCTGACGAGCCTTCCGGCAATCCTCATTCAGGCGGGCGTCCTGACCAACAGCGACGTGCCCAAGTTCCTCACCAAGCCGGGGCTCATCCTGATCGTCGCGTGGATCGCGCAGACCTTCATCCAGCTCGTCCTCCTCTCGATCATCATGGTCGGCCAGGACGTGCAGTCGATCGCGTCTGACGCCCGCTCTGAAAACACGTTCAAGGACACCCAGGCGATCCTCGATGCCCTGAACACGGAAACGCAGGGAGGTCTGAGGACGATCCTCGAAGCGATCCAAGCACAGGCTAAGCCCGCCCAGCAATCAGGCTCCGGGAGTGTCGCTGGATGAGATGGGTCGCGGGCGAGCCGTCTGGGTTATGAGTTCGGGCCCGGCAGCTGGTGCTTGCCCACGCGGCGGGAGCTCCACCAGCCCCAGCCACCAACCGCGAGGACGGGCACGACAAACATCGCGGAGGTGTACCAGTGCGTGAGGCAGGCGAGCACGGTCATCGCGCCTGAGAAGCTACCACGCTCGCCACACGGTCTCAGTCCTCGTGCTCACGTTCCCACGGCGGAAAGCAGCCACAGGCCAAAGCTCGTGAAGGCGACCATCACGGCGAGCATCCAGTATTGGCTTCGTATCGCCTCTTGGGGGTTGCGGTACATGACCAGCGCGCGGTCATGGGCCAGCGCCAGGCCGCCGACGTGTCCGGCTATGAGCGCGGCGACCTGCACGTACCAGATCGCGGCGTAGGAGATGAACAGGTAGTCGATCTGGTAGCCGTTCGTGCCGAGGAGGTTCGAACCGTCCCCGAGCGGGTCGGAAGCCAGGTAGACCATTGCCTGTGATTGCCAGACGAGCAGCGAGAAGTAGTGGGCGAGCACGTAGGCGAAGCCGATCGGCACGAGCGTGTGCGCGAACGTGCGCGTCAGCTCGGAGGACTCGTAGCGCCCGCTCACGGAGCGGACGCCCAGGATCCCCACCCGGTAGACAGCGGCGATCAGCGCCACGCAGAGGACCAGGCCGAGCGAGTAGGCCAGCTCGAGCGCCGGGGTCTGTCCGAGACCGAGGTCTGAGAAGAAGCTCTGCAGGCTCGGCTCGTTATTGCGCCAGATACCGCCGTTACTGAACCCGTCGAATGTCGTTGTGCCGATGATCGTGCAGATCAATCCGATCGTCCCGGGAAAGATCCGTAGCGAGGTCAGCCCGCTGAGGGGCCGGCGCAGACTTACCCAGCCGTCCTCGTCTCTCACGAGCACAGAGAGCCTCGACATCAGACCGAAATAGACCCCGAAGCCGTCCGCGCGCTCGCTCCACTCCTCGGTGCCGAACAGGCTCATGCCGGCCACCATCACGAGGAAGTAGCCGAGTGAGAGGGCGGCCAGCAGCGAGGGCTGATCACGGTTGACGTAGACGAGCTCGAGCCAGGCGAAGCCGATGAGGCCCAAGACGGCCGGCCACATGCCGAGGCGCTCCGGATAGCGCAGCACGGGCGCCCGCGAGCGCTGGCCTGCGAGCGCACCTCTCAGCGCGAGGAGCACCCGAGCGCATGTGCGCCATGGGCTGAACGCCCGGAACACATCGCCAAAGAGCACGCTGAGCATGGGTATCCCGACCCAGAACACGACATAGATGAAGGTCACCGAGAAGTTGGCGTTCGATTCCTGGGCTCCGGCGAAGCCGCTGTAGAGCACCAGCGCGAACAGCGCCAGCCCGGCCAGGCTGGCGAGCCACTCGAGCGCCGGTGGGAGCCTGAACAGCCTGCGCGAGCGCGGCGCCTGAAGCTGAGGGTGCGTCCACAGCGCGGAGAGGGCCACGAAGGACACCACCAGCACGATCGCCGCGGCCCAACTGAACAGCCACACCGGAATCGGCAGATCCGCCTTGCCCACGATCCCGTGCGCGAGCGCGTTCACCGGGAAAACCAGCGCCACGACTCCCAGGCCGCCGAGCAGTGCCAGCAGCAAGCGACGCGGGAGGATCATCGCTCGCTGCGGCGGGAGGCCGCCAGGGCGCCAAGACCGGCCAGCAAGCCGAGCGCACCGAGGATCAGCGCCGCGATGCCGAGCCCTTTGCTCGCTCCGCTGCTGGCCGGCTTGGTGGCAGCCGGTGTCTGCGCGGGCGTGGACTGGCTCTGAGCCGTCTGGGCCGCTTCCGGTCCTGCCTCGTGGCCCGCGATGTCCTCGATCACGCCGCCCTTGGCCGTGACGTTGATCCTCGGCGCGGGGTGTTCTGCGCTCAGCGACGGGTCGATCCAGTGAACGAGGAGGCCGTTGCTGTAGGTCTGGATCGTCCTGAATTCGAGCGCCTTGCCGGTCGCGTCGGTGGGGATCGCCAGCGAGAGCGGGAACTGGATGAACTGGCCGTTGTTCACCTTCCCCAGCGGTCCGGTCCACGTCCAGACGATCTGGGAGACCTCGGCGTTGATCGTTTCCCCGTCCTGCGTGACCGGAGCGGCGAGCTTGCTTTCGATCACGTGCGTGCTCCAGCCAGGGACGTTTTCGTAGTCGACGCTGGTAAATCCGTTAGGGAACAGCACGTCGACCTTCCTGACATAAGCGCCTTCCTGCTCCCCGGGTACGCGAACATCGAGCGTCGCGAAGGCCCCGGCCGGGATCGTGTCGGGATGCAAGCTGATGTGCGCCTGAACCGCCGAGGGCACCGCCAACAGGGCACTACCCGTCGCTAGCAGCGCCAGGGTCGTTCTCGTCTTTCTCATATCGACTCCTATCTATCTGTGGGCGGGTGGCATTTGTCTGGGTTGTTCATCGGATGGGCACCTGCACGACCCGTGAGTGCTCTTCGAATTCCGAGATCCGGTCGGTGATCTGGATCTCCCAGGTCCCTCCAGGTGTCAGCTCGGCTGAGTTGAGCGTGTAGTGGCCGGGACCGGAGAGATTCGCCTTCAGTGGCAGCGGGCCGATGCTCTTTGCAGGGAGCCTCGCGGTGGCCGTCAGTTCCTTGGTCTGTGTGAACTGGGCGCCGGTCTTCGCGTCGATCAGGTAAAGGTGGATCGTGTTCAGCCCGACCTTCGCCGGTTCGACGGTCATCTCGAGCTCGGCCGGGCCGATCGTCGTATTCGCCGAGAACGGCCCTGACGCCGCGTCGATCGGCGGCGCGTAGCTGACGAGCGCCGCGGTCGCGCCGAACACGGTCAGCATCAGCGCGAGCTCGCCCCGGATTGTGCGCCGGGCCAACGCGCCCATCACGCCCGGGGATTGTCCGTCGCCGACCAGGCGCTTGAGCGCAGGGATGACTCGCTCACGGTTGACCCAGCCGAGGCCGATCAGCGACAGCAGCAGCGTGACCTTCACGATGATCAGCGCGCCGTAGGTGGTGTCGAGCAGGCCGTGAAAGCTCCGTACGTCGATGTAGGCCTGCACCACCCCCGTCACAGCGATCACCACCACCGCGCCGAGCGCGATTGGCGAGAACCGCACCAGCGCCGCGAGCAGCAGCCGGCTGCGCTCGGCCCCCTCAAGCCGGCGCGTCGCCGCCGGCAGCGCCAGCAGCAAGCATGCGATCCCGCCAACCCACACGCTCGCGGCGAGCACGTGCAGGACCTCAGATGCAAAGAACACCGCCGTCGGGCTCTCGATGCTCGCGTGCCCGGCCAGCGCCGGGGTCATCGCCAGGTACACGCTCCCGAGCGCGAGCAACGCGACGATCGCGCGGGGCGGGCGGCGACCGAGCGGCCTCGCGGCCAACAGCAGCACGCCCAGCAGCAGCCAGTCGATCGCCCGCAGGCCCCACACCTGCCCGAAGCGGCTTTCCAGCGTGCTTTCGAGGATCGTGCCTTTCAGCGACGCCCACAGCGACACGCCGGCGGCGAAGGCTCCCTGCAGCAGGATGCCGAGCATGCTGACGAGCACGCCAAGCACGACAGCGACGATCAGCAACCATCGCATGCGCCTGATGAACATCCGCGCGGCGGCCTGCCACCTGGCCTCGGGGCCAGCGACCGCGGCAAAGCCCGGCTGCCATGCGACGAGCACGAACGCGAGGCCGCCGATCATCAGCGCGAGCGTCAGGTAGTTCAGGCCGCGCACGACGCCAAAGGCGATCCCGGTGATCCTGCCGCTGCGGTTGCGGCCGATGAGCCCGGCGACGGTGAACTTAGGAGCAGCGCCGGCGTGGCCTATGTTGAACACGAGGCCGCCATAGACGATGTGCGTGTCCGCCGAGATCACGCGGTAGGTGCCCGTATAGGTCCCATCGGGAAGGTGCTCCTTCAAACCGACGCCCATCCAGTGCTCGTTGCCGTTCGGATGGGTGACGTCGAAGTCATCCACCTCGTTGCCCTGCGCGTCGTACACGCGAACCGCGCCGAGCGTCCCGCCGACGGCCTGGTTGAACTCGAAGATCACCTCCTTGGGCTGGACCTGGACGGTCGAACCTGACACCGGCGAGGTGCCGAGCAGCTGGGCGTGGGCCCAGGCCGCCGGAGCGCTTGCGAGCGTGCCGGCCACCGCGAGCGCCAGCGCCAGCAGAACCCCGAGGCGGGACGTGCCGATCACCACGCCTCTTTCGGTGACCCGCCCACCCCGCCAGAGCGGCGGCGGCGGACGAACAGCACGAGCAGCAGGCCGAGCAGGGCGATCACGGCCAGCGCCATGATCGCGGCGGCGGGCGCCTTCGTGCCGCTCTCGGGAGTCCAGAACAGTTCACCGTTCACGGCGCCCTTGCGCGAGCCGACCTGGATCGGCACCTGCCAGTCGAAGATCTTGGTGCGCTTGCCCTTGTCCTTGACTTGCGGAGGGAGTGCGGGGGACATCCAGTGAATGCGATGGTCGTGCCATTCGAGCTGGCCGGTGCGGTCAACGATCGTCCATTGCGGAGTCGCGGCCGGCGACGCCGACGACGGAACGTTGACGTTGGCGTAGAAGTTCTGGTTGAGGTAGTAGGCAGGCGAATGAGTGTTGACCTGCACCGTCCCACCGGCCAGCACGCGCGCGTAGGGTTCGCCCTGGTAGCCGTAAACCGTGACGGTCTTACCCGTGTGGTTGCGCAGCACGAGCCGGTCGGCGAACTCCAGCACTTCGAGGCTCAGGCCGGGAAAGTCCGGCGCAATGTTCGTGATGTTCGAGCGGTAGTGGTAGCTGCTGCCCTGGTCATTGATCGGGCTGCCGCTCTCCCTGGCGGGAGCCGGTGCGCTGCTCTGTGCCTGCGCCGCGACCGGGAGCCCCAGCAGCAGGGCGCCGAGCGCGGCTATGACGGGACGACGGGACATGAAGGCTCCTCGCATACGTGCCTGTACGGACCTCTGCAGGCGAGCAGCCGACGCCCTGAATAGGGCGGGAAGGAGCTAGCTCGCCAAGTGAAGCGCGGGCGGCGGGCGCGAGGCCAGCGAGGAGCCGAGCAGCTGACCCCCGCGCACGACCAACAGCCTCGCGCGACGCCGCACCGGCACAGACGAAAGAGGACGCGGCCAGCACACACGCCGCTCGCTGCGCAGTGCGCCCAGAACACGCTCACCCGGATAGCGCCGGGCGAGCAGCGGCAGGACCAGCGCGATCGCTGGCAGGAGGCACAGGATGGCGTGGAGCAAGGCGGATAACTCTACCCGACACGGTCGCTGAGCAGCCGCCGTATCGCCCGCCGTCCGCCTGCATGGGAGCTCCTCGCCGCGTACCCTGCGTGGCAGTGGCAATCGTCCCCTTCGCCGTCTCCACCGGCATCGAGCCGGTCCTGCAGCTGGGCCCGCTGCTGATCCTCAGCGTTCTCTACGCGCGACGGGTCCGGACGCTCGCGGCCGGCGGGGCGGGCGGGCATACCGTTCCCGGCTGGCGCCAGGCCTGCTTCTACTCGGGCTTTGTCGTCATCGCCGCGGCATTGACGTCACTCGGCAATGGCAGCCAGGAACTCCTGCTCGTGCACATGGTCGAGCACCTCTTGCTCGGAGACATCGCCGCACTGCTGATCGTCCTTGGGCTCACCGGGCCCCTGATCGCACCTGTTCTGCGGATTGGCGTCTTCGACCGCCTACGCGTGCTCGCCCACCCCGCGGTGGCATTCCCACTGTGGGCGTTGGACCTATACCTGTGGCATCTGCCCGTCCTCTACCAGGCCGCCCTGCGCCACTCCGGCATACATGCCCTCGAGCACGCCATGTTCCTCGGCCTGGGCATCAACATGTGGATGTGTTTGTTCGGCCCGCTGCCCATGCCGGCATGGTTTGGAAATCTCGGCAAGCTGGCCTACATCGTCGCCGTACGCCTCACGGGCACGGTGCTCGGAAACATCTTCCTCTGGTCAGGCACCGTGTTCTACCCCTTCTACAACCACGGCGACGCTATCTGGCACATCTCACCGCTTGCCGACCAAAACGTCGCGGGAGCGATCATGATGGTCGAGGAGAGCATCCTCACGCTATGTCTGTTCTGCTGGCTCTTCCTGCGCACCGCCCGCGAGGGCGAGGAACGCCAAGACCTGCTCGACTTCGCCCGCATCCACGGGCTGGAGCTGACGGAGGAGCGCGCCACGCGCGCGGTCGCCGCTGGTGCAGGCGCCGAGTTGCGTCAGCGGATCTCCAGACGCGCCGAGGCGACCGATCGCCCCTGAGTCCCCCGCGCCGGCGTGGCGGCCGTGCCCGGCCTGCCGCTATCTGGAGGCCAGCAACGGCACATCGTGGGCAACTTCCTTCGGCGTGAAGTTGGCCGCATAAATGGTCATCCGCTTACCGGAAGCCGTGATCCCATAGACGAGACCGGAGTGGTTGACGAACTGCGGCTGCTGGGCGTCCTGTTCTGAGCCGACCCCCCACGCTTTCCACACGCCCGCGAGTTCGTGCGCCGAACCGATCAGGTACTGCATGCGTCCCGTCATTTCGTGACGGGCCAGGAAAGTGGCAACCGCCTTGGGCGTATCCCCGCGCGGGTCAACCGAGACAGCGATGATCTGCGCCTTGGAGGCGACCTTGGGGCTCATCAGAGTCTGAGCGACGCGCAGGTTCGCCGTGATCAGCGGGCAAACGTCCGGACAGTGCGTGTAGAGGAAGGTCACCAACACAGCCTTGCCGCGATAAGAGGCGATATTCACGGGCTGGCCGAGGTAGTTGCGAAGCGCGATCGGCGGTGCCGGCGCTGGCGGCGACAGCAGGGCTTGGGCGTCGAAGTTAGCGTGCCTGGCCTGCGCGCCCGTGGCGGGCGAGGAGGAGCCGCCAATGGTGAGCAGCGCAACGCCGCCCGCTACCACGACTAACACCACGAGCGAGAGCAGCAAACGAAAGTCCAGGTGCCCCCCGCGTCGCACGCCGGCAGGATCGGTAGGTGGAGCTGGTGGCGCAACCGTCATGCCCCCTGAACCCTAACAACGCTCGCTACGCCCAGCGCCAACAGGGAATCACAACCGATCCGTGCGGACCAGTCTTCTATAGCTTGACTATCTTCGCCACAGACAGTGTCTTGCCGGCGGCTTTGAACCCGACGGTGATCTTGACCTTCTTGTGATGCTTACGGTCGCGCTTCAAAGTGTCTACATGAGCGCCTCGTACTATCTGCGAGATGGTCGCCTTCGTTCTGTCGGGTGGCGCAAGCTTCGGCGCGATCCAGGCGGGGATGCTGCGCGCTCTGTATGAGCGTGACATAGCGCCCGAGATGATCGTCGGCACCTCCGCCGGAGCCATCAACGGCGCCTTCATCGCCTCACGCCCGCCGACGGTGGCGACCGCGCAGTCGCTCGAGCAGATCTGGCGCTCGTTGCGAACCTTCCAGGTCTTCCCGCCCAACCCCGCTACCGCGCTGCTGGCGCTGATGGGCAAGCGCGACCACCTCATACCCAACGACGGGCTCAGGGCGCTGATATCCACCTACCAGCAGTTCACGCGACTCGAGGACGCGCCAATTCCCTTTCACGTGATCGCGACCGACATCCGCAGCGGTCATGCGCGCCGGCTTTCCCACGGCGACGCAGAAGCCGCAGTGCTCGCGAGCAGCGCGATCCCCGGGATCTATCCGGCGGTCCAGTTCGATGGATTGGATCTCGTCGACGGAGGAGTTGCCAACAACACTCCGATCTCCGACGCCGCCGAACTCGGCGCCTCGGAGATTTACGTCCTGCCGACCGGAATCACCTGCGAACTGCCAACCCCCCCACGTGGCGCAATCGGAATGCTTGTGCACGCGATCACGCTGCTGATAAACCAGCGCTTAGTGCAAGACATCGAAACCTTCTCACAGGAGGCGGAGCTGATCGTCCTGCCGCCACCGTGCCCGCTCGATGTGCTTCCTTCGGAATTCAGCCACGCCCGCGAGCTGATCGAGCAGGCCTACGAGCTGGCGAGCACGGCCCTCGATCACCCCGACCCCGCCGCCTACTGGACGCCGCGCTCACTGCAGCGGCTGCAGTCGCACTCCCATTAGCAAAGAAGACGCTGCCCCATGCTTCATGAGATGCCAACATCCTTTATCGCCCAGAACGGTTCCCGAGGCCGTGCGCAGCGTACGCTGCGCCGTCGCCTCTATAGCGGCGAACCCAACGTCACGGGACTCCGGCTCTCGCCTCATATCGTTTGCCTGAACTCGAGCACCGTGAGACTCGCATGCTTGGCGACCTCTGCAATGAGGGCACCGTCCTTAGTTGCCAGCGGCTCCTCGAGCTGCTCGGCCAGAGCGACGAACAGCGCGTCGGCTGCAGTGAGGTTGCGTCGCAGCGCCCATGCTCGCTGGCGCAGAGGCAAACTCGGGAATAGCTCGATCGGCAGATCGCCGAGATCCTCGACAGCGCTCGCGGCACGGCTCTCGGCAACAGTCCCGCGAAGTGTCTCCCGTCGCAGAACCGCGAGCACCTCGAACGCCAGCAGATCAGGCGCCGCAAGCTCACCCTCGCCGGCCATGAGTGTCTCGACCTGCTCGGCGACTCCGGTGCCGAGCAGGAAGTCGATCACCCCAGAGGTGTCGATGACCGTCACTCGCCGTGATCTCGAATCGAGCGAACCGCAGCCTCGCTCGACTCACCCGGCTCTACGACACCACGCGCCTTGATACGCGCGCCAAGTTCGGCCGGAGTGGGCCTGGAGGCTGTACGTGCCAACACACCGCGCACATACTCAGAAAGCGATACGCCGCTAAGAGCAGCGCGCGCCTTCAGGGTGTGATGCACATCCTCAGGCACATCTCGCACTTGAAGTAGAACGCCCATGCGCCACGCATGATAGCATGCGTCCCACATCCAACACAAGGATGCGGCCCGAGTGGCGTTTATCCGCTCAAGGGCTACATATAGTCGTGCTGTGAATCGTAAGTGGCTACTCGTCGTTCTAGGCATCGCCACCGTCGCGTTCACAGTCATCCTCGAACTGGTCGATCCGTCACACGTTTCGCACGGGCCGTCCATCCTGGGCTTCGAGTTCGCTGGCAGCCGGTCGCACGCGACCCAGATCGTCTCCGAATGGGGACCGAAAGGACGCGATGCCGCGCACCTGTCGCTGCTGCTCGACTACGGCTACATGCTCTCCTACGGCCTGTTCTTCACGCTCGCGGGCCTCGCCACGCGGGACTTCGCACGAGCACACGGCTGGCGGCGCCTCGCGATCACCGGCGCCGTCGTTCCGTTCTTCGCCCTCGCCGCCGCGACGTTCGACGCCACCGAAAACGTCGCCCTGCTGCTCACGCTCGCTGGCAACGGCGGCAGCTTCGCGCCACCCTTCGCCACGATCTGCTCGACCATCAAGTTCACGCTGATCACGATCGCGATCCTCTACGTACTATGGGGACTCGCCCAGCGGCTGCACAAGCGCCTGCAGCCCACATAGGCCTCACGAGCCCCGCGGCCCAGACATTCGTCCGGGCCGTCCCGTTCTGGGCTTTCAACGCGGTAGGCATCGTCAAAAAAACCTCGACTACGAGAGCTGTGTCAGATCAGCTGCTCCCGGCCAGTGCGCGGCCAAGCGACTGTTCTGTCTGCGGTCCTAACAACGTTTTCTCTATACGCCCGCCGGCACCGACCACAAACGTTGTTGGCAAATTCCGCAGCCCATACGCGAGACCCACATCCCCCCCGCTGTCGCGCAGGTTCGAGAAGCTCCAGCCGTACTTCTTGATGAATCTGCGCGCGCTCTGATCAGCGTCGCTCCAGTCCACCCCCACCACCCGTCCTCTACCTGCAGGGCTGCGCGCAAGGCGCTCCACGGCGGGAGCCTCACTCTGGCAGGGCTCACACCAGCTCGCCCAGAACACGACCAGCGCTGGGCGGCCGCCCGCCGCGGCTCCTAATCCGGCGATCGTCACCGAGGGACCGGCGAGCAGTTCGCGGGGCAGCGCCGGAGCGGCGCGCCCGGCCGGGCTGGGGCGGTTGGAGGCGAGGCCGAAGATGGCCAGCGCGGCGAGCGCCGCGGCGGCGAGGACCGAGATCAGCAACCGGCGGCGGGCCATCGGTCCCAAGCGCTCAGCGCGCGGCTAGGAGGGGCACGTCGTGGGCGATCCATTCCGGCTTCAAATTCGAGGGGTACAGCGCCTCTCGCTTGCCCTGAGCGGTGATCCCGTACACGAATGCGGTGTGGCTTACCTCACGGCTGTCTGGGGTGCCCTGCACTTCGACCCCGTAGGAGCGCCACACCGGGATCAGCTGCTTCAGCGAGCCGATCAAATACTCCATCCGTCCGGTCATCTCATGCGCTTCCAGGAACTTCTTGACGGTCTGCGGCGTGTCGCCCTTGGGGTCCACCGATACGGCCACGACCTGGACCTTGCTCGCCTGTGAACCGAGTTTGAGCAGCGCGTTGTGCAGGTCGCCGACGATCAGCGGACACACGTCCGGGCAGTGGTCATAGATGAACGTCAACAGGACGGCCTTACCCCTGAACTGCGAGAAGCGCACGAGCTTGCCTACCGAGTCGCGCAGCGTGAAATCCGGGGATGGCGCCGGCGGCGAGAGCTCAGCCGGGGCATCCAGTCCCCCGGTCTTTGCAGATGCCGCACCGCCAAGTGCGGATGAGGACTTCGACGAGCCCCCACAACCGCTCAGCAGCGCCGCGACGGCCGCCGCGGCCATGACGATTAGGACGAGCCGCAGTGCCATGTGACTATCCAGACGTCTGCGGGCAGCATTCATTCCGGCGAATCTACCATGGCGCACTTCGCTCCCGCGCAGGGACGGGGCATGCTCGCGCGCGGCTGGGCATGAGCGACCGGAGCTACGGCAACAGCTTCCCCGGGTTCATGATCCCGGCCGGATCCAGCTCATCCTTCAGCGCGCGCAACGCGGCCACGCCGCTGCTGCCGACCTCGTCCTGCATCCAGGGCGCATGGTCGCGCCCCACCGCGTGGTGGTGGGTGATCGTGCCTCCGCCCGAGACGATCGCCTGGCTCGCCGCCTGCTTGACCGCACGCCACTGCTCGAGCTCCTCGCCCTCCTGCTGACGGGCGATGAACGTGAAGTACAGCGACGCGCCGGTCTCGTACAGGTGTGATACGTGGCACATCACGAGTCCCGGCGTACCGCACGCGCTCAGCGCCTGCGCGATCGCGTCACCGACGGCGCGGTGCAGCGCTCCCACGTTCGACCACCGCGTGGCCGTCTCGAGCGTCTCCACCATCACACCCTGCGTGAGCAGCTCGTCGCGCAGGTAAGGCGCGGAGAACCGCGCCTTCAGCCACGCCTCCCCGGGCGAGCGCCCTACCGCCAGGCCACCGCCGCGGCGTGCCACTACGAGTGCGCGCTTGCGGCGCGTAGCGACCTCCTCCGCCTCTCCCTCGAAGCCGAAGATAGCCAGGCAGCCCTCGCGGTAGCCGCGCAGGCCGAGATACACACGGCCGAGCCTCCCCTTCAGCCCACCAACGCCGGCCAGCGCCAGCGACATGCGCGTCTCCTGCTCGTCGGATAGCCGCGCCACATCCGGGCATGCGTGCTCCTGGGCGAGCGCCCGCAACGTCTCTACACCGGCGGCGAAGTCCTCGAAGAAGACACCCTCGTAGTGGCGCTCGCCGGGCGCTGCCCGCACGCGCAGCGAGAGCTCTGAGATGACTCCCAGCGTCCCCTCCGAGCCGACCAGCAACCGGCGCAGCTCTGGCCCCGCGGCACTGGCGGGCACGGCCTGAAGATCGATGTCGCCCGCGGGCGCGGCGAACCGCAGGCCGAGCACCATCTGCTCGATGCGCCCGTAACCGCTCGAAGCCTGTCCCGCGGAGCGCGTCGCCGCGCATCCTCCCAGTGAGACGTACTCGTAAGACTGCGGATAGTGACCCAGCGTGAGCCCGCGGCCAGCCAGATAGCGCTCCAGCTGCACCGCCCGCATCCCGGCCTGCACGGTGACCGTCCGCGACCGATGATCGAGATGCAGGACATCCCGCATGCGACTCATGTCCAGGGCCACCACCGCCGTGTGCTCCCCCCGCAGCGGAGCCACTCCCCCGACCACGC
>JBIOEX010000003.1:0-90671 GCA_044446485.1 Solirubrobacterales bacterium
CCCCATGACCCGTGACGAGGCCTACCGGATTGTGCAGGAGCTGGCGCAGCGCGCCTGGGACGACGGCACTTCACTGCGCGAGTTGCTCGCGCAGGACGATCGCGCGAAGGGCCTGGACCTGGAGGCCATTTTCGACTACGGGCATTACGTGCGCTACGCGGACGAGATCATCCGGCGTCTCGACGGGATATCTTCCGCCTCGTGACGACGCTCGCTGGCCTGCCTCTCATCGCCAAAGGGAAGGTCCGGGAGATGTACGGCCTCTCCGATGAGGATGGCGAGCGGCTGCTGATGGTCGCGAGCGACAGGATCTCCACCTACGACGCGGTCCATCCCACGCCGATCCCGGACAAGGGCAAGGTGCTCACCGGGCTGTCTGCGTTCTGGTTTCAGAAGACGGGCCAGATCGTCGCCAATCACCTGATCTCGGCGACAGACGGCGTTCCCGAGGAAGTGCGTGGCCGTGCGCTGGCCGTGCGCAAGCTCGAGATGCTTCCGGTCGAGTGTGTCGTGCGCGGCTACATCACTGGGTCGGGCTGGAAGGATTATCAGGCGACTGGCAAGGTCTCGGGCATCGAGTTGCCGGCGGGATTGCGTGAGTCAGAGCAACTGCAAGAGCCGATCTTCACGCCGAGCACGAAGGCCGATATTGGCCATGACGAGACGATCGGCTTCGACGCGGCAGCTGAGCTGGTGGGCGACAGCGCACTGATGGAGCGGGTGCGCGATGTGTCGATCGAGCTGTACTCGTTCGCCGCAGAGCACGCGCGCGAGCGCGGAGTGATCTTGGCCGACACCAAGTTCGAGTTCGGGCTCGATGAGAACGACGAGCTGGTCGTGGGTGACGAGGTGCTGACGCCGGACTCGAGCCGCTACTGGCCGGCGGACACGTTTGAGGTTGGCAGAGGCCAGCCCAGTTTCGACAAGCAGTACGTGAGAGATTGGGCCTCGGCGAGCGGCTGGGACAAGCGCCCGCCAGCTCCGGAGGTCCCGGATGACGTCGTGGCCGGCACACGCGCGCGGTACGTGCAGGCGTATGAGCTGATTACAGGCGAGCCGTTCTCCGCGTGGCTCGAGCGATCGGCATGAGAGCTCGCGTATTGATCCGCCCGAAGGCTGGCATCCTCGACCCGCAGGGAGAGGCAGTCGAGCGCGCGTTGCCCGCGCTGGGTTTTGCGGGCGTGGCAAATGTTCATATAGGCAGGCTGGTCGAACTCGACGTCGAGGACCCCAGCCAGATCAAAGAGATGTGCGAGAAGCTGCTGGCGAACCCGCTGGTCGAGGACTACGAGGTGCAGCTGCTCGACGGCGGCGCCTGACGCACCGTGAAGTTCGGCGTACTGCAATTTCCGGGCTCCTGCGATGACCTCGACGCGCTTCAGGCCGCCCGCAAGGTCGGCGACGCGGAGCTGATCTGGCATGGCGACCGCGACCTGAAAGGCGCCGATGCGATCGTCGTGCCGGGTGGCTTCTCCTATGGCGACTACCTGCGCGCGGGGGCGATCGCGCGGTTTGCGCCGGCGATGGAGTCCGTGATCTCCTTCGCGAACGGCGGCGGGCTGGTGCTCGGGATCTGCAACGGGTTCCAGGTGCTGTGCGAGGCGCGGTTGCTGCCGGGTGCGCTGCTGTCAAACGCCAACCGGCGTTTTACCTTCCGCCAGGTGGAGCTGGAGGTGGCCGATCACAACACTCATTTCACCCGGGCGTGCGCGGTGGCTGCCCTGGGAGGAACTGACGAGCGGCTGAGCATCCCCGCAAAGCACTCCTGGGGTCGCTATTACTCAAGCGAGGAGACGCTGAAGGCCATCGAGGAGAACGGCCAGGTAGTGCTGCGCTATGCGCAAGGGCAGAACTTCAACGGTTCGGTTGCAGACATCGCGGGAGTGCGCAACGAGACTGGCAACGTGTTCGGCCTGATGCCCCACCCCGAGCACGCCGTCGACGAGCTGATCGGTGGTTCGGCGGATGGGCTCGAGATCTTCGAGTCGATGCGCCTCTCCGTGGAAGGTGCTTATGTCTGAGAGCGCGCAGCGCCCGGAGCGGCCGGGCCTGCAGGATGCGCTTGCCCTGGGGCTGACGGCGGCCGAGTACGAGCTCGTGTGTGAGAAGCAGGGGGACTCACCCAACCAAGTTGAGCTGGCGATGTACTCGCTGCTGTGGAGCGAGCACTGTGCATACAAGCACTCGAAGAAGCTGCTGCGGACGCTGCCGACAGAGGGTCCGCATGTCGTGATGGGTCCCGGCGAGAACGCGGGCGCGGTCGACGTGGGCGAGGGGCTGGTGTGCGCGTTCAAGGTCGAGTCGCACAACCACCCGAGCGCGGTCGAGCCGTTCCAGGGAGCCGCCACGGGCGTGGGGGGAATATTGCGCGATATCTTCGCGATTGGGGCGCGTCCGATCGCGGTGCTCGACTCGCTGCGTTTCGGCGAGCCTTCCACGGCGCGCGGCGGTGAAGGATCGGATCCCCGCCCGCCGGGGCGGGTTCGATACCTGCTCGACGGCGCCGTGCGCGGCATCGGTCATTACGGCAACTCGATCGGCGTGCCGACCGTCGGCGGCGAGGTCTACTTCGAGGGTCCGTATGCGCAGAACTGCCTGGTGAACGCGATGGCTCTGGGGCTCGCTGAGCGCGAGCAGCTGGTGCGCAGCGCGGCCGCGGGTGTTGGCAATGCGCTCGTGCTGTTCGGTGCGCGCACCGGCCGTGACGGGATCGGTGGCGCGTCGGTGCTCGCTTCGGCCGAGCTGGGCGAAGGCGTGCAGGACAAGCGCCCGACCGTACAGGTGGGCGATCCGTTCGAGGAGAAGAAGCTCTTGGAGTGCTCGCTCGAGTTGCTCGAGCGGGGGCTGCTCGTCGCATTGCAGGATCTCGGGGCGGCCGGCCTCACTTCCTCGGCCGCGGAGATGGCCTCGAAGGGCGAGGTGGGGATCGACATCGACGTCGCGAAGGTCCCTTTGCGTGAGGAAGGCATGGAGCCGTTCGAGGTGATGGTGAGCGAGTCTCAGGAGCGGATGCTGTGTGTGGTGGAGCCTGCGAACGTGGCCGCCGTGGAGGCGTTGTGTGAGAAGTGGGAGGTGAACAGCGCGCCGATCGGGACGGTCACCGATACGAACCGGATGCGGGTGTTCGCTGGGGAGGAGCTGGTGGGCGACATGCCCGTGCGGGCGCTCGTCGACGAGTGCCCGTTGTATGACCTCGAGCCTGTGAAGCCCACCGAGCCGGTCTATGCGCCGCCAGAGGCAACGCTCACCGCCGAAGCCTCACCGCGCGAGGCGCTGCTGGCGCTCCTGGCGTCGCCGAACATCGCCTCGCGCAGGCCGCTGTTCGAGCAGTACGACGCGATCGTGCAGTCGCGGACGGTGCGCAGGCCAGAGCAGGCCGACGCGGCCGTGCTCGCGCTTCCAGACGGAAGTGCGCTGGCGGTGAGCATCGACTGCAATGGCCGGCGGGTGGCGGCCGATCCGTACACGGGCACGGTGGAGGCCGTGCTCGAGTGCGCGGCGAACCTCGCGTGCGTGGGGGCGGAGCCGCTGGGGACGACGAACAACCTCAACTTCGGAAACCCCGAGAAGGGACACATTGCCTGGCAGCTGACCGAGTCGGTGCGTGGCCTGGGTGATGCCTGCCGGGCGCTCGACGCGCCGATCGTGGGGGGGAACGTGTCGCTTTATAACGAGGGTCAGGCGAGCGGGCCGATCTACCCGACGCCGGTGATCGGGATGGTCGGTCGCCTGCCTGACGCCGCTCACTCAGGCCAGCTCGGATTTGCCAGGGATGGAGACACCGTCGCGCTCGTCGGTCCTTTCGCCCCCTCGCTGGCCGCGAGCGAGCTGGCCAAGCTACGGGGAGAGCCGCTGCCGGACGGTCTCCGAGACATCGACATCGGGGCAGTTCGGGCCGCTCAGTTCGCCATCCGCGGGGCCGTGCGCGCTGGTGCGCTCGCTAGCGCTCACGACATCGCGGAGGGAGGCCTCGCCACGGCGCTGGCCGAGTGCTGTCTGATGGGGGGGATGGGGGCGGATGTGCGGCTAGCGCAAGGGGCCGGGACCGATCCATTCGTCGCTCTCTTCGGCGAGGGGCCTGGTGGCTTTCTGGTCAGCGGCACCGCCAGCGGCGTCAGCTCGCTGGGACGGCGCACCCCCGTGCGCGTCATCGGCACGGCTGGCGGCTCCTCGCTTCAGATCACGACCGGCGATTTGACGCTCTCCGCGACGCTTTCCGAGCTGGCGGGGGCTCACGGCGCGCTCGCGGAGCTGTTCGGGTGAGGGGGCCTGCTAGCGTGAAAACAGCGATGGCTTGTATAGAAGGGCCCGCCCGCCCGAGGCCCGCCCAACCCACGGGGCCCGAGTTTGAGGACCGCGACGGACCGCGCGACGAGTGCGGCGTGTTTGGCATATACGCACCGGGCCACGATGTCTCGCAGTTGTCGTTCTTTGCGCTGTTTGCGCTGCAGCACCGCGGGCAGGAGTCGGCGGGTATCGCGGCGGCCGATCGTGGCGGTCAAATCATCACGCGCCGCGAGCTGGGGCTGGTCAACCAGGTGTTCACCGAAAACGATCTGAGCACGCTCGCCGGCGAGCTCGCGATCGGGCACGTGCGCTACTCCACGACGGGCTCGAACGCCTGGGAGAACTCACAGCCGGTGCAGCGCTCGGTGGGCACGCGCGGCTCCCAGCGCGAGGTGGCGCTGGCTCACAACGGCAACCTGATCAACGCGGTGGAGCTGCACAACGAGCTGCTGGCGAAGGGGGTCACGTTCAGCTCGACATCGGACTCAGAGATCATCGCGGCGCTGATCGCGACGCATCCGGCCGAGCGCGTGGAGGACGCGATTGCGGATGTGCTGCCACGGCTGAAGGGGGCGTTCTCGACGGTGGTGATGACGAAGGACCGTGTGGTCGCCTTCCGTGACCCGCATGGGCTGCGCCCGCTCGCGCTGGGGACTTTGGAGCCCACGGCAAAAGCGCAGGACGACACGGTGCGCTATTGCGTGGCGAGCGAGTCGTGCGCGTTGGACATCATCGGCGCGAAGTTCCTGCGCGACGTGCAGCCGGGCGAGGTGGTGACGCTGAGCGAGGAGGGCTGCGCGGGCAAACAGGTGGTGGAGGGTGCGCGCAAGGCGTTCTGTGTGTTCGAGTACATCTACTTTGCACGCCCGGACTCGCGTATGAACGACCAGGTGCTGCAGGTGGCACGCGGGCGCATGGGCGAGATCCTGTGGCGCGAGGCGCCGGTGGAGGCAGACGTGGTGATCGCGGTGCCGGACTCGGGCAATCCGGCGGCGCGCGGCCTGGCGCGGGCGAGTGGGATTCCCCAGGACGACGGCTTCGTCAAGAACCGCTACGTCGCGCGGACTTTCATCCAGCCCGGGCAGGAGCTGCGCAAGCACGGGCTGCGGCTGAAGTTCAACCCGCTGCCCGCGGTGGTCGCGGGCAAGCGGCTGGTGGTCGTCGACGATTCGATCGTGCGGGGGAACACGACCAGGCAGATCGTGCAGATGCTGCGCGACTCGGGCGCGAAGGAGGTCCACCTGAGGATCTCGGCGCCACCGATCAAGCACCCGTGTCACTACGGGATCGACATGTCAACGCGCGAGGAGATGATCGCCCACGGCCGCAGCACCGGGGAGGTCGCGGAGGAGCTGGGGTGCGACTCGCTGCACTACCTGTCGCTGGAGGGCGTGTACGAGGCGATCCGCGGTAGTCGCGAGACCCACTGCGACGCGTGCTTCACCGGCGAGTACCCGCTTGAGCGCAGCGAGGAGGCGAACGGCAAGTACGCCTTGGAGGACGGGCCGGAGCCGGCTGGACCCTCCCTTCCCCTAGCTCAGATCGCGGGCGCCTGAGGCGTCGTTATAACGGTTGTTGTAGGGACGGCTGGTGATGATGTCGCGAGAACCCGGCCGGAAGGCATTCGCCAGCGCGGAAAGGATGACGAGGGCGACGATGATGGATGCAAGCATGGGAGAACCTCGATTCGGTTTTGTTGTTCTCCACCCTCGAGATCTATTGAACAGCCGTCCGGAGTATTCCTCTGTGAGTTGAGTCACAGCGATTGATCTTTAATCCGACGAACTGCAATCCGCTGGACTATCGTGCGCCCGGTGAGAGAGGAGCCGCCGCTGGACATCGCCGTGCTCGTGTCCGGGACGGGCACGAACCTGCAGGCGCTGCTCGACGGTGTGCACGGGAGAGAGGCGCAGATCGTGGGTGTGGCGTCGAGTGTCGCTGGCGCGCCTGCGCTGCAACGCGCCATCGGAAAAGGGGTGCCGGCGGCGGTGTTTGCGCGCTCGGAGTACCCCGACCGAAAGGTCCGCGACGAGTCGATGGCGGACTGGCTGGAGGCGCGGGGCGCGCACTTAATCGTGCTCGCCGGATACATGGAGCTGCTTAGCGAGGTGTTTTTGGAGCGCTGGCCTGGGGCGGTGATCAACGTGCACCCCTCGCTGCTGCCCGACTTCCCCGGATTGCATGCGATCGAGCAGGCGATCGAGCATGGAGCCGAGACATTCGGCGTGACTGTGCACTTCGTCGATAAGGGCATCGACACCGGTCCAGTCATCCTGCAGGAGGCGGTGCAGCTGCCGGGTATGAGCGACCCCAGTGAGGTGCGGAAGGCCCTGCGCCCGCTCGAGCATTCGCTGCTGGTGGACGCCGTCCGTCTGTTCGCGCGGGGAGCGCTGAGCATGGATCCAGAGAACCCGCGCCGGGTCGTCATCGATAGATAGGCTGGCGAGCATGGCGGTCGAAAGAGCTGCGCCCGGTGAGGTGCGCGTGAAGAGGGCGCTGCTGTCCGTGTCGGACAAGGACGGCATCGTGGGCTTCGCCCGAGGGCTGAGCGGGCTGGAGGTGGAGATCGTCTCCACCGGGGGCACGGCGCGCGCGCTGGCGGATGCGGGGATCGGAGCCCGGGAGATCGAAGATTTCACCGGCTTCCCGGAGATGATGGACGGGCGCGTGAAGACGCTGCACCCGCGGTTGTACGCGGGGTTGCTGGCCAGGCGCGACGACGAGGAGCATTTGCGCGCGGCCGAGGAGCAGGGGATCGAGCAGGTCGACCTGGTGTGCGTGAACCTGTATCCGTTCGAGCAGACGGTCGCACGGGGCGATGCGAGCGATGAGGAGGTGATCGAGAACATCGATATTGGCGGCCCGACGATGATCAGGGCGGCTGCCAAGAACAGCGCGTTCGCGGCTGTGGTGGTCGATCCTGCGGATTACGAGGGCGTGCTGGGCGAGCTGCGGGAGTCCGAGGGGAGGCTGTCGCTGCAGACGCGCAAACAGCTCGCGGCGAAGGCGTTCGCGTGCACGGCTCGCTACGACGCGGCTATCTCGACGTGGTTCGCGAGTCGCACGTACGAGGGCTTTCCGCCCACTTGGAACGATTCCTACGAGAAGGTGATGGACCTGCGCTACGGCGAGAACCCGCACCAGGCGGCAGCCTTTTACGCGAGGGTAGGAGCGCCTGCGCATTTGCTCGGTGGGGTGGAGCAGTTGCACGGGAAGGAGCTGTCGTTCAACAACCTGCTCGACTTGAGCTCGGCGCGCGAGCTGGTCGAAGAGTTCAAGCAGCCGGCGTGCACGATCGTCAAGCACAACAACCCGTGTGGCTGCGCGGTGGGCGAGACGATTCAGCAGGCCTACGAACGAGCTTTTGCGTGCGATCCCCAGAGCGCGTACGGCGGCGTGATCGTCCTCAATCGCCGCGTCGACCTCGCTTGTGCGCAAGCGCTCTCGGGGCAATTCATCGAGGTGCTGCTCGCGCCCGGGTTCGACCCACAGGCGCTCGAGGTCTTGCAGGCGAAGAAGAACGTAAGGTTGCTGGAGCTGGCGGACTGGCCGGCTCTCGCCCGCGAGGTCGAAGCAAAGCCGGTGATCGGCGGGGAGCTCGTACAGAGCAAGGACGTCGTGGCAGAGACCCGCGAGCAGATGCGCGTGATCAGCGAGAAGCAGCCGAGCGAGGAGCAGTGGGCTGACCTGTTGTTTGCGTGGAAGGTGTGCCGGCACGTGCGGTCGAACGCGATCGTGATCGCCGCGGGCGGGGCGAGCATCGGGATCGGCGCGGGGCAGACGAGCCGCGTCGACGCCGTCCGCCTCGCGGTGGAGAAAGCTCGCGCCACCCAGCCTGAGCTTTTGGCCGGCTCGGTGCTCGCCTCAGACGCGTTCTTTCCCTTCGCCGACGGCCCGCAGGTGGCGATCGAGGCGGGCGTGAGCGCGATCATCCAGCCGGGGGGATCGGTGCGCGACGACGAGGTCGTGGTCGCGGCGGATGGCGCGGGGGTCGCAATGGTGGCCACCGGAGTACGCCACTTCCGCCACTAGCGCCTGGCCCAGCCTTCTTTCTTCTTTCCGAGGTCTTGACACGGAGTAGATAACGATATATCGTGAGCGTACTTGATAGTTCACGATAGGAGTTAGTTATGCATAGATGTTCAGAGGAAAACCAACCTGGACAGGGCCGTCACGGCCACCACCGCCACCGCCATCACGGTTTCGGGTCAGGCCCGTTCGGGGGGTTCGGCTCGGGCGGCGGCCCGCGAGGACGCGGTCGTAAGGCGCGGCGCGGGGACATCCGTACCGCGGCGCTGTTGCTGCTGAACGAGGAGCCGCGCAACGGCTACCAGATCATGCAGGAGGTGGAGGAGCGCAGCGACGGCGTGTGGCGCCCGAGCCCGGGCTCGACATACCCGGCCCTGCAGCAGTTGGAGGACGAGGGTCTGATCCGCGCGCAGGAGTCAGACGGCCGCAAGCTGTTCCAGTTGACCGACGCGGGCCGCGAGTACGTGAAGGAGCGCGGCACGGACAAGCCGGCGCCGTGGGAGCAGATGAGCGGCGACGTCTCAGACCAGGCGCACGAGCTGGGCAGGTTGATCCGCGAGGTCGCGTCAGCCTTCACGCAGGTGGTGAAGACGGGCAGCGAGGCGCAGATGGGCGAGGCCCGCAAGGTGCTGGCGGCGACGAGGAAAGACCTGTATCGGATCCTCGCCGACGGAGATCCGGAGACCGCCTCCGGCCCAGAGGCGCAGTAGAAGTTAGGGCTTTGGTTCGCGGGCCCGGGCGGAGACCCCGAGGATCGCATCCTGGCCTGCTGACTCGTTCGTGTCGGAGGCGAGCCGCATGGCATGCGCCAGGCTCGCCTCCTCGCGTTGCGCGCCACGTTCGAGCAGTGGCTGCAGGATGCCGCGCAGCGTCAGCATCGGCCCCAGCCAGCGCGGCGCCCACACGCGCGCGGAGCGCCGTTCGATGCCCCGCTCGATCGCGTCGATCGCCTTGCTCAGCGGGGCGGGATTGCGGATGAAGCCGGGCATGCTTCCAGTTATCGCTTCCGCTGAGGGCTCGGCGAAGGCCGCTTTGACGAGGTCGGTGTCTAGAAAGCCGAAGTAGGCGCAACCCACGGCGGCGCCGCTCGGCCTGCTCTCCATGCGCAACGAGTCCGACAGCGCCTCCACGCCCGCCTTGGCTGTCGTGTAGGGACCGAGCATCGCCCCGTGCAGGATGGCCGTCATCGAGGAGATGTTCAGCAGATAGCCGCGGCGCTGCTGGATCTGCTCGATCACGGCGCGGTCCGTCCGCCACACGCCGAGCAGGTTGACGGCGAGCGTGCGCTCCACCTGCTCGATTGGCGCAGTCGCCAGTGGGCCGGTGAAGGCGATTCCGGCGTTGGCTATCGCCACGTCGATCCCGCCGAAGCGCGTCACTGTCGCTTTGACCACGCGCGCAAGCGCGTCGAAGTCGGTCACGTCCACCTCGAAGCTCGCCGCGCGATCCCCCAGCTTCGCCGCGTTCTCCTGTAGGCGCTCCGGCTCCAGTCCGGCCAGCGCGACGTTCGCGCCCTTTGCATACAGGCGCTCAGCCGTCGCCTTGCCGATCCCGCGCGCGGCGCCGGTGATGAAGACGGTGCGTCCGTTGACGTCATACAACGGCGCTTTCGGGCGGGGCACGATCTGCCGTCAGCCTTCGGGATCGTCGAGGATCGCGTGCTTGCCGATTCGTAGCCACACGATGTGCGGTTCGCCGGGCAGAACCTCTAGGCCGTAGCGGAAGGTCGCTCGTCCATCGGCTGCCCAGGTCATCTCCCAGATACCCTCGGTCGCTTGGACGCGCTTGACGCGTAGACGCGGGGCGAACTGCGGGGGCTGTGCGTGCAGGCCTGCGATGAGATCGTCACGTGCGCTCAGGAAGGCGCGCCGCTGCTCGCCGGTCAGTTTGCGCATGTCGCGCTCAAAGCGCGCGGAGCGCTCGTAGGTGGGCGACACCCCGGTAGGCCTACTGATCCTGGTGTTCGCCCTCGTAGGGCGCAGCCAGCATTGCTTCGTCGAACTCCTGCTCGGAGGCGAAGAACACGCTCTCGCCTGTGCGCTCCTGGTGTTCGTTCTTCTCGTCCGGCGTGAGCTTCCGCACCAGCTCGCCGCGCGCGGTGCTCTCCACGATGACGAGCGGCTCATGCTCAAGACCAGCACGCTCCAGCAGCTCTCGTGGGAGCCGCTTGGCATCAACGACTATGGGGGAGAGAACGCTCGACATCATCTGATCCTCGATACCGGATTGTAGTAGCCGGCGTCCATCCAGAGGCGTAATAGTGGTCATTGCAATGCGGTAGCGCAAAGATGCCCCGTGCGGGACTCGAACCCGCCCCACCGGATTAAAAGTCCGGCGCTCTACCAGATGAGCTAACGGGGCCTAGCGGGGCGACAGTCTACGGCTCTTCGGCAGCCGCGACGCGGAGCATGTCCTCGATCCGCGTGAGCTTCACGCGCGGCCGTCCGGCCTGCTCGCCGAGGGTGCGCTCGTGGCGGTCGATCGCGGACCAGCCGTCGTAGGTGACGAGCTCAGGCTGGCGGTCGCGCAGTAGCTGCTCGACCGCGGCGCCGTCGGGGTTATCCCGTGAGTTCAGACTCAGACCCTCACCGTCAGTGCAGGCGTCAGCGAGGATCGCGTCGACAGTCTCCTGGGCGTCCTTCTTGTTGGTCCCGATCACGCCTGATGGGCCGCGCTTGATCCAGCCGACGACGTACTCGCCGCGCAGCGGGGCGCCGGTTGCGGGATCGAGGATGCGCCCGCCATCGTTGGGGATGGTGCCCGAGCGCTCGTCGAAGGGGAGGCCGGGGAGGGGGATGCCGCGGTAGCCGATCGCGCGGAACACGAGGCCGGCCGTGATCGTCTCGTGCTCGCCGGTTGCCTGGGCGCGCAAGCGCGGGTGGGCGGGATCCGTTTGATCGGGGACGAGCTCGTTGCGGACGAGCTCGACGGCGCCGAGGCGGTCGCCGGGGCCGGGGTGCAGCGCGGTGGGTGAGAGCAGGAAGCGCAGCACGATGCGCTTGGGGCGGCCTGAGGAGGGACGCTCTGCATAGGAGCGCAGGATCTCGACGTTGCGCCGCGAGGTGATGTCCTGCTCGGCCACCTCGTCGTGTACCGCCAGCGCCCGGTCGAGCTCCACGGGGTCGACTACGACATCGGCGCCGGATAGCTCGCCTAGCTCGAGCAGCTCTGGGTTGGTGAACGCGGCCTGCGCCGGTCCGCGGCGCCCGACGACCACCACCTCGCTCACACGACTCTCCGCGAGCACCTCGAGGGCGTGGTCGGCGGTGTCGGTGGGGGCGAGCTCGGCAGGGGCGAGCACGAGCATGCGGGCGACGTCGAGCGCGACGTTGCCGTTGCCGATGACCAGGGCGCGCTCGGCAGAGAGCAGGTCGATCTCGAGGTCGGTGTTGTCGGGGTGGCCGTTGTACCAGCCGACGAACTCGGTCGCGGCGTGCGAGCCGGAAAGGTCTTCGCCTCCGATGCCCAAGGGACGGTCGGCAGGCGACCCGGTGGCGTAGACGATCGCGTGATAGTGGGCGAGCAGGTCATCGCGCGAGACGTGCTCACCGAAGGCGACGTTGCCGAAGAAGCGAAAGCGCGGGTGGGCGGCGGTCTTTTCGTAGATGCGCGAGACCGACTTGATCTTCGGGTGGTCGGGCGCGACGCCGGAGCGCACGAGCCCCCATGGCGTTGGCAGCCGCTCGATCATGTCGACCTCGATCCGTTCGCCCGAGTCCTTGAGCAGGTGCCCTGCGGCGTAGAAGCCGGCCGGGCCGGAGCCGATGACGGCGATGCGGATGGGTTGGTCGGTCATTGGCTGTCTAATGGGCGCGGCCCGACTCGAACGGGCGACCCCCTCGTTGTAAGCGAGGTGCTCTGGCCAACTGAGCTACGCGCCCCTGCTGAGGGAACTCAAGGCTAGCGGCCGCGAGGGCACGATTCGGTGTGCGCCTGCGAAGCTGTGCGCGTGGGCAGAGCTGGCCGAATCTTTGTGGGGCTGGCGGTTGCAATCGTGCTGGTGCTGGTGCTGGCCCAGCTCCTGCTGCCTCCAATCGCGGCCGAACGGGTACGCGCGCGTGTTGGCAAGTACGGAACGGTGGAGAGCGTGAGCGTGAAGGCATGGCCGGCTGTGAAGCTGCTGTGGGGCAGCGCGGACTCGGTGACCGTGCGCGCGAAGAGCCTCCAGATGAGCCCGCAGCAGGCGGCGAAGCTGCTGTTGCAAGCACGCGGGGTGGAGAGGATGACCACGGAAGCCGCCAGCGTGAGAGAGGGTTCGCTGCAGCTGCACGACGCGCGCTTCCAGAAGCACGGCAACGCGCTGCAGGCCCGTGCATGGGCCGCACAAACGGACGTGAAGGCGGCACTGGGGAAAGGGTTCGAAGTGCAGCTTCTGAGCAGCGGCGGTGGCCAGGTGGAGGTGAGCGTGAGCGGCGGGCTGTTTGGAGCGGGCGCCTCCGTCGACGCGGTGGCACGGGCGCAGGAAGGCAAGCTGGTGGTGCACCCGCTGGGTCTTTTACTGGGTTCGCTGCAGCTGACGCTGTTCGCAAATCCACACGTGCGCGTCGAAGGCGTGGGAGCGAGCGCTGCTGTGGGCCCCGGCGGAGCGGCGGGCTATGAGCTGACGATGCGGGCGAGCCTGCGCTGAGCGGTCAAGCCACCGCTGCAAGCCCTGAGATGGGCGTGGCCGTGCGCGGGTGGACGAGCATGGGCAGGCCGTGCTTGGGGCTGATCGTCGGCATCTGGCGAATGGTGAGCTGGAAGTCATTGGGGAGTGAGAGCGTGAAGCGGGCAAGCAGGAGCGTGGCGATCGTGCGGATCTCGAGCTGGCCGAAGCGCATGCCGATGCAGGTGCGCGAGCCGCCGCCGAAGGGGACGTAGGCGCCCTTGGGGAGGGCGGCCTTGGCCTCGGGGGCGAAGCGCTCGGGACGGAAGGAGCCGGGTTCTGGAAAGACGCCGGGCAGGTGGTGCGAAGCCCAGGAGCAGTAGTTGACAAAGACGCCGCCGGGGACGGACTGTCCGGCGAGCTCGAACGGCTCGACGGAGCGGCGGGGGCCGATCCAGGCGGGCGGGTAGAGGCGGAGGGTCTCGTCGAGGACCGTCTCCAGGCAGGGGAGGCCGTCGCCCATCAGCTGGGATGGATTGGGAACCCTGCCCACCTGGGCGCCGGCGAGCTGATCGCGCTGCTCGGCGAGCAGGCGGGCGGCGACATCGGGATGGCGGGCGAGCTCGTAGAACATGAAAGCGACGGTCGAGGTGGTCGTGTCGTGGCCGGCGAACAGGAGCGTCATCACCTCGTCGCGGATCTGGGTGTCGGTGAGGGCGCCGCCGTCCTCCTCAGAGGCGTCGATGAGCAGCGAGAGGATGTCCTCGCCACGCTCGCCGGTGGAGCGCCGCCGGGTGATCTCGGAGTAGATGAGTCTGTTCAGTGAGCGGGTGGCTTTCTGCTGACGGTCCCAGGGCGTGAAAGGTCCGCGGAGCATGCGCAGGGCGTAATCGCGGGCGTAGAAGGAGAGGGTCTGCTCGAACAGGCCCGCGGCGTCGACCGCGCGCGCGGCGGGGCCATCGGGGTCGAGGCCGAAAAGCGCCCGCATGGCGATGCGCAGGGCGAGGCGACGGGTCCACGCATACAGGTCGATGTGCTCGCCCGGAACGAGCATCTCGAGTGCGCGGTTGGTCTCGGCGACCATCACATCGACCGATGCGGCGATCCGCTCGCGGTGAAAGCCGGGGAGCATGGCCATGCGTGAGCGGCGGTGGAAATCGCCGTCGGTGGTGAGCAGGCCGTCGCCGGCGAAGCCCATCAGGTCGCGGAAATAGGAGGTGCGGTAGAGGAAGTTGGAGGCATGGGAGACGGTGATGTAGTGGTTGGCGTCGGGCCCGAGCGCGAACACAGCGTTGGAGTGGAAGAGCCGCAGCGTGAAGACCGGCCCGAAACGCTCATAGGACTCGAGCAGCAGAGGAAGGGGTTCGTCGGCGAAGCGCTTGGTGCGGGCCATCGAGAAGCGGGTTTCCCCAGGCGGGAACGGAACGGTCGCGGCGCGCTCGTCGAACAGATCCTGGACGAGCACGACGAACGGGTTGTAGGAGCGAAGCGGAGGAGGGCTTGAGAGCGGCATGGGTGGAAGCCTAGACGAAACTGGCCACCTGGCCAGTTTTGGCGCCGAAGGCCCCCGCCCCCGTCGTGCGGGGAGCCTTGGCATACTGGAGAGGCATGGAGTGCTGGAGAGCGCTCTGGTGCAACATCGCGGGGGCGTAGCTCAGTTGGTTAGAGCGCTGCCCTGTCACGGCAGAGGTCGCGGGTTCGAGTCCCGTCGCTCCCGTTTCCCCCGCAATGGCCACACGCGATCCCGAGCGGCTTGCGGGGCTCCGCGGGTCGCTCCCGCTTTTGTCACCCCATCATCGCCCGGTGCCTGGGCGTCTGCATCACTCAGCTGCTAGCAGCACTGCGGCAGTGTCGGTTTCGTAGGAGGCGATGGCATTTCGGCCCTGCGCACGTCCGTTGAGCAGCTTGGGAGCGCGCTCGCGCGGGTGGATATCGATGGCGAACTCAAGGTCGAGTGCCTGAGCGAGGCGGGCGAGGGTGTCGATGGTGGGGTTGTGCTCGCCGGCCTCCAGGCGCGCGAGTTGTGGCTGAGTCATGTCGAGCTCCGTTGCCAGCACTCGCTGAGAGAGTCCGTGGTCAGTGCGGTAGGTCAGCACCTTCAGCGCGACGGCACGTGCGATTGCGGTGCGATCCCACTCGCGCTGGAAGTCCGGGTCGCGCAGCTCCTCGGCCAGCACCTGCTCGCTTGTCTTCATGTCACTGAGCTTCATGCAATTCCTTTGGATTCTGGTCTCTCCAGATGATATCAAGGTTGTTATCGAGCGCACGATGGACGATCACGTCTTCATCTCATCGAAGCGTCGCCGGGCGTCGCGGACCTTTTCATCGAAACCGCGCCCATCGATCTCTGCCTCTGGGGCCACGGCGAGGATCACGAAGGTCCCAGGACCCACCTGTCGATAGATCGGCCGCCAGCGACTGCGTCCCGCACGTGGGCGCAACTCGCGCAGTCCCGACCCATCCTCGCCCTTGATTGCGCTGCTGTGCGGAGTGCCGAGCCGTGGACCGATCGCTTCGAGCTTCTCGCTCGCGTGCTGGATCGCCGCGCGCTCAGCCGCATCGGAGATCGCGGCACGCTCGGCGTCGGCCGCCGGATGCCACAGCACTTTGTATGGCGGCCCGGGGTCGGGTGTCGGCTTGGATGCACGAGGCTGCTTGGCCTGCCGCGGCGAATCAGGTCGTCGCGCTCGCTTATCGGGGCTTATCGTCGAGTAGATACCAGTCGCCTGCGACGGCCCCTCGTCCCATCCCTGGCCGATGGCTCTCTCACAGCCGGATCTCAATCCGCGTGGTGCAATCCCGGGTTCGACCCCCGTCGCTCCCGCGAGCCCGCGTCTGCCGTCGTGTGTCACGCTGTGTGCATGAGCGCGCTCCCTCCCGGTCCGGCCACGCCCCCGACCGTGCAGATGCTGCGCTGGCTGGTGCGGCCGATTGCGTTCATGGAGTCCGCCAGGCGGCGCTTCGGCGATGCGTTCAGCGTCCACTTCATGGGGTTCGAGCGGCCGATGGTGATGCTGTCCGATCCCGAGGCGATCCGCGCGCTCTACACCGCGCACGAGCATGGCCTGCCGCCGGGGCGCAGCATCGCGCTGCTGCCGGTGATGGGCCCGGGCTCGGTGCTGCTGCTCGAGGGTAGTGAGCACCTCGCCAGGCGCAAGCTGATGCTGCCGCCGTTCCACGGCGAGCGGATGCGCTCGTATGAGACGACTGTGCGCGTTCTCGCCGAGCGCGAGATTGACAGCTGGCCGGTGGACCGCCCGTTCGCGATTCACCCGCGCATGCAGGCGATCACGCTCGAGGTGATCCTGGGCGCGGTATTCGGCGTCACCGACCCGGCGCGCAACCAGCGTCTGCGAGAGCGTCTGCCGCTGCTGCTGGGCGAAACGTCCTCGGTGGCCCTGCAGTTCCGTGTGCTGCTCTCCCGCCGCTTTGGGCGCGGCGATCCGCTGGAGAGCCTGGGCAGGCTGGTGGGAGAGATTGATGAGTTGCTGCTGGCGGAGATCGCCGAACGTCGAGCTGACCCGGGTCATGCTGAGCGCGAGGACATTCTCTCGCTGCTCGTCGCGGCACGCTTCCAGGACGGGACCGAGATGAGTGACCGCGAGGTGCGCGATCAGCTCGTTACGTTGCTGCTCGCCGGTCACGAGACGACCGCCACTGCACTGGCCTGGACCTTCGACCTGCTTCTGCGCCATCCGGCTGCGCTCGCCCGGCTTACCGCCGAGGTGGACGCGGGGGACGACGACATCTATCTGCGGGCGGTGATCTCCGAGGCGCTGCGACTGCGCCCCGTCGTACCGCTCGCTGGCCGGCGCCTTGCATCCGACCTCGATGCCGGTGATCTGCACCTCCCCGCCGGCACCGATGTCACGCCAGCGATCTGGCTGACGCACACCCGCGCCGATCTGTACCCCGAGCCTTATGCGTTCAGACCCGAGCGCTTCCTGGAGAGCCAGCCAGCCACCTACGGATGGATTCCCTTCGGCGGAGGAGTCCGCCGTTGCCTGGGGGCGGCGTTTGCCGAAATGGAGATGCGGGTGGTGCTCGAGACCGTCCTTAAGCGCAGCGTGCTCAGCCCAGCGAGCGGGAAGGCCGAGCGGGTGACGCGGCGCAACATCACGTTCTCGCCACGCAACGGAACGCTCGTGCACAGCAGGCTGCGCAGCACTGGAGTGCTGGCCTCCCAGCCCGATCGCGTGCTGGCCGCCTAGGGGCTCCTAACGCTTGGCTTGGTGTTCGAGGACTTTGCCGAAGGCGTCCTCGAGCTGAGTCGTCATCCGCTGCTTGAAGAGCGCCAAGAGCGCCTCTGACGCGAGCGGCCGCAGGGAGTTGACGGCGGAGATGATCTCATCCCAATCCTCGTCGGGTTGGCCGGCCTGCTCGAAGGGCTCCCAGACCTCTTTGAGGAACAGCTTTGTAAATGCTCTGGAGATCGACTCGCAGTCGCGACTGACGCGTTCGACCAGTGACAGTGCTGCATGCAGCGATATACCTAGAGCGAGTACTTCCTCGGCCGCTTGAAGCAGGGCGGGGCTGGGGACCTCAAAGCGATCGTCGCCGAGCGGGACCAGCAGTCTCAGCTTGCGGATCCTCTCGGCGTCCTTTGCGTCGACCTCGCCGAACCGTTTGAGCAGCTCCTCGGCCGTGATCAGTTCCGGGGACTCGGCCTCAAATGGTGCGGTGACGGCCTTGCGCAGCCCGAGCAACCGCTCGGCCAGGCCGTCTGACCCGCTCAGCAGCCGCTCGATCGCGGTCAGGTTGAAGCCGTCGGCCTGTAGGTCGATGATTAGCCGCAGGCGCGCGACGTGGTCGGGACCGTAGTAGCCGACACGGGCGCGAACCTCGGGCGCCGGCAAGAGGCCTCGTGACTGGTGATTGCGGATGTTGCGCACCGACATGCCGACCTCGCCGGCGAGCTGCTCGATCGTCAGCTCATAGCCGGGTGATCCTTGCCCCTCAGCGGGTACATCAATCGTGTTGGTCTGTGAAGCCGCCATCTCTGATTTGAGGATACCATGTTTCACGTCACCTCATTTGAGGTAACATAAGATCAGGTCGATATGAATCTGTCTGCTCGCAAGCACCCAGCAGGGCCCGCCAATGGCTGAGCGCGGCGCGCCTCCACGCGTCTCAAAGACCACGCGTAAAGCGCTGCGTCTGATCAGATCGTTCACCTCGCCGCTCTTGCCAGACGACTACCTGGAGCTGGTCAATCCGCTGTGGTCAACGCGCGAGCTGCGCGGTCGCGTCGAGCGCGTCGAGCGCGAGACCCCTGAAGCGGTCACCGTGCTGATCAAGCCGGGCTGGGAGTGGGAGGGACACCGGCCCGGGCAGTATTTGCGCCTCGGCATCGAGGTCGATGGGGTGCATCACTGGCGCGCCTACTCGCTGACGTCCGATCCCAGGCGCGCCGATGGCTGCATCTCGATCACGCCCAAGCTCGTGCAGGACGGCAAGGTCTCACCCTTCCTCTTCCGGCGCGTTTTGCCGGGGACGATCGTGCGCCTCGGTGGGGTCGAAGGCACGTTTGTGCTGCCGGATCCCCTGCCAGCGAAGATGCTGTTCATCAGCGCCGGCAGCGGCATCACGCCGATCATGAGCATGCTGCGCTCGCTCGCTCGTGACGATGCGCTCTCGGATGTTGTCCATGTCCACTGCGCACGCAGCTCGGAGGGTGTGATCTTCGCCCGCGAACTGGCGCAGCTGAAGGCGCGCTATCCCGGCTACCGTCTGCATGCGCGTATCACGGGCGAGCAGGGGCGTGTCACACCAGATCAACTCGACGATCTGTGTGGCGACTGGCGTGAGCGCGAGGCGTTCGTGTGTGGGCCGGCGGGACTGCTCGAGGCGATGAGCGAGCGCTGGCAGACCGGCGGAGACCCCGCTTCTCTGCATATCGAGCACTTCCAGCCCGATCTTCGCGTCGGCGATGGCGAGCGCGGCACCGGCGGCACGATCCACTTCTGCAAGAGCGCCATCGAGGCCCACAGCGACGGTAAGCAGCCGATCCTGCTGGCCGGTGAGAGCGCCGGCGCCAAGCTGCCATACGGCTGTCGCATGGGCATTTGTCACACCTGCGTCGGGCGACTGCGCTCAGGCCAGGTTCGTGACCTGCGCACCGGTCAGGTCCACGGCCAGGCGGGCGAAATGACGCGTACCTGCGTCAACGCTCCCGAGGGTCCGGTCGAGATCGAGCTCTAGCCGTCCATCTCAAATCTTCTTCTCTAAAGCTCCCCCAAAACAGCATTCAGAAGCGCCTCCAAATTCCCCCACAAACTGAGGATCCAACATGGCAACAAACCAAATCAGCCGCCCGGTGGCCGAGAGGCTTAACGAGGTGCAGGGACCACCACCTCGGACCCCCTCGCACGAGGCACCCAGCACGCCGCCCCACAAGACTCGCTTCGGTGATCTCGAAAGCCCGCTTGCGGGACTCACCGCTGAGCAGATCGATCAGCTCGGCCGCGAGTTCGACGCTATCCACGACGAGGTCAAGGCGGACCTCGGAGACCGCGACTCGCGCTACATCCGCTCGACGATCAAGCTGCATCGCGAGCTCGTCCTCGCCGCCCGCGTGCTGCTGATGGGCTCACGCTACAAGCCAGCGTGGCTGGCCGGCACAGCATCTCTGTCGATCGCGAAGATCCTCGAGAACATGGAGATCGGCCACAACGTCATGCACGGCCAATGGGATTGGATGAACGATCCCGACATCAATTCCCAGAACTGGGATTGGGACACCGCCTCATCGGCGGACGCCTGGCGGCACTCACACAACTATGAGCACCACACGTTCACCAATATTCGCGGCAAGGACCGCGATCTCGGCTATGAGATCATGCGGATAGATCCGCATCAGCCGTGGAACCCGGTGTATCTGGCCCAGCCCTTCTACAACCTGCTGCTGATGGGCTTCTTCGAGTGGGGCGTGGCGCTGCACGACCTCAACTTCGACGCGATCCACGCCGGTGAGAAGTCAAAGGAGCAGGTCGTGCAGGAGCTGAAGGCGATCGGCGCCAAGGCCCGTTCGCAGATCATCAAGGACTACGTTGCCTTCCCGGCGCTATCGGCGCTCCTCTCGGGCCGCGGCTCGCTGAAGTCGAGCCGGCGCTCGTTCAAGGCGACGCTCGCGGCAAACTTCACCGCGAACATCGTCCGCAACGTGTGGGCCTATTCGATCATCTTCTGTGGGCACTTCCCCGACCAGACATACACCTTCAGTCAGGCGGAGGTCGCCGGGGAGACGCGCGGCGGCTGGTACGTGCGTCAGCTGCTCGGTTCCGCCAACATCGACGGCAGTCCGCTGTTTCATTTGCTGGCCGGCAACCTGAGCTTCCAGGTCGAGCACCACCTCTACCCTGACATGCCGTCAAGCCGCTACGCAGAGATCGCGCCACGGGTGCGCGACATTTGCCGCCGCTACGGGCTGCCCTACAACACCGGCCCGCTGAGTAAGCAGCTCGGCACGGTGCACCGCACGATCCTACGTTTGGCCTTCCCAGGGGGCAAGCTCCGCCCGAAGCCAGGCCCCTACAGGCCCGAGCGCGTTTAGGCCGTTAGGGGGGTTATCCCCTGGGTGGGAGGGCCCAGATCAGGGGGCAGGCCAGTGGCCGCCGGTGGCCGGCCGCAGCGACAACGACCTCTCGCTCCGTCAAAATCCACGTATGAGCGCCACCGCCGGGCCAACAATCGAGCAGAGCCCCAACCCCGAGGCCGAGATCCTCGGGCAGGATCCGGTACCCAACGCGCAGGGTCCCACTCCGGAGGAGATCCAGGAGCCGGTGCTCGAGAACCTCGACCGGTTCGTCACCGGCCTGATCACGGTGGTGCCGCCGGCGCTGGTCGTGCTCGCCTGCTGGCAGCTGTGGAACAGCGAGCTGCACCTGCGCGACATCGTGCTGTTCATCGCCCTCTACATCCCGATCGGCCTCGGCGTGACCGTCGGCTTTCACCGGCTGCTCACCCACCGCAGCTTCAAGACCTCGCCGGCGCTGCGCGGCTTGCTCGCGGTCCTCGGCACGATGTCGATCGAGGGCCCCGTGATCTCCTGGGTGGCCGACCACCGCAAGCACCACGCCTACTCCGACCGCCTGGGCGACCCGCACAGCCCCCACGTCGATCACGGCGGCGGCTGGAAGGGCGCGCTGCGCGGACTCGGCCACGCACACGTCGGCTGGCTGTTCGATCACCAGCAACGCGGCGCGCGCGAGCGCTTCGCTCCGGATCTGATTGCCGACCCGGTCGTGAACTTCGTCGACAAGACGTTCATCTTCTGGTCGCTGCTCGGCCTGGCGATCCCGTTCGGGCTCGGCTGGCTGATCGCCGGAACCGTGGCGGCAGGGTTCGAGGCGATGCTGTGGGCCGGCGCCGTACGGATCTTCATCCTGCACCACGTCACCTACTCGATCAACTCGCTCTGCCACTTCTTCGGCCGCCGGCGCTTCGCCACCGATGACGAATCGCACAACCTGTCATGGCTCGCGCCGTTCTCCTTTGGTGAGGCGTGGCACAACAACCACCACGCGTTCCCCACGTCGGCCTTCCACGGCATGGCCAGGAGCGAGGTCGACCTCTCGGGCCTGACGATCTCTGGTCTCGAGCGGCTTGGCCTCGTGTGGGACGTGCAGCGGATCAGCCCGGACCGCCAGGCCGCGAAGGCCCTCACGAGCTGAGCTTCGCTGCCGCCGGTTCGGCGTGCGACCATTTGTCGGGTGAGCCAGCAACCAGCTCCACCGGCGTCTTACCCACTTGATGATCCGGCCACACCCGCGAGCGCGCCACGCCGGCGCTGGATGCCAAGACCGGCCGCGGGGCTGTCGTGGGGCCAGTATGCCCGCTCGCTCCTGCGCCGCCTGGCGGCCCTGGCGGCGATCCTGCTCCTCGCGATCTGGGCGCTGACCGGGCAGGGGTACTTTTGGCCGGCGTGGGCCTGGCTGGGGCTGGTCGTGGTCGTGCTGTGCGACTACTCAGCGGGCTGGGTCTGGCGGCGCCGTCCAGGCGCGCCGCGCCGGGTCGCGTTCCTATGGGCGGTGATCGGCGTCGCGGCGGTGATCCTGGTGATGACCTGGCTGCTCACGTGGCTTGAGGCGGGGGTGCACACGTTCTGGCCGGCGTGGGCGCTGCTCGGCCTCGCGACCGCCGGCAGCGCCTACTCGCTGATCGCGCTGCACGACCGCGTGCTGATCGCAAACGGGGGCCGGGCGCTGCGCCGGCGGACGGCCGCAGGGAAGGCTCGCATTGGCGCTCTGCGCGCTTTCCTGAGCGCGCAGCGCCGTCTCGCCTCTCACGGTGTGGTGCTCGACCGCGAGGCCGTGACGCGGCTGCTCGCAACGGGCGCCGGCGCGCAGGCGCCGGACGCGGGACGGTGGAACGCCTTGCCCGGGCTGCCCGAGGGCACGCCGGCCCTGCTCGAGCGACTGACCGTCCGCGAGCGCGCCGTGCTCGAGCTGATGGCCGAGGGCCGCTCGAACACGGCGATCGCCGAGAGTCTCGTAGTCACACCCGGCGCGGTGGAGAAGCACATCACGAACATCTTTGGAAAGCTCGAGTTGCCTGTCTGTGACGAGGATCACCGGCGCGTGCTCGCCGTGCTTGCCTACCTGCGCGTCGTGAGCTGAGCTCACAGCCAGCCGGTCAGGTGGTTAGGCAGGTGCGGTTGCGTCCCGCGGTCTTGGCTTCATAGAGCGCGGTGTCGGCACGGCTCATCAGCGTCTCGGTGGGCATTCCGGGGCCGTGGGTGGCGATCCCGGCTGAGCAGGTCTCCTCGCCAGGGATGCGACGGCGCAGGCGTTCGACAACCTCCAGCGCGTTCGCCTCGTTGCAGTCGGGGAGCAGCAGGGCGAACTCGTCTCCGCCGAGGCGCGCGATGAAATCTCCGGCGCGGAGCTCCTCGCGCCAGGCGGCGGCCGTCTCCCTCAGCAGGCGGTCTCCGGCCGGGTGTCCCAGCGTGTCGTTGAACTCCTTGAAGTGGTCGAAGTCGAGCATCGCGAGCGTGATCTTCTGATCTTCGGCAAGCGCTCGCTCGAGGCTCATCTCCCACGCGCGGCGGTTGGGCAGGCCCGTCAGCGCGTCGGTGCTCGCCATGTCGGTCAGTTGGCTGAGCATGTCGGCGCGTTCGATCACGGTGGCGACCTCATGCGCCAGCAGCGCGATCGCGGTTGCGCGCGCCCCGCCTATCCTGACCGCCTGGTGCCAGCCCACGACGAGCACGCCGACCGGCTCTCCTCCTCTCAGCACCGGCTCGAACAGGACGGATGCGGGCCGGCCGGAGAGCTCCCATATCTTGCTGTTGAAGAGCGGCGATTCACAGTTCTCGGCAAACATCAGCGAGCGTCCTGAACGAAACGCTTCGTGCACGCCAGAGTGCTCGTCGGGACTGATCTCGAGCGGATCGGCCTCGATGCCGGCCATCGACGCCGCGCGCAGCTGGCGTGAAGCATCGGCCGGCTCGTACAGGATCGCCATGCTGGCGTTGCTGATCGTCCTGGCCGCGTCGCATACCTCCTCGCGGGCGCGCGGGCTGCTGGAGAGCCCGCGTATGACCTCGGCGATCTGCTCCAGCATGTGCTCGCGGTATTGGGCATCGCTGGCTGCAAGGCGCGCCTGCCCGACCAGCCGCTGGGTGGTCAGGCCGACGATCGTGCTCACGAGAACGAACAGCAGCCCGGCGCGGTACTGGGTGTGAGGGTAAGCGGGGGGACCCACGAGCAGGCTCTGTGCCAGGAACAGCATCGCCATCCCGGCCACGACCGTGAACAGCTGAGCACGATTGCTGTAGAGAGCCGTATAGAACACCGGCAGCAGCGCCAGCGCACCCACAGCCGAGTTGATGCCCCCCGCCGAGTCGCGCAGCAGCGCGACCGCGACCATAAAGACCAGCCCTGGGATTGCCTCTCGCGCTTTCTCCAGGGCGCCCGGCAACGGCGCAATGCACCACACGCCCGCGAGCACCGCCAGTCCCCCGGCCAGCGCGTATGTCCCCCAGTGCATGGAGGAGCCGACGGGCACGAGGGCCCACGCCAGTACCGTCACGGCCACGAACGGCCTCAGGTGGCGACGCGGCAGCACTGAGGACCCAGAGATCGGATGCATGGTTCTTCCATCGGCAGCCCGGCGGCGAAACTGGACCCTGCCCGCGCGAGCCGTAGGATCCCCGTCATGAAAGCAATCCAGATCGTCAGCCTCACCGGTCCCGACAGCGCGCTCGAGCTCTCAGAGGTGCCCGAGCCCGAGCCCACGCACATGCTGAGTCCAGGCGCAGGCGTCGTGGTCGACGTGCACTGCGCCGGGGTCGCGTTCCCCGAGCTGCTGCAGACCCGCGGCTCCTATCAGGTCAAACCGCCGCTCCCGTTCGTTCCCGGCAGCGAGGTCGCCGGCGTCGTGCGCAGCGCGCCCGCCGGCGCGACCGTCGAGGCTGGCGACCGCGTGGCCGCGTTCTGTGCGCTCGGCGGGTTCGCCGAGACTGCGGTCGCGCCCCCGTTCCTCACGTTCGCGCTGCCAGCTGAGCTCGACTTTGCCCAGGGCGCCGGTCTGATCCTCAACTACCACACCGCCTACTTCTCGCTCGTTATGCGCGGGCGCTTGCGCGAGGGCGAGACGGTGCTCGTCCATGGGGCCGCTGGCGGGGTGGGCACCGCGGCGCTGCAGGTCGCCAAGGGCCTGGGCGCGCGCACGATCGCTGTGGTTTCCAGCGAGGCCAAGCAACAGGTCGCGCTGCAGGCCGGCGCCGATCACGTCGTGCGCTCCGATGGTGCCTGGAAGGACGAAGCGAAGGAGCTCTCGGGCGGTGGTGTGGAGCTCGTATTCGACCCGGTCGGCGGGGATCGCTTCACTGACAGCCTGCGCTCGCTGCGCGAGGGTGGCCGTCTCGTTGTCGTGGGGTTCGCCGGCGGCCCGATCCCTGAGGTCAAGGTCAACCGGCTGCTGCTCGGCAACACCGAGATCATCGGCGCGGGCTGGGGCGGCTACGTGATGGGTCGCCCGCAGGTCAACCTCGAAATCGGGGCCGCGATCAACCGTCTGGTGGACGAGGGCAACGTGGCGCCGATCGTCGGCGAGCGCTTTCCCCTGGAGCGCGCCGCCGACGCGCTGCGTGTGCTCGACGAGCGTCGCGCAACCGGCAAGGTCGTCCTCGACGTGCGTTAGGCGGCCGTGGACGCGGCGCGCTGCTGCGTCCTCGCTCGCTCGTGTGCAAAGCACACGTCGCTCCCTGCGTCCTTGCATCGCTTGGTCCACACCCGCCTAATAGGCGGGTAGCGTCTTATCGCCGCGCCGGCTACTGCTGCGCCACCTTGGCTGCGTCCTTTGCTCCCAAGAACGGGGTGAGTGCCGCGTAGATCAACTGCGGGGCGAGAATTGGCAGCTCGCCGGTGCGCTCGTCCCCGGCGTAGTGGTGCAGGACCTGCCAGATCCCGCCGGCGATCGCCTCGGGCGCGATGGCGGGCACCGGGCGCTCCTTGGCGGCGTATTGGTAGCCCGGTTGCAGGTAGGAGGCGAATGCGTGCAGGCTCTCCTCACGGGTCGCGGTCGCCTCCGGGCTGGCGGCGAAGGTGTCTACGAGGATCAGGTGAGAGTGGGCGGGCTCGGAAGCGAGGTAATGCAGTAGCGCGCGCAGGCCGGCGGCGACACCCTGGGGCCAGTCGTCCTTGTGTGTGTCGTAGGCCTGCCCCACCACGAGCAGCGCCTGGTGCATGCCGACCTTCAGGGCACCGAGGAAGGCATCGTGCTTGCTGGGGTACATTTCATAGAAGGTGTGGTGAGAGACGTTCGCACGCTTGGCGATCTCCGGGATCGTGAGGTTTGAAAGACCCTTTTCGGCGACGATCGAAGCGGTCGCGTTGACGATCCGCTCGCGCTGGTTTTTGACGATGAACTCGCGTGACAGGTCGTGGCGCCCGCTCGGCAGGCGCCCTTCGGCGCGCAGTGCCCGCTCGGATATCTCGGGCGGGCGGGCGCGAGTCTTAGCGGCGGGCGCGCACTGCAGCCCCGCCGGGAGCTCCACCGGATAGCAGCCGGCCCAGGCGGCGAGCTCACCGGCGAGTGGCGGCAGCTCGCGCGCGCGACCCTGGCGCAGCCGCCCAGCGGTCACCTCGCGGATGCCGCCGAGGACGATCTTCACCGTGAGGTCGCTCGCATCACTGCTAGTGGCCGGAGAACGGATAGCGTGGATGCTCTGCTCGAGCGCTTGCAGCGTGTGGTTGCGGCGTTCGAGAACATTCGGTCCCGAGCCGAAGGCGCCCAGCACCATTAGCGACATTCCCTCCGGCTCGGCCGCGGCCAGCTCCGCGAACGCCCGGATCGCGGCTCCCAGGCGCTCGCCCCGGGTGCCCTGCGCTTGGTATGCCCTGATCGCCGTCTTCGCGGTGCGCTGCGCGATCTCATCGTAGGAGGCGAGGAGGAGCTCTTCCTTGCTGGCGTACAGGCCGTAGAAGGTCGGGCGTGAGATGCGCGCGAGCTTGGTCAGGTCGCGGATGCGCACCGCGTGATATCCGCGCTCTGCGATCAGCTCGACGAGCGCGCTGCGCAGGCGTTCGCGCTGGTCGAGCTTGACCTCCTCAGGGTTTAGGCCATGCGTGCCCGCGGGCAGGCGCCGGTAACGCTCGGCGGGCTTCGGCGACGATCTGGGTTTGGCATCGGACACGGAAAGCTTCAGAAACCCCTGGATGACATCAAGCCAGCATAGGGTATCAAGCTAGGCGAGGAGCGGTAGACGACCGCTTACGCCCAGTGAATCGGTGGATTCTTTTTCATGCCGCCCCTCTTCAAAGCCCAGAACGGCCTGGAAATCCACCAGAACAAGCCTCGAAATCGTGGATTCAAGACCCTCGAAATAGGGGATTCAACCCCCTCGAAATCGTGGATTCGATGCCGGATCCATCCGCTACGACGCGCTGCCCGTCGCAGCGCAATCGCTCACGGGCCGCCTGCACCTGCTGACGGTGTGGCCTCTCACCCAGGGCGAGATTGATAATGAGGAGCTCGAGCGGCTCGGCATGGATTTGGTGCGAGAACGTCTGGCTTCTACCGCCGTGGCCAGCTCGACTTCACCATCCCACTGTTCGCCGAGTACCTAACAGAAAACCACCCCCTCGAGACATTCGAAGAGAACGCGTGAGGAGAAGCGATGGTTCTTCATGCCGACCCTGTTCAGAGCCCAAAACGGCCTGGCAATCCACCAGAACAAGAGGCACGTTGGGGCTCCTAGATTGCAAATCTATAAGTTTGCAAACCATAACTTTGCTGCTCTGACTGCGTGATTGACCGCCAGGAGGAGCTCGATCGAGGTTACGGCTACAGAGCGGTGTAGCCTGATCATTGCTTTGTCAGAATCCCATGTGAGCTAGCTTCGCGGCTGTCCCACGCCGGATGTCCATGCGATCCTGCACCTGCGCCGACCCAGATTCGGCGATGTCCCGCATTCGTCGCCTTTCATCGACCAGCCGCTCGAGACACTGTCGGACCAGATCCGGGGTGGGCTCACAGTCAAGGTAGTGAACACCAGGTGTCAGTACACGGTGGTCGCGAGCGGGGTTGGCAGAGATCAAGAGGCAGCCACTGCTCATCGCGTCCGCCGCCGCCTGGGTGGGGAATCCGTCTGTCACACCCGAGAACGTCCCTGGCGGACCTGGAGCTTCGGCCGACACTGGCGAGACAAAGACATGGACCCCCCGATGGAGCTCTCGAAGCCCGGCGGGAGACAACCAGCCGTGAAAGGTAGCGAGATCCCCCGCAAGCTCCCCACGCCGATGTGTGTGGGGACCCACTACGTGGAGATGAAAGTCCGCCGCGTCAAGGCCAGTAAAGGCGCTTAATACGACATCGACGCCCTTACGTGGAGACTGGTCTCCCGCGAATAGGCACTGAATCGGCTGGTCGTTGGCCCATCGATCGCCGGTCTGCTTGTAGAAGCGCGTCTCGGTGAATGCTTGCGCAACAGGTGTGACGCCGGAGACGTTCGAGAGCACCTCAGGTACGTAAGAGAATGTTCTTCCCATACGAGCCACCAACGCCCTGGTCACGTCCAGTCCCTCGGGGTCGGGTGTGAACCCTCCGCCTGGATAGATGCTTCCGTGCAGTGTTATCCCTGCTTGGCGTAGATCGCTGGAGATATCCAACCCCTCCATCGGGTGAGGAGACACCGGGTCGGTTGGGTGAAGACCCGCAAGGCCGGCCAGAAACAGCTGGAACACTCCATATGCATCGGTGATGCCAGCCCGCATGGCAATAGTTGGGAACTCGCTCAGTGGATGGACGTTCGCCGGGAAGGGGTCGGCGACCTTCCACATTGAAAAGAACAAGGTGTCGGGCGCTAACTCCAGCAGTGCAGCAGCCTCGTGATAGCGAAAGCCGCTGCGCTGCCAGGGAAAAGTACTGTCGAGATAAGCGAGTCGGCGATGACCCTGCCAGAGGGCGGTGCGGGCACGGTGTGCAACGACACGAGCCTTACCGGACCGACGCACCTGCGGTCGATCTTGGTTGACCTGGTCTACTGGCAATGCGTAGGTCGCCACGAACTGCGCGAAGTCCATCGTCCAGTCTTCCTAGAAGGCGGTGGTCCACCGCTCGGGTGAGCCCTCGCCGCGCAGGCGAAAGACGGCGAAGTCGTTGCCAGCGTTGTCATCGACCCCAATGCCCTTTATATCCGACAGTTGGAAGATGAGATCATGCTCGGCGTACATCTGCTCGAACACCGGATGCACCGATGGCCAGCTCGCGTCATCCAAGACCACATATCCCCCCACGCTGACTCGCGGCACATAAAGCTCTGCATCGCGCGCGACCGCGTCTCGATCATGATTGCCGTCGATATGGAGCAGGTCAATAGTGCCGGGGGCGAACTGGTCAGCCACATCCTCTGAGCGGGCGCGCACCAGATTGCAGCGCGTCTGCAGCCCTAGCTGATCGGCTGTCCGTTGCACTCCCTCATATAGATCATCCCAGTCGACCTCATCCGCCCAGTGCTCAAGGTCTATCTGGCGGTGATGCTCGTCATGCTGCTCGGCCGCCAACGCCGCATAGGGGTCGATGCCAAACACCTCCCCACCTTCCCTCCACTGCATCAGCATCGCTAGGGGCAAGAGCAAACGGCCGCGATACACGCCGATCTCCACCATGCGGATCACCGGCCGCGCGATGATCAGGTCAGCAAGCACGAGCATCTTGAGCCGGCTTGCTCCTCCTCCATCATCCACAGGAATGGTGTCCAGCACCTGTTCCATCTTCACAAGCAGGCTCTCGTCCACCAGTCGCCCTGCTCGCCGGGAGACCCTCTCTGGGTCAGCCATGCTGCGTCTCGCTCTCCACGTATCCATGAGCCTTGATCATGTCCTCGCGCCAACGGCGCCCCCAATCCGAGCGTGGCTCGAACCAGTAGGTAACGACCGCTCGGTCAAGAAACGCGAACTTTACACCAGCCTCCCAGAGCCTTCGGGTAAGGTTCTTGTCCCCGGGCTCATCGGCCAGATAAGCGTTCATGTCGTAGTGAAAGCGTGCGAGCCCTCCGTGACAAAGCGAAGCTTGGAAGGCCATCGCACCTTCCATCGGAGGAAAGACATCGCCGAACTCGTGGTCAATCAGCTTTCCGTTCGACACGTCTACCATCCGCCACTTTCCATAGACGATCTCTGCACGAGTTCGCTTGGCTTCCGCGAGCAGAATCTCCAGATGATCGTCGTCCCACTCGTCGTCGTGGTCCAAAGCGGCGATCCAAGCGCCTCGCGCTCGTTCGAGCGCACGATTCATTCCCGGAATCCCGGCAACGTACCATCGCGCCGTCTCATCGGTCGGATATGGCCCACGCATCGGCCGATTCTCGAAAGAGATCCGCGGATCTCCGATCGCGGCCAAACGCTCACCCGTGTCATCGGAGCAAGCATCGCCTACGATGATCGCCTCCCAATTCTTATAGGTCTGGCGCAAGAGTGAGGGCAACGTACGCTCGACGAGGATCTCGGCGTTGTTATAGGTGGCGATCCTAACTGTGATCAGCGGTTCACCCTCCCACGCCTGCTCGAAGCCCTCCTCGCAACGCATGGCGCTGACCTGAGCTGACCACTGCGCTGGCGCCTCATAGACGCGGGCTATCAATGCCTGGGTAGCGCGCAGGCGACGGTCGAGTTGCTCGTTGAGGTGGCGCATCTGCGCGTCGAGGCCGCGCACCCACCCGTCGAGTCCCTCCATACGACCGACCATCTCCGATTGACTGGCGAGAAGGTCCCGCGTTGCCACTACCACTTCGTTTGACTCCCGACCACGGCGCTGCCATGAGCGCAGAGCACGCCTCAGCAGGGGTATGCGCCCAGCCACCGAGCGATCGATGGGGGACGTTTTAGCGGAGGGCGTCATCGTGAGTGCGGAGAGCAGCGGCTCTCCATACTCATCATTCCAAACTAGCCGGATCACCGACGGTGTGCTCGCCGCCTGCGGCCGACGACTGGTGACGGGGAGGGTCGCGGTACGCCGAGCCTTTAGGATGTAGCCACTGATGATGGGCTAGGCTTTGGCCGTTGACCGAGCGGCCTGAGCCCCAGCACATCCGGTTTCAGCGCCCGTCGCTGCCGAACGCCTCCCAGATCGACCGATACCTTGAGCTGTCGCGCGAAGCTCGCTGGTTTAGCAACAGCGGCCCGTGTTGGTGTTTGCTGCGTGATCGCTTGGCCGACCGCGTCGGTGCCTACTGCGTCCCCGTTGCCAGTGGCACCCTGGGGCTAATGGCTGCCACCGCATCGCTGCGGCAAGCAAGCCACGACTCCAGGACATCCGGTGCGCTGATGCCATCATTTACTTTTCTGGCAACCGCGCAGGCGGCGATCTGGGGTGGCCTCCAGCCACGGCTGATTGACGTCGACCCAGCCCACTGGCACATGGACGCCTCTCGCCTTGAACGCATCCTGCGCGACCATCGCGGCGACCTGTCCCTCGTCATAGCGGTGTCCACATTCGGCACTCCTCCCCCCAGTGAGACTCGCCTGAGGTGGGAGCACGCGTGCCGATCGGCAGGCGTGCCCTTGATCGTCGACTCGGCGGCAGCTTTCGGCGCAGTAGCTGACGATGGCGTGCCCATCGGAGCGCAGGGCGACGTGGAGGTCGTCTCCTTCCATGCCACCAAGCCATTTGCGATCGGCGAGGGCGGTGCCGTTTTCACGCGAGATCGAGCCCTCTACGAGAAGATCGAACTCGCTGTGAACTTCGGCCTCAAACCGGATCGATCGGTGGCGATGGCGATGGGGCTGAACGCCAAGATGAGCGAGCTCCACGCGGCCACCGCGCTTGCCGTTCTCGACGAATACGAGCCGATCCTCGAAAGCAGACGACGCACGGCGGCGCGGATCCGCGCTCAGGCCGACCCGGACATCACCTGGCAGGCCGGCTGTGAGCGCTCTACCTGGCAGTTCGTCCCAGTGGTGTTCCCGGATGCCGATCATCGCAGAAGGGCCGAAGGATGGTGCGGAGATCTAGTCGAGGTGCGGACGTACTATGAGCCGCTGCACTTGATGGAGCCGTTTGGCGGTTATCCAGTCCTGGATGGCGGGCTCGCGTGCACGGAGGAGCTCTGCGACCGGGTGCTTTGTCTCCCGATGGCCAACGACCTGTCCGACGAGGAGATTCTGGCAATCGGTGCCATAGTCGGCGCAGACCAGCGGGGGTCAAACGTGAGTGTGTATGGCGCGGCCGATCCATCTGACCTGATCGCCTAGCCTTCGGATGATCAGCGGCGCATGCGACGAGCCGGCACGCCGACCACGGTCTCACCCCTCCGCACCGGCCGCGTGACCACGGCACCAGCTCCCACCACGGCATGAGCGCCGATGTCGATGTCGGGCAGGACGACGGCTCCAGTGCCGATCTCAACCGACTCGCCGATAATCGCCCGCCCGGCGAGCACGGCGCCCGGATCGATGACCGCGAAGTCGCAGACCACGGCGTCGTGCTCGATGATCGCGCCACTGTTCACGAGCGCGCCGCGACCAATCTGGGCGCCAGGACCAATGATCGCATGGGCCAGCACCTGCACGCCGGAAGCGATCGCGGCACTCGACGCCACATGCGCTGAGGGATGAACAAGAGACGGTAGAGCCAGACCCGCGGCCTCTGCAGCGGCGACGATCCCAGCACGGCCCTCAGTTGCCCCGAAGCCTAGAACGAGACCCTCGACGCCGTCTTGGACCAGGCGCGGGAGATCTGCGCCCGAGCCGATCACCGACAGCCCCGCTATACGTCGGCCTACGTTGGCGGGCTGGTCGTCGATCAAACCAACCACGTCGAAGTCCTCTGAGGCGAGTAGCTCCTCGATCACTACCCGCGCATGACCGTTAGGTCTCGAGCCATACACTGCCACGCGCATCCGGCGAGACTAGCGCCCGCTCGGCACCTTAGTCTTAGTTGATGGCCATTTCTCAGTCAGACGCATACGCCGCGCAGCAGGCGATCGAGCATCTGGAGCAACGAATCGAGGAGCTGGAGAATCAGCTCGGACGCCTTCGCGAGCTGACGGTGCGATCCTATGAGGGCACGCCACAAGCCGCTGCCGAGCTGCTCAGAGCACGCCGTGACTCCTCATATGACGATGCGTTCGGCTCGACCCCCCTCGTATCGGTGCGGATCGGTACTTTCAACGGCGGGAACATCCTCTTCGAGCGCGCGCTGGGCAGTGTGCTTCGACAGAGCTATGCCAACTGGGAGGCGATCGTTGTATGCGATGGACCGGAACCCAGCACGGCGGCGCGGATCGCCTCGCTCGAAGATGAGCGCATCCGGTGCGTGCAGCGTCCCCGCAATGGCCCCTACCCGACCCACGTCCCGGCCCGCTGGCAGGTGGCCGGGACGCACCCGTTCAACGAGGGATTCGCCCTCGCTCGCGGCTCGTGGATCGCCCCCATCGACCAAGACGACGAATGGAGCGACAATCATCTGGAGGTGCTTCTGGCCGCAGCGCAGCACACGCGCGCCGAGGTCGCCTATGGCGTCGCTCGAGCCCTTGTAGGCACCGAGGGCGAGACCTATTTCGGCGCATGGCCCCCGGCGCTCGGCGACTTCGGCTTCCAGGCAGCGATATACCACGCTTCCCTGACCGCCTTCCTTTACGACGTCAACGCGCATCTGGTGGATGAGCCCGCCGACTGGAACCTGGCGCGTCGCATGCTAGAGGCTGGCGTCCGGTTCGAGTTCGCGGAGACGATCGTCACCACCTACTACGTAGAGGAGCACGCTCCCGCCGTCGACTGGTGGCGGGAGCGGCTGCGTCAGCGTGGACGATTTCCGCTGGAGCGGGTCGATCCCGACGTCCAGAAGAGTCCAGGCACGGGTCGTGACTCCGATACCGACGTCATGGGGAGCAGGACGCGTTAGCTCGATCAACCGAGCGTCAGCAGACTGTGGCGATTGGCATGATGAGCACCGTCCAGTGTCACCTGCTGAACTTATGCCACCTGACCAGACGCCGATCTGCTTTCCATTCCGTTTCTGAAGGAGTTGACCACCATCAGGCACAGCGACCGTCGACTCAAGCATTGGAGCTTTGCTATATGAAGAACTCGCCCATACGTCAATACCGGCTGGAGGCTCTGCCAGTATTTGCAGACGATCCGTGGCAGATGTCCTACGGAGAGAGAACCGTGCTCGAGGGGATGCTGAGCATGATCAAGCCAAGTCTTGCCCTTGAGATAGGTCGCGCCGAGGGCGGCAGCCTGCGACGGATCGCCGCACATTCCGAGAGGGTCATCTCCCTCGATCTGGTTGACGCGTCACATGACATCATGAGCCTGCCAAACGTCCGGGCGCTATCGGGCGACAGCCACGCGCTGCTACCGGCAGAGCTTGAGCATGCCGCAGCTACTGAGGACAACATCGACTTCGTGCTGGTCGACGGAGACCATTCAGCCCAAGGGGTTCGCCAAGACATGGAGGATCTGCTCAACTCTCGGGCGATCAGCCAGACCGTGATACTTGCGCACGACACCCTCAACGAGGAGGTTCGCCAGGGTCTCCAAGAAGTCGACTATGAGGCCCACGAGCATCTTGCCTGGATAGACCTGGATTTCGTGCCGGGCTATGTAGCACGTCTGCCTGAGCGCTTTGGTGAGTGCTGGGGAGGCCTCGGGCTGATAGTCATCGACGACGGCAGAGCCTTTCGGTCCGGCGGCGCACGACATAGCGAGCACTTGGTCGAACAGCCCAAGCTCGTGTGGCCCGTGGCCCAATGGCTGCGAACACAGGGCGTCCAAGCGGACGCTCAACTCACAGACCTAGAGCTTATTCCAGCAGCAGCCATGCATCGATGCAAAGAGGAGTCCTTGATGCTGCAGGCTGATCTCGAACGACACCAGGCGTGGCTGCGCGGAATCCAGAGTTCTGCAAGTTGGCGTCTGACGTCGCCTCTTCGCAACCTCAAGCGCAGGCTGCTTCAGCGCTGATCCTCCTTGTCACCGTGCCGGGCAAAGCTCAACGCGGAATGCGGAGCCCGCTTAGCAGCCGAGGGGCATGCTCGGCGGTTGCCGCGTACGCGTCTGATGTTGACATGTTGGTCTGTGAGATCATCGAACTGTGAGCAACGCGGTAGCGCCCAATGATCTCGGGTACAAACGCCGCGTGCCGACCTGACTCGGCCATGCGCGCCCACAGGTCGTAGTCCTCCCATCCGTACAGGCGCGGATCGGATGAATATCCGCCAAGCGCTAGCAGCTCCTCAGCTCGGATCAGCGAGAACGCATCGATGTAGTTGCCAATCCGCAGCCGTTCGGGGTCCCACCCAAAGCTGCTAAGCAGGCCAACCGAGCCGTCGCTGGTGAACTGCTCCATAATCCCGTAGGCGAAGCTGGCCTTGGGATCCGCGTCAAGTGCATCCATGAGACGCGCGAGGGCGACCGGACGCACTTCATTATCGGCGTCGAGCATCAGCAGCCGTCCGGTTCGCGCCTGTTGAACGCCGGTGTTGCGCGCCACCGCAAGACCCCGGTTTAGTTCGTGACGAACCAGCCTGCACGCCCGTTCGGGATGCGTCTCAATCCATTGGCGCACCGCCTCTCCACCGCCATCGGTGGAGGCGTCGTCGACCACGACCACCTCCCAGTCCGCCCGCACAGAACGCTCGACGGATGCAAGGGCGTCCAGCACCTCGTCGCGGTGATTGAAGAGCGGCGTGATCACGGTCAGTCGTGCATGTTGTCCGGAGGACCATGCCGGAGAGTCGGCGACGAGTACTGTCGTCGTCGACTCTCCGGTCTCCTCACCAAGCTGGGAGCGTTGTAGAGCGGCTACCTGGCGTCGCAGGCTTGTCAGCGCGAGCTGCTGGGCCTTGAGCGCCCGAAGGGCGAGCCCCTCGCCGACGGATATGTCGGTGCGCTCCAAAGGTTGCAGAAGAGCGTGCGGCTGCTTGGAGGTCGATTGACGCGCTCGTTCCAGTCGGCCAGCCAGCATCGACAATTCGTCGAGTGGAACAGCGGCGATCCTCCGCGCCGCTGAAGCTAGTCGCCGCGCCGCGCCGGAGAGAGGATGCTCGTCTCGCAGCAACTCGTAGGCATCCACGCGGATACGCTCGCGGCGCTCGGAGTCATCTATCAACGACGCACACAACAGACCGAGGGCTCCCACGCCACCAGTAACAATGTGGCGACCCCACTGCAATGGCTCTAGGTCGGTCGAACGCTCACTGACCATGACGCAGCCGGCGCATATCGCCTCGGCAGCGCGCAACCACTCGAAGTACGGCTCATCCTCTCCATGAATGTTGATCAGCACCTTGGCGCGAGCCAGGAGATCCAGCTTGCGCTCGCCGGCAACGAACGTCGCACCACTCGACACGTTCGGACGAGAGTTATCGGACAGCCCGATGTGGCAACGAAACCGTTCGAGCACACCGGCGTAGGATGCAAGAGCCGTAGCACGACGCGGGGTAAGCCTGCCGAGAAATAGCACATCGATGTCCTTCTCAACGCCGGCCACAAAACGATCCCACGGTTCTGTATAGCCCATTTGCAGATGCTCCGTTTGGACATCGCTGGACGCGTAGGCGCGAACCGCCCTGCGGTTGATGTCGAACACTGCCCCTGCATCTCGCGCAAGTGCGACGTTAGCGGCAAAGAACTCGCTTTTGGGCTGCTCGGCGGAGATTACAATGCTCCTGCGCAGCAGACGGGGAGGGAGACGATGGCCAGACAGGGCTACATACTCGTGCGGCGGCAGGAAGACGTGAACGCGCCGATCGTGCGGCAGCGGAAAGCCTCCGCTCATCTCGATACAAGCCGACACATTCAGCCGCTCCAGCTCGTAGACAAGCGCCTCGGCAAGCTCCACGAAAAAGCGGTTCTGCCCGCGCGCCAGTGTGAACACCAGCTCGGGAGAATCGTTCAGCTCGGGAGAGTCGGACCGATTGATCGACGTGACGCTCACCGGGTTAGGTTGCGGATGATTGCAGTGATCTGTCGAAGCGGCCGCGTCATCCTCCAGCTGCTGGACTGAACCAAAACCGTGTAACGATCCGCTGTGGCGCGCAGTAGGTCGAGATCGACGACATCGAGGCGCTCCATCAGTTCCTCGTTGAGCTCGACCAAATCACGAACCTGGGTCTCGAGCTCAGGAAGACGGGCGAGCTCCCGCTCAGCCCCCTCGAGCTGAACACGAAGCTGAGAGATTTCACTACCCTGCATGTCTCGTTCGTGGCGAGCCAACAGTTTGGCTTGCTCTTCAAGCATCGTCTGCTGCTCGTGCCAGAGGGCATCCCACCGGCGGAGCTCCACCGCCGTCGCGAGCTCAAAGGTCGGTACTCCCGTGGGAAGCTCGCTTAAGCCTGCCAGAGCCACGGTGTAGAGCTCGCTGCCAGGCTCCTCGCTCTCAAGCTTGCGTATCCGGAAGCTCTCTCCGAGATCGGAGTCCCCACCGGCGCAAAAGCTCGTATCGTCAAGGACACCCGAGGTGATCCATGTGTGCTGACGTTCGAGCCGCACTGAGTCGAAGCGCTCAAGGAGCTCCGCTTTGAGCTCCTCGGGAGTGTACTCGTGGAGGTGGTGCGGATTGCCAGGCGGGTAGACATCCCGGTTGGGAGACGAGATCGCCAGCGTGCCGGCTGGGCCGAGCACGCGGCGGAACTCGTCGAGCGCACGTCCGGGATTCTCGAGATGCTCAATGACCTCGAAGCACACCACAAGATCAAATCGCCCGTCCTCAAACTGCAAGCTAGTCACGTCGCCGGCCTCAAGGGTCACGATCGTGGGCATCTCCGGACGCGCCGCTTCGAGGATCTCGCATGCGCAGTCGACGCCGATGACCTCCGCAGCCCCGGCTTCTGCAAGCAACGCCGATCCATAGGCCGTGCCACAACCCGCATCGAGAACGCGTTGCCCTGCGACCAGCCCCGACACCCAGCGATAGCGAGCCAAGTGCTCGGCCTGGATGATCTCCCCCCGCATCGTCTCCGGGTCGAACCGCTCGGGCACGTCGGTGGCCTGGGCGGCGTTTAGCGACGACGAACTCATAGACAGCAGGATATAGACCCCGCAGATGGCCCGTCGGCCATTGAGTACATCGTGTAGGCGGCCGTTGTTCGATTAGGCGTGTATCGACGACCACAAGCGAGTGCACGTGGTAATCGCTTCAGGTATGGCGCTCACAATTCCTAACTGACACCGTGCTAGCTTGAGCCCCTCCCCTGCATCTCGTTGAGCTTGGGGATCCGTTTGATTTACTAGTCTCGGTTCCGGGAACGCCCGGAAGCTGTGGCACCCTAAGTGCTCCCTCTGCGTGCGCTAGTCAGAACGATGGGTTTGCCGAGGTGGTTGCTTGAGTCATTGGACCTCGTTATTTCGACGTCTCTCAATGAAGGTGGCTGTGAAGAGACACAGCAGCATTACAGCTAGAATGGCAATTAGATCTGTTAGCTGTATCTCGGTTCCCAAGATTTCATCTGGTAGACCGAGAAACATGGCAAGGGTCAAAGCCCAGATTCCACTTGTTGCCGTCTTGGTTAGTCGGCCAGTGAAGACTCCGCAGATCGGTCCGACGGTGAGCATAGGGATGAGCACAACGTGGCGGAGGACCGTATCTGTAGTCGCGATGATCGAGCAGAGGATGACCGCGAACCACCAAACCTGCGTGGCCGACCACCCTGGGACGAGCGACTGGTCGCGTACGGGAATCGCCGACGTGCGATAGGTCCGCAACAGGCGCTCCATTCCATGCTTAGTCGCTCGGAGCGGCGCGGTGAGCTTCCAGCTAACGGATGCATGCACCGCGTCCAGCCACCTGCGTAGTCTGTCGATGTCCTCGCCGCGGCGCTCGAACTCGCGCGACTCGATCTCCTCGTTGAGGCTTCGCATTGCCAGCTCGCGTGAGGCCAATTGAGCGCGGAGGTCTGCGACTTGGGCATGTAGCTGCGCCTGCTGCCCAAGCTCGGTGCGCGTCTCGTCGATGGCCCCAACATGCTCTGTGAGTTTTGCCGCAGAACTGCCGAGATGGTCCCCCAGCAGCACGAGCTGGCGGGCAAAGGCCGAGTCCGCCAGCCGCAGCCGCTCGCCATCTCGAACGCCGGCGAGCGCCAGCGCATGGTCATATACGGCCCGGTCGGCAGCGTTGCGCTGTTCGATCAGGTCGAGGGCAGCAACTGTGACGAGAGTCTCCCCCGGTGCCGCCGCTACCGGGCGCCCTTGTTCACCGGTCACATTCAGCCTTCTCGGCTCGAGCGTCGCGCCAAACAGCCGCGCAAGCCCCTGCCATGCGCTGTCCCCAAGCTCCAAGACTCCAATAAAGCCCAGCGTTTCAAGTCTGCCTATCGCGTCTGAGGCGACTGCCTCTATGTCGGTCTCGGCGATGAAGCCTTCATCGGGAATCCGTGCATCCCCGTCGAGAAGCGTACGGCAGACCTGATTGTCCACGGCGGGAGCGACTCGCGGCTCGGCCAGGAATCGCTCGAGGGACCCAAGTGCATACTCCTGTGGGCTATAAGGCCGCATAGCGTCGAAGATGTTGGGGGTGCGCCAGTACATATACACCGACAAGGTCCGCGCGCGAGGCTCCCGCAGGATCGTCCCGATCGCAGACGCCGGGGTGATCTGTAGCAGCGTGGTTAGCGAAAAGTGGCCGCTCACGGCCCTATAGCTACGCATCGATCGCAGATCTGCGTCCTCCGCAGCGATCAGGGCCCGCCACGGCGGCGGCAGCAACTCAAAGTCGCGGAAGGCACAGAAGGGGGAGGTGTCCATTCGTTGTGGCGCCAGAGAGCCCGCGGGTAGCGCGACTTCAAGCGCAGCATGAATGCTCGTACCCGCGCTCTTTGGGATGTGCATAAAGCAGCGAGGAGTGACCGGCGGGTTCGGCGCTCCTGGTGAGTCGAGGTCGTAAGTCACGCTTTCAGCCTAGATTATGGCGCTATGGCATGTATATATGTACCCCAAAGCACCGGTGCTCGCAGGCGATTCACGCTGCAGCGAGATACAGACACAGCCGGATGCGAGCTTCAAGTGGTTGGCCGGCCTCAACTACTCGCCAGAGTAGATTCTCGTGCCTGCCCTTACCACATTCCACTGCATGGCTCTCTGTCTTGGTGAAGGTTGCCATGCGATCTCTTCGAGCGTGAAGATGACTCCCGAACTGCGTCACGATCACCCCTTGTTCATCGCTGAACGTCCATCACCTTCAATATGACTTCCTGAGTGAGTGGCTATACGGCTGGCAACCGTCATTTCTCCCCCTCAGGCAATTTTTCACATCAATCCAAACGCCAGATCCTCGGTGCCCCAACGACTGCTTCAGGTAAACTTCAATCATGTCAGCTGCACAAGCCGATTCATCGGCAGGCTCCTTTCCCAAACGTTCCCCCAGTGACCCTCGTCCAGATCGCGCCTCGGGTCTATGGAGTTCTCGTCATGTTGCTACTCGCGATGTCATTCGCTGGCTCGGCGAGTCCCGGGCATGCGGGGCACTCGTTGCTGGCAACGCCCGATAGTGCCAGCACCCCGATGGCTGAGACCTTGATCTCTCTCGGAACGTACGGCGAACGGCCGGCCGCTCGTGGTAGCGTCCGTGGCCGTGTCCACGCCGGGTCAGTCGCTGCCGCGTCGCGTCATCCTGCGCTCGGCCCAGCGGATCATTCAGGCGTTGGAGGAGCAGCGGTTCGAGTCCGTCGAGTCGATTCCACCAAGCCTCCGGGAGGATGAGGTGCCGTCTCCCGCGCCCACCGACGGATCGGCCACGATAGACAGGGTCAGCGACAAGCAGTCGGTAGAGCAAGATCCGGTCGCCGAGCCGCCTCCCGGCGCGCCGGGACGCTTTGAACGCAACCTGGCTCCCGGCAACTTCCCAGATGATCGACAGTCGGTCAGCCGGATGCTCTATGAGCGCTTGTCCCAGGGGGACCTGTCCGCTGTAGAGAGCGCAATCGGTGAGCACCCTGAGCTGGCGACGATGTTCGCGGAAGCGGCAACGATTGATGCTCGTGTACCGCTAGTCCTCTCCTACGGCATGTGGCTATGTCATCCAGCCGTCATCGCGAAGACCGGATTGAGCGCCGAGCAGCCGCCCGAGAGCATTCACGCGATGGCCCGAGGACCCCTCGCCGCCGCAGGTGGCCTTTATGAGGCCGATTTCGTTGTAAACGCGCTTGCCAGCGCCGGCATCAATATGGCCAACGTAAGAACCACACTCGATTTCGGCTGCTCTTCTGGGCGCGTAGTTCGAGTTCTCCAAGCCGCTTATCCAGAGGCTCGATGGCACGCATGCGATCCCAATCAACAGGCCATCGAGTGGGCGCAGCGCGGGCTGCCGGGCATCGAGTTCTTCATAAACGGCGACGAGCCGCCGCTGCCGCTCGATGACGGTTCCCTGGACTTGGCCTATGCGATTTCGATCTGGTCACACTTCGAGCCGCAACTCGGCCTGCGCTGGTTCGAGGAGATGCACCGTCTGATCCGTCCTGACGGCCACCTCGTCTGCACGACCCATGGTCCCACGTCTATCGCCTTCTACGCCACCCGCGGTCTACGTACGCTCGAGCAGTCGCAGGAGATCCTTGACTCGCTCTACCGTCAGGGCTGGTGGTATGCGCCCGAGTTCGGCGAGGAGGGCGATTGGGGGGTGGTCAACCCCGATTGGGGCACGGCGTTCCTGTCGCCTGAGTGGATACTCACGCAACTCTGCCCGCGCTGGCGCGTTCTGGAGTTTGCACCAGGTCGCAACCAGGACAACCAAGACGTATACGTGCTCCAGCGCGTCTGAGCGGGCGCTGGCATGCATAGCGCAGCAGCCACGGTTGCTAGCGTTCATCGACCTTGTCGACCACCACTCTTCAACCGGCAACCACGCCCGCGGCCACCGGGTCGAGCGCTCCTGTCGCCGTCTCGGTCGAGAACGTCAGCAAGACCTTCCGGCTGCCCCACCAGCAGTACTCCACGCTCAAGGAGCGCGTGCTGCACCCGCTGCGCGGCACCACCTACGACGAGCTGCATGCCGTCCAGGACATCTCGCTTCAGATCACGGAGGGAGAATTCTTTGGGATCGTCGGACGCAACGGGAGCGGCAAGAGCACGCTGCTGAAGTGCATCGCCGGCATTTACGGCGTCGATACAGGGCGTATCTCGATCGCTGGTCGGCTCTCTCCGTTCATCGAGCTCGGCGTCGGCTTCAACCCCGACCTGAACGCTCGCGACAACGTCGTCATCAACGCAATCATGCTCGGGCTCAGCCGCAAACAGGCGATGGAGCGCTTCGAGCATGTCGTCGCCTTCGCCGAACTCGAGGGGTTCATGGACATGCGCCTGAAGAACTACTCCTCGGGAATGCTCGTGCGTCTGGCCTTCGCCACAGCGATCCAGGTCGACGCCGAGATCCTGCTGATCGACGAGGTGCTGGCCGTCGGCGATGCAGCCTTCCAGCAGAAGTGCTTCGAGGAGTTCTTCCGCCTCAAGCGCGAAGGCAGGACGATCGTGTTCGTCTCCCACGATATGCATTCAGTCGAGCGCTTCTGCGACCGCGCGATGCTGATGGAGCGCGGTCAGATGACCAAGATCGGCGACCCGCGCGAGATCGGCCGCGCGTATCACGAGCTGAACTTCGGCCAGCTAGCTCACGACGCCCCCGAGGAGAGCCACTCCGCGAACGGCACCGCGATCGCCGACGCGTGGTTCGAGAACGAGCAGGGTGAGCGCGTCATCAGCGTCAGCCAAGAGGAGGCGCTAAGCGTCTGCTTCGAGGCGCAGCTCAGCGAGGACCTGCACGAACCGGTCTTTGCAATCACGGTGCGCACCGAGCTCGGCCACACGATCATCGTCGCCCGCTCCGATCAGCATGGGAAAGCGAGCGGATCGTTCAAGGTCGGCGAGGCGGTCGTCGCGCGCTTTGCGATGCCCAACTGGCTGACGCCGAGCCGCTACCTCGTGACGCCATCCCTCGCGCGCGAGGGAACCGGCGAGCAGGCGCTCGCGATGGTCGAGGACATGGCCTCGATCATGGTCCACGGGACGGGCAGCGGCGGCATCCTCGAGCTGCCGATCGACGTACGACTGGAGCGGCTGTGAGCTCGGCCTCGGAGGTCGGGCTGCCGGTCCCGTCGAAGAGCCCGCCGGCGAGCCACCGCGTCTACGGCCCCTCGGCGCTCGGCGGCGGTGTTCACCGCTTCTGGTCGCTGACGTTCATGCTCGCGCGCACCGAATTCAAGCTGCGCTTCTTCGGCTCTGTGTTCGGCTACCTGTGGACACTCGTGCGACCGCTGATGTTCTTTGGCGTGCTGCTGTTCGTCTTCACGGTGCTGTTCAAGCCGAAGGGGGGTCAGGTCCCGCACTACCCCGAGTACCTGCTCGAGTCGATCATCCTCTTCACCTACTTCCAGGAAACGACCACTGGCTCGGTGCAGAGCCTCGTCGGTCGCGAGAACCTGCTGCGCAAGGTGCGCTTCCCGCGCTTGGTAGTCCCCCTGTCGGTGGCGCTGTTCTGCTTCTTCAACCTGTGCATGAACCTGATCGTCGTGTTTAGCTTTATCTTGCTCAGCGGCGTCACGCCGATGTGGAGCTGGTTTGAGCTGCCGCTCCTAGTCGGCCTGATCGTGATCCTCTCGACCGGCATCGGCATGCTGCTGTCGGCGCTCTACGTTCGCTTTCGCGATATACAGCCGATCTGGGAAGTGCTCTCGCAGATCCTCTTCTACGCGACGCCGATCCTGTACACGATCCAGACCGTGCCCGGCCATTCGCTGTTCGGTGTCCCGTTCTCGCGGATCCTCGTGCTCAACCCGCTCGGCGCGATCCTCACACAGGCGCGTAAGGCGCTGCTCGACCCGCACGCTCCGTCCGTCGTCGCCGCGCTCGGAGGAGCGCCGCGTCTGTTGATCCCACTCGGCATCATCTTTGCGCTGTTTGCGATCGGACTGTGGTATTTCAACCGCGAGGCGCCGCTGATTTCGGAGAGGCTGTAGAGATGAGCGCCGCCGAGACATCCAGCGATCAGCAACTCCAAGCGGAGGTCGAGCGCCTTCGCGCCCGCGTGAGTTCGCTGGAGGCCGAGCTCGTAGAGGTCCAGGACCGCGCGAACGCCGCAGTCGCTGAGTGGCAAGAGCGCGCCTACTGGCTCGACCGCTGGCACGTCGACCTCAACACACTGATGCGCAAGCCGGGCGCCGCGCAGCTGCGGGGAGCGCTGCGGGGTGTCCGGGCGGTGATGCGCGCGTTCCGACAAGCCAAGCGCCGGCTGCGTTCGTGAGCGACGCCTTCAGCGTGCCCAGCGTGTCGGTGGTGATTCCCGTCAGGGACGGGGAGCGTTACCTGGAGGAGCTGCTGGCGGCACTGGCGCGCGAGGTGGTTAACGAGACGCTCGTGATCGACTCCGGCTCGCATGACCGCTCGCTCCAGATCGCCCGCGCCGCGGGCGTTGAGTTGCTGGAGATCGAGCCCGGGGAGTTCGGCCATGGGCGCACCCGCAACCTGGGCGCACAGCGTACGAGCGGCGAGCTGATCTGCTTCCTCACTCAGGACGCCACCCCGCGCCCAGGCTGGCTAGGCGCCTACCGCGAGGCGTTCGCACTCGACGAGCGTGTCGGTGCGGCCTACGGGCCGCACCTGCCGCGAGCAGACACCAGCCCAATGATCGCCCGCGAGCTGACCGAGTTCTTCGCCGGCTTCTCACCCGACGGGCAGCCCACACTGCAACGCCCCGGTGACCCTACGTTCCTGTCGAACGTAAACGCCTGCTACGCACGCGCCTGCTGGGAGGAGATCCGCTTTCGCGACGTCGCCTACTCCGAGGACCAGGCGTTTGGTAGCGACCTGCTCGACGCCGGCTGGAGCAAGGTCTACCACCCTGGCGCCGCCGTCTTGCACGCGCACGACTACGGGGCTCTGGAGTTCATGCGCCGCTACTTCGACGAGTACCGCGGCTTGCGCGAGAGCACCGGGCACATCGAGCCGTTCGCGCCCGCGGGCGCCGCTCGCCAGGTTGCGGGTGCCGTGGCAGCCGACCGGCGCTGGATGGCTGAGCGGGACTTCGGTGACGCACAGAAGGCCCGCTGGACCGCACGCGCCGTGGTCCATCACGGCGGCCGGCGCATGTTCTCCGCACTTGGCTCACGGGCCGATCGACTGCCCGCGCCCGTGCGCGGACGACTGTCGCTAGAGGGTCGCGACGATCGTGCCAGTGCGGCCGACCCGGTTCCAGAGGTGGACGTCTCGCCGGTTCCCCCGAGCACGCACATGCCGCCCAAGCGCGACCACGACGACTACGAGGACGTCGCCCGCTTCTGGCGGGAGGGTTCTGCGGAGCTGCTCGATCCCGTGCCCGGTATGGCTGAGCGCGAGCGTCTGCGCCTGGCGCTGATAATCCCATCCTTCCGACGCGGGAGCGGGGGGCACAACACACTGCTGCAGATCTTCTCGAGGTTGGAGAAGCGCGGGCACCTATGCAGCGTCTGGCTGCACGACTTCACCGGCCAGCACAACGCCGAGTGGCCGGCCGTCATTCGCGCTGATATCAGGGAGTTCTTCGCTCCGATCGAGGGCCCCGTCTACAAGGGCTTTGACCAGTGGCAAGGCGCAGATGTTGCGATGGCCACCGGGTGGCAGACAGTGCACCCCGCACTGATGCTCGATCAGTGCCGCGCCCGGGCCTACATCGTCAACGACCACGAGCCAGAGTTCTATGCCGCCTCGACCGAGCGCGAAATGGCCGAGGACACCTATCGGCATGACCTGCACTGCATCGCTGCCAGCCCATGGCTGCGCGACCTGCTGATCGATCGCTACGCTGCGAGCGCCGACGCCTTCCAGCTCGGGGTGGACCACAGCCTCTACCAGCCCCGTCCCGTGACCCGCCGGCAGGACACGGTCATCTACTACGCGCGCCACGTCACGCCACGGCGCGCGGTGCCGGTTGGGCTGATGGCGCTCTCGGAGCTACATCGCCGCCGACCCGATCTGCGGATAGTGCTGTTCGGCGACGAGGGACAACTCGAGAGCCCGTTCCCCTACGAGCACCTTGGTGTACTAACCCCTCCCCAACTCGCGACGCTCTACTCCGAAGCCACAGTCGGCCTGTGCCTATCGCTGACCAACTTCTCGCTGATGCCCAAGGAGATGCTCGCCTGCGGGCTGCCCTGCGTCGAGCTCGCAGGTGTGAGCGCCGAGTCGATCTTCGGCGCCAACGGCCCGCTCGAGCTGGCAACGCTCGATCCGCAGGCAATCGCCGATGCGCTCGAGCGGCTGCTGGATGACCGTGAGCGCTGGGAGCGCCGGTCGCGCGAGGGCATCGAGTTCGTCGCCTCGCACACCTGGGAGCACGCGACAGACGAGGTCGAAGCCGGCTTGCGCCACGCCTTGCGCGAGCGCGAAGAGGTCATGCTGCCCTAGCCGTAGTAGCGCGAGATCGTGAGCGTCTCCGCGAACAGGCCGTGGGCCATCGCCAGCACCACCAGCAGCGCCCCGAGCACCGGCGCCCAGCGCCGGCCGACCCCGCGCGCCGCGAAGACCAGGAACAGCGCATAGAAGGCCGCGAGCGGGAATAGGTAGCGAGCCTGCTCGAAGGGGAAGCCAGTGCTCAGGCGGTAGCGGATTCCGGCGTAGCCGATCGCCCCCAGCAGACCGACGGCCATGACCGCGAAGCAGGCGAAGATCGGCAGCATCGGCCCGATCGCCCGGCGCACTCGCACCAGCCCCACCAGCGCGAGCACGGTGAGCGCCTCGACGAGGTAGCGGCCGTCGGAGTAGACCCACGATGGGAACGTGTAGTCGAGCCAGCCGAAGTGGCCGATGGAACCGTTGACCCAGATTGCCCAGATAGGGTCCGACGTGAAGTAGGTGTGGTGCATGAACCACAGCCGCGGCAGGTAGAGCTGCCAGACGTAGTCGAGCGTCTGCGGCAGGGTCACCACCCCTCCGCCCGGCAGTGCGCTGTTGGTGGCGCCCGCGACGCCCCCCGCGGTGGGGCTGCCGCGGTGCCAGACGGTCACGTTCAGCAAGGCGTAGAGCAGCACCGGCGCCGCGGCGACGAGGACCGCTGCGGCGAGCGCCCGCAGGGCCGCGCCGCGACCATCGTGGCGGGCGCGCCAGGCGAGCAGCGCCAGCGCGAGGGCGATCCCGGGGAGCAGGGCGATGAACGTGAGCTTGGCGAGCACGCCCGCGGCGACGACGGCTCCGATCCAGATCGCGCGACGCATCGTCAGCCTGCGCCGGTAGGCGCGCAGGAGCAGCAGGATGGTCAGGCTGGAGGTGAGGAACAGCAGGTTGTCTCCGTGGACTCCAGCCGCGATGAAGTCGAACGTCGGTTGGAAGGCGACCGCGAGCGCCCCGACCGTCCAGGCCCACGGCGTTTGCGGCATGAGCTCGCGCAGGAAGAGGAAGATTGCAAGTACCGTGCCCGCCGCCATCAGCGCGGAGAGCAGGCGCATGAGGGCGAGCCTGGCGAGGATGTCGTGCGACGGGGAGAGCCGGTAGGGGATCGCCTCGAGCGCGTAATAGAGCGGCGGCTGGTTGGTGACCGTGCTGACACCGCCCTGGCCGACCGGGCTGGGATGGGTCGCGAGCGCCGTACGCAGGGCATGGTCGTCTTCCGGCGTGAGGATCCCCCGCAGCTGCGGACGACCGATCACGCTGTAGAAGAAGAGGTGTTCAAGCGCCACCTCCTCCTCGGGGGAGTATTGGGCGCCCGATCCCTGTGGCGGCGGCTTGCCTGTCTCGGCGAGATATTGGGCATAGCCGAAGTGAGCGATCTCATCGGGTACCTGGAATGGCGGGACGACGACTCCCCAGATGGCTGCATTCACAAAAGCGATGAGAAAGCACATACGCCCGGCGCGAGGGATGCGACGCCACCGATGTGCGATCCCAGCGACGGCCCGGCGCCCAACCCGCCGCGTAGCCCCGCTCCGCCCCTGCGCAAGCACGGTGCTCACGTCAGCTCTCTCGAGAGCAGGCGTACGGCGCCAACCCAGACACCAAGCAGCAGTGCCGCAAGGACAGGCAGCATCCAGTCGCCGAACAGGGACGCCTTGCCCAAGCCGAACCTGCGGGTGAGCGTCGGCAGCAGCTGCCACCACGATTCCTCCCCGCGCCGCAGATAGAACAGGCTGATCCTCCCAGGTTGCAACTTTCCGTCGATGACCTCCGAACCGGGATTGACCGAACCACTTTCGCCCCCGAGCGCCACATTGGAGGAGCCGCCGACGCGTAGGCAGACGCTCGTCGGAGCAGGCGCTCTGCGCACGCGGCTGATCGGGATTGTGACGTAGCCCTCGCGCGCACCAGCCTGTAAGTGACCGGCGGCGATCTCGGCGCCCGCGGGATCGAGGAAGCGAATCAGCAGATCGGGCACCGGGCGGCCGTAGGTACCGATCAAGACCTGCACGCGTGCCGCATCGCCGGACAGGATCGGGGACGGCTGACAGAGCACTCCGCCTCCAGGCACGGTAGCGGCGAATACTGGGGAACTGCTGTGGTCGCTGCCCGCGGTCCGCGGGGCGCGACCGGACATGTCGAGAATCAGCGTCCCCGCCACCAACACGAGCGCGACGCCAAGCGCTACGCGCACGCGCATGTCAGTTCCGGCGCAACCCGAGAATCGAAAGCAAGAAGGACGAGAAAAAGACCTGCAAACCGACGATCACGAGGGTCGCGGCGACGATCGCCATGCGCTCTTCGGCGAGCGCGCCAAAGCCGCGGCTGATCCAGTGCACGATGACCACCGTTCCGACAACCACTCCCGCGAGCATGATCGTCCCGCCAAGCGCGAGCCCATGCTCGAGACGAAAGCGAGCACGCATGCGATCAAACCACGCATCCTTCTCACCCATGAAGTACGTGCCATACGCGTGCGCACAGAGTCCCATCGCCAGAACCTCGCTACCCACGATCAGCAGCAGCGAACCGCCGATCAGCGTATGCAGGTCCCAGCGTCGGCCGAGCACGTTGATGCTGGAAAGCACGGTCGCCGACACGAGCGCCCCAAGTCCCATCATCAGCAGGCCGGGGATGATGAACAGGTGGGTCGGGCTGTGCACTAGCAAAAAGCGCAGGTGCCGCCAGCCATCCCGAAACGACGAGAGCTTGGATTCACCGCCTCGCGGGTGATACTCGATCGGCACCTCGCTGATCGCGAGCTTCTGCTTAGAAGCCCGGATCACCATCTCCGAGGCGAACTCCATGCCCGTGGTCCGCAGATCGAGAAGCGGGAGCACATCGCGTCTGAGCGCGCGCATGCCACAGTGGGCATCGCCCACGCCGGTCCGGAAGAAGAGGTTGAGGATCCCCGTCAGCACGGGATTGCCGACGTAGCGGTGCAGCCATGGCATCGCGCCGGGCTTGATGTTGTCCATGCGGTCGCCCATGACCAGCTGGGCGCCTGCCTGCAACTCCGCGACGAAGCGAGAGATCTCGCCGAAGTCGTAGGTGAGATCGGCGTCGGCCATCACGATGTACTCGCCTCGGGAAGCGGCGAAGCCCGCCCGATAGGCGCTTCCGTAGCCCCGTCTGGGCTCGAGGATGACCCGTGCGCCGGCCGCCCGCGCGACCTCGGCACTGCGATCCTCAGAGTCGTTGTCGACCACGACCACCTCGCCGCCGAGTCCGCCTGCCTGCAGCGCGGCGCGTGCGTCGCGGACGCACTGCTCGATGTTCTCCTCCTCGTTCAGGCAGGGGATCACCACGGACACCACGGGAATGGGTCCGGCAGCCTGTACGTCCGCGGGCGCGGGAGTTGAGTGCTCGACAGTGCTCATGCGAATTCGTTGATGGAGCGCTGCTGCACGCGTCCGATCGCACAACATGAAACACGCGCCGGAATGAAAAGTGGCGCGCCGAAGGAGCCGACTCTACCGCACCTTCCAGCGGATTCGAGAGCGCGCTTGCGGTGGGCTCATGCCCAAAAGTCCGGCAGCGCGCTGAGGCGGCGCTTGGCCGCCAGGGGCAGGCGCTTGTGGTTGGCGCCGAGCAGCAGGCCGATCATCTTCGTCGTCTCATACACCACCGTGTAGGGAATCCAGCGCCGCTGCCCGGTGCGCCACATCCACTGAAGCTCCCCGCGCGCGTAGCGGATCGCGGCGGCGCGCAGCGCACGCGCCGACTCCCGCTCGCCCGCGAGGTAGGCGCGATCGGCCGAGGCGCCCGAGTCGAAGAAACGCCTGAACGCGCCACCGAGCGTGTAGTTGTGGGAATGGCGCACGGCCGCCATGGGCTCGTAGGCCACGGTGAAGCCGTCGAGCAGAATACGCCGGCTCCAGTCCTGATCCTCGCTCATAATGATGTCCTCGACGAACGGGAACCGCTTCCAGAGCGAGCGGGGCATCGCGGCGTTGACGTTGGAGAAAAGCGTCGTCTCCATCGTCAGCTCGTGCGTGCCCGCAGCCGATTGCCGACGCGCCTGGGCACCATAGAGGAAGTCTAGAAAGTAGCGCTCCGGCGGTGTCGCCCCGGGATGGGGCAACTGGCGCCCATAGACGCCGCCCACCAGGGACTCCTGCTCGCGCAGGGGACCGGTCAGATGCTCGAGCCACCGCTCATCGACCGGATGGGCATCCTGGCTGATGAAGACGAGTAGCTCACCGCTCGCCAGGCTCGCCCCGAGGTTGCGGGCTGAGCCATGGCTGAACTCGGGCGGGGGAATCTCGCGCACGATGGCACCGCGCTTGTGCGCCTCCTCGACGCTTGTGTCTGTGGAGCCAGAGTCAATGACGACTATCTCAACCTCGTCGTCGATGACCTGAGCGCCGATGCCCTGCAGGCAGCGCACAAGGTCGCTTCCACCGTCCTTCACCGGGATCACGATCGAGATCACGCGGCGACACGATAAGGCGCGACGACGATCGCCGGGCTCGCGCGGCTAGCCGAGTACGCCTCAGACGCTTGTCGATAGCCGCTAGTAGAATGTCCGGCCGTGACGCATACTGGACTATCTTGATGTCAGATAGCTTGCGTGAGCGGCGCGATGCGCTGATTGCGCGCGATGGGCCGTGGACCGGATCCCCGATCGCGTTGCCGGACGGGATGGCGACGCACGATGTGCCTGTTCTTGGCGATGAGCGGCTTCGGCGGATAGTGCAAGTAGTCGCCGACCTTTCCTCGAAGCCTCTCGACGAGCTTCGCGTGCTTGACCTTGCTTGCTTCGAGGGACAGTACGCGATCGAGTTCGCTTTGCAGGGCGCGGAGGTAGTTGGGATTGAGGGACGCGAGGCCAACCTTGCCAAGGCCCATTTCAGCGCTGAGGCACATGGACTCGAGCGACTCAGCCTGGTCCGCGGCGACGTACGTGACCTGCGGCGAGAGCAGTTTGGCGGCTTTGACGTGGTTCTCTGCCTCGGCCTGCTATACCACCTCGACTTCCCAGAGGCGATCCGATTCCTCGAGCATGTCGCTGAGGTCTGTGACTGCCTCGCGATCTTTGACACGCATGTCAACCTCGGCTTCAGACGCATTGTCCGGGATGGCGGGCGCACCTATTGGGGACGTCCATACGTCGAGCACAGTTCTCGTGCTGATGCGTCGGAGATGGAGCAATCGCGATGGGCGTCGCTTGACAATGCGCGCAGTTTCTGGTTCACACGAGCGTCCCTGATCAATGCTCTCGTGGACGTCGGCTTTACAAGCGTGTACGAGTGCGAGGTTCCCCCCGAGGCGACCAAGCCAGCAGACCGCCGCACGTTCGTTGCAATCAAGGGCAAACGCACGCCCCTTCGCACCACTCCGGGGTTCGATCAGCAGGAGTGGGAGCGCGTCCCAGAGCGCCGGTCTCGAACACTGCTGCTGCGCAACCATGCCCCGGGCACAAATCTGATTAAGCGTGTGTTTCTCGATCTACGCACGCTGAACGCCCGCCGTACCTCGAGGGGATACGGTCGACGCTCATACGGTCGACATCGCTGAGATGGGAGGTAGCAGGGCTCGCGCCGCTACTCTGGCTCAGCGATGGCCGAACCCACCATCTCGGTAGTGGTCGTCGCCTACCGCCAGCAGGCGGCACTGGCCGACTGCCTACAGTCTTGCCTGGAGGCGACCGTGGCGGTGCCCGGTGGTGTCGAGCTGATCGTCGTCGACAACGGTGGCCTTGCCCCCCTCATACGCGAGCACTGGCCGGACGTCCGGCTGATCGAGTCCGGCAGCAACGTCGGTTTCGCGGGCGGTGTGAAGCGCGGCGTGGCCGTGGCAAGGGGGAAATGGGTGGCGCTTGTGAACGACGACGCCCGCATCGAGCGCGACGCGCTGGCTCGGTTGCTCGCCGCCGGCGAGCGGGATGAGCGGATTGGCTCGATTGCCGCGCAGGTTCGCTTCCACTCCAATCCCGCCTTGATCAACTCCGCCGGCATTGAGGTCGACTCGCTGGGCATCGCCACGGAGCGACTCTCAGGGCGCCCGTCGACAGAGGCACAGCATGCATGCGAGGTCTTTGGTGCCAGCGGTTGCTTCGCGCTCTACCGGGCGGCCATGTTCAATACGCTCGGCGGCCTGGACGAGCGCTTCTTCGCCTACCTCGAGGACGTCGACCTGGCCTGGCGCGCGCGCGCCGCGGGCTGGATCGCCGTATATGAGCCGTCAGCCGTCGCCCACCACCACGGCTCTGCAAGTTCCGGTGAGGGATCGCAGAGGAAGTACTTCCTGGTGGGACGCAATCGCGTGCGGCTGCTGGCGCGCAACGCAACGACGACACAGCTCATGCGCGCGCTGGGAGGAATCCTGCTGTACGACAGCGCCTACGTCGTCTACGTGGCGCTCACCGACCGCACGCTCGCCCCGCTATGGGGTCGCCTGGAGGGCCTGCGCGAATGGCGCTCGCTGCGTGACGAGGGCCGTGCCTGGCGTGGAGCAGTGAAGCTCGAACCGGCCACACGCGGATGGCTAGGGGCGCTGCGCCAGCACCGCGCCTACAGCCGTCTCGGCGCCTCCTCCTGAGCGCGCTCGCGTCGGACGCCTAGGCTCGGGCTCTGCCGCACCGCTCGATCGCCTTCTCGATCACAGCCGCCATCTGCTCGGCGAGAGCGGGGGAGGCATAGCGCTCGACCGAGCGCGGTGCGTACTCGCGTTGCAATGCGCCGTCGAGCGTGTCGGCGAGCGCGCCCGCGATCCCCTCGACGTCGTCGGGCGCCACCAGCCTGCCGATGTTCGTCTCGGCGACGATCCGGGCGGCCTCGTTGCCCTCGGCGAGCGCGAGGACGGGGCGGCCCGATGCCATGTACTCGTAGAGCTTGCCGGTCGCCTCGCAACGGTCGCGCGAGGTGATCAACAACAGCGCGTCGGCGCCGCGTTGCAACTTCAACGCCTCCGGCCGCGGCATGTATCCGACGTGGTGCACCAAGTCCCCGACGCCCTCTGACTCCACCAGCGCGCGCTCGTCCTCCTCGGAGCGTCCGGCGACGACGAGCCGAAGCCGTCCTCGCAGGCTCCGGTCGCGCTCGGCGAGCAGGCGCAACGCGCGCAGCAGGGGGCGCGGGTCGCGCCCCCGCGGGCCGCTCAATGCGCCTGTGTGGACCAGCGTGAAGGCGCCGGAGTCGCCGTCTGGGCCGCCTGCGCGGTGCTCGCCGGCGAGCTCGGGGTCGAAGCCGTTCGTGACCAGCTCGGCCGGTACGCCGAGCCGCGTCGCGAAGTCTTCGGCTATCGGCGCCGTGACACCCACGACAGCGTCGGCCGCGCGCACTACGCGAGCCTCCAGACGCCGGTCGAGGCCGCGTTGGAGCGCCGTGGGGAAGCGCGGGCGCAGCGGCTCGAACCCCCAGCCGTCGCGGAAGTCCGCGACCCACGCGGTGCTTGCGCGCGGGACGGTCAGACCGAGCGTGTGCGTCGACTCGGACGGGCTGCTCGTGATCAGGCAGTCCACCGGACGGCGGCGTAACTCGCGCCTGATGGCGCGCCACGCATAGCCGCCCCAGCTCACCAGCCAGGGGTCCGGGACGACGAGCTTCCACTGCCACGTCTCCATCACGCCGCCCGGCACCTCTTGCATCCCCTGCCCCTGGACCTGCTCCTCATCACCACGGCGCAGCAGCACGCGTCGCAGCAGCGGGCTCGAGTTGAGGTTCCCCGTACGGATCACGCCCTCGGACTCGCCGGCCGGGTGTCCGGGCGGAGCCGCGGTGAGCACCGTCACGTCATGGCCGATCCGGCGCAGGTACTTGACCATCGCCGCCCACCTGTTCGACCCCGACCCGGGCTGGGGCGGGTAGTAGTACGTGACGACGAGCAGCCGCCGGGCGCTCACGACTCTGCCGATCCGCACACGCGCTGAGCATATCCACCACATCTCCCCCTCAGGGGCCGTGTTGCTAGCGTAGGCAGCCCGGGTGGCGCTGCCTCCGGCAGAGCAACCATGTGCGGAATCGCCGGCATCATCTCCCCCGCACGACCCGACGCCGGCAGGCTTGCGGCGATGGGCGACGCGCTCGCTCATCGCGGTCCCGACGGCGAGGGCTTCCTCGTCAGCGACCTGCGCGAGCCGCTGCGGATGACGCGCCGCCCGCGTCAGCCGGAGGACTCGCGCGGGGTGACGGTCGGGCTCGCCCACCGGCGCCTGTCGATCATCGACCTATCCACCTCCAACGATCAACCGTTCGTGGACGCGACCGGAGACCACGCAATCGCGCACAACGGCGAGATCTACAACTACCTGGAGCTGCGCGCCGAGCTGGAAGCCGGCGGCTGCACGTTCCAGACCAGCGGCGACACCGAGGTGACGCTCGAGGCTTACAAGCGCTGGGGGCCGAGCTGCTTCGAGCGCTTCGTCGGCATGTGGGCAGTCGCGATCCTCGACCGTCGGGCACGCACACTGACGCTCAGCCGCGACCGCTTCGGCATCAAGCCGCTCTACTGGACGCTGGCCGGGGAGCAGCTGCTGTTCGCGTCCGAGATCAAGGGGCTGCTCGCCTCCGGTCTCGTGCGCGCCGAACCCGACGACCAGACCGTCGCGCGCTACCTGATCTCCGGGCGCCTGGAGGTTGACGAGTCGACTTTCCTGGCCGGGATCGAGAAGCTGCCGGCGGCGAGCACCGCCGTGATCGAGATCGACGCTCCGTCGCTTGCCCCGCGGCCGCGCAGCTACTGGTCGCTGCCCCACCCCGAGCCTGGTTCGATCGGAGACATGCCGGAGGCCAAGGTCCGGGCGGCGCTAGAGGACGCAATCCGGATCCATCTGCGCAGCGACGTCGCCGTCGGGACATGCCTCAGCGGGGGCATCGACTCCTCCGGCATCGTCGCGCTCGCCGACACGCTGCGCGGCGACGGGGTCGCACAGACACTGACCCACATCGCGTTCGGGTACGTGCCACCCGAGCGCGAGCTCTCCGAGCGGCGCTTCATGGAGGCAGTCGCCGACCGCTGCGACGTCGAGCTGACCGGCGTCGAACCGACCCGCGAGGAGTTCCTTGACGCGCTGCCCTCCGTGATCGCGGACCAGGACGAGCCATTCGGCTCCGCCAGCATCGCCGCGCAGTGGTTCGTGTTTCGCGCCGCGCGCGACGCTGGTGTCAAGGTGATGCTCGACGGGCAGGGCGCGGATGAGGTCTTCGGCGGCTATCACGGCTATTTGACGATGATGGCGGAGGGGCTGCTGCTGGGAGGCAGGCCCAGGGAGTTCGTCCGCCTGATGCGCGACTGCGACTCCACTATCGGCGGGCACCCGTACCCGCTGGGCTTCGCCCTCGCGGCGATGGCGCCGCGACGGGTAAGGATCGGGATGGCGGATGGCCTCGCGGCGCTCAGGCGCCGCCGGGCGGCGACGCGGGTGGTCGGCGCCGGGCACGTCTCGCAGAGGCTGCACGACCTGATGCCCAAGCGAAGCTTCGAGACCAGGCTCGACCCGGACGAGCTGCTGAGGGCCGACGTGCAGTCGATGAGCCTTCCCGGCCTGCTGCGCTATGAGGACCGCAACTCGATGGCCCACTCGATCGAGGCCCGCGTGCCATATCTTGACCACCGTCTCGTGGAGCTTGCGTTCCGCATGCCGGCGCTCGAGCGAATGCGCGGCGGGATGCCCAAGCAGGTTCTGCGCGGCGCGCTCGCCGACGTACTGCCAGACGCCGTCATGCAGCGGCGCGACAAGATCGGCTTCCGGGCGAGCCCGTCGGCGACCTGGGAGCTCGCGCGACGGGAGCGGGAGAGCCTGATCGAGCCGGGCAGCGACGTCGAGCGCCGCTGGTTTCAGGCGGACGAGGTCGCTCGCCTGATCGACTCGCCCAATCCGACCGCCGATGTCGAGTTCGCGCTCTGGCGCGTCATCAACACGAAGCTATGGGCGCGCGGGCTGTGGGGCGAGAGGGGCGGCCTCGGCTCCTGAGGGGCGCGCGAGCGCGCCCGCGACGAGCGTCCGCATGATCTCGCCGTTGCGCTCGGCGCTCAGCTCGTCCGCCGCGCGATCGGCGGCCTGCTTGAGCTCCACGACCCGCGTCGCGTCCAACGCCTGCAGCCGGGCGAGCAACGCCTGCGGCTCGAAGGAGTCGGCGACGAGCCCGAACCCGTGCCTGGATGCGATGTCCGCCATCGCGGGCGAGGGCCCGATCGCCACCGCCAGGCGCGCCTGCACGAAGTCGAAGAACTTGTTTGGGAGCGCGTAGAGGTTGTTGAAGTTCGTCGGCGCCAGCAGGTAGAGACCTACGTCGTAGCGGTTGAGCTCCGTCACGATCGTGTCCATCGGCAGCGGCGCGTTGAGGCGGATGCGGGGGTAGTCCTGCATGCGAGCCGAAAGCTCGCTTAGATAGGCCTCCTCGCCGACGAGGTAGAGGTCGAGCGTGAAGCGCTCGTCGAGCTGCTTGGCCAGGTCGATCATCTGCTCGATGCGCCGCCCGCGCATGGCCACCCCATGGTGGACCAGGCGAATGCGCCCTGGCTCCAGCTCGCTCGGGGTGCACGTCGCCTTGCGTGCCGCGTTGGTGACGACCGCTGGACGCCGGCCGTACCGCTGCTCGTAGGCGTCGGCGATCGGCTCGTTGACCGTGACGAGCTCCGCCGCGAGCGGCAGATAGCGCCGTAGCAGCCTCCTCAGCTGAGGCGCGACGAGCAGCCGCCACAGCAGGTGCTCCTCGTGCTCGCGCAGCGCGTACTCGTGCAGGTCGATGACGACAGGCGCCCCCTTCGCCGCGTCGAACGCGAGCGGCACCGCGCTCATGTCGTTGGCGACCACCACGTCCGGTTCGACGCCGGCGAGCACCTTGCGCCATCCGGCGTGACCCGGCTCCGTCCAATACGCGCGGACGTCGGCGCCCACGGTGCGCAGGATCTCCATCGCGAGCCTGCCCCAGATCCAGCGCGGGCTCATCCTCGGCAGCTGATCGAGCCGAATGAAGCCGACCCCCTCGCGTGGCTCGCCGAAGCCCGCGGCGATCACGTCGTGCTCGACGGAGAGGAACTCGATCTGCCGGTCCACCCGGGCGTCGCGGCCGAGGTCGCTGGCTGAGATGACTAGCACGCGCGCCACTGGGCGAGAGACTACGTCAGCGTCAGCCGGGCGTCGCGGCGGCGGCCGTGCGCAGGACCTGTTCGAGCGCCGCAGCGATCAGCTCGATGTCCTCGTCGCGGAGGTGCTCGTGCAACGGCAGCGCCAGCGTACGCTCGGCGAGGACCCGGCTCGCGGGCAGGCCGTCCGCCCCTCCACAGTCCCTTGCGCTGAACGCCGGCTCGAGATGCAACGCGTAGGTGCCGAGCGTCGACTCGACACCCAGCTCGCGTAGCACGGCGATCGTGCGGTCACGGTCGATCCGGGCGTCCAGCACCACCACATAAGCCTGATAGGGGTGCAGGTGGCGGGCCGGCACCTTCTGAGGGCGAACGCCGGCGAGCCCGGCGAGTCGTTCCGTGAGACGCGCTGCCAGCGCGCGGCGACGCGCGAGCACCTCCGCATAGCGCGGGAGTTGCACCAACCCGAGCGCGGCGTTGATGTCGCTCATACGGTAGTTGAAGCCTGGTTCGACGAAGCTCGACCGCCATCCGTCGCGCTCGCTTCCATGGTTGCGAAGGCGGCGCAGGCGCTCTGCGAGATCGCCGTCGTTCGTGCTCACCATTCCGCCCTCACCCGTGGTCAGCGACTTGCGCGGGTGAAAGCTGAAGCAGGAGGCGGCTCCGAAGCCGCCCGTACGCCGTCCGTCGATCTCGCCGCCCAGCGAGCAGGCTGCATCGCAGATGAGCGTGATCCCGCGATCGCTGAGCAGCGATTCGATCGTCGCGTAGTCAGCGGGCAGGCCGAACACGTCGACCGCGATCACGGCCTTCGGGTTCTCATCGAGCGCGCTCTCCAGCGCTCCGACATCGACGCAGTAGGTCTCGGGGTCGGCCTCCACCAGACGCAGCCGAGCGCCGCGTTGCAGAACCGCGTTACCGGTCGCCGGATAGGTGAAGTCGGGCGCCAGCACGAGGTCCCCCGGACCGATGTCGTGAGCTGCGAGCGCGAGTTCGATCGCCGTCGTCGCCGAGGTCGTGGCGATCGCGTGCTCGACCCCGCAGAAGGCAGCCATGGCCTGCTCGAACTCAGCCACGACGGGCCCCTGGGTGAGGTGTCCGCTGGCGAGCACCCGCCCCACTGCGGCGAGGGCGTCCTCGCCGAAGACCGGCTTTGCAAGGCGCAGCACCTGAGCCATGTTTGCAGGTCACGCTGCCGTCTCGCGAGCGACTCGGACGGCGCGGCCTATCCTTCCCACCGTGCCCGCCCGGCGTCCTCCGCGCGTTCTACATGCTCCGGACGAGATCGCGGGACAGATGATGCTTTCCGTGCTCGGGCTGCGCGAGCTGGGGGTTCAGGCGACCGGGCTGGCTCGCGAGCACCCGTTTGGCTACGCCACGCAGCCGGACATCGTGCCGCCACACGGTCGCGCCGGATACCTGCGCGCGGTGGCGCGAGCCGTTCGCGAGCACGACCTGATCCATCTCTACTACGGCAACAGCTTCCTGCGTCGGCAGATCGACGCCCCATGGATCGCGCGCGCCGGAAAGCGAGTCGCGGTCGAGTTCCTCGGCAGCGACGTGCGCATGCCCTCGGTGGAAGCCGAACGCAACCCTCACTACGTGCGGATCGAGGGCGAGGACGACTCCGAGGCGACCCGCCTGATGAAAATCTGGAGCGCCGTGACTAATGGGCACGTGATCGTCTGTGACCACGGCCTGGATGCGTTCCTGGCGCCTCACTTCCCCCACATCCACACCGTCGGCCAGCGCGTCGATCTGCGTGGGCTGGTGCCGACGCCCCCGGACCCCGAGGGACGCCGGATGCGGGTGGTCCACTCGCCCACCGACATCGCCGCGAAGGGCACCGAGTTTGTACGACGCGCCACCGCCGAGCTCGCCGCGGCGGGAGCGCCGATTGACTACGTCGAGGTCACCGGCCTCTCGCACCCCCAGGCACTGGAGGTCTATCGCAGCGCCGACCTCGTAGTGGACCAGCTATGTGCGGGCAGCCACGGCGTGTTCGCGGCCGAGGCGATGAGCCTCGCCAAGCCGGTGGTCTGCTACCTGCTCCCCGAGCTCCAGCAGACCTATCCCGACGGGCTGCCGATCATCAACGCGAACCCGAACACGCTCAAGCAGGTGCTTGCCGATTGGGTCGAGCGCCCGCGCGAGCGCCACGAGCGTGGGCTTGCCTCACGCTCCTACGCAGAGCGCGTGCACGACCACCGGATGGTTGCAAGACGCTTGTTGGAGGTCTATGAGACGCTTCCCTGAGCCCATGCCAGCGACCGGCGCAGCCGACTCCAGAACAATCTCATCTCGGCCGGGCGCACGAGCAGCGTCGCGATCATCATGGCCCCGAGGCTCGAGAGGATTGCTTTCGCGGTGAGTGGCCAGGCCGAGAGCGCGTGGCCACCGCCGGTCGGGATCACTGCGCGTCCCAGCAGCAGGACCCCGATGGCAACCGCCAGTGCAGCGCCGAGACGCATCCATTCATGCCCCACCGCGTAGTGGCGCTGGCTGAAGTGCATGGTCAGCACGAAGAACCACACCGAGGAGACGGCGGTCGCGATCCCGGCGCCCCGGATTCCCAGTGCCGGCACGAGCGCCAGCGCCAGGCCGAGGTTCAGCACGCCCGCCGATAGGCTGATTAGCGCGAACGTACCTGTCCGCTTGGCGATCGTCAGGCCGGGAGCGAAGATATAGACACCGAACAGCAACGCCGACATGAACAGGTATGGCACGAGGATGTCCGCACGAGCGTAGGCGGCCGAAGCGAGCAGGTGGACCTCGGTGTCGGCGAACAGCGATACCACGAGAAAGGCGATCAAAGCGGCAGCGCTGAACAGGCGGAAGATGCGCTCAAGCTCACCACGGGTGCCCGGCAGCTCATGGCGCGCGAGGATCAGCGGCGTGGCGGCGCCCTGGAAGCCGGCGAGCAGAAGCGCCACGACTGTAGCGATGCGAAATGCGACGCCGTAGACGCCGACATCGGCGAGTGAGCGGCTGTGCTGAAGCACGAGCCGATCAGCGAAGCCGTTGAGGTACACACCGATGCTAGAGGGCACGAGCGGCAGCGAGAAAGCGAGCATGACCCCGAGCTTGTGGCGATCGAAGCGCAGGGCATAGGCGTCCCCGGAGAGTCCGAAGACGACGAGCCCCGCGGCGAGCGCGCCAGCGAGCTGGCTGATCAGCGCGCCGATCACCCCCACGCCGAAGCCGAACACAAGCACCACGGTCGCCGCGGCAGTGACAGCGGCCGTGGTGACCGCAACGAGCCCATAGGCGCGGGGCCGCATGCGCCAGCGCAGCTGGTCCTGAGCCAGATACACGATCCCGCTTGCCCAGATCCACACAATCGCGACTCGGGTGATCCACGGATCGACGTCATGAGCGAGCAGAACATGAGTCAGCGGCGTTGCTAATGCAAGGGCGATCGCAGCGAAGACGGTGTAGGCGCCGGCCGTGAACAGCAGCGCCGTCGAGGCATAGTCCACGCGCTCGCGCTCGGATGCCTCTGCGAAGTGACGCCCGAGTCCCTGGTTGACCTCGAGCGCAACGGTCAGGTTGGCGAGTATCGCCACCAGCGTGAGAATGTCGATGACGCCGTACTGTTGCGGCGAGAAGTGGTGCGCCAGGAAGGGAAACAGCAGCAGGCCGATGCCCTGGCTGAGCAGCGCAGCCACTCCGTACACAGCGCTGTCGGCAAGGAATCTACGGATCACTTTGAGCCGACTTTAGTCTCGTTGGCCGCCGGCACGCCCGATCGCTAATGTTTCCGCCTTCATGGTTAGGAGCAACTCCGCGCAACTCCGCGCCGTGGTGGCCGGGCTCGGAGTCATGGGCTCCAACCACTGCCGCGTACTCTCGAGCCTCGTCGGCGTGGAGCTCGCCGCCGCGGTCGATCCGGACACCAACCGCCGCGCGGCGGTTGCCGAAACGCACCCGGCTGTGCGAACACACGCATCGCTCGAGCAGGCCCTGGCCACAGAGGACCTCGACATAGCCTGTATCGCTACGCCGGTCGACAGTCTCGCTGAATCCACGCTGCAGGCACTTAGAGGCGGCCTGCATGTGCTCGTGGAGAAGCCGACGGCACGAACCGAGCAGGACGCGCTGGCCATGGCACAGGAGGCAGACGAGCGGCAGCTGGTGCTCGGAGTCGGGCACGTCGAGCGCTTCAATCCCGCGGTGATGCTGCTCAAGACGAAGCTCGAGGACGACATGATCGGGCGGGTGCTGCAGATGCACGCCCGTCGGCTGAGCCCATTTCCGAACCGTGCGTCGATGATGGGAGTGGGACTCGACTTGGCGACACACGACATCGACGTGATGCGCTACCTCAGCGGCAGTGAGGTGTCGCGTGTGTACGCCGAGACCGCCCAGCGAGTACATGACACCGCCGAGGACCTGCTGTGCGCGACGCTCCGTTTCGACAACGACTCGACCGGACTGCTGGAGGTGAACTGGATCACACCGGCCAAGGTCCGCGAGCTATCCGTAACAGGGGAGCGCGGAATGTTCGTCCTCAACTACCTGACGCAAGAGCTCCTCTTCTATGAGCACCCGACAAAGGGAACCGAATGGGATGCGCTGTCGGGCATCCGCGGCGGAGGCGAGGGCGACATGATTCGTTTCGCCCTAGAGCGCCGCGAGCCCTTGCGCGTGGAGTGGGAGAAGTTCCTGCAGGCCGTACGCGACGGAAGCCCGCCACCCGTCAGCGTGTATGACGGCCTCGCTGCGCTGTCTACCGCGACGGCGATCCAGCGGGCCGGCGCACAGCACGAGGTGCTGGCGCCGGGTTACCGGGAGACGCCGGTTGCCTGAATCGCTTCTTGCAGGCTCAAGCGCGATCGTCACAGGCGGGGCCGGCTTTATCGGCAGCCACCTCGTCGACGGTCTGCTCGCGGCGGGTGTAGAGCAGTTGCGCGTCGTCGATGACCTGTCTCTCGGCAGGCGTGAGAACCTGCAGGCAGCAATCGCCGCCGGTGTGTGCTTTGAGCAACTCGATTGCTGCGAGATCGACGCGTTGCGCGATGCGCTGGCGGGCGATGCGTTTGATTACTGCTTCAACCTCGCCGTCATCCCATTACCGGCATCGCTCGTGGACCCGCGTGCCAATGTCGACCGGAACGTCGCGATGACCACCGCCGTGTGCGAGCTTGGGCGCGAGGGCCGCTTCAGGCGCCTCATCCAATACTCCTCCTCCGAGGTCTACGGCACCGCCCGCACCGCCCCGATGGCGGAGGATCACCCGCTGGTCCCGCACACCCCCTATGCAGCGGCGAAGGCAGCCACCGACCTGGTGGCAATGAGCTACGCCACGACGTTCGGCCTCGAAGTAGTCACGGTGCGACCATTCAACACGTACGGCGAGCGCCAGAACGACCGTGCCTACGCCGGCATCATCCCCGCGGTCATTCGCAACGTGCGAGCAGGCAAGCCGGTGCAGATCTACGGCGATGGCGAACAGACACGGGACATGACCTACGTGGGCGACACCGTAGCGGGGACGATCGAGGCCGCAGTGCGAGACTCAGCGCTCTCAAAAACAATCAACCTCGGCAGCGGGCAGGAGGCGTCGGTCAATGAGATGGTGCGGCTGCTCCTCGACGCCATCGGCCATCAGGATCACCCAGTCGAGCACGTCGAGGAGCGCCCGGGCGATGTGCGTCGGCTGCTCGCCGACATCACGCTGGCGCGAACCGAGCTCGATTACGAGCCGAGCGTGTCGCTGCGCGATGGGCTGCTACGAACGGTGGCCTGGTACGCCGAACAGCACGCGTCTTTCTAACGGTAATACGCATGCGGATTGCTGGCCATCCATTTGATGGCGTAGCTAGATGCCTGAGGATTCGGGCTGAGGCGGCTCAGCTCACACAGAATCTGTGCGTTGAGCGTATGTGCGGCGGGGTCATAGATGCGTGGCGCGCCCGGGTAGGAGAGGTAAGTGAGGCCATAGAGAGGTTTCCCGATGCCATCGTCAAAGAGCGGCAGTGCCCAGTAGAGCGAGCGCAATCCTTCCCGAAAAAGTTCCTGAGCACGCCGGTCGTAAGGTGCGACATCCGCCAGCCCAAGCAGCGCGATGTTGAAGTCCTCGAGGATCAGCGATGGCGGGGTGAGTGGAAAACCATCGAAAAAGACGTGCCCTTTGAACACCACACGGACCCCGTGCAGGCGTACATCACGGTCGAATGGCGCAACAGCGCGCCTGGCAGCATTGAGGTATTGGCGATCACCGGTCGCGCGGTAGATGCGCGTCAGCAGAGATATCGAGTCTCCCTGTGCTTGCGCGGCCACCCAACCCGGTGAGAGGTGGGCGTCGATTCCGATCGCGGCCAGCGAGAATGTCACGGTGTACCGCCAACCGCCATCGCGAGGCTGATGGGAGACCAGCCAGTCAGCGGCGTGGCGCGCCAGCGCAAGTGAATGTGGAATACGCTGAGTTTGCCATCGCGCCCAAGCTTGCAGGCCATACGTCGCGATGTTGTCGATGTTCCAGTAATAGTGTCCCGATTCGTCGAGCTGCAGCGGTAGCCCGCCCTTTGGCTTAACTCCGGGCCACCGCATTACCGGCTCGGAATGAGTCAACAATGGATGTGGGCCGTTGGGCCGATACGCCGCGCACAACCGCTCCGCGATCGCGGGTGTGACGGACATCGCGCCGGTCAGAGCACAGAGTGAGACTGCCACCACGATCTTGCCGCGCATTCTCGAAGCGTATCCACGAGCGTCGCGGGCACTGGCGGCGCCAGTTCCAAGCGGGCGAGGAATGGCAAGCACGCGACCAATCGCAGCGAGCGCGTCCTCGCCGAAGCGAGGATCGGCAAGCCTCAGCGTCAGCTCCCGGCACCCTCGCGGTAGCGCAGGAGTCGTGCGGGAGTCCCAGCGATAACCGCGCCCGCAGAGAAGTCACCGTTCACAACCGAGCCGGCGCCCACCTGCACGCCATCGGCCAGCTTGGCGCCAGGCAACAGGATCGCGCCGACACCGATGTCACAGCCCGCACCGATGACCACGGGGGCAAACTCGAGCTCAGCGTCAGTGATCGGCGCTGAGAACGGTGTCTCACGATGGGTCGAGGTGAGAATGACCGTGCGAGGACCGATGCCTGTGCACGCGCCGATATGGACTCCCCCGGCGCTGTTGATGTAGCAATCCTGACCCACCCAGACACCGTCGCCGAGTACGAGCTCACCACGCGTGTCCCCCTTTAGCATCGCGCGATGGCCCACATACACATTGCTGCCGACTCGCACATGCCCCGGATTGAAGACGAGTACGCCTTCCTCAAACACCGTGCCATCTCCGCAGGCCGCCAGCTCCCCGGGCTCGAAGCGTCCTGTTCCATGCGACTGCGCCATGCGACGAAGGCTATTGCGGCGGCGGCCTTCGCGCAGTCCGCGATCGGCGAATCTCGCCGGCCACCTTCTCGCGGCTTCCACGCGCCCGGTCTGAGCCGCCGCTAGCATGCCCGCGATGAGCGACCCTCTTCGCGTCGGTGTTGTCGGTCTCGGCTACTGGGGCCCGAACCTCGCGCGCAACTTCCACGGTTTGCCGGGTGCCGAGCTCGTCTGGTGCTGCGACGCCTCCGAGGCGGCGCGGGAGCGGGTTGCGCCGATGACGCCGGGCGCGAAGATGACCGGCCGCTTCGAGGATCTGATCGAGGATCAGACGCTCGATGCGATCGTGCTCGCAACGCCTGTGCCCACGCACGCCGAGCTCGCCGTGCGGGTGTTGGAGGCCGGCAAGCACTGCTTCGTGGAGAAGCCTCTCGCTCAGTCGGTCGCCGACGCCGAGCGTGCCGTCGCGGCGGCCGAGCGTGCCGGGCGCACGCTGATGGTGGGCCACCTGCTCGAGTACCACCCGGGCGTACAGAAGCTCAAGCAGCTCGTAGATGATGGCGAGCTCGGCGACATCCACTACGTGTACGGCAACCGCCTGAACCTGGGCAAGATACGCGCCGACGAGAACGCGCTCTGGAGCCTCGGCGCCCATGACATCTCGGTTCTGCTGCACCTAGTGGGGGAGGAGCCGGTCGAGGTCAGCGCCCGCGGCGAGTCCTACCTGCGCCCGCCCGTGGAGGACGTCGTCTTCTGCTTTCTGCGCTTCCCCTCGGGCATATCCGCCCACCTGCACCTGTCCTGGCTGGACCCCCACAAGGAGCGCCGTTTCACGGTCGTGGGCTCCAAGCGCATGGCGACCTTCGACGACATGGCGACGGAGGGGAAGCTGACCGTCTACGACAAGGGCTTTGACGAGAACACCCGCTCCTACGGCGAGTACATCACCCGCAGCGGGGACATCTTCTCACCGCGCATCGAGAACGGCGAGCCCCTGCGACTGGAGTGCGAACACTTCCTGGCGTCGATCAAAGACGGCACCACGCCGCGCTCGGATGGCCACAGCGGGCTGCGCGTCGTGCGCGTGCTGCAGGGCTTGCAGGAAGAGCTCGAACGCAGCCGCCGCGTGTGAGCGGTCCTAGCGCTCTCTCACCCGCACGACATTCGATGCTCCTTCCAGAAACGGGAAGGCGGCTTCGTGCTTGCACAGGACGCGGAACTGGTAGGCGGCCGGGCCGGGAAATTTGAAACGGTAGCTCGCGCGATAGCGGCCCTTCGCGTTCGTGCTGATCGTGTCGAACTGGATCCATTCCCCGCCTGAGGATGCCTCCAGCACGAGCTGCTTGCCGCCCGAGGGAATCGGGGTGCCGTGCAGCACACCACTAAAGAAGATCTTCCGTCCAACGCTCGCCGTGTGAGGCACAACGCGCAAGGTGATCCCGGCATGCACATTCAGCCTGAGCGTGGACGCCGCGGCAGCGACGGTGTCGTTGACATGGCTGCGATAGCGCAAGCTCAGCGTGCCAGAAGCCATGCTCGCAGCGAGCGTAAACGACCACTGGCCAGCGGGCCCAGTAGAGACACCGCCGATCCGCCGTGCCGGGGCGCCCTGGTAGGCCGGGGTCTCGTACACGTCGATCGCCGCTCCGGAGATCGGCTGGCCAGCGAGCGTGGCAAGGGTCCCCGAGATCCGGTTACGCACCCCGTAGCGACTCGTCAGAACCACCCTGCGGGTCCGTATCCAATGCGCGGTGAGCTTGGCCTGATCAGAGGCATTCGTGCCATTGAGCGCCCCTCGTGTCACGGCGGGGCTACCTGGGCCGATGCTCGTGATCGTGCCGTCATAGGCAGTCGCCTCATCGCCGGCGGCATCCTTGACCATCACCTGCAGGTGATGCTGCCCTGCGGAGAGCTGCGTAGTGTCGAGCGGGACGCTGATGTTCTCGGTGCTCCTGCATGGCTGGGGCGCCGCGAAGGCCATCAGGGCGCTGGAGGGCTGCGCGAGGTTCACGCACAGCCCACCGTTGGTGTCGGGTACCTCCTGGAGGGCTTGATGACCGTCGATGAGCGCGATCGCGCTGTAGATGCCGCCACCGCTGTCCGAGGCGGTGAAGCTGATCGTGTCGGTCCCTGTGAGAGTGCCGCCAGCGATGAGCGAGCCCGAGACGTTCGCCACCGAGGGGACCGTTGAGTCCAGGAGGGTGAAGGTCCCGCCGCTCACCAGGGCCTGCGCCTCGGGGTTCGCCGAGCCGGGGCAGGGGTAGCTGAGGTCCTGTCCGGGGTCGCAGCCGACGCCGGCGTTCACGTAGTTCACGCCGCTCAGTCCGCTGGCGCCCACGGTCACCGTGGCGGCGCCATTCCCAAGGTTGCGATAGTCGTAGTTCGGGTCGCTTTGGCCGGTGTGGTTGACCCATACCTGACCGAACCCGTTCGCACACTGTCCATTGACGACCGCGCATCCGCCGCCAAACGCGTACAGGTGCAAGCTGTAGCTAAGGATCGTAAGTCCCGAAGGCACGGCGTAGCTCATCGTGTCGCCGTTGCCGTTGAAGTAATTGCTCGTCGGGTTGGGACCCATTGTCAGCCCAAATGATCCCTGGCCGCCACTCGCACAGCTCGCGGCGTAGGTGATGTATTGGCCGTTCGCCGCCGCCACGCCCCATCCCCGCGTTCCGGCCGCGTTTCCGGCCGGGTCGTGACAGGTCACGGCCGTGAACGTGCCCGCCGCCGCCGGCGAGGAAGACAGGATGAGAAGGCAGACAGCACCAGCCATGAACCCCATGATCACGGGGGCACACCGGCCTGCTCGAGCTCGCCGGGCCCTCACCGCTCCCTCACCCTCACCACATTCGATGCGGCTTCCAGAAACGGGAAGTCGGCCTCTTGCTTGCACAGGACCCGAAATTGGTAGGAGGCCGGGCCGGGGAACTTGAAGCGGTAGCTCGCGTGGTAGCGGCCGTGAGCTTTGGTCCTAATCACGTCGAACTCGATCCATTCTCCACTCGCCGAGCGTGCCTCGAGTACCAGCTGCTTGCCGCCCGCGGGTGGCGGCCCACCCTTCAGCACGCCTTTGAAGAAGATGCTTCTCCCCACCCTCGCCGTCCGCGGGGCGACGCGCAGGCTCACGCCCGCCCTCACGCCCAGTCTCAGCGTGCGCGTCGCGACGGGTAGCGCATCACCGGTGTGTGCGCGGTAGGCAAAGACCAGCGTCCGCGAGGACGCCCCGCGCGCCACACGCACCTCGAAGCGCCCATCCGGACCGGTCCTCGGGCTCGCCATCGCCAGCGGCTTGGCGCCTTCGTATTCCGGGGTCGCCGTCTCGTCGATCAGCGCACCGCCGATCGGGACGCCTCCGGGTCCCGTCAGCCTGCCGAATACTGTCTGCGCGCGGCCGTAGGAGCTCGTCAGGCGCTGCTTCCTCGTTCCCCTCCAGCTCGCCGCCAGTGTCGCCTGCGCTGAGGCGTTCGTCCCATTCGCTGGTCCTGGGACCCCGGGGTTGGCAACCGTGATGTCCCTGTCGAGCACCGGCGCGGCGTTGCCCGCGGCGTCGATCACGCTCACGATCAGGTGGTGGAGCCCGTTGCCCACCTTCGTCGTGTCGAAGCCCACACCCGCGCTCACCGACGCCAGGCACGGCTGGATGTAAAGGAACGCCGCTCTCCCGTCCGTCGTCTGGCCCATGTTCCTGCACTTCCCGCCGTTTTCGTTCACGACAGTGCTCTGAACGACCTGGCCGTCGACATTGAAGATCGCCTCGTACACGCCAGCCCCTTCGTCCTTCGCGCTGAACGTCACATCGCTCGTGCCGCTCACGGCCCCGGCGCTCGCCAGTTCACCACCCACGTTGCTCGCGCTCGGACCCGAACTCTGTTCCAGGAGGATGTCCGCCGCGTACAGGTAGACGACAGCCGCATAGCCGTTGGGGTCACCAAAGCCACTCTGGCATTCGTAGCCTGAAAAACCTGCAAAACAGGAGACATTCGTGTAGATGTGAGCGCCCAAATAAGTGCTTGGCACCACGACGCGATTGGCACCAGACAGTGGTTGCCCAGGTACGCCTCGGCCGCCACATTCGAGGGTGTATACGCATTCGTCGAATATGCTCGTCTCGCTTGGTCCGGCAAGCCAGAATTGATAGGTAGTTTTTTCGTTCACGCGGCCGTGGAGATAGCCTGCTCGCCACAGCGTCGCGTGCGTCATCCTCTCGGCTGCGGGCGCTTCAAACGTCCACGTGGCTTTGTCGATCTGGGCGGCATGGATCGTCAAATCGCCGAGCGCCGCGATCAGCGCGCCGCCGCTGGCGCAGGTGTTCGTTGCGTAGTCGTCGTACGCGCCGCCGGCTGCCACCGACCCGCTCCATCCGTCCGCTGGTGCGCTTTCGCCCGACGGTGTCCGGCACGAATACACGTGGTACTCACCCGCCCGCGTATTCCCCGCCACCGCGAGGCTCACGAGCGCCGCCACTAACAACGCCTTGCATCCCTTCAACATCATCTCGACCCTATGTCGCTCCTTTTCGCCTCACGACCCCCCTCCAACCTTTCAGGGTCACCTCCGGAAGCGCACGGGCAGCTTGTCCAGCCCGTAGATCCCCGAGATGGTGCCGAACTCGGGCTCGCCATCGAGCTCGAGCTCCTTCAGATGCGTTGCCAGGAACGCCAGCCCCTCCTGCAACTCCAGGCGGGCCAGATTCGCACCGAGGCAGTAGTGCACGCCGGCGCCGAAAGTCAGCGCCCGTCCGCGGCTGCCCTCCGGCGCGGCGGCGATGTCGAAGCGCTCCGCGTCCTGCCGGCCATCGTTGCCAAGGTCGCGGTTGCCGGTGAACGCGCAGATCATCATGATCGTGTCCTGCGGGAAGGTCACATCACGGTAGGAGATCTCCTCGGTGAGGATCCTCGCTGTGAAGGGCGTGATGGGCTCATACCTCAGCGCCTCCTCCACCGCTCCCCCGGCCAGCTCCGGATCATCCCGCAGCATCGCCCACTGGTCCGGATGTTCGGCAAGGAGCCTGATCGCATGAGCGAGCTGGCTCTGGCTCGTGTCCACACCACCGACTAGCACGTTGAAGACGAGGTTGATGCACTCCACGTCCGAGAGGCGCTCGCCCTCCTCCTCGGCCGCGATCAGCTTCGAGATCAGGTCGTCTCTTGGGTCCTCGCGACGCGCACGCACCAGCTCCTCTGCGTATTCGTAGAACTCCTCCACCGCCTGAGTGATCTGCTCGATCTCGCTAGCCATGCTCACCGCGTCGAACTGGCGCTGAATCCAATTCGACCAATGGTGTAGCCGCGGCGCATCCTCCAAGGGAGCGCCCATCACCGAGGCGATCACGAGCGAGGGATAGGGCTTGGCGAAAGCCTCGACGAAGTCGCAACGGACGAGATCCTCATCCCGTGCCGACTCCACGGCATCCGCCAGCAGGCCTTCCAAAAAGCCCCGCATCCGGGGGCGGTAGCGCTCCACGGCGCGCGGCGACAGCGCGGGGTTCACGAGGCCGCGCAGGCGCGTGTGGTCGGGGCCGTTGACGTGGAGGATGTTGCGGACCATCTGCTCGTACAGCGGCCCCTCCGTCACGCCGAAGATCTCGGCGATCTTCATCCCCGGGAAGATCGCGGAACGGGTGCGCAGGAAGAACTCGGCCGACTCGCGGTCCAGCGCTATGTAGCCGTACGGGCCCTCGGCGAGCCAGCCCTTCGCGCGCACCGCCGCCATCTCCTCGTGGAAGCGCTCCCCGTGCAGCGACGGGTCCATGTAGTCAAAGGCGGGGAGCTCGAGCTCAGCGACGAGCGTCATCGCCGCCGGACGCTACCAGCGTCCGTACCACCTGCGTCGTCCTCCACCCTCGGGCAGACCGCCCACGAAAAACCCGATCAGCCACAGGATGACTGCGATCACCAGCACGTACCACAACACGTGCACGGCGAAGCCGAGGCCCCCAAGCAGGGCGAGTATCAGCACGAGTGCGATCAGAGCAACCATGTCGATTTCCTCCTTCGTCTCTTTGCCTGCGCTTGATTGCGCCTGCTCGCTCAGAGACCTACCCGCTCCTCGCCGCCGTGAATCCCCCAACCGCGATAAGCGGCACGGCGCCCGATACCCGGCCGGTAGGATCCCGGGGGTAATGGCGGTGAGCGCGAAGCCTTCTTTGGAGGCAACCAAGGACGCGGAGGCGAGCAAGCGGGCGGGCGGGGATTCGTTCCGGACCCTATCCGGCGAGCCCGTCCGCGAGCTGTACACCGAGGCCGACATAGATGCCCACCCACCCGCCGGGGATCCGATCGGGCGCCCCGGCGAGTACCCGTTCACACGTGGCATCTACCCGACGATGTACCGCGGCCGGCTGTGGACGATGCGTCAGTTCGCCGGCTTCGGCACGTCCGAGGAGACCAACGAGCGCTTCCGCTACCTGCTCGATCACGGCCAAACCGGGCTCTCCACGGCGTTTGACATGCCTTCGCTGATGGGTCACGACTCCGATCATCCCCGCTCATTCGGCGAGGTCGGCCGCGAGGGCGTGGCGATCGACACGCTCGACGACATGCAGACGCTGTTCTCCGGCATCGACCTCGGCGAGGTCTCCGTCTCGATGACGATCAACGCGCCTGCCGCAATCATGCTCGCCTTCTATGTAGCCGCCGCCGAGGGCCAGGGCGTTGGCACAGAGCAACTGGCAGGCACGATCCAGGCGGACATCCTCAAGGAGTACATCGCACAGAAGGAGTGGTGCTTCCCGATCGACCCCGCGATGCGCCTGTGCGGGGACATGATCGAGTGGTGCACCCAGAAGATGCCGCGCTGGCACCCGATCTCGATCTCCGGCTACCACATCCGAGAGGCCGGCTCCACCGCCCAGCAGGAGCTCGCGTTCACGCTCAAGGACGGCCTCACCTACGTCGAGCAGGCCATCGCTCGAGGCCTCGACGTCGATGAGTTCGCGCCGCGCCTGTCGTTCTTCTTCAACGCCCAGATCGACTTCTTCGAGGAGATCGCCAAGTATCGCGCCGCCCGGCGCATCTGGGCGAAAGAGATGCGCGACACATTCGGCGCGAAGAACCCTCGCTCGTGGCAGATGCGCTTCCATTCCCAGACCGCCGGCGTCAGCCTCACCGCCCAGCAACCGCTCAACAACATCGTGCGAACCGCGATCGAGGCGCTGGCTGGCGTGCTCGGCGGCACGCAGTCGCTGCACACCAACTCCTACGACGAGGCGCTGGCGCTGCCCACCGAGGAGGCGGTCACGATCGCGCTGCGCACTCAGCAAGTGATCGCGCATGAGACCGGGGTGACCAACACGGTCGACCCGCTCGGCGGCAGCTACTTCGTGGAGGCGCTGACCGACGAAATGGAACAGCGCGCGTATGAGTACTTCGGCAAGATCGACGAGCTCGGGGGGATGGTCGAGGCGGTCAAGCGCAACTACCCCCAGCGCGAGATCGCCGACGCCGCATTCACCCTTCAGCAGGAGATCGACGCAGGGGAACGCGTCGTGGTCGGGGTCAACAGGTACGTCGCTCAGGACGAGGAGCCGATTCCCACACTGCGCGTCGACCCGGCGCTCGAAGGCAAGCAGACCGGCCGGCTGCAGAGCGCTCGCGCCAAGCGCGACGGCGCCGCTGTCGAGCGCACCCTTCAGGCGCTGCGCGAGGACGCGGCGCACTCTCGGCGCAACCTGATGGAGGCGCTCCTGCACTGCGCTCGCGCCCACGCCTCCGAGGGGGAGATCGTGGAGTCTCTGCAGCAGGTCTTCGGCCGCTACACCGAGTCCCCGGTCTTCTGAAGCGCTTGCGTAGAGCTCTCGTTTGCGGCGGTGCGATCGCGGCGCTCTCGAGCACCGCCACGCTTGCCCTCGCCTCCAAGCAGGCCGCGTTCGTTGCGCCGCCGGCGCCGCACTGCGTGCCGAGCACGCTGAACCGCTCCGCGGTGCTGCCCGGGTCAAGCCTCGCGGTATCTCCGCTGCCCGACTCCTACGACGCCTCGCCGCGCACGCAGATCAGCCTGCTGGGGGCGCCTGCAGGAGCGCTCAGCGCCATCAGCGTCTCAGGCTCACAGACGGGCAAGCACAGCGGGCGCCTGATTGCCTACTCCCAGGGGGACGGTGCGAGCTTCGTGCCGTCCAGACCGTTCCGCTCCGGCGAGACGGTGAGCGTGCGCGGCAAGCTTCAGAGCTCTGGTGAGACGTTCTTGATCGCCTTTCACTTCGTCGTCGCCCAGGCGGACACCCATACGTATAAGCCCACGGCACACATCGCGGCCAGCCCGGGCCAGGTGCAGCGCTTTCACTCGCGAGCGGACCTGCAGCCGCCAGCGCTCGTGATCACGGCGCGCTCGCCCCAGACTGCCCCGGGAGAGCTCTTCTCGACCCCCTACTCAGGGCCGGGCCAGTCCGGGCCTATGATCTTCGACGAAGCCGGCAACGTGGTCTGGTTCGACCCGCTGCCAGCGGGCCTCGACGCAAGCAACCTGCAGGTGCAGCAGCTCTACGGAAAGCCTGTGCTGAGCTGGTGGCAGGGCCACATCCCGCCGCAGGGATTCGGGGAAGGCGAAGAGGTGATCGCCAACAGCGCCTACCAGCAGATCGGGCGCGTCTACGCGGGCAACGGCTTCAAGGCCGACCTCCACGACTTCCACCTCACGCCGCTGGACACCGCGGTGTTGACCGTGTTTGACCCGATCAACTGCGACCTCTCGGCAGTGGGCGGTCCCAGCCACGGCGCGGCCACCGACAGCATCTTCCAGGAAATCGACCTGCGCACGGGGCTGGTCAGACGCGAGTGGCACAGCCTCGACCACGTTCCGCTCAGCGACTCATACAGCCCGGCGCACAGCACGAGCACCGAATGGCCGTTTGACTTCTTCCACATCAACTCGGTCGACCAGCTCGCGGGCGAAAGGACATTGATCTCGGCGCGCAACACCTCAGCGCTGTACGAACTGAACACGCTCACCGGCCAGGTGCTGCTGCGCGTGGGGGGCAAGCACTCGGACATCACGCTCGCGCCCGGCGCGGCCGTCGCCTACCAGCACGACGCGACCCTGCTGGAAAACGGGACGATCAGCATCTTCGACAACGGAGCGGTCCCCAAGGTCCATCCCCAGTCGCGCGGGCTCGTGGTGGCGATCAACGCGCAGGCAAAAACCGGCACGGTCGTGGCGCAGTACGAGCACCCCGGAGCGGTGCTCTCCTCAGGCAGCCAGGGCAACATCCAGCAGCTCCCGGGCGGCGACATGTTCGTGGGCTGGGGCTCGGAGCCCTACTTCTCGGAGTTCAGCCCCACCGGGCAGCTCCTCTTCGACGGCCACATGCACGGCTCCTACCAGTCCTACCGCACCTACCGCTTCCCCTGGACAGGCACGCCCGCCAGCCCGCCCGCGATCGCGGCAGTCGCGGCACACTCGGGCGCGCCGATTACGGTCTATGCGAGCTGGAACGGCGCAACTACAGTCGTGAACTGGCGCGTGCTCGCGGGCCCCTCGCCGCAGCAGCTCGCGCCGGTGGCCACGGCCGCCCGCACCGGTTTCGAGACGGCGATCGGAACCCCCGGCGCCGCGCCCTACGTGGCGGTGCAGGCGCTCGACGCATCCAGCGCCGTGCTCGGCACCTCCCCCACAATCAAAGGCTAGAGAGGGCCTGGCTCCCGGTCAGCGGGCTGATCCCCTCCGAGCGCGGCCTCGTGCTCTTGTGGATTTCCAGGCCGTTTTGGGCCTTGAACAGAGTCGGCATGAAGAAGAATCCATCGCTTCGCTCGCTCTCTAAGCATTTCTAAGGAAGACAAGTCTGGCCTTAGAAAATCGTAGAGGGGAGTCACGGCGCGGCTTTCCGGAACACTTCGCCCCGCCAGATACCCTCTACCGCCCATGCCCGTAGCGATCGTCACCGGATCAGGCGGCCTAGTCGGCTCGGAGTCCGTTAAGCACTTCGTGCAGGCGGGGTTCGAGGTGGTCGGCTTGGAGAACGACATGCGTGCCAGCTTTTTTGGGCCCGATGCCTCCACAGCCCACACGACCGAGGCGCTGGCACAGCGCTATCTCGACGAGTTCCAAACGCTTGAGATCGACATCCGCGACGGCGAGGGCGTTGAGCGGATCTTTTCCGAGCGCGCCGCGGAGATCGAGCTGGTCATCCATGCTGCGGCGCAGCCTTCCCACGACTGGGCGGCGTCGGATCCTCAGACGGACTTCGCGGTGAACGCGAACGGGACGCTGAACCTGCTGGAGGCGACGCGCAAGCGCGCGCCGGGTGCGACGTTTGTGTTCTGTTCGACGAACAAGGTTTACGGGGACCTGCCCAACTCGCTGCCGCTGCTGGAGTTGCCCCAGCGCCTCGAGCTCCCCGAGGATCACCGCTACTACGAGGGCATCGACACCACGATGCCGATCGATCAGAGCACTCATTCGCCGTTCGGGGTCTCCAAGGCCGCCGCGGACCTGCTCGTGCAGGAGTACGGCCGCTACTTCGAGTTGCCGACCGTGTGTTTCAGGGGAGGGTGTCTGACGGGTCCCAATCACGCAGGTACCCAGTTACACGGGTTTCTGTCCTATCTGATGCGTTGCACGATGACCGGCGAGAAGTACACGGTGTTCGGATACGGCGGCAAGCAGGTGCGCGACAACATCCATTCCGCGGACCTGGCGGCGGCGTTCGAGGCGTTTCACCGTACTCCCAAAGCTGGCGCGGTGTACAACATCGGCGGGGGCAGGCAGAGCAACTGCTCGATGCTCGAGGCGATCGATCTGTGCCAGGAGATCGCCGGCCGTGAGCTGGATTGGAGCCTCGGCGAGGAGAACCGGGTCGGTGACCACAAGTGGTGGATCAGCGACCTGGAGCCGTTCAAGCGCGACTACCCAAGTTGGGGCATTAGTCACGACGTGCGGGACATCTTGCGCGAGATCCACGACCGCAACGCTGAGCGATGGGTCGCGCCTGAGTCCTCACGATCTTAGGCTCAGCACTTGATCCTCGCGGGCCGGTTCCCTCGGGGGTTTGAGGGGATGGCGGGCGTTGTGGTGAAGCAGCAGGGCTCCGACGAGCACGAAGGGAACGAAGTTGACCGCGTGCAGGACGAGCGCGTAGGGGAGCGCCTCGAAGTGGGGTACGCCGAAAGCTTTCAGCGCGATCAGGGCGGCCCCCTCGAACACCCCGATGGCACCGGGTGGCGAGGGCAGGATCATGCCAAGCCCGACCGCCACGACCACGAGCACCCCGCAGGCGAAAGACAGGTGCAGGTGAAAGGCCACGCTCACGATGTAGGCGCACAGCGCCGAGAACATCCAGGCGAGGACGGTCCACAGGAAGGCCTCCAGCGCGACCGTCCCGTGGCGCAGGCCGCTGAGGCCATGCGTCAGCTCATCGACTGTGCGGTCCAGGCGCGTGCCCGAGAACCAGGCGAACCTGCGCAACGGGCGCAGCAGCAAGCGCAGGGACCGGTCGCCATACACCGCAAGAATCGTCGCGGCTGAAGCGATCAGTCCCGCCAGCACGATTGCGGCGAGTGCCGCCGCGCCGAACCAGCTCACGTGGGGCAGCCACGGCTCGGCCGCGAAGAAGATCACGAGGATCGCGATCACGTCGTACATCCGCTCGAGCACGACGGTTCCGACGATCTCCACCGGGGGGGCGGAGCTTCGCTGGGTGAGCACCAGTACGCGAGCCGCTTCTCCAGCGCGAGCAGGCAGGATGCTGTTGTAGAAGTAGCCGACCATCATCGCGTCCAAGACAACCCCCCTCGGGGGACGGCGGCCTGGAGCGAACAGCGAGCGCCAGCGCAGCCCTCGCGCCACGTTTCCCAACCCGAAGGCGATCAGGGCTCCTATCAGCCATAGGTAGTCGCTCGTTCGCAGCGCATGCCAGGCCTGACCCAGTTTGATGCCGCTGAGAGCGACATAGGAGAAGACCACGGTGACCGCGATCGTCACCACGTTGATCAGCAGGCGCGACCGGCTGGCCGCAGCCCAGTCCGGTAGGCGACGGCGCCCGCGGCTGCTGGGTCGGTCCTCTCGGTCTTCCGCGAGCACCGCGCCAAGGTAGTGGATATGCCAGATCCACTCGCTCGCTACCCGCCCTCGCCTCTGACAGCTACCCTCTGGCGCCCATGCGCGCCCTCACCGTACGCCTAGCCGGCCTGGTCGTGATCCAGCCCTCCGTCCACGGTGACGAGCGGGGCTTCTTCACCGAGACCTACAGGCACAAGTGGCATGCCGAGCTCGGGATTCCGCCGCAGATGCAGTTCGTGCAGGACAACCATTCGCGTTCCGCGCGTGGCGTTGTGCGGGGCATGCACTTCCACATTGGCGACGGCGTGGCCAAGCTGGTGCGCTGCGCGCGCGGTGCGATCATCGACGTCGCGGTCGATCTGCGCAGGGGCTCGCCCACCTATGGGCAGTGGGAGGCCGTCGAACTCGACGACGAGAGCATGCGCGAGCTGTTTGTGCCCGTCGGCTTCGCCCACGGCTTCTGCGTGCTCTCAGACGTCGCCGACGTGCTCTACAAGCAGACCGCCTACTACGACCCGGCCGTCGAGCGTGGCATCGCCTGGGACGACCCCGATATTGGGATCGAGTGGCCGCTGCCGGAGGACGAGCTGATCGTCTCCGAGCGAGACCGGCAGGCGCCCAAGCTGGCCGAGGTCGCCGCCGAGCTGCCGTTTCGCTACTGAATCCTCGGTCATTGGGCCAGGTTACGGCCCCGCAGACACGTGGCGCTCCCGCTGTGCCGATGCTCTATGCATCGTGCGATTCCCTGTTTCATTGCGTGCTGGCACGCGCCTGGTTCTCGCCGTCGTCGTGTTCGCGGGCGCCGCGCTTGGCGGCCCGGCCGGGACGGCGCTGGTTACGAACGCCTCCGCGGCTGAAGCCGGCGTAAACCTGAATACCCTCGAACCGGCGGCCATAGCCCAGGCCTCGGCGCTCGGGGCGCACTGGGTAAGGGTGTTCGCCGTGTGGAGCGACCTCGAACCGACTCGGGGCGTGCACGACGAGGGATGGCTTAGTCAGTACGACCGGCTGCTCGGCTCGCTGCCGAGTGGGACCCACGTGATCATCGACTTTGTGGGCGCTCCCTCGTGGGAGAGCGGCTCCGCTGCTCCCAACGCCCCGCCGGCGAACCCCGCCGACTACGCGAATCTGCTGCACTACATCGCGGAGCGTTGGGCTGGGCACGTGGCGGCGTATGAGATCTGGAACGAGGAGGACGCGTCGCGGTGGTGGGCAGGCGGCCCCGACCCTGCTGCTTACACCCGCCTGCTGCAGGCGGCATACCCGGCGGTCAAGTCGGCCGATCCAGCCGCAGAGGTGGTGCTGGGGGGGCTGACTGGCAACGACTACAACTTCCTGCAGGGTGTCTATCAGGCCGGTGGCAAGGGCTACTTCGACGCGGTCGGCGTGCACACCGATACCGCCTGCAATGTCAACTCGCCTTACGTCTTCCTGCGCGACGCGAATGGGCGATTGGATCAGGACTCGTTCATCGGCTACCGCGAGGTGCACGCCACCGAGCTGGCCAATGGCGATCAGGTGCCGATCTGGATGACGGAGATGAGCTGGCGCACCACGAGCGCCACCTGTCAGGAAGGCGCTTGGGCCGGCCTCAAGCCCGAGGGGGTGACAGACGAACAACAGGCCACCTATTTGTCACAGGCCTATCACTGCCTCGCCTCAGCTCCGTATGTGCAGGTCGGTTTGTGGTACCCGGTTGCAGACGTTGGTTTGGTCAATTCTGGCCTGCTCCGCGTCAACCACTCGCACAAGCCGTCCTACGCGGCGATGCGTTCCTACATCCAGCACGGCGATCTGCTCAAAGGCGCCTGCGGTGACTTCTCCGGGCCGAAGATCCAGGTATATGACCCCACTCGCGTGCGCTACAGCGGCATTCTGCGCATCAAGGTAAGGGCCACCGACAGCCAGGGCATTCAGCGTATCCGCCTGCTGGACGACGGCCATCTGATTCGCAACTTCGATCCCGGTGTGCACACGCACATCTACCCGCATGCGCTGGTCGCGGAAATGCATTGGTTCGGGGCGAGGCACATCTCGATCGGCCGCCACCGCTTGACGATTATCGCTTACAACAAGCTGCGCAGCGTCTCGCGCGTTTACGTTTCGATCGTGCACCTCCCCGCGGCGCCGGCGCATCACCATCACCACGGCTAGACAGCGGGTAGACGGCAGCCCTACTAGAGCCGACGCCAGCGTACTCTACGCATCGTGCTAATCATGACATAGTCGTGCTAATAACGCGATGAATTAGCACGATTATCGACAAAGCGGCGCGACTATCCTCCTTGGGTGTTGGTTCGCCGCTTCATCAGCACCTGCCTCGTGGCGCTCAGCCTGAGCCTCGCTTTCCTCGGTCCTTCCGCCCAGGCAGCAACGCAGGCCGGAACCCCCTACGTCGACGGGATCTCAGACCAGAGCCTCCCGGCCTGGGACGGTGGTTTTTCCGGCAGCTATTTCGCCGGGCGCTTCCATGACATGTGGGTCGGCAGTCCTCCGTCGCACATCACGCTTGCGCGCTACGTGGTGCAGTGGAATGTCATGGACGGCGACTACCCCAGATACCGTGGCGAATTCGAAGCGTGGCTGGCAGACATCAACAATCTGGGACTCACTGCCGATGTCGCTCTGAGTAGCTACGACGGCATCTATCCATCTGCGGCGGAATATCAGACGAGCCTCGAGCAAGTCCTCGATCTGGCCAGCGATATGGGTCACCCGATCCGTTACCTAGAGGCGTGGAACGAGCCGAACAGCCAGGGCAACGAGAGCGCCGTGAAAGCTGCTGGGTTTACGAACGGCGCCTACGCCGCTTGCGAACATGGATATGGCTGCACGATCATTGCTGGGAATTTTGAAGACAATCCCAAACTGCCTGCATACCAAGAAGAATATGTAAAGGATCTCCATCCCGTTCCTGCGATCTGGGGGGTTCACCCTTACTATTCCGTCGAACAGGAGAGCGAAGAACCCTTCCTGACGTTCCGGGAGCACCTTCCCAACAAAGGTATCGGTGAGCAGATCTGGTTCACCGAGATCGCTGCCCGCAGGTGCGTGGACTCGGGCGGCCAGATTGTGGAAAACGGCGAAGTTGGGCAAGCCGAACGAGCGAGCTGGCTGGTGAACACGCTGATGCGCAACGCCAAGCCGGAGCACGTCTTTTACTACGAGTTCTTGTTGAAGGACCGCCGGCAGCCTTCGTGCCAGGCCGAAGGAGCCGACGGGGCGCTGTATGCCCCGAGCAGCGACCCGAATGTGCCGGATCGGGCACGAGCAGCGGCGAGCTATATCTGGGATGGGGAAGGCTCCTCGCGGGGATATATCGACGGCGCCTTCATGGCCAACGCCGCCCAGCGGACTCTCACGGGCGCCGTGGGTCTCTAGGCGCGCCACTCTTCGAAGGCAAGTTCGGGGCGAGTGCCCTCGACCGCCATGGCCGCTGTCGCGGCCGGTCTGGCAGGCAGCTCGGTGCTCCACAGATTGGCGGCCGGATTGGCAGGCGCGCAGGTGAGCCCGGTTCCAAGGCACTTGACGGCGGCCTCGCGCAGGGTCCACGCGCGCAGGAGCTCGGGGGTATAGCGCGGGCGTGTGCGCTCGACATCCACTCCGACCTCCCTGCCGGCGGTCACTGCCAAGAGGAGGATCTCACCCGAGTGGGACAGGTTGAAGCGCAGATCGGTCGTCAACCCTCCCTCCTCGCGATGCAGCGCGGGCTTGCCGTGGGGGCCGGGGACGAAGCGCAGCGTGCGTGGATCGCAGTCGAGATAGCGGCCGAGGAGCGCTCGCAGGATGCCCCGCGAACGAGCCCACCGGATGCGGCGGCGATCGGGGACGATCCGTGCCGCTCGTGCGAGCTCCTGTGTGCAGAGCAGGTTCTCGAGTCCGTCCCCGGCCACGGCCAGGTCGGCGTGCCACACGTGGACGATGCCCTTTGCTGCCCGCACTGGCAGGCATGTTGGCATCCTATGCCGATGCGTGATCGTCTGGAGTTCCTCAGGGAGCGCACCAACGGCTACACCGTTACGCCAGTGCAGTACCTGCGTGTGGCCTACGTCGCGCTGGGCGCGCTGACGCTGATCGTGCTGAGCGGCGCCGCCGTGAGGCTGACCGGATCTGGCCTCGGCTGTCCGGACTGGCCGAAGTGCTACGGCAACGCCTACCCGCCGCTGAATGCCCACGCGTTGATCGAGTTCTCCAACCGCGTGCTGACCGGCCCGGTATCGCTCGCCGCCGGAGCCGCGTGGCTGGGAGCGCTTCGCCGCCGGCCGTACCGGCGCGACCTGATGTGGCTGGGTGCGCTGCTGCCGCTGGGGGTGGTTGGTCAGGCCGTGCTCGGCGGCTTCACCGTCAGAGGCGCGCTCGACTACGGCTGGGTCATGGGCCACTTCGCGCTTTCGATGCTGATTCTCGTCGCCGCCGTGGTGCTGGCTTGGCGGGCGAGCGAGGAGCCCGGCGAGCGTCAGCGCGGCGGGACGCCGCCCGACCGGATGCTGATCTGGTCGCTGCGTGCGCTGGTGGGGCTTGGGGCGCTGACGATCTTCGCGGGGACAGCCGCCACTGCTGCGGGCCCGCACGCGGGCGGCTCGCCCGGCCAGAAGATCAACCGCCTGGACTTCGACGGGCGGGGAACGATGGATTTCGTCATCCACCGCCACGCCGAGATCGCGCTCGTGTTCAGCCTGTTGGCCGTCGGTGTGTGGTGGCTGGCGCGGGTGCGCGCTGCCGGTCCGCTGGTGCGGCGTGCGTTGAGCATCCTCTGCGTGCTGCTCGCTCTGCAGGGCGCGGTAGGACTGGACCAATACGAGACGCATCTCCCCACGGGGCTGGTCTGGGTGCACGTCGGCCTGGCCTGCTTGGCCTGGCTGTCGGCCCTCTGGGCGGCTTGCGCGGCGGGCCCTCTGGCACCGCGCACCGCGCCCTCTGGTGAGCGGCGCGTGGCCCCTTCGGCAGGGATTTCAGCCTGAGCTTGGAATAGTTCCCCGGAAATTAGGGCTTCTATCGGGCTGAAATGGGGCGGTTTGGAACGCCACCGTCCTAACCAGCGGTTAGCCTGCGGGGAGCAACGACACTCGAGAAGGGATGCCATGACCAAGAACGAGCTAGCTGAGAAGGTCGCAGGACGCACCGGGTTGGCTGCCAGCCAGGCCCGCGAGGCGCTGGAGGCGACGATCGACGTGGTCTCCAGCGAGTTGGCTGCCGGGGGTGAGGTCGCGCTTGCCGGCTTCGGCAAGTTCAGCGTCAGCCAGCGCGCTGCACGGCTGGGACGTAACCCATCCACGGGCGAGACGATCAACATCGCAGCCAGCAAAGCGGCGAAGTTCTCCGCTGCGAGCGCGCTGAAGAAGCGTCTCAACTGAACCCTGCCCCGCGCTGTAATCCCTAGTGTCACCGGCCCTGCGTGGGCCGGTGAGCACTGGGCGGCGTAGCGCAGGACACCGGATAGGGCAGCTCCTGCGGGGCGCCGCGTTCCTGCGGCGGACCGGTAGGATGCCGCCAGCATGACCGTCGCTTCACTCACCCACCGCCGCAGCACCCGCGCAGGCGCTGAGGGGAGAACCGGATGAGCTCCGCTCCAGGCTGGGGTTCATGGAACTTCAACCCGATCGTGATCCTCGCGCTGCTGGGTGCGGGTGTCCTCTATACGCGCATGTACCGCCGCGCAGGTAAGCGATCCTCAACGCGTCCGCCCGGCGCCGGCCACTGGCTGCCCTACGCGGGTGGGCTGCTGATACTGGCCGTGGCGCTGATCTCACCGCTGGACAGCATCGGCGATCGCTGGCTGCTGTCGGCGCACATGATGCAGCACGTGCTGTTGTCTGACATCGCGCCCGCGCTACTCGTGCTCGGCCTGCGCTCGCCCGTGCTGCCTCTGGGCCTGTCGCGGAGGGCGCTGGCTGCAGTAGCGCCGGGGGGGCGCTCCGGTCGTGTGCTGGCGCGGCTCACCTCGCCATGGCTGGCGATTCCGCTGTGGGCGCTGGCGACGTGGGTATGGGCGATCCCGAGCGTGTTCGATTACGTCGCCCAGCACTCGGTGCTGCACGCCTTCGAGCACGCGACGCTCTTCTACACGGGGTTGGCGATCTGGTGGCTGATCATCGACCCGCTCCCCCGCGCGCGGTTGCGCCCCAACGGCGAGCGGCTGGCGCTGCTGGGCTTCACACGGTTGGCCAGCGCGTGCGTGTGCCTGCCCCTGACATGGCTGTCGGCCACCCAGTATTCGCTCTACGCGAGCGCCCCCCGCGCCTTTGGCCTATCGGCCGTGGGCGATCAGCAGCTTGCTGGCGCGAGCATGTGCTTCGTCGAGTTCCTTGTGTTTGGCATCGCTTTTGCGGCCGTCTTCATCAGCATGCTCGGCCGCGACGAGTCGCGCGTGACCCTCAGCGAGTACGCCGCCGCCGGACCGGCCAACCTGCGCTCTTAGCCGCAGCCGGTGTTGTTGCCGCAGGAAGAGCACGTGTAGCAAGACCCGGTGCGCTGCATCATGCCTCCGCACTGGCCACACGCCGGGCCGAGGTCCAGGCCTTTCAGCGTCGCCGGTATGACCGGGGGCGAATCTGTGAGCGATGCCGTCGGGGCGCTCGCGGGCTGCTGATCGTCGTTGCTGGGTCCGGCAGTGTCGGAGGAGATGACCGACTGGGCGACCTCCTGCGCGGATTTACGGGCGCGCACCTCCGGCGTGAGGATCCCTAGCTCCTCCTGGGCGTCGGTGTCGAGGAAGCGCGAGGCGAGCCAGCGCATGATGTAGTCGGGCATCGACTTCGCGAATGGGATCTCCGGGTTTCCTGTGACCCCCTCGGGGTCGAAGCGCATGTAGCTGAACTTTTGTACGAGGGTTTCCAGCGGCACTCCGTATTGCAGCGCGATCGAGATCGCGGTCGCGAACGAGTTCATCATGCCGCGCAGCGTCGAGCCCTCCTTGCCGATGTCGGTCAGGAAGATCTCCCCGACAGAGCCGTCCTCGTACATGCCTGCGGTGATGTAGCCCTCGTGGCCGGCGATTGAGAACTTGTGTGTGATCGACTGGCGCGTGCGCGGCATCCGCTTGCGCCGCGGGCCGGCCTCCTTGAGAGCCTTGCTCACTGCCGCCTCGACGATTGTGTCCACGTCCACCTTCGCCGGCGCATCCTTCTGGGCGTCGGTGCGCAGCGCCTGCGCGGTCTTGGAGCCGTCGCGGTAGATCGCCAGCGCCTTGACTCCCAGGTGCCACGCCTGGGTGTAGGCATCGGCGATGTCCTCGACCGTTGACTCCTGTGGCATGTTGACCGTCTTTGAGATCGCGCCCGAGATGAAGGGCTGTACGGCGCCCATCATCTTCAGGTGGCCCATGTGGCTGATTGCGCGCTCGCCCACGGCGACGTCGAACACCGGCGTGTGCTCCTCCGAAAGGCCAGGTGCGCCGACGATCGTGCCGTGCTCGGCCAGGTGCGCCTCGACCTGCTCGACCTGCTGGTCGTTGTAACCGAGGGTTTGCAGCGCCAAGGGGACGGTGCGGTTGACGATCGTCATCTGGCCGCCACCGACGAGCTCCTTGAACTTGACCAGCGAGAAGTCGGGCTCCACGCCGGTGGTGTCGCAGTCCATCAAGAAGGAGATCGTGCCCGTCGGTGCGAGTACGGTGGCCTGCGCGTTGCGGTAGCCGTGAAGCTTGCCCAGCTGAACCGTCTCATCCCATGAGCGCCTCGCTGCCGTGAGCAGCTGCTCATCGGCGCAGGTGGAATCGGGTATCGCACGGGAGGCGTCGCGGTGCATGCTCATCACGTTGTTGTGTGCGTCGCGGTTGACCTCGTAGTGCTCATAGGGGCCGAGCGCCGCCGCGACCTCGGCCGAGCGGCGGTAGGCGCGGCCGGTCATCAGAGCGGTGATCGCGGCCGCGGTTCCCCGCCCTGAGTCCGAGTCGTACGGCATGCCATTGCTCATCAGGTAGGCCCCGAGGTTGGCGTAGCCGAGTCCCAGCTGGCGGAAGGCGCGCGCGTTGACGCCGACCTCCTCGGTCGGGTAGCTGGAGGGTGAGACGACGATCTCCTGCGCGAGCAGCATCACGTCGACGACGTGCTCGAAAGACTCGGTGTCGAGCGTGCCGTCGACGCGGCGGAACTTCATCAGGTTGATGGAGGCCAGGTTGCAGGCCGAGTTATCCACGTGCATGTACTCGCTGCATGGGTTGGACGCGTTGATGCGACCGCTGTTGGGCGAGGTGTGCCACTGGTTGATCGTTGTGTCGTACTGGACACCCGGGTCGGCGCAGCGCCAAGCGGCCTCGGCGATTTCGCGCATCAGCTCACGTGCTGGGATCGGCTCGCCGACCGGCTTGCCGGTGGCGCGCGCGGTCAGCCGCCACTCGCGGTCGTCCTCGACGGCGCGCATGAACTCGTCGGTGATGCGCACCGAGTTGTTGGCGTTCTGGTACTGGATCGACTTGAAGCCCTCGCCGTCGATCGACATGTCAAAGCCCGCGTCGCGCAAAGCCTCGGCCTTGTCCTCCTCCTTGGCCTTGCACCAGATGAACTCGCGGATGTCTGGATGGTCGATGTCCAGCACCACCATCTTCGCCGCACGGCGGGTCTTGCCACCGGACTTGATCGTCCCGGCCCAGGAGTCCGCGCCGCGCATGAAGGAGACCGGCCCTGAGGCGGTGCCGCCCTTGGCCAGAGGCTCCATCGAGCCGCGGATGTTCGACAGGTTGATTCCCGAGCCCGATCCACCGCGGAAGATCATCCCCTCCTTGGTGTTCCAGTCGAGGATCGACTCCATCGTGTCTTGCACGGACAGGATGAAGCAGGCCGAGCACTGCGGGCTCTCCTCGAAGCCGACGTTGAACCACACCGGTGAGTTGAAGGCCGCCATCTGGTGCAGCAGGATGTGGGTCAGCTCTGCCTCGAAGGTCTCGGCGTCCTCATCGCTCGCGAAGTAGCCGCGCTCACGACCCCAGCCCGCGATCGTCCCCGACACGCGCGAGATCATCTGCTTGACCGAGCTCTCCCGCGCGGGGTTGCCGATCTGCCCGCGGAAGTACTTCTGGGCGACGATGTTTGTCGCGTTCTGGGACCAGCTCTTGGGAAACTCGACGCCTTCTTGCTCAAACGCGATGCGGTCGCCGTGGCCGATGCGCGCGTCGCGCGTCTCCCACTCCACAGCGTCGAACGGATGCTCCTCAGCAGAGGTGAACAGGCGCCTGAGGTGAAGCCCGGCTCCGGGCGTCCTCTTCTGGGCGGTCGTGGGGTGCGTGGTGGGGTTCATCGGCCTTCCTCCTCTGCGCTATGCCGGCGTCGCGCGACGCCCACTCGAAGCTGTTTGTCGGGGCCGCGCATTGTCTCTCCCCGACCGGCGGAAAAAATCGCAGAGTCGCCTTCTATTTTAGGACGCCTCAGTGCCCCAATCGGACCCAATCTGTGAATTCCGCCCAGGTGGCGGAGGCGCGGAAACCTGCCTCCGCCATCGCGTGGCGCAGCGACAGCATCCAGTGGGGCTCGAACGCTCGTCGGCGCGCGAGCGCCCATCCCAGGCATGCCAATAGGAGTACTGCGGCGGCTACGGCGATCACGATTGCGCCCGTGGAGAGCGTGGTGGAGTGGTGTGTGGGACGCGTGTGCGCGCTCAGCGCCGGTTTGAAAGGCGTGGCGGTGGTGGGAGGAGTCGCAGCGGATCCGGCGGAGGTGGTGCTGGGCAGAGGGGTGCCGCCGGAGGGGACATAGGTGGTGGTCGGAGTGCTCGCCGTGGGCGGGACAATGGCTTTGGCCGGAGCGGTGGTGGTGGCGGAGGGGCTTGCCGTACTCGTCGTCGTAGTCCTCGGATGCACCCCGGCCGACGCTGGCAGCGGGAAGGTTGGGATGGAGCTGGTGTGAGTGGACATCTGTCCTGCCAATGCTAACCGGCGATGGGCGGGGAAAGCAGCAGATCCTCGATCTCCGCGAGCGCGTCGCGCAGTACGTCGTGCGGCGGCTGAGTGGCGTCGATTACTCGAATCCGCTCAGTGCAGGCGCTGGCGAGCTCATCGTAGGCGGCGGCGATCGCCGCAAAGAAGCTCTCGTCCTCGCGCTCTAGCCTGTCGGGCGCGAGCGCACGACCATGCGCTCTAGCCCTTCCTGTGGAAGGGTCGATGCGCAGCAGCAAGGTGCGGTCAGGAGTGAGGCCGCCGGTCGCGAATTGATTGATCGCGCGTACCTCCTCGATTCCGAGGGCGCGCCCGGTGCCCTGGTAGGCCAGGGAAGAGTCGACGAAGCGGTCGAGCAGCACCCAGGTACCTCCGGCCAGCAGTGGCTCCACCTTCTCCGCTACGAGCTGGGCCCGGGCGGCTGCGTACAGGAGCGCCTCTGCGCGTGGGGATATCGATAGGGCCGGGTCCTTGACGAGTGCGCGAAGGCGCTCGGAGATGTCCACTCCACCAGGCTCGCGTAGCAGCTCCACGGGGCGACCCTTTCCCAGGATCTCACGGGCGAGCGCTTCCGCGAGCGTGGACTTGCCCGCGCCATCGATCCCCTCGATCGTAATCAGCCTGCCGCGCTCCACCTCCGGCACCGTAGCGTCTCTACGATGAGCGGCGTGGACACTCATCCCATGACCTCACTGCCCGGCATCGATGCCCACCCGCACGCGCGGGCGTTGCTGATGCCCGTACTGGGTTTGGATGGGATGCCTGCCCTGCCTCCCTCGCACGCCTACCTGTTCCACGGTCCCTCTGGAACGGGGAAGCGCACGGTGGCTCGCGCGTTTGCCGCGGCCCTGCTGATCGACGGCGCGCGCGATCCGAGTGCCGTGGGGGAGCGCGTGGCGCGTGACACGCACCCCGACCTGACCTGGGTCAGACCGAGCGGCGCCGCTGAGATGCTCGTGGGTGACATCGAGGAGGCAGTTGTGGCCGCTGCTGCGCGTACGCCGTTTGAATCCGCGCGGCGCGTATTCGTGATCGAGGGGGCAGATACGATGAACGACCAGGCCGCGAACAGGATGCTGAAGACGCTCGAGGAGCCGCCCTCGTTCGTCCACTTGGTGCTGATTACAGACCGTCGCGAGGACGTGCTCCCGACGATCGCCTCGCGCTGTCAGGGGGTGCGCTTTGACCCGCTTCCCCCCGCGCGGATCGCGGCGAGGCTGGAGGGCTTAGAGCCCGCGCGCGCACAAGCGTGCGCGCGCCTGGCGCTGGGCGATGCGCGCTTAGCTGCGCGGCTGGCGAGCGAGGAAGGGCATGCACTGCGGGCGTGCGCCGAGAGCTTTGTGCGCTCTGGCATGAACGGGGAAAGCAGCGAGCGGCGCTGGATCGGGCTGCTCGACCTCGGGAAGACCGCTGGTGAGGCCGCTGGCGAGCAAGCTCACGCCCGGCTGGAAGAGGAGCTCGAGCTGGTTCCAAGCAAGGAGCGCAAACGGTATGAGCGGGAAGGCGCAGACGCATCTCGCCGCATCGAGCGCCGGGTACGGACGCAGGCGCTCGATACGGCGTTGCGCTTGGCGGAGCTGTGGCTGCGCGACGTGCTGTGCGTCTCAGAAGGCGCTCCTGAGCTCGTTTACGCTGTGGACCGCAAAGCAGAGCTCGAGCACGACGCACAAGGGCGCGAGGGCCCGCGCCTGCGTGAGGCGGTCGAGCTGGTCACAGACACACGCTTGCGGCTGGGACTGAATGTGTCCGAGGAGCTTGCCCTGGAGGCGCTGGCTTACCGCTTGGAAGCGGCTATCGGACCGAGGTTGGGCTCAAAGCCATAAGTCTCGAACGCGAGAAAGCGCGAGAACAGCCGGTTCTCTGGCCCGTGGAAGTCGGCTGAGCCGGTGCTGAGCAGGCCGAGTTCGGTGCAGCGCCCGGCGAGCAGCCGCGTCTGTGGCTCCGTGTGCGTGATGTAGAAGGCCTCGATGCCATCGATCCCGAGCGCGCGGAAGCGGTCGATGCTGGAGAGCACTTCGGCGTCGTCCTCGATGTCCCAGAAGGGGTGCGCCCAGACAGCTACGCCGCCGGCATCGTGGATCGCTTCGATCGCCTCGGAGACCGTTGGCGTCTCGCGCAGGCGAAAGGCGGGCTTGCCCTCGATCAGGTAGCCGCGAATCAGCGAGCCGATGTCGTCGATCTGCTCGTCCTTCAGCCGCTGCGCGTTGGCCGGCGCGCCCAGCACGGCCCCCGCCAAGTGCGGGCGGCCGATTGGTTTGCCTTCTGCGATGCGCTGCTCGATCTCCGCTTCGTCCAGCTCAAAGCCGGCCTCTCGCAGGCCGTCGCGCATGCGCAGCGTGCGTTTCTCGCGATCTGCCAAAAAGGCGGCGAGCCGGCCGGTCATCGGCGGCCCCGTGTGGTCGATGTTGTAGCCGAGGATGTGCAGTTCGCAAGGCTTCTTCGAGCCGGTGTCGATCGCGGAGATCTCGACCGCGGGTACCACGCGCACCCCATGGCGCTCGCCGGCGCGCAGCGCCTCGGCGACGCCGGAGACGGTGTCGTGGTCGGTGAGCGCCAGCAGCGTCACGCCGGCTCGGGCGGCACGGTCCACCACCTCCGCGGCCTCGAGCGCGCCGTCGGAGTGGGTGGAGTGAGACTGCAGGTCGAAGCGCAGCGACGACATTCCGGGAGCGTACGCGACTGGCCTAGGAGTTCGAGTGCTCCCGGGCGGAGATGTCGCTGGGCGCGGCGAGCAGCATGGCGATGTGGCGCGCGAAGGTATCGCGGAGCGTCCGTACGGCGGCGTGGTAACGGCGAGCGATGCCGGGCAGCGTGCGGTCCTCGCCGGCGCGCTTGCAGGCATCGAGCTGAGCATAGGCGGCGTCGGTCTCCGCGGCTCGCATGGCGGCCTCGATCGAGAGGACCTCGAGGTAGGCGAGCGCCGCACCGAGCTGCTCCTCCGGGATGGAGCCGGGTTGCTGCAGCTGGCGCAGGACGGGGCTTACCTCGAGGATCAGCCAGCGCTGCTCAGCGTGGGCACGCAGGAGCAGGCAGACGTCAGAAGGGGGATATAGATCGGAATCGTGGGTCATACAAGCATCCATGCTCGACGAGGGCCGGTGTAGATCGGCGACCTGTTGTTGGCTTCGGCGCGCGTACGCCCTGGCTTTAGGGGATCGGACGAGTTTCCACGCTTCTTGGGAGATTTAGAGCTAGCCTCGATAGGTCGATGCAAAGGGAGAGGCGCAGATAGCCGGCTATGACCCGACGGCCCGCGCGGCGGGCCAGCACGAGCGCACGACCGTGCGGCGGTTGCGCATGCGCACGTTGGTGGTGCTGGGGGTGCTGGCCGTGGCGACCGCGCTGCTAGGCCGGACGTTCGGGCTACGCGACTGGCGTTTCCTGGTCTCGGAGATCGCGCTGCTGGTGAGCATGTTTGTGATCTCGCGTTACGTGCTGCCGCTCGTGGAGCGCCACGATCGTGGCGCCACGGGGGAGGAGCAGGTGGGGGGGCTGCTGGATGGGCTGGCAGGGGATGGATGGCACGTGATTCACGACGCTAGCCTCGGCCGGGGAAACGTGGACCACATCTTGATCGGGGCGGCAGGCGTTTTCACAGTCGAGACAAAGAGCCACCCCGGCCCAGTGAAGGTGGGGCGGGTGCACGGCGCGACGCTGAGCCAGGCCCAAGCCCAGCGCAAGGCGATCGAACGCGTGACGGGTGAGCGGGTGGAGGCGCTGATCGTGTTCAGCCGGGCGTGGGTCGACAAGCCGCTCGCACGCCGTAAGGGGGTGCGCGTGACACCCGCGAGGATGCTCGCGGGATATCTGGAGCGCCGGCCAGCGACGCTCTCCCAAGAGCAGGTGCAAGCCGCACGCGAACGGGTGGCGGTGGCGCTGCGGGAATATCGCGCGCAGTCGCCTCGTGCGGCACGCTCGACACGTCCGGTCTACCGCCGCTGGCTGGCTCTAAAGACCCGTTTGCTCCGGTAAGCAGAAATTGGCTGCAGAGAACTGGCCGCAGTGGCGGGTAGCTTCTAGGGATGGAGGTTACGCCGACAGAGAGAGCTCTGCCGACCCCCGAGGCGCTGCTCGCACGCTTCGGGCTGGAGGAGTTCAGGCCGGGTCAGCGCGATGCGGTGCAGGCGGCTCTGGAAGGCCGCGACAGCCTGGTCGTGATGCCGACCGGCGGCGGCAAGTCGCTGTGCTACCAGCTCCCAGCGCTGGCAATAGATAGGGAGCCTGCCCAGGTGGGCGGGGGTCTAGTAGTCGTGGTTAGCCCGCTGATCGCGCTGATGACCGACCAGTGGCAGAGGCTGAAGAACGCGGGCGTAAACGCGACCATGCTGGCCTCGGGAATGGAGGAAGGGCACAACGCACAGGCGCTGAGGGATATCGAAGCGGGTGTGACGCAGCTGGTGCTGGCGGCGCCGGAGCGGTTTGCGTCGGGCGCGTTCCGCGCGGCACTGGCGCAGCGCAGGGTGAAGCTGTTCGTTGTCGACGAGGCACACTGCGTGACCGAGTGGGGTCACGACTTCCGGCCCGATTACCTGCGCCTGGGAGAGGCGATCGCATCGCTGGGCCGTCCACCGGTGATGGCGGCGACGGCGACGGCGACGCCAAAGGTGGCAACGGAGATCGCTGCGCGGTTGGGGTTGCGCGATTGGGTGTCGATTCGCTCCGGGTTTGACCGCCCGAATTTGACATTCGACGTTGTGAGTGTGGAAGGTAAGGGCGCGCTTGCACGCAAGCGAGTCGCGCTGCTGCACGTTCTTGAAGGG
>JBIOEX010000004.1:0-87531 GCA_044446485.1 Solirubrobacterales bacterium
CCTGCACAATCCGGTAGGCCACGTCACGGGTCATGGGGTGGGCGGGATTCCCTTCCACGGGGTTACCTTCGACGAGCGCGAGCAGCACCCGCTGAGAGAACAGCGCGCCATGGGTGAGCTCGAGATTCTCGCGCATCCGCTCGCCATCAACGGTCATGTCCCGCACCAGCGCGATCGTCCGGTGCTGGAGGTAATCGAGCAGGATCGTCGAGTCGGGCAGGATCACGCGCTCCACCGAGGAGTGCGAGATGTCGCGCTCGTGCCACAGCGCGACGTTCTCGAGCGCCGCCTGGGCATTCCCGCGCAGCACGCGCGCCAGCCCCGAGATCTGCTCGCTCTTGATCGGGTTGCGCTTGTGGGGCATCGCGCTCGAGCCCTTCTGGCCGTCGCGAAAAGGCTCCTGCACCTCGCGCACCTCGGTGCGCTGCAACTGTCTGATCTCGGTCGCAAATCGCTCCAGGCCCGCACCAGCCAGCGCGATCGCTCCAAGCAACTCGGCGTGACGGTCGCGCGCCACCACCTGCGTGGAGACGTTCTCGCGCTTGATATCCAAACGCTCCAGCACGCGCGTCTCGAACTCGGGGCTCGTCGCCGCGTACGTGCCCACCGCGCCGGAGATCGCGCCGACGGCCACCTGCGCAAACGCGCGCTCCAGCCGCACTGCGTTGCGATGCGCCTCGAACGCGAAGCCCGCGAGCTTCACCCCGAAGGTCGTCGGCTCGGCGTGTACCCCGTGAGTTCTGCCCACGCAAAGCGTTCCCGCGTGCTCACGCGCGCGCGTGACCAAGGCGTCGGCAAGCTCGCGGGCGCCGGGCACGATTACCTCCCCGACAGCGCGCAGCTGCAACGCGAGCGCGGTGTCGAGCACGTCCGAGGAGGTCAACCCGAAGTGGATCCAGCGTCCCGCCTCACCCGCCGAGGCGGCGAGCACGTCGACAAACGCGGCCATGTCGTGGTCGGTCACCAGCTCGCGCTCATTCACGGCCTGCACGGTGAACGTGGCGGCGCGAATCGCCTCCAGCTCCTTTTGACTGGGTCCCCCAACCCCACCCTCTCGCCCGGGCTGGGATCCCGTCAACGTACCGAGCAGGCCGGGAAGCTCCTCGCAAGCCGCGACCTCCACGCGCCGCCAGCTCTCCATGCGCGCCTCGTCGGTCCACAGGCGCCCCAGCTCAGGGCGGGTATAGCGCGTGATCATGTATCGAAGTATCGCCGACCGGCCGGGTCGGCCGGGTCCAGCTTACGCTGCAATTATCGCGGCCGGGCAGCGACGGCGCTCTCGTGGGTATCAGGCGCCGAGGATCTGCGCCGCGAGAATCGCCGCGTTGCGTGGGTTGTCCAACCCCACACACGCAACGGGCACACCCGGGGGCATCTGCACGATCGAGAGGATCGCGTCGAGACCCCCGGCGGCGGTCAGGCGACCGGACAGCGGCACACCGATCACGGGCAGGTCGGTATGTGCGGCGACGGCCCCGGGCAGCGCGGCGGAGATGCCCGCCCCAGCGATGATCACGCGCAGGCCACGCATGCGCGCGTTCTTGGCGTAGTCGGCGACGATGTCCGGTTCGCGGTGCGCGGACATCACCCGCAGCTCGTGCAGGATGCCGCGCTCCTGCAGCTCGTTGCCCGCCTTCTCCATCGTCTCCATGTCGCTCTTGGACCCCATCACGATGCCGACTTGCGGCGAGTCGACATCGATGTCGTCGAGCTGGGCCTGCACTTCAGCTTCCTGCATCGGCTCCGGCGCCAGCGAGAGACCCGTTCCAGGCTCCGGGCGGCTCATGGTGCCAGCACCGCGGCGCCCGCGGCGATGTCGCGCCTGAGCTGCATGCCGTCAAAGGAGATCATCCCGGCCGCAGCATACGCCGCGTCACGGGCGGAGCCAGGGTCGGCGCCGAGCGCGGTCACGTTCAACACACGCCCGCCCGCCGTGACCACGCCTTCAGGGGTCTGCACCGTGCCGGCGTGCGTCACCTCGATCGCACCCTTCACCTGCTCCAGCCCAGTGATCAGATCGCCCTCTGAGGAGGATTCGGGATAGCCAGCGCTCGCGAGGACGACGGTGACCGCCCAGTTGGGGGACCACTCGAGCTCGGCCCCGGCCAGGCCACCCGGACGGGCGGCGGCGAGCAGCAGCTCGAGCAGGTCCGAGCGCAGCCGCGGCAGCACCGCCTGCGTCTCTGGGTCTCCGAAGCGCACGTTGAACTCCAGCACGCGCAAACCCTCGGGTGTGAGCATCAGGCCCGCGTAGAGGACGCCGTGAAAGGGCGTGCCGCGCTCGCGCATCAAATCGACGACCGGCTGATGGACGGCGGCGGCGATCTCACGCACGCGCTCCTCATCGAAGCCGGCCACCGGCGAGTAGGAGCCCATACCACCAGTGTTTGGACCACGATCGCCGTCGCCGATGCGCTTGAAGTCGCGCGCGGGCGCAAGCGGCACAGCGCGCTCGCCGTCGCACAGCGCCAGCAGCGAGCACTCCTCCCCTGCCAGGCGTTCCTCGACCACCGCGTGCGCGCCAGTGCCGAAGCGGTCATTCAGGAAGATCTCGGCCAAGGCGACCTCGGCCTGCCAGGCGGAATCGGCCACGACAACACCCTTTCCGCCAGCAAGGCCGTCCGCCTTCACGACGACACCCTCTCCCGAGCCCAGTGCGAGATCACAGACCGCCGCGAGGCCCTCATCCAGTGTGCTGACCATGCGCCAGCGCGCCGTGGGCACACCGGCCTGCATCATGATCTGCTTGGCGAATGCCTTCGACCCCTCCAGCCTGGCCGCGGCCGCGCTCGGACCGAATGCAGCGTGACCGCGTGCGGCAAGCGCGTCGATGAGTCCCGCCACGAGCGGCGCCTCGGGCCCCACGACGGTGAAGTCGACTCCCTCCCGCTCGACCGCCGCCAGTAGCCCCTCGGTGTCCTGCGCGCCGACGTCGAGCACGCGCGCATCCTGCGCGATGCCCGCGTTGCCCGGCGTGCACAGCAGCTCCGGCAACTGCTGAGAGTGCGCAAGCGCCCGCACGATCGCGTGCTCGCGCCCACCTGCGCCGACGACGAGGACCTTCACGTCAGAGAGACGCTATGAACTCGTCGATCGGTATCGCCGAGAGCGTCTCGTAGCGGCCGGTGCCGCGCGACCCGAGCTCCAGTGACACGCGCGCCATCGTGCCCTCGTCGGGCGCCTCGATGACCGAGATGAAGTCAACGTGACCCAGCGTCGCCCACTGCGCCTTTACGGTGGCGCCGAGCTGCTCGACCTCCTTGTTGACCTCCTGGATCCGTTTGGGGTTGTTCTTGACGGTCTGCACGCCCTCCGGGGTGAGCGTTGAGAGCATGATGTACGTGGGCATTGTGGCTCCTCCGTTTGCCGATGGTGCTCCCGGCCGGCCCGGTCGAAAGCGCGCTCAGGGTTGTTTGTAGCGGATCGGGGCCAAGCGGCGCTGTTCAGGCGCCGGCGCTCGCCCCAGCGCCGGCCTTCTCGAGCGCTAACTCCCCATCAACCGCGTCCACTGCTACCGAATCACCTTCGTGAATCTCACCCTGCAGCAGCGCGAGCGCAAGCCGGTCGGTCAGCTGCTTCTGGATGACCCGCCGCAGCGGTCGGGCGCCGTAAGTCGGGTCATAGCCCATGTTCGCGAGCAGCTCGCGCGCCTTACCGGTGAGCGTCACCTGCACGCCGCGCTCGGCCACGCGGTCTATCACCCGCTGCACCTGCATCTCGACGATCTCCGAGATCTGCTCGCGCGTGAGCGAGCGGAAGCGGACGATGTCGTCGAGGCGGTTGATGAACTCGGGCTTGAAGTACTGCAGCAGTTCGTTGCGCAGGCGCGCGTCGGCTGAGGCGCCGCCGTCCGCTTCGCCGGGGTCACTGGCGTCCCCGGCCACCGGCAGGTTGGAGGTCATGATCAGCACGGTGTTCTTGAAGTCGACGGTGCGGCCCTGGCCGTCGGTGAGGCGGCCGTCGTCCATCACCTGCAGCAGCGTATGGAACACGTCTGAGTGCGCCTTCTCGATCTCGTCGAGCAGCACCACGGAATAGGGACGACGGCGCACCGCCTCCGTGAGCTGGCCACCCTCTTCGTAGCCGACGTACCCGGGCGGCGCGCCAACCAGGCGCGACACGGAGTGTTTCTCCATGTACTCGGACATGTCGATGCGGATCATGGCGTCCTGTGAGTCGAACATGAACTCAGCCAGCGCCCGCGCGAGCTCAGTCTTGCCAACGCCGGTGGGGCCGAGGAAGAGGAAGCTGCCGATCGGACGGTCGGGGTCCTGCAGCCCGGCGCGCGAGCGACGCAACGCGGTGGCCACGGCCTCGATCGCCTCGTCCTGGCCGACGACCCGTTCGTGCAGCCGGTCCTCCATGTGCACCAACTTCTCGGTTTCGCCCTCCAACAGACGGCTGACCGGGATCCCGGTCCAGCGCGCGACGATCTCAGCGACGTCGTCGGCGTCGACCTCCTCTTTTAGGAACACCGGGGCGCTGTCATCGCCGCGTTCGCGCTCGGCGTATTCGTACTCGGCGATCTTCTGTTCGAGCTCAGGGATCTCTCCGTAGCGCAGCTCGGCCGCGCGTTGCAGGTTCGCTTCGCGTTCCGCGCGCTCCATCTCGCTGTTCGCCTGCTCCAGGCGTTCCTTGGTCTCGGAAATGCCCTTGATCGCCTGCTTCTCGGCTTCCCACTGGCGCTTCATCTCGGCCGAGCGCGCTTCCAGCCCGGCCAGCTCTGACTCGATTGCCTCCCGGCGCTGCTTGGCGGCATCGTCCTTCTCCTTGCGCAGTGACTCCAGCTCGATCTTCAGCTGCATCACGCGGCGGTCAACCTCGTCGATCTCGGTGGGCAGCGAGTCGATCTCGATGCGGATCTTCGAGGCCGCCTCGTCGACCAGATCGATCGCCTTGTCGGGCAGGAAGCGATCGGCTATGTACCGATGGGAGAGCGTGGCGGCCGCGATCAGCGCGCTGTCCTGTATGGAGACGCCGTGGTGGACCTCGTAGCGCTCCTTGAGGCCGCGCAGGATCGCGATCGTGTCCGCCACCGTGGGCTCCCCCACCGTGACCGGCTGAAAACGCCGCTCCAGGGCGGCGTCCTTCTCTATGTACTTGGTGTACTCATCGAGCGTCGTGGCTCCGACCGCGCGCAGTTCCCCGCGCGCCAGCATCGGCTTGAGCAGGTTCGAAGCATCAACCGATCCCTGCGCCGCGCCAGCGCCGACGATCGTGTGCAGCTCGTCGAGGAAGAGGATGATCGTGCCCTGGGCGTCCGCCACCTCTTTGAGCACGCCCTTCAGCCGTTCCTCGAACTCGCCGCGGTAGGCGGCGCCGGCGATCAGCGCACCCATGTCGAGCGCGATCACGCGCCGGTCGCGCAATGACTCGGGCACGTCCTTGGAGACGATCCGCTGGGCCAAGCCCTCGACGATCGCGGTCTTGCCGACACCCGGCTCGCCGATCAGCACCGGGTTGTTCTTCGTGCGTCGCGATAGCACCTGGATCACGCGGCGGATCTCCTCGTCGCGGCCGATCACCGGGTCGAGCTTGCCCTCCTCGGCCATCTCGGTCAGGTCGCGCCCGAAGCGCTGCAGCGGGCTCTGCTCCTCCTCGGGAGCTTGTCCGGTGGCGGGGTTGGCTCCGTTAGGAGGCATCGGTTCTCCTGTTGGATGGCGGCGGGAATGCAGGTAGGACATCGGCGGCGCGCACCAACTCCTGCCCGCCACGGTAGGGAGCCACGAGCTCGGCGCGGAAGGAGCGGCGCACCTCCTCGAGCTCCTTCGCCAGCTGCACCTGCGCTTGCAGCGCCTGCAGCTCGAGCTCCTCGATGCGCGCATGCATCCGCTCGATCTCCGCCTCCTGCTCGAGCACGCGCTCCACGCCGGCGAGGTTTAGCCCGAGGTCTGCCGTCAGTCCCTGGATGCGGCGCAGCTGCTCGACATCCTCCTGGGAGTACAGCCGCGTGCCCTTGGGCGAGCGCTTGGGCTCGATCAGGCCGCGCGCCTCGTAGGTGCGCAGCGTCTGCGGGTGCATCTCGGCCAGCTCAGCGGCGACGGAGATCATGAACACGCCGCGGTCGGTCTCGACTTCAATGCGTCCCGCGGGAGAAGTTATCGCCATCCGTTTGATCTCACGCGGCGCCATCACGAGTCCTCCGCATTGCCGTGTCCCGCCTGCGCGTCCTCGAACAGCCGCGCACGGGGATTGCCGTCCAGCGTCTTCGCGAGCGCCTCCACGGCGCCCTGCTGCTCCTCGTTCAGCTGCTCCGGCACGTCGATTAGGAAGCGGTAGTGAATGTCGCCTTTTTCGGCTCCCCGCCCACCAGGTCTTCCGCCGGGGGTGGGCGGGGACCCAATCTTCACCGGCCCCTCGCCGCGCAATCGCTGCACCGTGCCGTGCTTGGTGCCTGCCGGTACGCGCAGCGTCTTGGCGCCGTTCAGCGTCGGCACCTGCACCTCAGCGCCGCGCAACGCCTCAGGGATGCTGAGGGGCACCTCGACCTCGAGGTTGTTGCCCTTGCGCGCGAACACTGGGGAGGGGGCGACGTGCATGATCAGGTACAGGTCGCCCGCAGGCCCGCCGGCCGGACCAGGCTCGCCCTTGCCGGGCAGGCGGATGCGACTGCCGTCGCGCACGCCGGCGGGGATGTTCACGCGCATGCGCTTGACGGTGCGCACCGCGCCTGAGCCCTTGCAGGTCGGGCACGGGTCTTCGATCACCGTCCCCGAGCCGCCACAGCGCGAGCACGGCTGAGAGATCGAGAACATGCCCTGTCCCTGGGTCTCGATCCCGCGGCCCTCACAGCGGGGACAGACCGTGGGGGTCGTGCCGGGCTTGGCGCCCGTGCCGTGACAGGTGTCACAGGTCGTGCGCATCGGCACCTGAAGCGGGATCTGGACGCCCGCGATCGCCTGATCGAAAGAGATCGAGGCCTGCGCCTCCAGGTCGGCGCCGCGCTGCTGGCGCGCGCTGCGTCCGCCACGGCCACCCCCCGGGCGGGCGGGACCCGCTCCCCCGAACAAGTTGGAGAGGATGTCCCCCATCGAGGAGGCATCGAAGTCGAAATTGCCGAAGCCGCCGAAGCCTCCCCCTGGCCCGCCGCCGGTGGCGAAGGGCCCTGAGCCCGAGTCGTATTGCTTTCGCTTCTCGGGATCGCCGAGTACATCATTGGCCTGGGAGATCTCCTTGAAGCGCTCCTCGGCCCGCTTGTCGTCAGGGTTGGTGTCGGGGTGATACTTACGCGCGAGCTTGCGGTAGGCCTTCTTGATCTCCTCGGGGGTCGCTTTACGGTCGACCCCGAGCGTCTTGTAGTAGTCGGGACGCGATGCCATGTGCAACTCCTGGGCTATGCGGCGACGAGCACCCGAGCGGGGCGGATCACGTTCGCGCCAAGCCGGTAGCCGGGCTGGTAGACCTCAACGACCGTGCCACTCGTGGCGCCGGCGGCGGGCTGTTGCGCCATCGCCTCGTGCAAGGCCGGGTCGAACGTCTCGCCCTCGGGTGAGAAGGACTCGACGCCGGCGCGCGCGAGCGCGGCGCTCAGCTCTGAGCGCACGAGACGCACGCCGTCGAGCAGAGGGTCATCCTGGGCGGCTGCCTGCAGCGCGCGGTCGAGATTGTCCAGCGCCGGCAACAGCTCCTTGCAGAGCTTCGCCACACCACGCTCCAGGGCGGCGGCTGACTCGCGGGCGACGCGCTTGCGGTAGTTCTCGAAATCCGCCTGTGTGCGCTGCGCGAGCGCGAGGTACTCGTCGCGCTCGCGAGCGACGGCGACGAGCTCGTCGAGGTCTCCCTCGATCTCGGACGCGTCGCTGTCGGAGTGCGAGTCCTCCACACGCTCGCACGGCTGAGCCCCCGGCGCGGCGGCGCCGGGGGACTCGGGCTGTTGCTCCTCGGATTGCTGGTCCTCGACCTGCTCGTCGATCGTTTGCTTGGAATCGCTCATCGCCGTTACGCCTTCGGCTCGTCCACGACCTCGGCATCGACCACGTCCTCCTCGTCAGAGGACGTGCCGGCGCCATTGGATCCGGTGTCATCGGGTCCAGGCGCGCCTGCGGCCTGCTGCTCTTGGGCGCGCTGGTACATCGCCTCGGAGACGGCGTGGAACGCGGTCTGGAGCGTCTCGGTCTTGGCGTTGATCGCCGCCGGGTCCTCAGACTCGAGCGTCTCGCGCACCTCCTTGATCGCCTCCTCGATACGGCCCTTGGAGTCGGCGTCGACCTGGTCGCCCAGCTCTGCGAGCTGGCGCTCGGCCTGGTAGGCGGCGTTCTCGCCGTTGTTGCGCGCCTCGGCGAGCTCGCGCGCGCGGCGGTCCTCCTCGGCGTGGGACTCCGCGTCGGAGACCATGTTCTTGATCTCCTCCTCGGAGAGGCCGGAGCCCGACTTGATCTCGATCTTCTGCTCCTTGCCGGTGCCGAGGTCCTTGGCTGAGACGTTCAGGATGCCGTTCGCGTCGATGTCGAACGCGACCTCGATCTGGGGTATCCCTCTCGGGGCGGGTGGGATTCCCGTCAGCTGGAACTTGCCCAGCGACTTGTTGTAGGCGGCCATCTCGCGCTCGCCCTGCAGCACGTGGATTTCAACCGAGGGCTGGTTGTCCTCGGCGGTCGAGAACACCTCGCCCTTACGCGTCGGGATCGTCGTGTTGCGCTCGATCAGCTTCGTCATCACGCCCCCCTTCGTCTCGATCCCGAGCGTCAGAGGAGTCACGTCCAGCAACAGCACGTCCTTGACGTCACCGGCCAGAACGCCTGCCTGGATCGCGGCACCGACGGCAACCACCTCATCGGGGTTGACCCCGCGGTGGGGCTCGGAGCCGGTCAGCTCTTTGACCTTCTCCTGCACGGCGGGCATCCGCGTCATGCCACCGACGAGCACGACGTGCTCGATCTCCTTGACGCCCTTGTCCTTGGCGTCATCGATCGCCTGGCGTACCGGCGCGACGATCTTTGACAGCAGGTCCGCCGTCAGCTCGGAGAGCTTGGCGCGCGTGAGGCGCGTGTCGAGGTGCTTGGGCCCGGAGGAGTCGGCGGTGATGAACGGCAGGTTGATCTGCGTCTCCTGCGTGGTGGAGAGCTCGATCTTGGCCTTCTCGGCCGCCTCATACAGACGCTGCAGGGCCATCGGGTCGGTGGACAGGTCGATGCCTTGGGACTTCTTGAACTCGCTGACGAGCCAGTCGACGATCGCCTTGTCGAAGTTGTCGCCGCCGAGGTGGTTGTCGCCGGACGTGGACTTGACCTCAAACACACCGTCGCCGATCTCGAGCACCGACACGTCAAAGGTGCCGCCACCGAGGTCGAACACGAGGATCGTCTGGTCGGACTCCTTGTCCAAGCCATAGGCCAGCGATGCGGCGGTCGGCTCGTTGATGATCCGCTTGACGTCGAGCCCTGCGATCTTGCCGGCGTCCTTGGTCGCCTGGCGCTGATCGTCGTTGAAGTAGGCGGGCACGGTGATCACCGCACCGTCGACCGGCTCGCCCAAATACGCTTCGGCGTCGGTCTTCAGCTTCTGCAGGATCATCGCTGAGATCTCCGGCGGGGAATGCTGCTCGCCGCCGGCTTCGACGCGGGCGTCGCCATTGGGGCCGGAGACGACCTTGTAAGGGACGATCGACTCCTCCTCGCGCACCTCGGCCTCCTTGCGGCCCATGAAGCGCTTGATCGAGAAGACGGTGTTCTGCGGGTTGGTGACGGCCTGGCGCTTGGCGACGGTGCCCACGAGCCGCTCACCGGAGGCCGTAAAGGCCACGACAGAGGGGGTCGTGCGACCACCCTCGGAGTTCTCGATGACGGTGGGCTCACCGCCCTCGAGCACGGCCATGCACGAGTTCGTCGTGCCGAGGTCGATGCCTATTGTCTTGCCCATGTGATGCTCCTTCAAAGAGGGGGATGAGTATCTGCCCGAAACTCCTAGATCGCGCCCCAAATGCAGCTTCTGGAGGAATCTAGTGGTTCGGACCGCTGTCTAAATCTGAGTCAAAGTGTGGCAGATTTTCTGATGACTGTCAATCTGCTGGGCTTCAATCCAACAAACTGCAACGACATGGAACACAAGCGGTAGCATTTGCTGCATGAGCCGGGGTTACATACCCGCGGCGCTTGGCAGTGTGATGGCGCCGGTCAAGCCCCGGTTGAGGGGGGTATCGCACCAGTACGCGTTCTTCGTTTCGCTGGCCTGCGGCGTGGGCTTGATCCTGGCGGCATCTGACGGGCGCGCGCGCTTGGCGGCCGTGATCTACGCGGTCGCGGTCTCCGGCCTGCTCGGCACGAGCGCGCTGTATCACCGGGTGACCTGGCGCCCGGGGCCGCGGCGCTGGATGAGGCGCCTGGACCACTCGATGATCTTCGTGCTGATCGCCGGTACCTACACGCCGGTGGCACTGCTCGCGCTGAAGGGGACGCTCGCGGACGTGGTCTTGATCGTGCTGTGGGCCGGGGCGCTCGGCGGCGTGATCTTCAAGCTCGCCTGGATCGACGCGCCGAAGTGGCTTCTCGCGGCCATCTACGTGCTGCTCGGCCTGGTCTCCGCCGCGGTCTTCGGCGAGCTGCCGGCGGCGATCGGCTGGCTCGGCGTCGCGGGCCTGGCGACCGGCGGCGCGCTGTACCTCGCGGGCGCAGTGATCTATGCGAGCGGCAAACCAAACCCCTGGCCGAAGGTGTTCGGCTACCACGAGGTGTTCCACGCGCTGGTGCTGGCCGCCGCCGCGCTGCAATATGCGGTGATCGCCTTCGCGGTCCTGCCTCGCGGCTAGGCGGCCCCTAGGGGAATTCCTTGCGGCTGGGACACATGCGCGCCAGCGCACACTCCCGGCAAGCGGGTTTGCGCGCATGGCAGGTCCGCCGGCCGTGGCGGAGCAGGTTGACGTGCAGCTCCAGCTCCTCACCCGGCGGCGTCAGCGCCAGCATCTGATCGTGCAGCTGATCGAACGGCGCCCCTGGGCGCAGCAGGCGAAGGCGCATCCCCACGCGGGAGACGTGCGTGTCGACCGGCACGTCGTGCAGGCCGTAGGCAAACAGCAGCACGCACGCGGCCGTCTTGCGTCCGACCCCGGGCAGGGCGGTCAGGTAGTCGCGACTCTCGCTCACCGGGGTTTCGCGCATCCAATCGAGCGATAGGTCGTGGTCAGGGTGATTCGATCCCGGCCCGTCCCCGGCGGCGATCGCTCTGAGGATCGCCTGGATCCGCTTTGACTTCACCTTTGAGATGCCGCCCGGGCGGATCGCCTCCTCGATCTCAGCCACGGGGGCATCGCGCACCTGCTCCCAGCGCTCGAAACGCTCGCGCAGGCGTAGATATGCGACGTCGCGGTTGCGGTCGTTCGTGTTCTGTGAGAGCACCGTCAGCACCAGCTCGGCGATCGGGTCGCCGTGTGGGCGCATCAGCGGAATCCCGTACACCTCCCGCAGGCGGTCACGGATAGCGCGTACGCGCCTGCGAGCCGGCGGGGTCCAAGGGGGCACTGCGCCACGGTAGCCGGATATCCTCGCCCGGTGCCTGAGGTGAGCGACCACAACGGCGAGCTCGCCGGGCTCCCGGTCTTCTGGCGCAGTGCGCCCCTGCCCGACGACGCGAACGACTCGCCCCTGCCGCTGTACCTGCATGGCGTCCCGACCAACTCCGACGACTGGCTCCCATTTCTGGAGCGCACCGGCGGGCTCGCGCCCGACCTGCCGGGCTTTGGACGCTCGGGCAAGCCCGGCAACCTGCAGTACACGATCGCGGAGTACGCGGAATTCCTCGAGGAATTCCTGGATCTCCTCGAGATTGAGCGAGTCAGCCTCGTCGTGCACGACTGGGGCGCCGTCGGGCTCGCGTTCGCACAGCGCCATCCCGAGCGGATCGCGCGTCTCGTGGTCATCGACGCCGTGCCGTTCCTGCCCGGCTTCCGCTGGCACCGCACCGCGCGCCTGTGGCGCACTCCGCTGCTCGGCGAGCTCGTGATGGGCGCCACCGTGCGCCCTGTCATGCGCTTCTCCACGCGCGAGGCGCGGCCGTCGCGCGAGCCGATGCCCGATGCGTGGCTGGATACGGTCTTCGGCCACTTCGACCAGGGCACCCAGCGCGCGATCCTGCGCTTATACCGAAGCTCGCCTCCCGACGTGCTCGCGGCCGCCGGCGCGCGGCTCGGCGAGTTGTCGATGCCGTCGCTCGTGGTGTGGGGCGCGCAGGACCCCTACATCCCCGCCAGCTTCGGCCGCGAGTACGCGCGCGCGATCGGTGACGGCAACGCCGAGCTGATCGAGTTGCCCGACGCCGGCCACTGGCCGTGGTTTGACCGGCCGGACGTGATCGACCGCGTGGCCGGCTTCCTGACTGCAGCTGACCCACCCGGATAACGGTGCAACTGGGACGGTCGAGGGTCGAGTGGGGGCGTCCATGGGTGCTTGCGCTCGCCATCGCGGTGGCGCTGGCGATCATCTACCTGGTCTGGGCGCCCCCCGCCGCGGACCTCGCCGCCGCCATCTACCGCAGCGACCTGTTCGCCCGCGTGGGCTTCGCACTGCGCGACAACGGCTGGTATGCCGCACACGGCCATTATCTGCTCGGCTACTCACTGCTGTCCCCCGCGCTGGGGGCGCTGCTCGGGGTGCGTGTCGTGCTCGCTTGCTCGGCCGTCGCGGCGAGCGTCCTGTTCGGCCTGATCGCAGAGCGCGCCTTTGGCCTCATTGCCGGGCGCGTAGTTGCGGTGGTGTTCGCCTTCGGCATCTGCGCCGAGCTGCTGTCCGGGCGCGTGCCCTACGACCTCGGGTTCGCCATCGGGCTCGGATCGGTGCTCGCACTGTTGCGCGGGCGGTTCGCGCTCGCGCTCGTCCTGGCGGTGTTCACGAGCATCGCCAGTCCGATCGCCGGACTGTTCCTCGCGCTCGCCTTCCTCGCCCGGGCGCTTACGGACAGCTCGCGCACCCGGCCGTTCGCGCTGACCCTCGCCGCGCTCGCGCCGGTCCTCGCGCTCACCCTCGCCTTTCCTGAGGGCGGATACGAGCCGTTTGCGCCATCCGCCTTCTGGCCGGCGCTCGGCGGCGTCGTTGCGATCGCGCTGCTGCTGCCACAGGGGCCACTCACCCCCCAGGCGCGCCGTGTAGTGCGGGTGGGAGCGGCGCTGTATGCGCTCGCGCTGATCGGCTCGTTCGCGATCACGACCCCGGTAGGCGGCAACGCCGCCCGCCTCGGCCCGCCGCTCGCCGCGCCGCTGCTGGCCGGGGTGCTGTGGGAGCGCCGCCGCCTGGCGCTGTGCCTGCTCGCTCCGGTGCTGTTGTACTGGCAGCTGAACACTCCGGTCGGCGACCTGTCGCTCGTCGCGGGCGAGCCCTCCGCGAACCCCTCCTACTTCGCCCCTCTGCTGTCCGAGCTGGGCCGCCTGGACCACGGGACCCCGGCGATCGTCGAGGTGCCACTAACCGCCGGCCACTGGGAGGCCGCCTACCTCGCGGGCCACGATCGCGTCTCGCTGGCCCGCGGCTGGGAGCGCCAGCTCGACACGCGCTACGGCGCCCTGTTCTACCGGCCAGGCCTCACCGTATCCGCCTACCGTGCATGGCTTTCAGAAAACCGCGTCGCCTACGTCGCGCTGGCAGATGCGCGCCTGGATTACGCCGCCCGCGCCGAGGGAGCGCTCGTGGCCCACGGCCTGCCCTACTTGCGTGAAGTCTGGCGTTCGCGACACTGGCGGCTGTATCGAGTCATCCGGTAGGGACCATCCACTAGGCTTCCCGGCGTGGTCGCTCGCGCTCGTCTCCTGCAGGCGCGCGTCCTGCCCAGTGGATGGCTGGACGTGCTGCGCCAAGTCTCGCTGTTCGCGGCGGCCTACCTTGCCTATCGCCTCGTGCGGGGCTTGGTCGAGGGCAGGGGCGCAGCGGCTTTCCAGCACGCGCGTGAATTGATCTCAGCCGAGCGCGCACTGCACCTGTTCGTGGAGCCCAGCGTGCAGGCGTGGGCGTCGGGCTCGCATCTGCTGATGGAGTGCTCCAGCTGGCTGTACGTCAACGCGCAAGTAACGGTCACGCTGGGAGCGCTCGTCTATCTCTACGTGTGCCACAACCGCTCCTTCTACTTTGTCCGCAACATGTTCATGATCGCGATGGCGATCGCCCTCGTCGGCTACGTGGTGTTCCCGACAGCGCCACCGCGGTTCATGCCCGAGTGGGGCTTCATCGACTCCGTCTCGGACATCACCGGCGTCCGCGTATCGCACGCGAGCGCCTCGATGACCGCGCTGTTCAACCCCTACGCCGCCGTGCCCTCGATGCACGTTGCGTTCGCACTGATGGTCGGCTGGCCACTGGCACGGCTCGTGCGCCGGCGGGCGCTGCGCGTGGCGTGGTTCCTCTATCCCTTCCTGATGGCCTTCGTGATCGTTGTGACAGCCAACCACTTCATCGTCGACGCGCTGCTCGGGGCGTTCACCGCCGCTGTCGCTGCCTACGGCGCGCGCTGTCTCGCTCGTGCGCGCCCGGGCGTGTGGCGCTTCGCGGCCGCCGTTCCCTCACGCCTGCAAGCGAGCTAGAGGATGGCACCGCGACATCAAGCTCCTGCACGCCGCACGCGGCGCGGCACATACCGCTCCGGCCGGCCGCGGGTGCGCGCTCCGATCGGTGCGGGCGAACGGCGTGAGCTCGTGCGCAACCGGCTGATCGAGTCCCGGCTGACCCCAAACGCGATCTCGCTCACCGGCTTCGCGCTGAACCTGCTCGCCGCGGTGCTCGTCTGGGAACGCCTCTTCTTCCTCGGTGGCGTGGCCTTCATCACCGGCTCGGTGATGGACACGCTCGATGGCCGCTACTCGCGCATGTCCGGCAAGGGCACGCCGTTCGGCGCCTTCCTGGACTCGACGCTCGACCGCATCGAGGAGGGAATCGTGCTGAGCGCGGTCGCTGGCTACTTCGCGATGCACGGCAACCGCGTCGCGGCGGCCGCGGTGGTCGTCGCCGTGCTGGCGTCGCTGATGGTCAGCTACACCCGCGCCCGCGCGGAGGCGCTCGGCGTCGAGTGCAAGGTCGGCATCGCCACACGTCCGGTGCGCGTGGTGATCCTCTCGATTGGGCTCATCTTCGCGCGCGGCGCATCGCTGGGCGACTTTCAGCTGCTGGAGCCGGCCGTCTACGTACTGGCGGCGCTCAGCCTCATCACGGTCGCACAGCGCATCGCACACGTGCGGCGCGAGCTCGCCAGTGTGACCTAGCGCGAGCGGCGGGGTAGTCTCCGCAAAGCTCACAAGCTCCCCGAACCGCACCTCGGCCCCCAGCGCCGAGCCCTGAGGAAGGAAATTTTCTCGTGATCAAGCAGCCCTCAAACGGCCGCGCCTCCGGCAACGGCGCAGCAAGCAACGGCGCGGCGCGCTACCAGCGCGAGACGGTCCGCGTCGCGATCGTCGGCGTCGGCAACTGCGCCTCGGCGTTCGTCCAGGGCGTCAACTACTACCGCGAGGCGAACCCCGATGAGGATGTCCCCGGCCTGATGCACGTCGACCTCGGCGGCTATCACGTGCGCGACATCGAATTCACGGCCGCCTTCGACATCGACTCCACGAAGGTCGGCAAGGATCTCGGCCAGGCGATCTGGGCCGGGCAGAACAACACGATGAAGTTCGCCCAGGGGACGCGCGCGGTTCCCAAGAAAATGGGCGTGCCCGTCCACCGTGGCATGACCCACGACGGCCTAGGCAAGTACCTCAAAGAGAAGATCGTAAAGGCTCCTGGCGAGACCGCCGACATCGTCAAGATCCTGAAGGACACCCACACCGACGTGGTCGTCTCCTACCTGCCGGTCGGCTCCGAGCAAGCGACCAAGTGGTACGTCGAGCAGGTGCTCGAGGCCGGCTGTGGTTTCGTCAACTGCATCCCGGTGTTCATCGCCCGTGAGAACTACTGGGACAAGCGCTTCAAGCAGGCCAAACTGCCGATCGTGGGCGATGACATCAAGTCGCAGGTCGGGGCCACGATCGTGCACCGCACCCTCGCGCGCCTGTTCGAGGAGCGCGGCGTGCGCATCCAGCGCACCTCCCAGCTGAACGTCGGCGGCAACATGGACTTCTACAACATGCTCGAGCGTGAGCGCCTGGAGTCCAAGAAGATCTCAAAGACGAACGCTGTCACCTCGATCATCGACCACGAGATGGCCCCTGAGAACGTCCATGTCGGTCCCTCGGACTACGTGCCATGGCTGACCGACCGCAAGTGGGCTCACATCCGCGTCGAGGGTCAGGCCTTTGGTGATGTGCCGCTGAATCTCGAGATGAAGCTCGAGGTGTGGGACTCCCCCAACTCGGCCGGGATCGTGATCGACGCCGTGCGCTGCTGCAAGCTCGCACTCAACCACGGCGTCGGCGGCCAGCTCGACGGGCCATCTTCCTACCTGATGAAGTCGCCCCACAACCAGCGCCCCGACAACCAAGCCCGGCTGGACACCGAGAAGTTCATCGCCAAGTACTCGCGCCGGCCCGGAGCGCCCAGCAAACGGGCGGCTGCACCCGCAGCGAAGGTCAAGGCCAAGTAGCAGCGACATAATGGCGGAGCCGATGGCATCCGCGCGGTTCTCAATCGCCCACGTCACCCCGTATCCGTGGGAGGATCTCCAGAACGACGTCAACGCGCACGTGCTGCGCGTCTGCACGGAGCTCTCGCGCCGCGGGCACCGTGTGATCGTGCTCGCACCATCACACTCGCAGGAGCGCGTGCGCGAGTCACGCAGGACGCTGCGTGCCGGACGATCAGGGGCGGGCGGGGCCTCATCCCTGCTCGACGGAACCGATGAGGGCACCCCGGGCGTCTTCGCCGTCGGCGAGGTGCTCGATCTTCAGGCGCGGGCGGGCTCCGACCGGTCTCGCCGGCGGATTCCGGCGCCGCAGAGCGGCGTGGCGCGGACGCTGGAGGAACTGTTGAGCACGGTGGCGCTCGACTTCGTCCACGTCCACGAGCCATTCGCGCCGAGCACCTCCAACGCCGCGCTGCGTCACTCGCGCTCGCTCAACGTGGGCTCCTTCCACGCCCCCACCGAACGGCTGCTCTCGACGCTCGTGGCCCGGCGCTTCGTCGAGACCTTCCTCGGGCGGCTGGACGCGCGCACCGCGAGCTTCTCCGCGACCGCCGAGCTGATGGCCCGCCACTTCCCGGGCGACTACCGCCTCGTGCCCGACGACGAGGATGCGACCACGGAGCTCGAGGACATCTACCACAGCCTTGCGGCGCGCAGGCACAGCCTGGATGGCGATGCGGCGTTGCACCGGCGACTGGCCCGCAGGAAGCTGATCGACGTCGACCTGCACATGCACACCGATCACTCGCACGACTGCGCCACGCCCGTGGAGGTGCTCCTGGCTACCGCTCGCGAACGAGGGCTGGGTGCGATCGCCGTGACAGACCACAACGAGATCTCCGGTGCCCTGGAAGCCCACAAGCAAGCCGGGGCAGCCGATGTGAAGGTGATCGTCGCCGAGGAGGTCAAGACCGCCGGCCAGGGCGAGGTGATCGGACTGTTCATCGAGGAGAAGATTCCCCGCGGCCTGAGCCTCCAGGAGACCGTCGCCGAGATCAAGCGCCAGGGAGGCCTCGTGTATGTGCCCCACCCGTTCGACCGCATGCACTCGGTCCCCGACTACGAGCATCTCCTCACGATCCTCGATGATGTCGACGCAATCGAGGTCTTCAACCCACGCGTGGCGATCGGAGCGTTCAACGAGGAGGCCGCCCGGTTCGCCGCCAAGTACCGGATCCTCGCGGGCGCGGGCTCCGATTCGCACGTCGCCCAGGGTCTCGGCTCAGTGCGAATCCGGATGCGGGACTTCGACGGGCCGCAGGAGTTCCTGCAGTCGCTCAGAGACGCTGACATCCTCACACGCCCCACCAGCCTGCTGTATGTACAGGCGCTGAAGTTTCTGCAGACAAGGGCCACGCCCGCTTCCGCGCAGCGGGCGCGGGCGGCCCGGCGGGTGAAGCGGGTGACGGGCACCAGACGCAAGTAGTGATGCAGCCCCAAGGACAAGTCCCGCGGCCGTCTAATCCCTCGGGGTCGATGCCGATTACCGATGACGAGATCCGCGAGAAGTACCTGGAGCGCGCCATCCGTGAGCTGAACTCGCTCACGCGCGAGCTGCAGGCATGCCCGCACTGCCCGCGCGGCAACCTGATGCCGGTACTCGGTTCGGGGCACCCCCAGGCGGACATCATGATGCTCAAGCACGCCCCGATGCCCTCGGAGATCGAGGAGGGCGTTGCCTTTTACGGGCGCGCCGGAAGCGCGCTGATGAAGTCGCTCAAGCGGCTGTCGATCGACCCGCTCGCGGTATATGGCACGCTCTGCGTGAAGTGTCCCTTGAGCGACTCTTCGCTGGCTGACTTCGCATGCGTGGCGCGAGTGGTCGAGGAGCTCGCGATCGTGCAGCCGAAGATCGTCGTCGTGATGGGCCCAGATGCACTCAACATGCTCGGCGATATGGCGATTCCGCTCGCTCGGCCACTACAGCCCAAATTGGGCGAGATCCAGCGGCTGACGCCGACGATCGACGCGCTGTACGTGCCGAACATCGATGATTCACTGGATGAGCAAGAAGCCAAGCGCGCCTTCTGGGCGGCGTTCCGCACACTCGGCGACTGGTATGCCGCACAGCCGCCCTACTAGGGCGTGATCACGAGCTTGCCGAGCTTGCCGCCAGCAGCGAAATGCTCGTAAGCGCCAGCGGCCTGATCGAGCGGGAAGGTCTCGGCGACCTGCACGCGCAGGGCGCCCGTGTCGAACAGGGGAAGCACTTCGTGCTCGAGCAGGCGCGCGGTGATCGCTTTCTCCTCCAGCGGCCGCGCGCGCAGCGTGGAGCCGTGGATGCGGGCGCGCTTACCCATCAGCGCGAGCAGGTTGACCTCTGCCATCACCCCGGCTGAGACGCCGATCACGGAGATACGCCCGCCCGTCCCGAGCGCATTCATGTTCTCGGTCATGTTTGGTGCACCAACGAGCTCGAGGATCACGTCGAAGGGGCCGTGCCCGGCAAAGCCCTCCGGCGCGATCACGCTCGCGCCGAGCGCGCTGACCTGCTCGCGCAGCGCCTCGTTGCGGACGCTGGCGGTGACGCTCGCGCCGGTGGCCCGTGCGAGTTGGATCGCGGCGGTACCGACACCACCGGCGCCGCCATGCACGAGCAGCCGCTCGCCGGGGCGCAGCTGTGCCTGGGTGAAGAGCGCGTCGTGCGCCGTGGTGAAGACCTCGGGCAACCCGCCAGCCGCGGGCCAGTCGAGGGACTCCGGGACCGGCATCAGCAGGCGCTCGTGCACCGTCATCAACTCTGCCTGCGCGCCGCCGCCGACGATCGCCATCACACGGTCACCCACCGCGAAGCGCTCGGCTCCCGCGGGGTGCGCGCCGAGCGCGACCACCTCGCCGGCGAGCTCCATGCCGGGTATGTCCTGCGGGTAACCGGGGGGCGCCGGGTACAGGCCGCGGAGCTGCATCATGTCGCCACCGTTCAGCCCGGCCGCGCGGACGCGCACGAGCACCTCGCCGGCGGCAGGCTCCGGATCGGGGTGCTCCTCGATCACGATCTGCTGGTCGCGAATGGTGGCGGCGCGCATCGCCGGAACCCTACTGGCGCTCGAGCAGGGCGACGCACTCGATGTGGTGCGTCTGCGGAAACATGTCCACCGGGCGGACCTTACGCAGCTTCCAGCCCGCCTGGACGAGCTGAGCGGCATTCGGCGCCAGCGTCGTTGGGTTACAAGACACATAGACAATGCGCTTTGGGGAGGCCTCGATGATCCGGCGCACCACTTTCTGAGAGAGCCCGGCGCGGGGAGGGTCAACGATCACGAGATCAGGCCGGCCGGCGCGCTCCACCAGCTCGGGCAATGCCAAGCGGGTGTCGCCGGCAAAGAAGTTGGCCTTGGTGATCTCGTTGCGCCGGGCGCCCGCGATCGCGCCGGCCACGGCTTGCTCGATCAGCTCGATCCCCCACAGCTCGCCGGCTCGCGGGGCGAGCGTCAAGGCGATCGTGCCGATGCCCGAGTAGAGGTCATAGACGCGCTCCCAGCCCTCCAGCGCGGCATACTCGACAACGATGCCGTAGAGCAGCTCGGCCATCTCGGTGTTGGTCTGGAAGAACGCCTCCGAGGAGATGCGCAGGTCGAGCTCCCCCAGGCGCTCGGGCAGCTCGGACTCCCCCCACACGAGCTCCGTCTCCCCGCCGGCGGTGGTCTCGGCGAGGCTGCGCGTGCGCGTCCACAGCACCCCCGACAGGCTCTCGCCGAGTGCCTCGCTGAGCGCTACCGCCAGATCACCTGCCTCGAGCTCGCCCTCGGTCGTCACGATCCGCACCTGCAGCAGCCCCGTGCGCCGGCCTTCGCGCACGACCAGGTTGCGCAGGCGGGCCCGCCCGTCGGGGGCGCCGGTCACACGCTCCTCGCGCCCCTGCCCACCGCGGCCGTTCTGATCGGCCCCCACCCGGCCGGAGCGCTCGCCGCGGCGGCCGCGCTCCCAGGCGGTCAGTCCCTGCCCACGGCACCACTCCAGCGCGACGCGACGCGCCTCGTTGCCGCGCTCGGAGGCCAGCAGGCAGTCCTCCATCGAGGTCACCCGGTTGCCGCCCGCAGGGACGTGAAAGCCGCAGACGAGCTCCGGGTGGGCGGGATCCAAATCCCCGCCGCCGAAGGAGTACTCGAGCTTGTTGCGATAGCGCCACTGCTCCAGCGCCGGGACGATGTCTTCCAGCTCGAAGCCGTCGAGGTGGCCGATCCGTCGCAGCGCCTCGTCGACCTGTCCGGCCTTGACCTGCAGCTGGCGCTCGTAGGGCATGACCTGCCAGGCCACCCCAGGGTGATCGGCCGTTGGCGCGATTCGCTCAGGACTGGGCTCGAGCACCTCGAGCGTGCGCGCGTGGGCATAGGAGCGCTTGCGCTTGTGCACGACCGCGCGCACGCGGTCGCCGGGAATCGCCCCCGCGACGAACACCACATAGCCGCCGTCGCCGAGCCGCGCCACGCCCTCGCCACCGAAGGCGAGCGAATCGACCGTCAGCTCGAGCTCATCTCCCCGTTGGGGACGCGGCTCGGTGCTCGCAAGGCTCATACAGGTGCCACGAGTAGCTCCAGCAGCGCCTTCTGCGCGTGCCGGCGGTTCTCGGCCTGGTCCCAGATGCGCTGGCGGGAGCCGTAGAGGACCTCCGCAGAGATCTCCTCGCCCGGGTGCGCAGGCAGGTCGTGCATCGCGAAGGCACCGGGCGCAGCCAGGTCGAGCAGGGTGTCGTCGACGCGATAGTCCGCGAGGGCGCGCCGCCGGTGCTCCTCCGCGTGCTCGTCGCCCATGCTGACCCACACGTCGGTGTACACCGCGCAGGCTCCCGCGACCGCCTCGCGCGGATCGGTGTGCAGGCTGAGCGAGCCGCTGGCGCCTGCCGGGAGCCGCAGACCGGCCTCCAACTGGTAGCCCTCGGGGGCGGCGACGGCGACCTCCAGCCCGGCCAGCGATCCGAGCAACGCGAGCGAACGTGCGACGTTGTTGCCGTCGCCCACGTAGGCCAACCGCAGGCCGTCGAGCGCGCCGTATGCCTCGCGCAGCGTCAACAGATCCGCCAGCGCCTGGCAGGGATGGTGAAGGCTCGTGAGCATGTTGATCACCGGGACCGAGCTGTGCTCGGCCAGCTCTTCGAGCATCTCGTGCGGGCCCGTGCGCACACCGACGGCGGCCACGTGGCGGGAGAGCACGAGCGCCGTGTCGCGCACCGCCTCACCGCGTGAAAGCTGCAGCTCGTCTGCGCGGAGGACCACCGGATGGCCGCCCAGCTCGTCGACACCGACCTCGAACGACAACCGGGTACGGGTCGAAGGCTTCTCGAAGACCAATGCAACGCTCCGTCCGGCTAGCGCGCGCGATGAGCGCGGCGCAGCTTTCAGCTCCATGGCGCGATCGAGCAGCGCGTCCAGCTCCATCGCCGTGAGCTCCGCCCCTGTAAGAAAATGGCGTGTCATGGACCGGCCAGTCTAGGTTAGGCTGGGCGCAACGTCCGCCGAGAAAGGATCGTCCCGATGAGAAGAGGCCTACCCGTCGTCCTGATCGCCTGCTCTGCGCTCGTGTTCGCGGCGGGTTGCGGATCGAGCAAATCGAGCAGCAGCACGAGTACTGCGACGACCACCTCGAGCACCTCGCCATCCGGCGGCCTAAAACCGGCCACGACGCCCAAGTACGCCGCTCCGGCGGCCTCAGCGCCGCTGCAGAGCGGGACCGTCAAGATCGCCTACCGCAGCATCACGATCGCTCCCGACACGCTCAAGGTCAAGGTGGGAAGCACGATCGAGTGGACGAACTACGACTCGGTCGAACACAACGTCACGAGCAGGGGCGGGCCGGTCAAGTTCGCCTCCAAGAACTTCGGCGAAGGGGGCACCTTCACAGTGAAGGCGACCAAGCCAGGGGTCATCCACTACCTGTGCACGATCCACCCGACCACGATGAACGGCACCATAGAAGTCGTGAAGTAGAGGCGCGGGTCAGGCAGGGCCGAAGTCGGGCAACCCCTCCTCGGGGGTCGAGGCGGTGGCGTAGAGACGGCGGGGAATACGCCCCGCCGTGTGCGCTAAACGGCCTGCCTGCACAGCGTGGCGCATCGCGCTGGCCATCCTCACAGGGTCCTGTGCACGGGCGATGGCCGAGGCGGCCATCACGGCATCGCAGCCGAGCTCCATCGCGAGGGTGGCATCGGAGGCGGTGCCGACCCCCGCGTCGAGCACGACCGGCACATCGACGGCCTCGCGAATCAGGCTGATGTTGTAAGGGTTGCGAATCCCCATGCCGCTGCCGATCGGCGAGCCCAATGGCATCACCGCAGCGCAGCCCACGTCGACCAAACGCCGCGCGAGGACCGGATCGTCGGTCGTATAAGGCAGCACGACGAAGCCCTCGTCCACCAGCTCCTCGGCGGCGCGCAGCAGCTCGGCGGCATCGGGCAGCAGCGTGTCCTCGTCACCGATCACCTCCAACTTCACCCAGTCGGTCGCAAACGCCTCCCGCGCGAGCTTCGCGGTCAGGACCGCGTCGCGCGCCGTGTAGCAACCGGCGGTGTTCGGCAGCAACTCGACTTTTGCAGCGGAGAGCACGTCCACGAGCGAGCCCCGCGCGGCCGCATCCACACGGCGCAGTGCGACAGTCACGAGCTCGCTCCCGCTCGCCGCAATCGCCTCGCCCAACAGCTCGAGCGATGGGAATCCCCCCGTCCCGAGCAGCAACCGCGAGCGCAGCGTCCTGCCGGCGATCACCAGCGGGTCGGTGTCTGTCTGGACAATAGCCACGCCTCGAATCATCCTCCCTGCATCGCCGTCAGCACCTCGACGCGTGCATCCTCGGCGAGCGCGAACATCTCCCAGCACATCCGCGGCACCACCTCGCCGTCGACGGCGACGGCGACCCCACGCGCGTCGGGGTCGAGGCCCAGGCTGTTCAGCACGGCGGCGATGGTCTCGCCCGCCCGGATCTCTGAGCTCTCCCCGTTGACGATCATCGCTGCGCCCCGATCGAGGATTGCAATTCGCCGGATTGAAGATCCCGACCTGAGATCCCCATGAAACGCCCCGGATCACAGGCACAGAGCAGCGGATCCTCAGTCTTTCCGAGCAGCGTTTCCACGACCAGCCCGGCGGTGAGCGGGGCGAGCAGGATCCCGTTGCGGTGGTGGCCCGTCGCCCACGTCAACCCCGCAACGGCGCCAGGACCGATCACGGGCGCGTTGTCGGGCGTGCCCGGGCGCAGCCCAACACACAGCTCCTCGATCTGGCACTCGCTGATTCCCGGCACAACCTCGCTGCAGTCGCGCAGCAGCTCATACACGCCGCCCGCCGTCGGGCTCAGCTCGAACCCCCTCTCCTCGACAGTGGCTCCGAGCACATACCGACCGTCCTCCCGCGGCACCAGATAACCGCCAGCGAAGCGCACCGTGCGCCGCACGAGCCCGGGTCCGCTCGGGTCGCGCAGACGCAGGATCTGGCCCTTCACCGGGCGCACGGCGACCTGCGCATCACCGGCCAGCCCCTCGATCTGCCCAGTCGACGCGCCCGCGGCAAGCACCACTCGGTCTGTGAGAACGCGCTCGCCTCCGTGCCGCAGGAGGCCCACTACCTGCGCGCCGGCGCCATCCAGCATCACCGACTCAACTGCACCATGCTCGCGGATGTCGACACCGGCGTTCTCGCACGCTTTCCGTAGCGCCGTCAGGACAAGCCGTGGATCGACCGAATGATCGTCCGGCGCTTGCATCGCCAAGCGAATAGCCGGTGCCAGAGCAGGCTCCAAATCGCGCGCCGCGCTCGGGCGGAGGCGGTGAGCGACCAGTCCCAGCGATTCACGCAAGGCGAGCTGGCGCTCCAGCTCCCGCGCCTCGTCCTCGTCGCGGGCCACCACCAGCGTGCCCGTCCTGCGCAGGCCCACCTCCGCACCGCTCGCCCGCTCCAGCTCGGCCGCGAACCCCGGCCACAGATCAGCCGAGCGCAGACCCAGCTCCAGCAGCCGCCTGCCCGCCTCGCCGAACTCCACCTCCGCCACCGGTGCCAGCATCCCAGCCGCCACATACGACGTGCCCCGCCCGGTCACATCACGCTCGAGCACCGTCACCGACATTCCGTGCTCGCGCGCGCGCCACGCAACGGCCAGGCCGATGATGCCGCCGCCAACGACCACCACGTCGGCGGATCGAATGCCATTGGACATGAGGCTGATGCTAGTCCGGTGTCAGACTTGGGCGATGCCCATCCAAGAGTTCGGCACAGACCGGTGCACGCGATTGGCTGCCGCGCGGCTGTATCTCGTATGCGACGCCCGCGAGCTGGCGGAGGTGCTGCCGGCCGCGATCGCCGGGGGGGTGGAGATCGTGCAGCTGCGCGAGAAGAACCTTCCTGACGATGAGCTGCTCGTCCTAGCCGACGCAGCGCGGGGCCTCTGCGAGCGGCTCGGCGCGCTGCTGATCGTCAACGACCGTCCGCTCGTCGCACGAGAGATCGGCGCCGACGGAGTGCACGTCGGGCAGGAGGACATGCCGGTAGCCGAGGTACGCGAGCTGGTTGGTCCGGAGATGCTGATCGGGCTCTCCACCCACGCGCCGCAGGAGATCGACTCGGTGGACTCGGAGTTGGTCGACTACATCGGTGTTGGACCCGTGCACGAGACGCCCACCAAGCTTGGTCGCCCGGCCGTGGGCACTGAGCTCGTCCGCTACGCCGCCGCGCATGCGCCCGTGCCGTTCTTCGCGATTGGTGGGCTAAACGCACAGAATGTCGGGGACGTGCTCGAGGCGGGCGCCTCGCGCATCGTGGTGCTCAGGGCGATCGCCGCCGCCGAGGACCCTGAGTTCGCGGCACGTGAGCTGCGCGAGCTGCTCGATGCACATCCCCTGGGAGCTTGAAGTTGTCTTCGCCCGGCCGCCCAGACCGCGCTCAGCGCGAGGAGGTGCTCCGAGCGGAGCTTCAGCCACTGCGCGAGGACGAGCGCCCACGTGCGCTGCTCGTCGCGATCGCCGTCTGCGTACTGCTGGCCCTCGCGGTAATCATCGGCGCCGCGACCGTCCATAACCTCAGCCGCCACGGCGGCTCGCTCCCCGGCGGGGTCTTTCTGGCGATCGTCCTTCTGCTCCTCGCCCTTGGCATGTACCGGCGGCGCTACTGGTCGGTGCTCGGCTTCGAGGCCCTGCTCGCCTTCCAGATCATCGTCACCTCGCTGGCGCTCGTCGTGGCGTCCACGATCGCCGCGGCGGCGATCTGCACGCTCAGCGTCGGGCTCGGAGGCTGGCTGTTTTGGAAGCTCATCAGGGTCATGGGACGGATCCAGGCCGGAGAACATCAGGCGCTTCGATAGGCTCAGCCCTCCATGGCAGAGACCTCGTATGACTGCATCGTCATCGGCTCCGGGCCGGGCGGCTACGTGGCCGCGATCCGCGCCGCGCAGCTCGGCAAAAAGACGGCCGTCGTCGAGCGCGACAAGCTCGGCGGGCGCTGCCTCAACTACGCGTGCATTCCGGCCAAGGCCGTGTTGCGCTCCGCCGATCTGCTCGCCGAGATCAACGAGGCAGGCGAGTACGGGCTGAAGGTCTCAGGCGTCGAGGTCGACTTCGCCGGCGTGATGGCGCGCCGCGACAAAGTCGTCACCACGCTCACCTCCGGCGTCGGCGGTCTGTTCAAGAAAGGCGGCATCGACGTCATCGAGGGCGACGCCGCCCTGAACGCCGAGGGGCAGGTCGTCGTGGGTGAGACGACCTACGCCGCCGCCACCTTGATCCTGGCCACGGGCTCGACCCCGCGTTCGATTCCCGGCATCGACTTCAGCACGCGTGTGATCGGCACCGAGCAGGCCTGGGCGCTTTCCGAGCTCCCCGCACGGCTGGCCGTCGTCGGCGCCGGCGCCTCCGGCGCCGAGATCGCCTCCGGCTATGCGCGGCTCGGTTCGGAGGTGCGGCTGATCGAGGCGCTCGATCGTCTGCTGCCGACCGAGGATGTCGACGTCTCCCGCCGCGTCGAGCGCGGCTTCAAGCGCCAGGGGATCACCGTACAGCTGGGCGAGCCGATCAGCGACGTGCAGGCGAGCGAGACGAGCGTGACCTTCACGCATGGCGCCGATGCTGGGATCGAAGTCGACTATCTCGTGATCTGCGCCGGGCGCAGCGCAGATGTCACCGGACTCGGCCTCGAGGAGGCCGGGGTTGTGCTCGACAAGCGTGGGCTGATCCAGGTCGACGGGGCGCTGCGCACGAGCCGCGAGGGCGTCTACGCGATCGGCGATCTCGTCGCCGGCCCAGCGCTCGCCCACAAGGCCTCCGACGAGGGCATCATCGCCGCCGAGGACTCAGCCGGCCTCCAGACGCATCCGATCGCCTACGTCGACATCCCCCGCGCCACGTTCTGCACGCCGAACGTCGGCTCCTTTGGGCTGACCGAGGAGCAGGCGCGCGAGCAGGGCTACGACGTCGTCGTCGGCAAAGTGCAGTACGGCGCCGTCGGCGGTGGAGTCGTCTACGGCGATACCGGCGGCATGATCAAGGTCGTCGGCGAGTCCAAGTACGGCGAGCTGCTCGGCGGGCACATCGTCGGCGCGCGCGCGACCGAGCTGATCCAGGAGCTCGTCAATGTGCGCGCGCTGGAGGGCGGCTTCGCCGAGGTTGGCCGCATCATCCACGGCCATCCCACGCTGTCGGAGGCCGTGATGGAAGCCGGACGAGCCGCCGACGGCTGGCTTATCCACGGCTGAGGCGAGAGCAATTAACCTCGGCGAGATGCCCGCGCCGGACGCCGCCTTCTACTTTGACCTTGCAAGCCCCTTCGCCTACCTCGCGGCCGAGCGCATCCTTCACGTGCTCGGCGCGCCAGCCGAGTGGCAGCCGGTGCTCGCCCGCGAGCTCCGGGCACCGACGACGGAGTCGTTGGTCGGGGAGGGCTCGGAGGTGTGGCGCTGCGAACACGAGCGCGATGCCTTCTGCGAGGACGTCGCCCGCCGCGCCCGTGCGCAGGACCTGCAGCCACTGAGGTGGCCAAGCCCCTTCCCGTTCGACAGCGCGCTGGCGATGCGCATCGCGACGTACGCCAAGTCGATCGGGCGCACCGTCCCCTTCGCCCAGGCGGCCTTCCGCCAGGCGTTCGCCGGTGGGCGCAGCCTCGCTGAGATGGACAATGTGCTGATCGCCGCGGCGGCTTGTGAGATGCACCCGGCCGCAGTGACTAACGCAGCGGACCTGCGTTCGGTTGCAGCGCAGCTGGCCACCACCACCGCGCTCGCGGCACAGGCCGGGGTGACCGGCGTGCCCGCCGTGCGCATCGGCGAGCGAGTGTTCGACGGCGAGCACGCCGTCGAGGACGCCGCGGCGCACATGCGCGCCGATCGATCGAAGCCCACCCACCTGGGCAGATGAAGGCCAACCGCGCCTACCGGCTGATCCTCACACGCGGCGGGCGCGCCCCCGCGCTGCTGGCGGACGCGACGCGGGTCGACCACATCGAGGTCGTCGAGATCGATGCTGGGGAAGTCGTCCTCTTCTGGGACCTGCCGCCCCACGCCGCCTCGCGGCTCGCCCGCGCGCTGCGCGCCGACCTATCTCAGCTAGAGGCGCAGGAGTTCCTCGCGCGCTGGACTACCGTTGATGACGATGCCAACTCTGCCTGAGCCAGAGATCGCACGCGAGTGGCTTGCCACGATGACGCTGATCCGCCGCTTCGAGGAGCGCGCGGGCGAGTGCTACGCGCGAGCCAAGATCGGCGGCTTCCTGCACCTCTCGATCGGCGAGGAGGCGACGATCGTGGGCAGCGCGCGGGCGCTTTTAGACAGCGACTACCTCGTCTCGACCTACCGCTCGCACGGCTACGCGCTGGCGCGCGGCACTCCGCCTGAGAAGGTGATGGCCGAGCTGTTCGGGCGCGTCGATGGCTGCTGCGGCGGCCATGGCGGCTCGATGCACATGTTCGACGCCGCGCGGCGCTTCATGGGCGGCTACGGGATCGTCGGCGGCAACCTGCCGATCGCGACCGGAATCGGGCTGGCTAGTGACTACACCGGCACCGGCGACGTGACCCTGTGCACGTTCGGCGACGGCGCATCCAACCAGGGCACGTTCGGCGAAACGCTGAACCTCGCGGCGCTGTGGCGGCTGCCGGTGGTGTTCGTCGTGATCAACAACCAGTTCGGCATGGGCACCTCGCTGGAGCGCCACTCGGCCGTGACCGACCTGCAGCGCAAGGGCGAGTCGCTTGGCGTACCGGGGACGCGCTGCGACGGGATGGACGTGCTCGACACGCACGCGGTGATTGCAGAGGCCGTGGACCGTGTGAGGGAAGACCGCCGGCCGGTGCTCGTCGAGGCGGTGACATACCGGTTTCGCGGCCATTCGATGGCTGACCCGGAGGAGTACCGAACAAAGGAGGAGGTCGCCCACTGGCGTGAGCGCGACCCGATCCCCGCCTTCGGGGCGCTGCTCGAAGGCGAGGGAATCCTCGACGCACAGGAACACGAGGCGATCGACCGGGAGGCAGTCATGCGGGTCGATGCTGCGGTCGAGTTCGCGGAGGCATCGCCCTTTCCCACGCCGGAGTCGCTGTACGAGGATGTGTACGTGATTGATGAACAGGTTCGAGGGGCCTACCACTGATGGCGGAGCTGCGCTACCGCGAGGCACTGAACGCCGCGCTGCGCGAGGAGCTCAAGCGCGACGAGCGGGTGATGCTGATGGGCGAGGACATCGGCGTGTTCGGCGGAGCGTTCAAGGTCACGGCGGGCCTGCTCGAGGAGTTCGGCGAGCGGCGCGTGCGCGACACGCCGATCTCGGAGAACACGATCGTCGGCGTGGGCGTCGGCGCCGCGATGAGCGGGCTGCGGCCGGTCGTCGAGCTGATGACGATCAACTTTGCTTTGCTCGCATTCGACCAGATCGTCAACAGCGCGGCGCACATTCACTACATGTTCGCCGGACAGGTGTCCGTCCCGCTGGTGATCCGCATGCCCCAGGGCGCCGGCCACCAGCTCGGCCCGACCCACTCCCACTGCCTGGAGGCGATGTTCCTGCACATCCCCGGCCTGCTCGTCGCCGTCCCCTCAACCCCGGCCGACGCGAAGGGCCTCTTGAAGACCGCGATCCGCGACGAGAACCCCGTCATCTTCATCGAGCACGAGTCCCTCTACGGCATCCGCGGCGAGGTGCCCGAGGGCGAAGACGTCATGGTCGGCTTCGGGCGGGCGCGCGTCGCCCGCGAGGGCTCCGACGTGACGATCGTGGGCGTCTCGCGGATGGCGCTCACCGCCGAGCGGGCCGCCGAGACGCTCGCGGCCGAGCACGGCGTGCAGGCCGAGGTGATCGACCCGCGCACGCTGCGCCCGCTCGACCTCGACACGATCCTCGCCTCGGTCCGAAAGACCAACCGCTGCGTCGTCGTCGAGGAGGGCTGGCCGCACGGCGGCGTCGGCGCGAACCTGGCGGCGCTGATCGCCGAGCATGCCTTCGACGACCTCGACGCGCCCGTCGCGCGTGTTTCTGGCGCCGACGTGCCGATGCCCTACTCCAAGCCGCTCGAGGAGATCGCCTTCCCGCACGAGCCGCAGGTCATCGAGGCCGCGCTCGCGACCGTTGGACGGCGTCCGGCAACGACTCCGGTGGGACGCTGATGGCCGAGATCGTGATGCCCCGCCTCTCGGACACGATGGAGGAGGGCACGATCCTGGGCTGGCTCGTCGCCGACGGAGAGCACGTGCATCGTGGCCAAGAGCTCGTCGAGATCGAGACCGACAAGGCGAACATGACCTACGAGTCAGACCTCGAGGGCGTCCTTCACCGTCTCGCCGCTGAGGGCGACACGCTGCCGGTCGGGGCCGTGATCGCGCGGATCGGCGATGGCGAGCCTGATGAGCCTGTCTCGGCAATCGCTAAAAACGGCGTCGTACCGGCCTCGAGGCCTACTGGCACACCCGCCGCGGGAGAGGCCTCGCTCACCGGCAGAGCTCACGATGGCGGCGCTTCGCCTGAGGTCTCCGCGGGGGAGGACTCCGCGGGCGAGCGCGTGAAGGCATCACCACTGGCCAGGCGGATCGCGAGCGAGCGCGGGGTGGATCTGCATACGGTGACGGGCAGCGGTCCCGGCGGACGGATCGTCAAGGACGACGTGCTGCGGGCTGCCGTCGAACCATCGCCCGCACAGCCGCCTGCGGGCGTGACGACGGCGAAGGGCCAGAGCACCGTGGTGGAGCTCTCGCGCACGCAGCAGACGATCGCGCGGCGAATGGCAGAGTCGAAGGCCACGATCCCCCACTTCGCGCTCCAGTCCGACGTCGACATGGAGGCGTGCGTCGCGCTGCGCTCCGAGCTGAAGGATGCGATCCCCAACCACCCAGCACCCACCTATAACGACATGGTCGTCAAGGCCTGTGCACTGGCGCTGCGCGAGTTCCCGCGCGCGAACTCCAGCTACCGCGACGGGCAGCTCCAGCTGTACTCGCGGATCAACGTCGGCGTGGCGGTCGCCGCCCAGGAGGCGCTCGTGGTACCGACCGTGTTCGACGCGGACTCCAAGGCGCTCGGCGAGATCGCCCGCGAGACACGCGCGCTGGCCACGCGTGTGCGTGAGGGAACGATCACCCCTCCGGAGCTGGGCGGGGGCACCTTCACGGTCTCCAATCTCGGCATGTTCGGCGTCAGGAGCTTCACTGCGATCATCAACCCGCCACAGGCGGCGATCCTGTCGGTCGGCGCGCTTGCGCCACGGGCGGTAGTTCGCGAGGACAAACTCCTCGCACGCCACACGATGACCGTCACCCTCGCCTGCGACCACCGCATCCTCTACGGCGCCGACGCGGCCCGTTTCCTTGCCCGCATCCGCGAACTGCTGGAAGCGCCAGCCGCGCTCACGCTCTGAGCGAGAGCCCAACGCTAACCTGAGTACATGACGCATGAGGAGCTTTGGGTGTGCCAGCTCGGCACGATCCCCTATCTCGACGCCGTCGCCCTCCAGGAACAGATCCGCACCCGCCGCCAGGACGGCGAGCTGCCCGACACGCTGCTGCTGCTCGAGCACCCGCCCGTTTACACACGGGGACGGCGCTCTGGTTCCGAGGATCTTCCGTTTGGTGAGGACTTCTACCGCGCCAAAGGCACCGACGTGGTAGCTACCGATCGTGGCGGCAAGCTCACCTACCATGGGCCCGGCCAGCTCGTCGGCTATCCGATCATGGCGACCGGCGACGTCGGGGGCCACCTTCGGACGATGGAAGCCTCGATCATCTCCGCGCTGGCCGCTGAAGGCATCGGCGCGCGCTCACGTCACGAGGAGGGCATCGACTACACCGGCGTATGGGTGGACGAGCGGAAGATCGCCTCGATTGGCGTGCACGTCTCACGAGGCGTCACGACGCACGGCTTCGCGGTCAACGTCACAAATGACCTCACCCCCTTCTCCGAGGTCATCGCCTGCGGCCTGCCCGGCGTGGCGATGACCTCGATCGCCCACGAGCTGGAGCACGGGACGGCGGACCTGGACCGGTTCAGGACGCGCATTGGCCATCACTTCTGCCTGGCCCACGGCCGGCGCCATCGACTGGTGGCGCAGAGCGAACTCGAGACCGGTCCGTTGCTGGTGCCCGCATGAACGGGGTGGGCGGTACTCGGTCCCGCGCAAACCCAGGTGGGATGGACGTGCTCGAAGTCCTTGGGCACGACGTACGCCCCCTGCGCGAGCGCAAGCCCCCATGGTTCAAGGTGCCCCCGCCCGGCGGCGAGCGCTACCGCGCGCTGACCGAGCTGATCCGCTCGGAAAACCTGCACACGGTTTGCCAGGAGGCCGCCTGCCCCAACGTCGGCGAGTGCTGGGAGCGGGGCACCGCCACGTTCATGATCCTCGGGGATACCTGCACCCGGCGCTGCGGCTTCTGCAACGTAAAGACCGGCAAGCCGACCTGGAACGACCCCCTCGAGCCAGCCCGCGTGGCCCGCTCGATCGCGCGCATGGGCCTGCGCCACGCCGTCATCACCTCGGTCGACCGCGACGACCTCCCCGACAAGGGAGCCTCGGCCTTCGTCGGCGTCATCCGCCAGGTGCGCCGTCAGGCTCCCGGCTGTCAAGTCGAGGTCCTGACCCCAGACTTCCAGGGCCAGGAGATGCCGCTGGCAAAGGTCATCGCCGAGCGCCCCGACGTGTTCAACCACAACGTCGAGGTCGTTCCGCGCCTGTATCCGATCGCCCGCCGCGGCTCGGAGTTCAAGCGCTCCTGCCGTGTTCTCCGCAACGCCTGCGAGCTCGGCGAAGGCGAGGTCGTGACCAAGTCCGGCCTGATGGTCGGACTCGGCGAGACCCACGATGAGATGGTCGACGCCTTCGCCGCGCTGCGCTCCAGCGGCGTGCGGGTGCTGACCGTCGGACAGTATCTGCGCCCCTCCGAGCGCCATTTGCCGGTCGTGCGCTACTGGCACCCCGACGAGTTCGCGGCGCTCGAGGCGGCCGCCTACGCGCTCGGCTTCGACCACGTCGCCGCAGGTCCATTGGTCCGCTCCAGCTATCACGCTGATGAGCACGTCCCACAACCCCGCGCTGGCGTGGGTCCGCTCGGTCCGCTCGCGACTGAATGACACGCACAGTAGTGCTCTTCTTGGCGCTGATCTTCATCGTCGGCTTCGCCTTCCTCACGGTCAGCGCCGCGCTCAATCAAGGGATCACGATCGCCACCATCCTGTCGGCCTTCATCCTCGTGCTACTAGGTGTCGGGATCCTCGGGGCCCTGTTCAATCCTCCTCGCCGGTAAGACTCCCTCAGGCTCGATGAGCACCTCCCCGTTCATGACCCCCAGTCATCGCCACCGCCGCCGCCGGCGCGAGGCGTACTTGCGCCGGCGGCGCAAACGGCGTGCGATCTTCGCCGGTGCGCTCGCGCTGGTGCTCGGGGCGGCGGTTGTCGTGATCGCTTTCGCAAAGCCGGGAGCCACGCATGGATCGCCCCCGGCTGCAGCGCACCCCAAGGGACACACCCCCACGGCGGCATACGCTCGCCCGGCCCGTTCGGTCACCGGCCTCCCACTCGGCAACCCTGCGCTCACACTCGGGCTGGGGAGTCCGGATACAGACCCGGTGCACCTGGCCTTCCGCAAGCCGCCGCGCGCAGGGCTGTTGTTCAACCTCGATACCGGCCGCGTCCTGTGGCAGCGCAACGCCTCGACACGCCTGCCGATCGCAAGCCTGACGAAGATGATGACCGCACTGATCACCGTCTCCTCCGCGCCGCCGGACGCGCGGGTCCTGGTGACCCGCCAGGCGGTCCACGAGGGCGGCTCGAAGGTCGGCGTGCTCCCACTCGGCAAGCGCGTGCGGCTGGAGAGCATGCTCTACGGCCTGATGCTTCCCTCGGGCAATGACGCCGCGATGGCCCTCGCCCAGCACGTCGCCGGCAACGCAAACATGTTCGTCACGAAGATGAACACCGAGGCGGCGAAGCTGGGTATGGGCTGTACGCGCTACTCCTCTCCCTCGGGCTATTACGACCAGGACAACTACTCCTGCGCGGCCGATCTCGCCGTGCTCGCCCGCGCCGACCTCGCCCAGCCGCGACTGGCGCGGATCGTCCACACCTTCACCGCGGCCCTCCCATTTCCCATCAAGGGGGGCAAGCTCTATCTCTACAACAACAATCCCCTGCTGCGCTACGCCTACCCTGGGGTGACGGGCCTGAAGACCGGCTACACGGTGGGGGCCGGCGACTGTTTGGTGGCAACGGCGGAGCGCCATGGGGTGCGCCTCGGCGTGGTACTGCTGCACTCCAGCGGGCTGGCCACCCAGGCCAGCCAGTTGTTGAACCGGGGCTTCGAGGGCGTCTACCACCAGGCGCCCATACCGCAGCCGCCAATCCCCGCAGGGGCGTGACCCCGCACGCGACGGACACTTGCGCGAGGGAGTACCGTTCCTGAAAGCGATTGACTGGTCAGTCAGCCAAAGGGAGGACGCAGACGTGGATCTCGACGACACACCAGAGCAGGCCGCCTACCGCGCCCGGGTACAGACCTGGCTAGAGGAGCATTCCTCGGAGGCACCGGTCCTCGAAGGCCCCGACTCCATCAAAGACGAGGCGGAGATCATCGCCGCGCGGCGATCCTGGCAGGGCAAGCTTGCCGAGGCCGGCCTCGCGGGCGTGACTTGGCCCCAGGAGTACGGCGGCCAGGGTCTCGGCCCGATCGAGCAGCTGATCTGCAACCAGGAGATCGCCAAGGCAAAAGTTCCGGGCATCCTCGACGCGATTGGTGTGGGCATGCTCGGCCCGACGATCATCGCCCACGGCGCCGATGAGCAGAAGGCTCGCTACCTCGGACCGATGCTCCACGGCGACGAGGTCTGGTGCCAGCTGTTCTCCGAGCCCGCCGCCGGGTCTGACCTGGCGGCCGTGCAGGCTCGCGCACGCCTGCAAGAGGACGGCAGCTGGCGGTTGAGCGGCCAGAAGGTGTGGACGACAAACGCCCAGTTCGCCTCCTACGGGCTCCTGCTCGCGCGCACCGACTCCGACGTGCCCAAGCACAAGGGTCTCACCATGTTCATCGTGCCGATGGACGCCGCCGGCGTGACGGTGCGCGGCCTGCGCCAGATCTCCGGTGAGGCCGAGTTCAACGAGGTGTTCTTCGACGATGTCGCACTCGACGCGGATGCAGTGGTGGGAGGCGTCGGTAACGGCTGGGGTACGGCGCTGACCACGCTGATGTTCGAGCGCGTAACGATCGGCCTAGGCGGTGAGGGCCTCGGCTACAACTCGAACCGCTTCGCCAAGGCGATCGCCTCAGACGAGCACGCCCGCCGCGACCCCGAGGTGCGCCACCAGCTCGGCGAGATCGCAAGCGACTTGCTCGCTGTGCGCTTCACCGGCTACCGCACGCTCACCGCACTGCAGAAAGGTCAGATCCCCGGTCCCGAGGCTGGCCTTGCGAAGGTCACGATCGTCAACGGCGCGATCAAGGCTGGCGATCTGATCAGCGACGTGATCGGCCCCGATGCATTGGCCAAGGACAGCGAATGGGCCTACATGATCTCCTTCCTCCCCGGCCTGAAGTCCGCTGGCGGGACCGAGGAGATCCTGCGCAACATGATCGGCGAGCGCGTGCTCGGGCTGCCTCCCGAGCCGCGCCTGGACAAGGGCATCCCATTCTCGGAGCTTCGCTCCAAGGAAGGAGCGCCGGCATGAATCTCACACTCTCAGACGAGCAGGAATTCCTGCGTGAGGCCGCGCGCGGTGCGCTGTCGCGTGTCAAGACCCTCGAGGCCGCGCGCGAGGCGCTCGACGGAGGAGCGCCCCTGCCCGACCTGTGGCCGATGGCCATGCAGGCCGGCTGGCCGGGCCTGTTGATCGATGAGGCACACGGCGGCGCCGGGCTGGACGCCTTCGACGCGATGCTGGTGCTCGGCGAGTGCGGCCGCGTGCTGGCTTCAGTGGCGCTGCTCGGCCACCTGCCCGCAACGGCGATCCTCAATGATTGCACTGGCGTGGCGAAGGACTTGCTGGACGCGCTCGCCTCCGGTGAGCGCCGCGCCGCCTACCTTCCGGTCCGCCCGCCCGACGATCTCTCTGAGCTGTGGACGCTCGACCCGGCGCACGGCCTTGGGCGTCCATCTGCTCCCAGCGCCATCCGCGACGGAAGCGCCAACGGCGGGAGTCCTGCCGCCAAGGCGCGCGTCAGCGGGCAATTGTCGTTCGTGCCAGATGCCCCCGGCGCCGGGGTGCTGGCCGGTGTGGCGCTGCTCGACGGCGAGCCCACCGGCATCGTGATCGATGCGTCCGCACCCGAGGTCTCCATCGAGGCGGTGCAGGGCTATGACGCGACACGCTCGCTGGGGCACATCACGCTGACTGACGCGCCCGCCACGGTGCTCGATGCGCCGGCCGAGTCCCTCGCCAGCGCCTGGCACCTCGCCCAAGCATTGATCGCGGCTGAGTCGCTCGGCAGCGTCGAAACCGCGCTGGAGGTCTCTGTGGCCTATGCCAAGGAGCGCCACACGTTTGGGCGCGCGATCGGCTCCTATCAGGCGGTCAAGCACTCCTTGACGGAGGTGCTGCGCCAGCTGGAGAACGGCCGTTCTCTGCTCTACTACGCCGGCTGGTCGCGCCATGGCGCACCAGGTGAGTTCCCGCTGGCGGCGAGCGCCGCGCGCTCGGTGTCCGGCCGTGCGCTCGACCAAGCCGCGCGCACGATGATCTCCGTGCACGGAGGCATCGGCGCCACCTGGGAGCACGACGCGCCCCTCTACTTCCGCCGTGCCCAGCTCTCCCGTCGCCTGCTCGGGGGTACAGCCGGTGCCACGGACCGGGTCGCGGGCGAGCTTATTTCCCAGGCTTAGGCTTAACGCGGGCGGTCGTCGCTGTGGTGAGCAGCGCGAGCACGGGCGCTCCGTAGGCTGCGTGCACCGCTTCTATCAACGCCTGATCCACACCGCAGTTGATACAGAAGCCGTGCTGTGACCAGCCGATCGCGCGGGCCAGCACCTGATCGGCGTAGCTCACGCCGGTCGCGTCGTGCCCGTAGTAGTCATACGCCGCGGCCCACGCCGCGCCGTCGAGCGCGTATTCCGCGCCATCCGCCGATAGCAGATGAGCCGCGGCCATGATCGCGTCGAAGTCGTCGTAGATCGACGGGTGCTTGGCGGCCACATGGTCATAGGACGCCGGGCGCCGGGCGTAGATGTAGGAGCTGCTCACGAGCTGCCAGGTTGATCCGATGCCCGGGCGGGACCCATTCGTCACGTTGAATTGCATCGGCCCGCCGCAGCACCCAGCGAAGTTCAGACCGTGGTATGTGCCCGGTGCCGTGGAGAAGGCCGACTCCTGCTTGTGGATCGAGGCGATCAGCAGCCAGTTGACACCGAACGTCCTCTGCGCCGTGGCGTAGATCGGGTAGAAGCCTTCCATCCAGCGCGTCGGTATTTCCGTTTCGGTCTGACCGGCCAGTCGCCTCGCGGCCAGGCTCTGTTGCACGCTGGACGGTTGCGCCACGATCACCGTGCCGTGTGAGCGCCCGGTGCCTGCACCGGTGCGTGAGGTGCTCGCGACCGGGCCGGCCGTAGCGGTGTGAGCACCCGTTGTGCCCGCGAGCACGCTCGCCGATGCGGCCGCCCCCGGGGTTGGTGTGGCTGCCGCCACCAGCACCGGCGGCGGCGCTGCCGTGGGCACCGCCTGAGTCCTACTGCCAAGCATGCCAGTCAACACGGCGAGGAGGACCCCTACGCCGAGCGCGGCGAGCGCGAGCGCGAGCAGCCAGGGCCCTCGTTCGGAAGGCGGGGACGGCACCTGGGCGTCAGGCCCAGCGGGTGTAGAGGAGCTAGTCATCGTTCATCATTGCTCTCAACACCGTATCTACATGGGAAAGCTCGCACTCATCCTCTCGACGGCCGCGCTCCTCGCCTTGAGCTCCGCTGCCCGCGCGGCGCCGCTGAGCGCTGTCCAGCAGCACTATCTGTCCCTGGCACACGGTGGCGTGGCGCGCGCAGAGCAACGCTTCAAGGATCGTCATCTCGGCTGGTACGACGCGCGCTTGGGCGACCACGACCGCTACCCGCTGGCCACGATCTGGGACATCGTGCCACTGTTCCAGTCACTCGACGCGATTGCTATCGCCCAGCCCACTCAGGCCAACAGGCGTGCCGTGGCGCGCTTCGCAACCGGGGCCGAGCGCTATCTGAACCGAGGACTGCAGCCGGTGCCCGGATACTCGCCCTATCCGGGCGATCGCGACCGCGAAACCGAGACGTGGTTCGACGACAACGGCTGGTGGGGCCTTGCATTCATCAACGCCTACCGCGCCACCGGCACGCACCGCTGGCTCGCAGACGCCCAGCGAGCGCTCACCTACATCGCCGCCGCGGGCTGGGATCCACAGGCGGGCGGGATCTGGTGGAACACCTTGCATCCCTACAAGGCCGGTGAGGCCCTCGCCTCGGACACGCTTCTGGCCACGTTGCTCTACCAGCAGACGCGCTCCCCCTTCGCGCTCGGCCAAGCACGCAAGTTCCTCGCCTGGGCCAATACCGCTGGATTCAGCCCCGCCGAGGACCTCTACGCCGGCAGTAGCCTCAACGCCACTCCGATCGACTACATCGAGGGACCGCTGATCTACGCCCAGGCGTTGCTCTGTAAGGAAACGTCAACCCCGTCCGGCTGCGAACGGGCTGAACAGCTAAAGGCCACTGCTCTGCGCCGCTTCGGCCACATGCTCGACTTCTCTCCCCAGTACGACGCGATCTACCTGCAGTGGATGCTCGCGCTCTACTCCTTAGATCACGACTCCGCGCTGTACACACTCGCGATTGACAACGCACGCCACGCGCAAACGCTCGCCCGCAACAGCGAAGGGCTATACCTGCTCTCGTGGAACGGCGAAACGCTGCCCACTCAGGACGCCCTGCCAGGGATGCTGCAGACGCAGGCAGCAACCACCAGCCTGTTCGCGTGGCTAGCCGTCTACCCGCCGCCGGGGCCTTGAGTGTGAGGAGTCTCACCGGGTCCTTAGCGCTCGCTTAGCATGTCAGCAGATGGTTACCGCGTGGGCATACCTTTGAGGGTCGGTGACGCCACACGCGCGCTGATCGTGCTCGCGATCCTCTCCTTCCTGGCCACTGGCTGTGGATCGAGCGTTGGCGGAAGCTCTCCAGCGAGCGCCGAGAACGACCAAACAGCGAGCGGGGCCTCGGACACCTGTCCCGCAGTGGTGCTCGACGCACTTCGCCATGTCGCGATCCGCGTGTACAACGAGGGCGTCGTAAGCGAACGCACCGCAGCCGCGGTGCACTACATAGCGCGATCGAGCGCTCTGCGCGAAGCCGTCGAACACAACAACTCAGGGGCCGCACGCACGGCTGCCGAGGCACTGGTGGCGACCGGACACATGACGAGCCTGACGGTGCTCCGCGGTGGCCAGACACTCGCCGAAGCCGGCTCCGCGGGGGCGCTCGCGCCGCTGCATGGATCGATCCCCGGCGCCGCGGGCGCCCCAGGCGGGAGCTTCATCACGAGCGTGTGGTCTGACGTTGGCTTCCTCGCCGAGATGCGGGGCGTGGCCGAGGGCGATGTTGCGCTGCGCGAGGGCGCGAACAACATCGCCGGCTCGTTCCCGCTACCGGCGGGAGAACTGCCACCGGCTGGCACGCTCACCGAGCACGGGGTTGCCTATCAGTACACCTCGTTCCCAGCCGCGGCGTACCCCTCCGGCTCCCTCCACGTTTACCTGGTGAGGCCAGTCAGTTCGACCACTGGGCTCTGCGGGCGCACGCCTCAGGACACGCTCATCAACACGATCAGCCGTATCGCGCGACTCATCTACGCCGGCGAGGCCGGCCAGCGCGCGCTGATTCAGGTTCATCGCGTCCAGCACGACCCGGCACTCCTGAGCGCCGTCGTGCGTCGCAACCCCGCCGCCACCCGGGCAGCGATCGAAGGATTGCTCAACCAGCACATCGTGCGCCTGCGTGTCAGCGCGGGCGGGCGCCTGCTGGGTGATGTCGGCGGACCATACGTACTCGCGCCCGTGCGCGCCGCCCTGCGCCTGAACGGCAGGCAGATCGGCAACTTCGTGCTCTCGATCCAGGACGACGAGGGTTACCTGCGACTGACCAAGCGTCTGGCCGGGCTGCGCGTACTGATGTATATGCGGGGCTCCGAAGTCGTCAAGAACAGCCTCGGCCCAGCGCCTGGGGCCGTTCCCTCGAGCGGGAGCTACCAGTATCGGGGGCATACCTTCCACGTGTTCACGCTCGACGCCAACGCGTTCCCCTCCGGGCCGCTGACGATCCACGTCCTGATCCCGATCCCCTACTCCTGAGGCCCCGCTGGGACGGGTAGTTCACGCAGGCACGAGCTCCGCCTGCTTGGCGGCAAGCGCCGCGAGCAACTCGTCGAACGAGGCCGAGAATTTCTCGACCCCCTCGCGCTCGAGCGTGTCAGTCACATCGTCGTAGTCCACGCCCGCCGCAGCGAGCTCCTCCAGAAGCTGGCGCGCCTGCTGCACTCCCTGCTCCAGGCGCGGCTCTGGCTGGCCGTGATCCTGATAGGCCCTGATCGTCTCCTCCGGCATCGTGTTCACGGTGTCTGCCCCGATCAGCTCCTCCACGTACATCGTGTCGGGATAGGCGGGGTTCTTGGTGGAGGTAGACGCCCACAGGACGCGCTGCGGCGTGGCGCCCTTGGAGAGGAGGTACTCCCAGCGCTCGCCGGAAAACGCCTCCTTGTAGTGCTGATAGGCGAGCTTTGCGTTGGCGATGGCGAGCTTGCCCTTGAGCTCGTCATGAGGGTGGGTGGGATCCAATTCACCCAGGCGCCTGTCGGCCTCGGTGTCGATACGCGAGACGAAGAAGCTGGCCACGGAGAACACCTTGGCCGGGTCGCCGCCCCCGGCCACCAGGCGCTCGATCCCGCGGATGTAGGACTCGGCGACCTCGGCGTAGCGGCGCAGCGAGAAGATCAGCGTGATGTTGATCGATTTGCCCTTGGCGATCACGTCCTCGATCGCGGCGAGACCGGGCTTGGTCGCGGGGATCTTGACCATCAGGTTGGGCCGCTCGACCGATTCGTGCAGGCGCATGGCTTCGCGGAAGGTGGCCAGGGTGTCGTAGGCCAGGCCCGGGTCGACCTCGAGCGAAACAAACCCGTCGCGCCCATTGCCAGCGGTGAAGACTGGTGCGAACAGGTCGCAGGCGTCTTTGATGTCGCGCTCGGCCAGCGCCCAGAACGCCTCCCGCACAGTGCTTCCCCGTCCGATCTCTTTGCGCAACTGCTCGTCATAAGCGCTACCCGCGGCCATCGCCTTCTGGAAAATCGTCGGGTTCGAGGTAGCTCCGACCACGACATCGTCGTCGATCAGACGCTGCAAGTGACCGCCGCGGATCGACTCGCGCGAGAGGAAGTCGATCCACACGCTCTGCCCAAGCGCGGAGAGGCGGTGCAGGGGAGACTCAACATTTACGGACATTCAAACCTCTCGGGTGAAGGTGTCATTTCTCGAGCAGCGCCCTGGCGCGCGCGACGATGTTATCCACGCTGAAGCCGAGCTCCTCCAATACCTTGCTACCCGGTGCGGAAGCGCCAAAACGATCTATCCCGAGCACATCGCCCTCAGTGCCAACCCACTTCCACCAGCTCATGCTCGCGCCGGGCTCGACGGCCAGCCGGGCGGTGACCGCGGGTGGGAGCACGCCGTCGCGGTACTCCTGGGACTGAGCTTCGAACAGCTCGATGCATGGCATCGAGACCACACGCACGCTCGTGCCCTCCCCGGCGAGCTGGCGTGCCGCCTGCAGCGTCAAAGGCACCTCTGCGCCCGTCGCGATCAGGACCAGCTTCGGCGCGTGGGACTCGCCCGAGTTCCACAGGACATAGCCGCCGCGCTCCAGCTCGCTCGCCGCACCCAGGCCGGCGCGGTCCAGGGTTCCTACGTTCTGGCGGGAGAGCAGCAGCGCCACGGGACCATCCTCGCGCTCGAGCGCCACCCGCCAGGCCTCGGCCGTCTCGTTCGCGTCGCCCGGGCGGATCACCCACAGGTGGGGGATCACGCGCAGCGCGGCATAGTGCTCGACCGGCTGGTGCGTCGGCCCGTCCTCGCCCAAGCCCACCGAGTCGTGCGTCCACACCCACACGACGGGCAACTCCATCAATGCAGACAGCCGCACCGACGGGCGCATGTAGTCGGAGAACATCAAAAACGTCGAGCCATAGGGCTTCACCATCCCGCCATGTGCCGCCGCGCCGTTGACGATCGCCCCCATCGCGTGCTCGCGGATCCCAAACGGCACGTTGCGTCCCGCATGTACCTTGGAGAACTCGCCGGCGCCCTCGAATACGGTCTTCGTCGACTCCACCAGGTCGGCTGCCCCGCCAATCATCGTCGGCGCGAACTCCGCGAAGGCCGCCATAGCCTTCTGGCCCGCGGAGCGGGTGGCGATCTCTTCGCTGGGATCAAAGCTGGGCAGGGCCTCGCGCCAGCCGTCGCGCAGCCTGCCCGACCAGGCGCGCTCCCAGTCCTCGGCCATGTCCGGGAAAGCCTCCCGCCAGCGCTCAAAGCGGCCCTCCCACTCGGACTGCCGCGCGGAGCCCTGTTCGGCCAGCGACATGTGCTCGTAGACGCTTTCCTCGACCCAGAAGTGGCGCTCGGGGTCGAAGCCCATCGCTTCCTTGGTCAGACGGACCTCCTCCTCGCCCAGCGCGGAACCGTGCGACTTGGCAGTGTCGATCGCGTTCGGCGCCGGGTAGGCGATGTGCGAGCGCACCGCGATGAACGAGGGGCGCTCGGCTTCCTCGCGAGCAGCCGTGAGCGCCGCCTCGATCGCGTCGAGATCCTCGGAGTCCTCGACCCGCTGCACGTGCCAGCCGTCGGCGGCCATTCGCGCGGTGTGGTTCTCGCCGTCGAAGGAGATCGATGTCGTGCCGTCGATCGTGATGTGGTTGTCGTCGTAACACACGATCAGCTTGCCGAGCCCGAAGTGACCGGCGATCGAGGCAGCCTCCTGGCTGACGCCCTCCATCATGTCGCCGTCGGAGCAAATCGTGTAGACGTGGTGATCGACGATCTCCTGGCCAGGGCGGTTGAAGCGGTCGGCGAGGAAGCGCTCGGCCATCGCCATGCCGACGGCGTTGCCCACGCCCTGCCCGAGCGGCCCGGTTGTGACCTCGATGCCCGCCGTGTGACCGCGCTCGGGGTGACCTGGGGTGCGCGAGCCCCATTGCCGGAACTGCTGCAGGTCCTCGAGCGAGAGGTCGTAGCCGGTGAGGTGCAGCAGCGAGTACTGCAGCACGCAGGCGTGTCCGGAGCTGAGCACGAAGCGGTCGCGCTCGCGCCAGCCCGGATCGCGCGGGTTCGCGCGCAAAAAGCGCTTGAAGATCGTGTAGGCCAGGGGAGCGAGCGCCATCGCGGTGCCGGGATGCCCGGCGTTGGCCTTCTGCACAGCGTCCATCGACAGAGCGCGGATCGTGTCGATCGACAGCTTGCTGATCTCTGGCCCCTCCACCCAACCGATCCTAGCGGCGCAGGCCAGGCAGCGAACGGAGGTCCTTACGCGGGCGCTACAGTCACAGGATTATGCCCGAGCAGTTCTGTGATGTCGGCCGGGGGATCACCCTCTGCTACGAGACGTTTGGCGAGGACTCCGACCCGCCAGCACTGCTGATCATGGGCTTGGGCACCCAGATGATCGCCTGGCAGGATGACTTCTGCGCCCAGCTCGCCTCCAGGGGGCTGTATGTGGTGCGCTTCGACAATCGTGACATCGGGCGCTCGACCCATCTGCAGGGACCGCCGCCATCGCTCGCCCAGCTTCTGCGCGGCTCCGGCAGCGCCGCGCGCTACACGCTGGCCGACATGGCAGAGGACGCAGCGGGCCTCTTGAGCCAGCTAGGTCTTTCCCCAGCGCACGTGATCGGCGCCTCTCAGGGCGGGATGATCGCGCAGACGCTCGCGGCGAGAGCACCCGAGCAGGTACGCTCGCTGGTGTCGATGATGTCGACTACCGGCGGGCGCTGGGTCGGGCGGCCGGCGCTGAGCAGCTATCCACTCTTCATCCGCAAAGCTCCGCGTGAGCGCGCTGCATTTATCGAGTACGCCGTGCGCATGTTCGCAAAGGTGGGCTCACGCGGCATACCCCAGGACACCGACGGGGTACGTGCGATCGCCGCACTCTCCTTCGACCGCGAGCTCGACCGCACGGGATCGGGGCGCCAGCTCGCCGCGATCATCGCCTCCGGCGACCGCACCGCGGAGCTACGGCGAATCACCGCGCCGACGCTCGTGATTCACGGCACAGCCGATACCCTCGTATCGCCTTCCGGCGGGCGTGCCAGCGCCCGGGCGATCCCAGGCGCCAAGCTGATGATGATCGAGGGTCTGGGCCACGACCTGCCGCGCGCACTGTGGCCGCGCCTGATCAGCGCCTTCGCCGCTCACGCCGCCGAGGCGGACCGGCTCGCCGGCGTGAGCCGTTCAGCGCTCCAGCAAGCCTGAGCCCGTCTACGATCACCCGAGACATCGGTCTCCGATGTCCTGAGACATCACAGGATGCGCCCGGCGGGAATCGAACCCGCGGCCTGCGGCTTGAAAGACCGCTGCTCTTTGGCTCCCCGAAGAGAACCGTTGACCACTGAGCTACGGGCGCGCGCTGGGGGTATCTAAGCACGCAGTGAGCTCAGCCGTGGCGAGCAGGAGCCGGTGAGCCCGAGTCTTCTAGCGCCCCAAGGTGCGCACGAACTGACGGGCTCGTCCGGGAAGGTCGCCGAGGAGCGTGCGCACCTCCTCGAGGCCCGCCCTCAGCTCTGGGTCGCCAACCTCGACCGGCAGCATCGAATCCTGCAGGGTCGCGAGCATGCCGTCCGCCCTCCCGGCCGCGTCCACCGCGCTGTCGAGGAAGCCCTTCACGCCGTGCGACGGAGCACCCGGGGATGCCGACTCGAATGTCTGGCTTGGCAGGTCGTGGCGGGCAGCGAACTCGGTGTAGGTGCGCTTCGCCCGGCCGTAGGCCAGCTGCACCGGCCGGAACAACTCTTCCTCTAGCCGGTCTGCGCTCTGTTCGTCGAGCTGCTCGTAGGCCTCGCCCAAAGACGCGAGCGCCACGCCGGCCTCTGCGATCGCCTGCGCGACGCTCTGAAGCATTTGCTCTCTCGCCTGCGCGGTGGTGTACGCCATGGCCGCTCAGGTTATTAAGTCTCCTCGAGAGACGCGCTGGCAACACGCCCAAACTTGTCTCTTCTTTGTTGCCGGCGAGTGGTCACGTGATGCAAAAATCGTCGGGTTCGCACCAATAGAACATGCGTCCGTCCTTTCGTTTCCTCGCGGCGAGCAGCGTAGTGTCATATGTGACATGTCGTCACTATTGGCACCGTCCACACTGAGTCACGGTGGCGCGACGACGTGGCGTACGAGTACGCCCGGCGTTGCTGGCAAGCCCCGTCCTGCACCGCTGCGCATGCGACGCTATCTGGCGCTGGCCGTCCTCACGACCGTTCTCGTGATCGTCCTGCCGGCGGCGCTGATCTCCGCGATCGTGCCACGCGGAGGTCTCCTTTTGATGGCGGTCTCTTCTCTGGCGGTCATGGTGCTCTCGATCGCGATCGCGACGGGCGGGGCGGCGTTGTGGAAGCGACATCCGCGATCCCGCGACGTCGTCTTCTCCGAGTTGCTGTTGTGGGGCTGGTTGCGCCGCTGCTGGACCGAGCGCCGTCTCTCCCAGGCGCGCGAGCTTTTTGACTGCGCCAGGAAGGCCGGCCCGGCGGTGAGCATCGAGCTGGTGACAGGCCTCAGCCGTTTGCTCGAAGCACGCGACACCTACACTCATGGACACAGCCAGCGGGTCGCGCGCTACGCCGGGCAGATAGCCCGCGCGATGCACCTCTCGCCGGTCGAGATCGCCGAGATACGCACGGCCGCGGCGGTCCACGACGTCGGCAAGCTCTATACCCCGAGGGAGATCCTCAACAACCCAAACCGCCTCAGCGACGCGGAATACGAGGTGGCAAAGCGCCATGCGCAGTGGGGCGCGCGCATGCTCTCGACCGTGGGGGACGAGAAGATCACGGCCATGGTCCGCCACCATCACGAGCGCATGGACGGTCACGGCTACCCCGATGGGCTGGCCGGCTCCGAGATCCCCATCGGCGCCCGCATCATCGCCGTTGCCGACACATTCGACGCGATGACATCGAGCCGGCCCTACCGCGCGGCATGCCCGCACAAGAAGGCGCTTGACGTCCTCACCGAGGAGGCCGGCTCCCAACTCGACGCAGCGGTCGTAGCCGCTTTCCTTGGCTGCTACTCCTCACGCCGCTCGGTCGCATGGTGGGCGCTCGCCGCATCGGTCCCGCAGCGCATCCTGGAAGGGCTGCGAGCCGTGCCGCCGGCCATCGGGATCAACTCTGGCGCCGCCACGATCCTGCCGGCCATCGGCGCGGCGGGCCTGTTCACTTTCTCGCATAGCGCTCCACTGAGGACGCCCGTCACGCCTCTAAAAGCCACGCCTGCAGCGCTCGCGCGGCCCGTGAAGCAGCCGGTGAAGCTGACCACCACGCCAGCGCCGGCAACGGGAACGAGTACGCAGGGCAGAACGCAGATAGGGACCGCACGACGAACTTCACGCCACTCATCTCGCGGCCCAGCAGCGCAGCCAGGCTCCTCCACCGTGCCCGCGCCCGGAGCTTCGCCCACCAGCCCGGGCACAAGTGCAGGCGCAAGCCCTCATCCCTCCGAACCCATCGTGGCCACGCCCACTGCACCGCCAGCGCCAACCTCACCCCTGCCAACCCCTTCCGTACCCGCGCCGCCCGTCGGCATCCCACAGCTCCCGGTCCCGCCAACTCCTCCAGTGACGCCTCCTACCGTGAGTACCCCAACCGTCACGATCCCCGCTGTCACGGTCCCCGGCGTGACGGTCCCCGGGGCGACGATCCCCAGCGTGAGAACCCCGAAGATCGAAGTACCGGCGAGCAGCCTGTAAGGAGACGATTAGCCGCTAGGTTCAAAGGAATGAGCTCGCAGAGAACGGCATGAGCACCGTCCCGTGAGCAGCGTGCTCCACACGATCGGTGATGGCTTCAAGGACGCCTTTCTGATGGCCTGGGAGGTGTGGTGGGCGCTGGTCTTCGGCTTCGCAATCTCAGCGGTCGTGCAAGCCTGGGTGCCGCGCGAGCGCATCGAGAAGGCGCTCTCGGGGTCTGGACCGAAGCCGATCGCCCTCGCCACCGGGCTGGGCGCCGCGTCGTCCTCATGCTCTTATGCGGCGATCGCGATCGCCAAGTCACTTTTTCAGAAGGGCGCCAGTGCCGCGAGTGCGCTGGCCTTCCAGTTCGCCTCGACGAATCTCGTGTGGGAGCTGGGGCTCGTGCTGTGGGTGCTGATCGGCTGGCAGTTCACGCTGGCCGAGTACCTCGGCGGCTTGGTGATGATCGCCCTGACGAGCGTGCTGCTGAGGGTGTTCGTCTCACCCCGTCTGGAAGCACAGGCTCGTGAGCACGCCCGTCAGGCTGACACGGGGCACCAGCATCACTCGGTAGGCGAGCGGATGACCTGGCGCGAGCGCCTCACCTCGGCGCCGGCGTGGTCGGACGTCGCGCACAACTTCCGCGGGGACTGGCAGATGCTCTACAAGGAGATAACGATCGGGTTCCTGCTGGCTGGGTTCGTCGCCCAGCTTCCCAACGGGTTCTTCAACGGCCTGTTCCTCGAGCACACCGGCGGTGTCATCGGCGCTGTCGAGAACGTGATCGCCGGCCCGATCATCGCCGTCCTCTCGTTCGTCTGCTCGGTCGGCAACGTTCCGCTCGCGGCCGTGCTGTGGTCGGGCGGCATCAGCTTCGCCGGAGTGCTCGCCTTCCTCTTCGCCGATCTGATCGTGCTGCCGATCATTGCGATCTACCGCAAGTACTACGGCACCGCCTTTGCGCTGCGGATAGTCGCGCTGATGTTCGTGACGATGGTCATCGCCGCGCTGATCACCGACGGGCTGTTCAGCGGTCTGGGGCTGCTCCCCAGCGGGCCGCGGCCCTCGCACGGAGACATCTTCGGTTCGATCCAGGTCGACTACAAGCTGTTCCTGAACCTCCTCGGCGTGGCGCTCTTCGCCGCGCTGTTCTGGCTGACCGCGCGCCGTGGGGTCACCGACCCGATGTGCGGGATGAAGGTCGACCGCGCAAAGGCGGTCACCAAGGAGTTCGGGGGCGAGACGTTCTACTTCTGCAGCCAGCACTGCCTCCACGCGTTCGAGACCGGCCCCGAGAGCAGGCGAGGTGCCTGGAGCAAACCCTTTACAACTCCCCCAGGGCTTCCGCCATTGTGAAGAAAGCCAATGATGGCGTAACCGCTACCCCGCGCGGGGTAGTCCAGGGAAGTGAGCCGGCTGGAGCGCAACGCCAACATCGCCGCGGTCCTCCTGCCGTTCCTGGGGCTGATCGCCGCCGCGGTGCTGCTGTGGAGGAGCCTGCTCGGCCCCTTGGACCTGGCGATCTTTGCGGTCCTGTACTTGACAACGGCAATAGGCATCACCGTCGGCTTCCACCGTCTGCTGACGCACCGCGCGTTTCAGACGCACCCGTGGCTTCGCTACACCTTGGCGGTCTGCGGCTCCGCGGCCGTGCAGGGCTCAGTGATCGACTGGGTCGCCGACCACCGCAAGCACCACACGTTCACCGACGAGGAGGGCGACCCCCACAGCCCGCACACCGAGCACGGCTCGGGCATCTCAGGGATGCTGCGCGGCCTGTGGCACGCGCACGTGGGCTGGCTGTTCACGGTGCACGGCCAGGCCTCCTCGCGGCGCTTCGCCCGCGACCTCGTCGAGGACCCAAAGATGCGCCGCATCAACCGCTCCTTCCCGTGGATCGCTCTGGCAAGCCTGGCGCTGCCCGCGCTGCTCGGCTTCGTGCTCAGCGGCGGCTCATGGCTGGCCGCCCTCAGCGCCTACATCTGGGCGGGCCTCGTGCGCATCTTCCTCGTCCACCACGTGACGTGGTCGATCAACTCGATCTGCCACTTCTTCGGCGCCCGCCGCTTCCCCACCGATGACAAATCGACCAACGTCTTCTGGCTCGCCCTCCCCTCGCTCGGCGAGGCCTGGCATCACAACCACCACGCCTTCCCCCGCTCCGCCTTCCACGGGCTGCGCTGGTACGAGCTCGACCCCTCGGGCTGGATCATCCTGGGGCTGGCCAAGGCCGGGCTCGCCTGGGATGTCGTCAGGATCACGCCGGAGCGCGAACGGGCGCGGCTGGACGACGTGCCCCCAGCGAGCGACGGAACGCGAACGCTAAGTCGCACAGCTTCACAATCGTGAAGTAGCGCTCAGTGATGGTCGTCCATTTTGGGCTTTGAACACAGTAGGCACCGGAAGTGCTTTTTCCGTCTCCGCTGGTCTCCCCTGAAGCTCTTTGGGTGAGCTCTCTGGCTCGAACAAAGGGGGGTGTCACGCTGGCCAGTTGACCGACTGGGGGCATGAGCCCATCTATCCAGCAAGCCCTCCCCTGTTCGTCTCGCCTGCCGTGCTTCAGGCGAGAACGAGGAGCACAGATCACATTCGCCGTCGTCGGGCGAAACGAGGCAACGACCCTAGCCCGGGCGCTGCAGGCCGCCCAGGAAGCTGCCAGCCCAGGCGATGAAGTCATCTTTGTGGACTCCTCCTCTGAGGATGATTCGCTCTGCATAGCGGAGTCCATGGGCGTGCGTGCCGTGCGGGCTCCAGCTGGCAAGGGCCGGGCGATGGCATGCGCCCTAGCGGAGACCACCACCCCATACATTTGCTTCATCGACGCCGATATCTACGGCTCGAGCCGTAATATTCCCGCTGCCCTCGGGGAGGCCGTGCGCCGCAGCCGGCCGGACATGGTCGTCGGCTCCTTCGAGGATGAGCAAGGTGGCGTGCCGAGCGTGACGCTCGGTGTCTACGAGCCGCTCGTCCGGGCACTCTTCCCGGAAGCCGCAGACAAATACGCCAAGAAGCCACTCAGCGGATTTCGGGCCCTGCGCACCGGCCAGGCCCTCGGCCAGCTCCCGCCCGGCTTCGGCGTCGAGGCGCACCTGAACATCGCCTCCGCGCTGCGCCCGGGCGCACGCATCGAGACGGTCGACCTCGGCCTCTACCGAGGGCGCTTTCTGTACAAGCCGCGCATGGGAGAAGCGGTTGGCCGGGCGATACTCGATCTCGCGCAGGCGCATGGGCGCCTCCAGCCGGGATTGCGGGCGCCGTGGGATGCCTGGCTCGCCACGGTCACGGACCACATCGCCACCTACACCGGCGACGTGGTCTCCCGCGAGGCATTCCGCGCCAGCCTGCTCGAACTAACGGCCCGCGCCCTGCCTTCAGCGACTAGGCCTCGAGCCGCGTCAGGGCTAGGGCCAGCACGTCAGCGCGGCTGCGCGCGCCATGATCGGCAGCCATGAAGTGGGGGCCGATCCACAGCGAGAAGGCGAGCATGCAGCGGACCTCGACGTCCTCCTCGCCGGGACAGAAGGCACCGAACAACGAGCGCATGTAGTCCATTCGCCGGTTGTCGACGCGGCGCAGGCGTTCGGCGACGGTCTGATCGCGACGGGACCAGTCGCGGACCGCGAGGTCGATCCTCAGCAGCCCGTCGCTGGATGAGGCGAGCGTAAACAGTCGCCGCAGCCTGGCCCTGGCGTCGCCGCCTTCGCTCTCGACGCTTTCGATCACCTCGTCGACGCTCACCCGCTCCCACGTGTCGAGCATCTCCTCCAACAGCGCGCGCCGGTCGCCGAAGTGCCAATAGAAGCCGCCCTTGGTGACCCCGAGCGCCTGCGCAAGCGGCTCGATCCGAACGGCGTCCGGGCCACCGGCGGCGAGGGCCCGCAGTCCCTGGTCGATCCACTTGCTGCGAGGAGTGCGGATCGGAGGGGCCATCGCCTATCTCTATCGCATTGCGCGCGAAACTGAGCACGCTGGATGGTTGACTGAACTGCATCCATACATTACCGTATAGATACGTAACCGTATGGATGGAGGTCCAGAATGAGGCTCCCGAACACAGCGCACACCTCGCTGCCCTGGCGGATCCACGAGATCGCGCCTGATTTCAAGCTCGAGGACGTGTGGGAGCTGCCCGGAGTGGGTGGCCCCGATGACTTCCCGAAGGTCGTGGCGCTGATCGCATCGCTGGATCCTTCGCAGGGCTCCTCCCGCGCGGCCCGCGTGCTGTGGGCGGCCCGGTGGAAGGTCGGGGCGATGCTCGGTTGGGATGACCCAAACACAGGCCTCGGCTCGAGGGTGCCAACGTTGCGTGACCGGCTGCCGGAGGACCTGCGCGACGCTCCCCCTGGCCCCGAGTTCGATGAGCTCCCATTCAACTCGCTCTACTTACTCGAGGATGAGTGGGCCGCTGAGATCGCCAACCAAACCATGCACGGGGTCATGCACATCGGCCGGGTTCCCGACGACACCGGCGGCTTCCGTGCCCGTATGGCCGTCTTGGTCAAGCCCAACGGACTGCTCGGGAACGCCTACATGGCGGCGATCAGGCCGTTCCGGCACCTGATCGTGTATCCGCCGATGATGCGCGATGCCGAACGGGCCTGGCGAGCAAGCGCCGGCGACCGGACACCGGCCTAGCTCAGGCGAGGGCGCAGTAATCGCTATCGGCTCGGAGGCAGTACCGGCGTAACCGACTACTTCTTCTTGCCGGCGTGCGCCTGCTCGGCCCAGAAGTCGACCGTCTCGCGCTCGTGGCGGATGCCGAGCTCGAGACCGAGCCGGGGTCCGGCCGGCGCCTCATCGGTGAACTGCTCGTGCAGCGCTTCGTATTCGGCGAGCCGCTTGCGGTGGGTCTCGAGTTGGACCTCGGCCAGCTGGTGTACGTCGGCGCCAAAGAAGAGCTTCAGCAAGGCGAGGTCGCGTAGCGTGTAGAGCTCTGGTGTTGGGACTGTCAGCCAGTCCTTCAGAGCATCCCGGCCGCGATCGGTGAGGGTGTAGAGCTTGCGGCGCCTGCCATCGGGCTGCTGGTTCTCGGTGAGATAGCCGGCGCGGGCGAGGCGTGTGGGCTCGGCGTAGAGCTGTGAGTGTGGCAGTGCCCAGAAGTGCCCAACCGTCGCAGCGACCATCTGCTTCAGGTCATACGGGGTGGCCTCGCCTGACAGTGAGAGCAGGCCGAGGACTATGTGGGAAGTGGTTGTGAGCTCGATCTCGTCGGTCATCTGCGCGATCCTTGACAATGATCTGTTTCGGATGATATGTTTCGGAGCATAAGGTTAACCGCCGGGTGGCTGGAGGCGAGCTTAGATGACCGCAGTCAGACGTACCTTCCTTGCCCTGCTCTTCCTGGGTGTCCTCACGCTTGCGCCCGTCGCGTCGGGCGCCCCGGCGGTTACGTTCAAGTCGACGGCCTTGCCGATTCCCGGATTCCCGAGGACAGGCAACATTCTGGGAGCGGGCGCTGAGGTGGAGGTCCAGTCCACCATCACCGGGACCGAATACGGAGGGTTTCCGTCTCCGCTTGTGCTCCTCACGATCGACTCGCCCGCCGGCACCAAGGTGAACTCCAGCGGCTTTGCCACCTGCGCGCAGGCGGTGCTTGAAGCCGACGGCCCCTCGGGCTGCCCGAAGAAGTCGCACGCCGGCCCCGTGGGCGAAGGGCTTGGCATTGTCAGTTTCGGCCGCGAACAGGTCAGGGAGAAGGTGTCGATCCAGGGGTTTTTCGCTCCCGGTAATACCCTGATCTTCTTCGTCGATGGCACCACCCCAACTTCGCTTGAAATCATCGAAAAAGCTCACTGGGTAAGCGGCGTTGCCCCCTTTGGGCCGGAGGCGATAGTCGAACTGCCACTGGTCGAAACCGTGCCGGGCGCCCTCGACGCATCGATCCTGTCCTTCAAGGTCACGGTCGGCGCCGCGTACAAAAAGGGTAAGAAGACGGTCTCTTACATCACCCTGCCAAAAAAGTGCCCAAGAAACGGTTTCCTGATCAAATCAGAATTCAAGTTCTATAGCGGCGAAAGCACCACCGTCACATACAAACCGCCTTGCCCCAAGAGGTAGGAACTAGGAGCTCGATGACGTGGCGTACCCGTCGCACGTTGTGCGTGCTGGCGGCGATCGCCGGGTTGGGTGAGCGGGAGTGGGGTGCTTCCAACCGTGAGGTGGCCGAACGTGCGGGGATCAGGGAATTAGAAGCCGACCCGCCTCAGATGTCGCGTTTGCTGTGGTGCCTGGAGGCGCTCGAGCTGATCGAGAACACCACCCACCGTCAGTTCAGGGGTGGGCCTAACGCTTGGAGGCTAACCACGAAGGGAGGAGAGGTGCAGCGAGAACTCGAGGCACAGGGCGCGAGCGTACCGGCATGAGGGCGCCCTCCGGTTTCGCCGAGCCGGGTAAGAACGTCGACAGATTTCCTTCCTTCGCGTTTACGCAGCCACCGAGTGGGTATCTCCGTTTGACGCAGAAAAGTATGCAGTCCTAGAGAGGTTCTCGAGACCCACGGCTGGACCTGCGTCCGGTGCGAATGTAGGGGTCGGGATGGGACTTCGGAGACGGAGGTAACGCGTTGATTTTGCTGGTTGTCATCCTTGCTTTGACCCTAGGCGGCGTCGCCCTGAGCACGGGGGTCGCTATCGCGATCGGCCGTGTCGGAGCAGCGGCCGACGCCGACCTCGACCGTTTGCTCGACCAGCATCGCCGGGGCCCTGCGGTCACGATCCTGCGCCAGAGCTACATTGGGCTGGCCCGGGCCCAGTCGGTCCTCGTGCGCGAGCATTCGATCACTGCGTCGCTGCCGGGGAAAAGCACCGGCCGGCGCTCGCCGCCGGCCAGTTCGTGCACCTCGCGCCGCCTGCGTCTTCCCGCGCATACGAGGCTGTGAAGCGCCGCCTACGACACCGTGAGCATGCCCTCCATACCGCCAGACCGAGAGGGGACAGGCCCATCCAAGGCAGCCGGTACGCGCTGACGCACAGGGCGCCGTCTAGATAGGCTATGCCCATTGTGGCTCCCGAGCTCGTCCTCCACGTCCTGCCACCGTCGCACCCGTGTATGACCGCCGCCGCCGCCCTGCGCTTGAAGGGCCTCGAGTACGAGCGGGTCGAGTTCGTCCCCGGTCAGCACGTCGAGGCGATGCAGGAGATCTACGGTGAGGGCAACTACACCGTGCCCGGGATGCTCATCGACGGCGACCCCGTGCACGGTTCGCGCGCGATCCTCGAGCGCTTGGAGGCGCTGGTACCCGAGCCGGTTCTCTATCCCTCCGAGGCGGTTCGCGAGGCCGAGCGCTGGGGCGATGAAGAGTTCCAGGATCTCGGGCGGCGGATGCCCTGGGGAGCGCTCTACTTCCGTCCCGAGGCGATGGGCACCTTCGCCGGCGGCGAGCCTTTGGATGGGCCCGGCACCGACTTCGCGATTCGCTTCGTCCATGGCACTTGGAAGTACCACAAGATCACTGCGGAGCGCCTGCACGAGGACCTCGCCGGGCTGCCGGAGAAGCTCGCGCATGTCGAGCGGCTCGCCGCTGCCGGTGTGATCGGCGGTGAGCAGCCGAATGCGGCCGACTTGCAGATCGGCGCCACGCTGCGCATGCTGCTCAACCTCGGCGACCTGCGTCCGCTGCTCCAGGGCAGTGCTGGCGAGCGGATCGCGCGCGACCTGTTTGCGGAGTATCCCGGGGAGATTCCAGCGGGCGCATTTCCCGCCGGCTGGGTGCCGGCAATCTGAACGCAACGAGGTCGATGTGCGGTCAGGCCGCGAGCGCTTGACGAAGCTCGCTTGCTGCCAGATGGGCGGAGAGTCGATAAAGATTGCTTCCTGCCGCGGCTCAGGCATGGGCAAGTGCCCTGCCGCTCGCGTCTATTACCCCGGGCTCGCCTCCGGCCTTGATCCACCGGCGGCGTAGGTGCTTGGCGTCTATCGTATCGGCGTGGTTTGAGATCCATCTGCGGATCGGCTCGCGCACCAGATCGAGCTCGCCTCCAGCTTGCAGCCACTCGCTGTATATGAACCGTGCGTTCGCCGTGTCGCTGTGACACGTGAGCCATTTTTCGATCGGCTCGCGCACAACGTCCATCTCGCCCCCGGACTGCAGCCACTTGCGACAGATAATGTTGGCTGCAGTGGTTTGGCTGTGACTCCGAAGCCAAGTCCGCAAAGGCTCACGGATAATGTCGTGCCGGCCCTTTGCGTCTATCCAGTGCTCATAGAGGAAATGTGCACGTGGGGTGTTGGCATGGATTGAAAGCCAGCGCTTAAGCCCCTCGGTCAAAAAGCCCGTATCGCCTCCGGCCTTCAGCCATGCAGCGTAGAGGTAGCTCGCGTCTACGTTCTCTGCGTGGACTGAAAGCCACCGGGTGACCGGCTCGCGGAGAAGATACACCTCATCTTGACAATCGAGCCAAGCCTCGTAGGGATAGCGGGCGTTCTGAGTCGTGCCATAGCGCCTGAGCCACTCGCACACGTGCTCGCGAGCGAATGAAATATCGCCTTTGGCGCGAATCCATGGCACCCAGACAAAGCTCGTGTCCGTTTGAGCGTTAGCATCGAGCCAGACCGCAATCGGCGTGCGCACAACCGAAAGCTCGCCGCCTACTCGCAGCCAGGCTCTGAAAACAAACTTGGCGTCCTCGAGGTGAGCGTACCGGTGAAGCCAACTCGCCAGTGGCTCATGAACCAGTGAAAGCTCGCCGCCGGCCGCCAGCCACGACGTATAGATAAATCCAGCGCTTTCAGCAGCTCGATACTTACTGAGCCAGTATCGCAAAGGCTCGCGCACCAGCGAAAGCTCTCCCGAGGCTTCCAACCATGCCTGGCAGACGAACTGGACGGCCTTTGCGTCGTGGTTGGCGGCCAGCCATTTGCCGATGGGCTCACGTACGACATCTGGCTGCCCACCGGCTTGCAGCCACTTACGGCAGATTATGTTGGCAGGCTGCGTGCCGCCGAAGAGGCCAAGCCAAGCCTGCAGTGGCCCGCTAATCACATCCGGCTCACCGCCTGCTTCTAGCCAGCGCTCGTAAACGAATTGGGCGCGGTCGCTCTCGCCGTGAATCTCAAGCCAGCGTCTCAGCGGATCTCGCACCAGGGAAAGCTCGCCCCCAGCTGCCAGCCATGTGGCATAGAGGAAACTGGCGTCTTCAGTATTGCCACAATCCCCTAGCCATGCCCTAACCGGCTCGCGAACAAAGGGGAGCTCACCGCCTGCCCGCAGCCAGGCCTCATAGGCATACCAGGTGCGCTGCTCATGGCCATAGCTGGCAATCGTCCTGGAAAGCGGGTCGCGAACCATGGCGAGCTCCCCGGAGGCCTCCAGCCATGACCGGCATACTGACCCGGTGTCTGCACTGTCCTTGTGAACTTCAAGCCATCCGCGAATGGGCTCGCGCACAAACCCGGCCTCACCGGTGCTATCCAGCCAGGCTCGGTAGAGGAGTTTGGCGGTCAGGGTTTCGCCGTGAACTGAAAGCCACTCGCGGATGCCCTCACGCACGGGCTCGGGGTCACCTTTGGCGCCCAGCCATGCGTCATAGACAAATCCGGCTGTCTCCTGGCTACCGTGAATGGCAAGCCAGCGCGCAATCGCCTCACGGACGAGCGCAATGTCACCTCCAGCTCTCAGCCACGCTGGATAAAGAAAGCTGGCATTCAGGGTGTCGCCATTGACCTCGAGCCAATTGCGCAGCGGTTCTAGGATCACCTCGGGCTCGCCGGATGCCTGTAACCACGCCTCGAGCACATATCGCGTGTCCTTGGCTTGCGCGTGCCGCGTCAGCCATCCTTTGAGTGGCTCTGCAATGAACTCGAGCTCGCCCGCGGATTCCAGCCACGCTCGGTAAACAAATCCGCCCCAACGGTCATGGCCGTGAGTGCCGATCCACTGGCGGATCGGCTCGCGCACGAACTCGAGCCCGCCGCCGGTGAGTAACCACGCGTCATAGACCGATCGCGCATCTTTGTCGCTGCCGTGCTTTTGGAGCCATTGCCCAAGTGCTTGCGAAATCAGCTCAGGCTCGCCTTGGGCCTGCAGCCACGCGCAATAGACGAGCCTTGCGTGCGTCGTTAGAGAAAAGCTGACTAGCCATGCGCTGATTCGCTGGCGCACGAGCTCGAGCTCGCCTTTGGCCTGCAGCCACTTCCAGTACATGATGCTTGCAATGGTGCTCTGGCCATGAACGTCAAGCCATCTGCGGACCGGCTCACGCACGAAATCGAGCTGTCCCTCTGACTCGAGCCATGCCCTGAGAACAAAGCTGGCGTCCTCGTCCTCTCCGTTGAGAACTAGCCAGGCCTTGATCTCCTCGCGCACTAGCTCGTGCTCACCGCCCGCATCAAGCCAAGCCCTGTAAAGAAACCGGGCCTCTTTCAAGGTGGCATGCTCTGCCAGCCACTGGCTGATCGCCTCACGGACAAAGCTGCGCTCACCTTTCGCCTCTAGCCAGGAGCAGTAGACATGGTGGGCAGTCGCTGCGCCAGCGTGCTGCCCTAGCCAGGCCCTGATCTCCTCGCGCACTAGTTCGCGCTCACCGCCCGCATCGAGCCAAGCCCTGTAAAGAAACCGGGCCTCTTTCAAGGTGGCATGCTCTGCCAGCCACTGGCTGATCGCCTCACGGACAAAGCCGGGCTGGCCTGTGGCGTCCAGCCACGCGCTATAGAGGAAACGCGCATCCCTGCTTTGGCGGTGCACTTCGATCCATCGCTTGATGCTCTCGCGCACGAGTGAGAGCTCGCCACCGCCGCCCAGCCACGCCTTGTACACGAACTCCGCGACCTCGGCGTCAGCGTGCTCCTGGAGCCAGGCGCGCAGCGGCTCGCGCACCAGCTCGAGCTCCCCGCCAGCGTCCAGCCAGGCTGGATAGACGTGGCTCGCTTGGATCGCCTGGGCATTTCCTATCAACCAAGCGCGCAGTGGCTCACGCACCAGATCGAGCCCACCCCCGGCCTCCAGCCAGGCTGGATAGACGTAGCTGGCTCCGATCGCCTGGGCGTTGAGCTTTAGCCAGGCGCGCAGCGGCTCGCGCACGAGGGCGAGCTCACCGCTATCGAGCAGCTCCGCCAGCGACGGCTCGAAAGCATGGCTCGACAGATTCATGCCGAGGGACGCTACCCCGGGCTTGGGATAAAACTCTCGTTCGGCCTGGGTGAACCGTTTTGGGCGATAAAGGACGCTGGCATCCCATATCCCACCGGCCCATCAGCTGGCCGGCTCCCTAGCTACGTACGGGGGTCGCGCCACATCGGCCACATCCTCGGACCACGGGGAAGGTCGATCTCGCCCGTCACACGGAATCCGTGACGGGCATAGAAGTCGATGTTGCGCTCCTTGGAGGACTCCAGGTACGCGCCGATCCCATCCGCGTCACAGCGCTCGAGCACAGGCTGTATGACAGCCGAGCCGAGACCTTGCCCCTGCGCGCTTGGATCGGTACCGAGCACAGCCAGATACCAGTGGGGTTTCTCGCGGGGGTGCCTGCGCTCCATTCCGAGCAGGCCGGTCGCGATCAGGGGCATGCGTCCGATCAGGCGAGGGCGAAGCAGACAGCGAGCGAGCTGCATGTCCTCCCGCCCGGTGGTCTTCCAGCGCTTTGGTGGCGCCCACAACGCCACGCAGCTTCGCTCTGAAGTAGTCCACACCTCATCGTGCACGAGCAACTGACGCAGACGCGCGCCATTGAAACGCTCGAGCATCCCCAAGCGCAGCCCATCGGGCCGACACGACCACCTCGCCACAGGATCCTCCAGAAACGCCCGCGCCAACACCCCCGCGAGCACAGGCGCATCCTGACCAGTAGCCCTGACCGGAACATGGGTCTCCACCCTCATCGCCCGCAAGCGTAACGAGTGCGCCTTGGAGCGCAGCCCCAGCAACAGCTCGGCTCTCTCCAAGAGCTCTACACGTGGGCGGGCTGGTCCCATGCCCACAGCAGCGCTGCGGTCTTTGTAACTGACCGCGGCGCCCTCCCCGGCGCCCGCGGATAACGTCCCCGCAGTGCCCGAGACCTTCGTACACGAACTGCGCGTGCGCTACGCCGAGTGCGACCCGCAGAACATCGTCTTCAACGCCAATTACCTCGTCTACTTCGACGTCGCGTTCACCGAGCTGTGGCGAGCCGCCGTGGGACCGTGGCAGGACATGGTTGCGCGCGGGATCGACGCGGTCGTGGCGGAGGCAAACGTCCGCTTCCGCGCACCGGCGCGCTTCGACGATGTGCTTGCGCTGCACGCCCACGTCGCGCGGTTGGGGACCACGAGCATGCTGACCGAGATCGACGTCATGCGTGACGGGGAGCTGCTCGCCGCCGGACGGCTCCAGCACGTATGCGTCGAGACCGCCACCTGGGGCAAGACGCCGATACCCGACTGGGTGCGCGACGGGCTACGGCGCTTCGCGGCGCCGGATGCGGAGAGCGCGGCCTAAGTGCCTCAGGACCACCGCGAGGACAACCTGACCCCGAGTGGGGAGTGCGCAGACAACGTATAGTCACCCGCTGGATCGTGCAATGGAATCCCCAATCCTGATCGATACCTGGACAGTCGACCCATCACGCAAGGACGAGCTTGTCCGGCGGATCTCAGACGCTGTCCGGGATGTAATCCGCGGGCAACCAGGTTTCGTGTCCGCCCAGATCTACGAAAGCAGCAACGGGGGCGTCGTAATGTTGAGCGTGCGCATGCGAACAGCCAAGGAGCGCCAGCATCTCACGGACTCGCCTGAAGCTCAAAAAGTGCTCCGCGAACTTCGAAAGATCGCGCACGCCCACGCTCACCTCTACCGGCTCGTTGAGGAATTCGGCGAGCCCGATTAACCCAAGAGGCGGCTGCGGACGCGTATCACGATGTCAGCCCGCCTGGCGCGTGGCTACAGCGAAGCCGCTAAGTGAACTTCAACCCGACCAACTGCGACGAGCAGGAACGATCGGGATCCTGCGCGGCGATCGCTCGATTACACCGGACCACCACGCCGATCCAATACCCGCGCACATGCAGGGACTTCAAAAAGTGGAGCTAGGGGGACTCGAACCCCCGACCTCCTGGGTGCGATCCAGGCGCTCTCCCAACTGAGCTATAGCCCCATTTGCTCGTGCCGCGGGGACGGCACGAGATCTTGGAAGTGTAGACGCCGGGCCCGGACGGCAAGGCGCAGTATGGTTTGCTGGCGCATGGGATTGCTCGATGACGCCATCCGCGAGCACATGGAGCTCAAGCGCCTCCATGGTGCCGATCCTGGCGAGGTCGCCCGGCAGGAGCAGGACGCCCTCAGCCCCGTTCCCCGCGAGGAGAACCCCACCTCGCAGGTGGCTGTGGCCGATGCCGACGAGCCCGAGGGGATCGCACCCGAGGATGCAGCGCTGCCTGCGGAGGCTCCGCAGGCCGCACCCGCCCCGGATTTCGCGAACACCGGCCAAGAGACCGCGGAGCTCGACATGCGGACCGTCCTTGATGACGAGGAGAAGCAGGACGGCGAAATTTGGCTAGACGACGAGAGTCCCGGGAGTCACACCGGCCCAGCCCAGGCAACCAGCGAGACGGGCGACCCTGCCGAGCCGGCCGCGGACGTACTAGAGGAGACACCAGACTTCCTGCGAGACACGCCCGAGCAGGAGCGCCTGTGGTTCGAGCAGCAGCCACCCCGCGACTTCGACTTCGACAAGTAGCGAGGTGGCTGTCCTGCCCACGTAGGTTGTGAAACGCGGCTGACCGGCCGGCGGTCAGGCGGCCGGCGCCGCTTGCATGACCGTGAAGGAGGCTCCCTGGGGATCGATCAGGCCGGCGAAGCGTCCGATCGGCATGTCCATCGGCTCGTTCGTGACGGTTGCCCCGAGCTCACGAGCCTTGGCGACAGTGCCGTCGCAGTCGGCGACCGCGAACAGCACCCCCCAGTGCGGCGGGATCTCGGCCGGAAAATACTCGTCGGTCATCTGCATCATGCCCCCGACCTGTTTCCCCTCCAGCTCCCAGACCGTGTAGCTCTCGGGCGCGCCCTCAAACGACGGGCGGCCAGCTACCCACCCGAAGACGGCCGGGTAGAACGACTTGCCGGCGCTGGCGTCGCGGGTGAGCACCTCGTTCCAGCAAAGCGAGCCGGGCTCGTTGACGAGATCGGCGCCGGCGAAGCTCTTCGGCTGCCAGACGCCGAACACCGCACCGGTGGGATCGGCGAAGAGCGCCATCCGTCCGATGTCCATCACATCCATGGGCTCCATCATCACGGTGCCGCCAGCCGCCTTGACCTTGGCCGCGGTCTCCTCAGCATCAGCGACGCTTATATAGGTAACCCATGCGGTGGGCTGACCCTCCTGCATGTGACCCATCAGGCCGGCGATGTTCTTGTCGTCCTGCTGGAACATGCGGTACCCGCCGGTCTCGTCCTGCGGTCCGGACTCTGTCGTGCTCCAGCCCATCAGCTCGCCGTAGAACTTCGCGGCGGCATCGGTGTTCGGTGAGGAAAGTTCAACCCAGGACGGGGTTCCTGGTGCATACTCGGGCATGGTTTTCCTTTCGCGGATGAGGACGATCACGATCCTGGCACATCGGCCTGGAGAGTGTGTTACCCGATCGGTTCGCTCCGCACACAGCTAGCTGTTCAGGGACACCGGACTCCCTGCGCAGGCGAGCGTATATTGAGGACTCCAGGGCCCATAGCTCAGCTGGGAGAGCGCCTGCTTTGCAAGCAGGAGGTCGACGGTTCGATCCCGTCTGGGTCCATAGATAAGTGTCCGCACTGTGACTCATCGCAGCTCCTCGAGTTGGGACTCTGTGGGTGTCTCGAGGATGGTCTTGAGTCGCATCAGATCTTTGCGGTTGGCGCGACGCATCGCGCCGGCCATCACCGGTGCGGCGGCTTTGGAGAAGCCGGTCGGCTGCCCGCGGTTTCGAAGCGCCATCTTCGTAGCCCCGTTTGGGGTGTCTTCCCAGGCGTAGGTCGTCTCCATCGGGAATGGTCCCTCGGTGGTGCTCATCACGAACCGCTCCCCGGCTACCATCTCCTTGACCTCGTAGGTATACGCAAGGCGACGTCCGAGAAACCGCGCGACGAAGGCGATCCGCGAGCCCACTGCGACCGGCTTCGGGGTCTGCCATTCAACGGACTCGATGTTCTCGTACCAGCTCGTAGCGTTGTCCGGGTTCGACGCGTAAGCGGCGACCTCCCCCCGGGGACGCTCAATCTCGATCTCTGTCTGAATGTCCACTGGCATGCTGGAAGCCTAGAGTGAGGACATGCCGGTGGAGCGGCCGTCGATCGTGATCGGCACCGTCGCCTTGAGCCAAGCCATGCTCCCCGGCGGAAACCGCCCAGCGCGCATCACAGTTCAGCGAGGAAGCCCAGCAGCGCCTCGTTGACGGCCGCGGGCTCCTGCTGCTGGACCCAGTGACCCGCGCCCGGGACGACGATCTCGGCGCGCAGGTCGGTGACCGAGCCGTGCATCGCCGCGGCGGGCATGAACAGGCGCACCGGGTCGCGCTCGCCGGTGAGGAACAGGGCCGGTTGCTCCAAGCGCCGCCCGACCGCGTCTGCCGTGAGCTCCCAGTTGCGGTCGATGTTGCGATACCAATTCAGGCCGCCCGTGAATCCCGTCCGCTGGAAGGCCTCGACGTACACCCCCAGCTCTTGCTCTGAGAGCCACGGCGGGGGCTCGGCCGGGGCATCGTCCTTCTCGGCCCACTGCGCCGTCCACTGGCGCTTGGTCGTGAGCGTGCGCCGAACGTCGCGCGCGAGCGCCTCATCGGCCACTCCCGGCTCTTGGAACCACGCCATGTAGAAGTCCTCACCGAGGTGCCTGCGCATGATCGGCATCGGCGGTGCCGGCGCGCGCGGCACGAATGGGACACTCAGCCCGGCCACCGCGCGCACGCGCTCTGGATGCAGGACGGCGAGCTGCCACGCCAGGTTCGCACCCCAGTCGTGGCCGATGAAGATCGCCTGCTCCTCGCCCAAAGCATCGAGCAGCCCCGTCATGTCGCCACACAGCGTCACCACGTCGTAGGCCTCCACCGCCTGCGGGGCCGAGCTGCGCCCGTACCCGCGCATGTCCGGCGCCACCACGCGGAAGCCCGCACCGGCGAGCGCCGGCATCTGGTGGCGCCAGGAGAAGGCGAGCTCGGGAAACCCGTGGCAGAGCACGACCAGCGGGCCGCCGCCCTCGTCGAGCACGTTCAGCTCGATTCCGTTCGTAGCTAGGAGGCGCTCGGTCACCACGCGCATCATCCCAGGGCGCCGGCGCCGGTCCTACGCCACGGGCGGCGGCGTCCCTTCCGCGCTCGCGGCAAGCGCGGGGTCCCAGTCGCACACCAGACAGGCGTGGCTGAAGGCCGAGCGGGCAAAGCCGAGCGCTGCCGCATGCGGATCGGGGCTCGCGCACACGTCCTCCCAGTCGAGTATGTACTCGCCCAGTGTGCTATCCCAGCGTGCCGCCGCGGGTGCCAGCGTCGCGCCGGCGAACCCGTCCGGCGCCGGGTGCGCGTAGGCGTAGAACGCCGCCTTGCCGTAACGCGCGTCGCCGGGCCACCAACCGATCGCGACCTCCTGTGAGTCCATCGCGTTGCGCATGATGAAATCATCTGAGGGCGGGTCGGCCGGGAGACCGGAGAACAGGCTCACCGCGAGGTCGAACGAGCCCCACCACGCGTTGACCGGTGTAGAACGGCCGCGATAGGGCGCACGGAAGGCGGCCAGGACAAGCGCCGCGCGTGTCGCAGCGGCGAAGTAGGACGCCACTTGCTCGGGGTCATAGCTGTGGTGCTCCTCATCCTGGTCGAGCGGCACACTCCAAGACACCTCCTGCGGGGTGGGGTCGATCTCGACGGCGCCCGCGAGACCGCGGACTGCCTGCAGCAGCTCACGCGTAACCTCGCCAACGGGCCGGTCTGGGGTGAGCGCAACCCGTCGCACGCGGCCGTCGTTGTGCTCGGCGAGCGCCTCGTGGGTTCGCAGGTCGAGCGCGACGACGATCGCCCCCGAGCCATCGGGTGCCGGCAGCGGCAGTGTTTCCCAACCTCGCGCGCTCAGCCGCAGCGCGGCGTGCTGGAGCTGGGGCTCGGGCGGCGCTAGCGCAACCGCCAGCTTGCCGAGGACCTGGGTGTGCGCATGGAGCGTGTCGCATGTCTGCATCCACTGCTCATAGGAAAGCGTGGGCCATACAGAGGACATAACCACACGCTAGCGAAGGATCGTGAGCAACCGCTTCAGGCCGGTCATTCGCTACGCACGAGGTTGACAAGCGTGCCGAGCCCGTCGATCTCGACCTCTACCGTGTCTCCGTCTTTCAGGAACCGTCCCTGCGCCGCGCCCACGCCCGCGGGCGTGCCGGTGGCGATGATGTCGCCGGGCAGCAGCGTCATCGTGCGTGACAGCCACGCGAGCACCTCGGCTGGGCCGAAGATCAAGTTGGCGGTGCTCCCCTGTTGCAGCTGCTCGCCGTTGATGCGGGTGCGCAGTCCCAGGTCTTGCAGGTCCTCGATCTCATCGAGCGTGACGAGTGCCGGTCCGCAGGGCGCGAACGTATCGATCGCCTTGCCGCTCGTCCACAAGGGATTCTGCAGCTGCAGGTCGCGGGCGCTCACGTCGTTGAACGGCATCGCCCCGGCGATATGGGCCAACGCGTCCTTTGCGTCTACGTTCCTCGCCGGCCGGCCGATGACCAGCGCGAGCTCGGCCTCGTAGTCGACGTACCCGGCGTGTGCGCCCGGAAGCACGATGTCCTGACCGCTGCCTACCAGCGAGTTGGCGAACTTGGCGAACCACATCGGGGTAGCCGGAATGTCCTGGCCCGTCTCTTCGGCGTGGTCGCGGTAGTTCAGGCCGAGGCACACGATCTTCTGCGGGTCTGTCACAGGTGGGTGCAGGGTAACGCCGGCGAGCGCGATGCGCTCATCCTCCTGTTCGGCGCGCATTTGCAGCTCGCGCAGGGTTGCGGCGTCGCACGCCGCCAGGAGTCCTCGCACGGTCGTGGCGGGGGCACCCAGCGTGGCGACCGGGACCAGATCCTCTCCGAGCAGCACCGCGGCGGCGGGTCCGTCCTCGGCCTGGAAGCTCACGAGACGCATTTTGCTGAGCCTACTCGCCGTGAACCCTGGACTATGATGGCGGCCGTGTCCGAGCGGGTCGTGTCGGTGACGTTCGACAACCTCGGCGAGGCCGCTCAGCTGGAGCTCGGCATGTGGCCCGATGAGATGCCGATGGGGCAGCACTTCACCGTCGTGGACATCCTTCCGCGCCTGCTCGACCTGCTCGCGACCCACCGTATGCACGCGACATTCTTCGTCGAGGGCCTGAACGCGGAGATGTATCCGCTGGCGCTGCACACGATCATCGCCGCCGGCCACGAGGTAGCGGTTCATGCATGGCGCCACGAGGAATGGGCGGCGCTCGACGCCGAGACCGAGCGTGCCCTGCTCGAACGTGCCACGAACGCGATGCGCTCGATCGGCATCGAGCCGAGCGGCTTCCGGCCGCCCGGAGGCGGCTTGACCAAGCGCACGCTCGCTCTGCTCGGCGAGCATGGCTATGACTACGTCTCGCCTGCGGGCGAGCGGGAGGGCGTGCTCGAGGGTTTGGCCGTCCTGCCGTTTCGCTGGCCGCTGGTGGACGCCTATTCCTATTTGCCTACGTTCGCTGGCCTGCGCGAACGCTATGGCGGCGGACCCGATCCCCATACGCCGGTCCAGATGCGGGAGGCGATGATCGCCGCGCTGAGGAGTCACGCAGAGCATGAGGGTCACCTGACGTTGCTGTTCCATCCGTTCTCCGCCGCCTTCACCGGCGATCCCGGCTGGGAAGCCCTCGGCGATGTGCTGAGTGAGACGGTGCGGCTCGCACAAGCCGATAGCGTCACGACGATGCGCATGGACGAGGCGGCCACCTGGATGCTCGAGCGCCCCGCGGAGCTCAGCCACCCACCACAGCTCGACGAGGCCACCTGGATGACACCGTGAGCTTGCTACCGCGCCGGCCCTTCAGCGTTCTGTGCGCGCTCGGCACCGCCGCCCATCACGCTTTTGAGGTGCGCGCGGGTGTCGGCTTGGTGTTTGAGCCATTCATCGGCAGGCGCACAGCCGTTGCGTTGTGGGCTGCTGGGCTGCCCGCGTGGGCGTTCACCAGCTGGACGGCCGGGGGCGAGCCGATGGAGAAGTCGATCGCCTTGCAAAACGGGGCCGGGCTGGCGGGCGGCATCGTCCACTTCGTCGCCTGGCCCTGGGAGATCCGTAACGGCATCCCGTATCTGACCGAAGCCGAGGGTATGACGGGCGAGCAGCTCGCCCCCTACAACAGGGTGCTCCATCTGTGGACGCTCGCGGGGTTGCTGGCCGTCGCGCTCGAGACTCCGCGCCACGCTCGCAAGTGGGCGCTTCTCGGCCTCCTGCTCGGTGAGCCCCTGCGCCGCTCCGCCGCCCACCATTTCCGCTGGGCGCGGGAGCAGGCAGAGCTCGACCCTGAGAACTGGAGCCCGGTGCTGCGCTCTTAGGCCAGGCCCTTCAGCCGCTCCGCTTCCCGCCCTTGCGGCCGGCCGCCTGCTTCTGGGCGCGGTTGCCGCCGCTGCCGGGCCCGCTGCTTTTCCTGCTCTGAGCGGAGTCGTTCTTGTGGCTGTTCTTACCGCCCTTTTTGGAGGCATCGGGGGCGTTAGCGATCTTCGCCGCGCGTTCCTTGCTCATTCCCTTCTGCCGCAGCCCTTCGTACTGCTTGTCGTTCTTGATGCTGGGACCGTGGTCTTTGGCCATCGCGAATCCTCCTACCGCTCTTCATCTGGACACGCTTTAGCTACCCGCTGCACTGGCCGGCGAAAAGTGTCCCCTCGCCTTTTAACCGGACCGGCTGCTGCAATCGCCGCTGCTTAGTGGCTGAACGCGTCGCTTTGCGCTAAAAACTCCTGTATGCCCCGCCCGATTTGGAGCGGCACGATCAGCTTTGGCCTGGTCAGCGTGCCCGTCAAGCTCTACAGCGCGCTCGATCGCAAGACGGTGCGCTTTCATCAGCTTTCTTCCAAGACAGGCACGCGCATAGCCCAGAAGCGCGTCGATCCGCAGACCGGCGAGGAGGTCCCATACGAGGAAATCGTCAAGGGCTATGAGATCGCCCCTGACCGCTATGTCGTGATCGAGCCCGGAGAGCTGGATGCGCTGGCGCCGGAGAAGACCAAGACGATCGAGATCGAGGATTTCGTCGAGCTGTCTGAGATAGACCCGATCCTCTTCGACCATCCCTACTACCTCGCTCCCGGCCCCGGAGGCGCAAAGCCCTACCGGCTGCTGCTGGAGGCGATGACACAGACGGAAAAGGTCGCGATCGCGCGAGTCGTGATCCGCTCCAAGGAGCAGCTCGTCGCGATCCGTCCGCTGGGCGACGTGCTGATGATGGAGACGATGCTGTTCTCAGACGAAGTCCGCATCCCCGACCGGCTCGAGGAGCTCTCCGATGTGGCCGAGGTCAAAACGACCGAGCGTGAGCGCGAGATCGCCAAGCAGCTCGTCGACTCGCTGACCGGCGACTTCGAGGCCGGCCGCTACCGCGACAGCTACCGCGAGCAGGTGCTCGGGCTGATCGAGCGCAAGGCCCAGGGCGAGGAGATCACCGCACAGGCCCCTAAAGACAAGCCGCAAACGAGCGCACCCGACCTGATGAGCGCGCTCCAGGCCAGCTTGGACGAGGTGCGCAAGCACGGCAAAGCCGGCACCGGCAAAAAACCGCGCTCCTCGGCAAAGCCCAAGACCAGCACCCCCCGCGCCAAGAACACCTCGCGCTAGCGCGCCCGGCCGGTGACACCCCATGATTCTTTTCTGGTGGATTTCCAGGCCGTTTTGGGCGGTAAAGAGCGTAGGCATCTGAAGATTTAGCCGTATAGGTCTGCCGTCCCGGTGATGCTTTTGAAACCGCGTTTGGAGCACGGCAGCGTTTACTCTCTGCACCGGGACAGTTTTGGGGAACTTGCGGCCGCTTGCTCGCATCCTCGCCACGGCACCGAGGAGAAGGGGGAACGCCATGGGATTCATCACTCCAGCCGATCCGCCGGTCGACATCGAGGAGTGGAAGCGGCTGCCGCACCTGCAGCGGATCAAGCCGCTCGCCCAGGACTGGGCCCTCAACGGGCTGGGGACGCCCTACTTCGTCTACCTGCTCTACATCGCCAAGCTCGTCGTCTATGCGGTCGGCGGCCTGCTGCTGATCTCCGCTACGACGAAGGGCCTAGGCGGGCTTGGGAACCTCGGCAGCTGGTGGACCGAACCGGTCGTCTTCCAAAAGGCGGTCGTCTGGACGATGTTGTGGGAGGTCCTCGGCCTGGGCGCCGGCTCGATGCCACTGACGCTGCGATTCTCGCCGATGATCGGCGGGGTTCTCTACTGGCTGCGCCCGGGCACGATCCGCCTGCCGCCGTGGCCTGAGCGGGTGCCGCTCACACGCGGAACCACGCGCACGCTGCTCGACGTGGCCCTGTACGCAGGCCTGCTCGCGTCCGCTGTGTATCTGCTCCTCGCCGGCACCGCCGCCGCTGCGGGCACGCTGGCCGGTCGTCTGGATCCGACTGCGGTGGCGGTGCTTTTGGCGTTCGGGATCCTGCTCGGGCTGCGTGACAAGGTGCCGTTCCTGGCCGCTCGCGCGGAGGTCTACGGCAACCTGACGATCATCTTCCTCTTCCCGCTTTCCAACATGATCCTCGCCGCCCAGATCGTGTTCGTGTGCATCTGGTGGGGCGCCGCGTCCTCGAAGCTGAACCGCCACTTCCCGTTCGTCGTGACGGTGATGATCTCGAACACACCGTGGAACCGCGCGCGAAGCGCGAAGCGCAGGCTCTGGCGCAAGCACCCCGAGGATCTCCTGCCCTCCGCCGCCGGCGCGCTGGCTGCACACGTGGGCACCGTCATCGAGTTCACGCTGCCCTTGCTGCTGCTCCTATCCCGGGGCGGGACGCTGCTGACGATCGCGGTGGTGGGCATGATCATCTTCCACATCCACATAACCTCGACGTTCCCGCTCGGCGTGCCGCTGGAGTGGAACCTCTTCATGATCTTCGGGATCCTGTTCCTGTTCGGCCACTACGGCGCGGTGCCGTTCTCCACGCTCGACGAACCGTTGCTGATCGCGATCCTGGCGGTGACGTGCGTGGGGATCCCGGTGCTCGGCAACTTCCGCCCGGATTTGATCTCGTTCCTGCCCTCGATGCGCTACTACGCGGGCAACTGGGCAACCAGCCAGTGGCTGTTCTCAAAGGAGACCGCCGCCGAGGAGAAGCTCGACCGCGCGATCGTCAAGGCGGCGCCGGTCGTCGGCAAGCAGCTCGAGAAACTCTACGATCCGGACACCGTCGAGCTCCTGCTCTACAGGGGCCTCGCGTTCCGCTCGATGCACGCACATGGCCGTGCGCTGAACGGCCTGCTCTCGCACGCAGTCGATGATGTCGAGTCCTACGACGTGCGCGAGGGTGAGGTGGTCGCGGGCGTCGTGCTGGGCTACAACTTCGGCGATGGCCACTTCCACAACGAGCAGCTGCTGCAGGCGGTGCAAGAGCGCTGCAACTTCGCCGAGGGTGATCTGCGGGTGATCATGATCGAGTCCCAGCCCGCCCACGTCCAGCGCCAGCACTACCGCATCTACGACGCCGCTTCCGGACTGGTCGAGGAAGGCTACGTCCGGGTCGCGGACATGGTCAGGAGCCAGCCATGGCTCGACGAGACCACCGCGTTCCCGGTCGAAGTGACCGGCGGAAGAACGGCGGCGCCAGCCGGTGATCCGGTGTCCAGTTGAGCGAGGCGATCATCGTCGGATCTGGGCCGAACGGTCTGGTGTGCGCCGCGTGGCTGGCCCGCGCAGGCGTGAAGGTGACGGTGCTGGAGGCGCAGGCGAGGATTGGCGGCGGTGCCCGGACGAGCGAACTGACGCTCCCGGGACTGCTGCACGACGACTGCTCCGCCGTCCACGCGATGGCGGTCGGAGCGCCATCGCTGAACGAGCTTCACCTCGAGCGCCACGGGCTTCAGTGGTGCTGGCCGGAGGTGGACCTGGCGCATCCGCTCGACGATGGGAGCGCTGGGGTGATGGTGCGCTCGATCGCCGACACCGCCACGGGTCTCGGCGAGGACGGGCGTACGTGGGAGCGCGTTTTCTCCTCGCCGTCGCGGGGGTTCGCCGCACTGAGCGAGGACATCATGCGCCCGCTGCTGCACGTGCCGCGACACCCGCTGCGGCTGGCCCGCTTCGGACTCCCAGCGGCGACGCCGGCGACCCTGATCGCCCGCAAGTTCCGGACCGAGGAGGCGAAGGCGCTGTGGGGCGGCTGTGCCGCACACGCGTTCAGCCCCCTGTCCCGTCCGATGAGCTCATCGGTGGGGATGGCGCTGATCTGCGCGGGACACAGCTACGGGTGGCCGGTCGCGCGGGGTGGCTCCCAAGCCATCAGCGACGCCCTCGCCGCCGTCATCCGCGAACACGACGGGAAGATCGAGACCGGACGGCGGGTGACTTCGCTGTCCGGGCTTCCTTCCGCCGATGCGGTGGTGCTCGACCTGGCGCCCGGCGCAGCCGCCGAGATCGCAGGCGACCGGCTGCCTGCGCGCGTCGCGCGCGCCTACCGTCACTACAAGCATGGTCCGGGCGCTTTCAAGGTCGACCTCGCGGTCGCCGAGGGCGTGCCGTGGACGAACCAGGCCGCGCGCCGCGCAGGCACCGTGCACGCGAGCGGCTCCTTCGCGGAGATCGTCGCCGGTGAGCGCGCGATCAATCGCAATCAGATGCCAGATAGCCCGTACGTGCTCGTCTGCCAGCAGTCACTCGCCGACCCGTCGCGGGCCAAGGACGGCGTCCATCCGGTTTGGGCCTACGCCCACGTACCGAACGGCTACACCGGCGACGCGAGCGAGGCCCTGCTCGACCAGATCGAACGCTTCGCTCCCGGCCTGCGCGAGCGAATCCTCGCGAAAGCCGTGCGCTCCCCGAGCGAGCTCGAGGGCTACAACAGCAACTACGCTGGCGGCGACATCATCAACGGCGCCAACACGCCCTGGCAGACCGTGATCCGCCCGCGGCTCGCACTCGACCCTTACAGCACCGGTATCCCCGGCGTCTTTATCTGCTCCGCGGCGACCCCCCCAGGCGCCGGCGCACACGGGATGAACGGCTACAACGCTGCCCAGTCAGTACTCCGAAGCCTTCACTCGGCATGAGCCCGGACGGATCACTGATCCCGCGCTTTCGCCGCGCGCGGCGCGACCCCACGCTCGCCGTGCTCGAAGGGTTCCACGCCCTCAAGCACGCCCTGCGCTTCGATGCTCCGCTGCTGGAGGTCGTCGCCTCAGACGCCGCTTCGCTGGAGCGGCTTGCCGTGACGCTCGCCCCCGACCTGTCCACGCGCCTGCTCGCGCTCGCCCAGCCCGTAGAGCCCTCCGTCTTTGCCGAGCTCGCACCACTCCCTCCATCCACCGGTGTGATCGCCCTGGCGCAGCGGCGCCCCGGCGATCCGGCCTCAATGCTCGCCGGCGCGGATCCGGAGCCTGTGATCCTGCTCGAGGACCCGCGCGACCTCGGCAACATGGGCGCCTGCGTCCGCGTCGCAGCCGCTGCTGGCATCGCCGGCGTGCTCACCACCGGCAGTCACGATCCCTGGCATCCCGATGCCCTGCGCGGCGCTGCCGGGCTGCACTACGCGCTACCCGTCGCCCGCCTGGAGCGGCTGGCGGCGCTGCAGGGGAGCGAGCGCCCCCTGCTTGCCCTTGACCCCGAGGGCGATCCGCTGGCTCCGGGGGAGCTACCGCCGCGCGCACTGCTGGCGTTCGGCACCGAGCGCTACGGCCTCTCAGATGAGCTCACCGCCCAGGCAGATGCGCGGATCAGTATCCCCATGGCACCCGGGGTCTCGAGCCTCAACCTGGCGACCTCCGTGGCCGCCGTTCTGTTCGCTTGGCGGCTGTCTGACCAGGAATAAAAAGGCCCAGCTCGCCGACCTCTAGTGCGCCGCTTCCACGCCGCTGAGCAGCTGCCAGTTCCCGCGCAGCGCTGCGCTGGCACGCTGCACCATGAGCTCGGCGTGAGCCTCTGGGTCCTCGCACCCGCTCAGGAGCTCCTCGATCAGCTCCCCGGCCTCGCGCGCATGCTCAACATCGCGTAGCTCGTGCACCCTGAAGTACTCGACCGCCGGGCCTTCCTCGCTGTAGCCGTAATGCTCCGTCAGCCCCTCAAGCTTGGTCTTGGAGATCTCCGGTTGTCCCGCCTCGATCGCATACAGCACCGCCAGATGCTCCAGCACGTCCTCCCCGGCCGTCCACGCCTGCACGCACTCCTCGGTCTGCGCCAGCGCCTGCACGTCAGCGGGCGGGCGGGCGCCAGCTGCCCGGGCAAAGTCCTCCCATAGCTCCACGTGCGCCGTCTCCTCTTCGGCGTGAGCCCTCAGCCCACCCGCATGTCCCGGCCCAGCCTTCGCTGCCGCCTTCTCCGAGGCGTCCGCCAGCGCCATCACAGCCTGGCGATACTCGCCGGCGTAGAGCCCCAGCTCGGAGGCGCTCAGCTCGCCCGCGCTCCAACGTTGGTAGAAGGGGTGCTCCAGCACGTTCGTCTGACTTCTGGCCTCGTCGAGCCTGGCAAGGATGTCCATTTAGCTTCCTTCCTCTTGATTGTCCGTCTAGGAGATGGTGAGCGTGCCTTCCATCCCAGCTTGCCGGTGGCCGGGGACGGAACAGTAAAAGGTGTACTTCCCGGGCTTCAGGTTCAGCGTGAGCGTCTTCGATCCACCTTTGAACGTCGGGGTCGCCCCCAGGACGGTGCTGCCCTGCGCGACCGTCACGTTGTGTTCCACTGGAGAGGAGTTCGCCATCGTAATCATTACCTTCCCGGCCTTCGCGCTCAGCTGCTTGGGTTCGTAGCTCAACTGGCCTTCTGGGTTCGCCGCGAGCTTCAGCGGCGCGGCTGCCGCGGGTGATGAAGGTGGCGTAGAAGTCCCAGTCGTGGCTATGGGTGCTTTGGTGCCAGCAGCAGCCGGGGCGGTGGGCGTGCCTTCGCTCACCGGAGCCTGCGCGGAGGGCCCGGCCCCGCCAGCCGTAGATGCCGGGGCCTTCGGCGTGCTTCCGCCCGAGGTGATCACCGCTGTGCTAACTGCTGCCAGCACGAGCACGGCGGTCACCGCGATGACGCCGCGCCCAGCCGCCGCGTTGCGCGGAAAGTTGGGTATCCGCATGCCCATACCCAACGAAACGACCAGTGCCCACACCACCAGCGCACCGCCCGCCACGTAGAACGGAACTTTGCTCTTCTCGGCGCCCAAAATAGGCGCCAGATGAAGGACTGCGGCGTGCATCGAGCGCGAGCCTACCGAACAGGCCGGTAGGACGACGGGACGATCAGTCCCCCGCGGCTTGGGTGATCTGCGGCTGCTCCTGATCGGAGCCCGGCGGTAACCCTGGCTCGGAGCGGGCCGCGCGCAGCTCATAGTCGTGGCGCACCGTGGCGTCGGCGTCGGCCAGCACGCGATCGGCTTTCATCACGCGGCCGAGGCTCTCGGAGAGCGTCCGCGGCAACAACGTACCCACCTGGTAGGTGCGCTTGGCCGACTTGGGCACCCACACTTCGACGGTCCCGTGCTGGAGGGCGTCGACGATCGCGTCGGCCACTTCGAAGGGCTCGAGGTTGTGCAGGCCGCGTGCCTCTCCCAGCCCGCCGCCCAGTTCTGTGTTGACCACATAGGGCATGACGTAGCTGAGATCGATGTGGGCCCCCATCAGGCGTATCTCACCGCGCACCGCCTCAGTTAGGCCGACCACGGCGTGCTTGGTCGCCGAGTAGGTGGCCCCTCCGGGCGCTCCGAACTTGCCGGCCTGGGAGGCGATGTTGACGATGTGTCCCCGGTCGCGCGGGACCATCCGCGCGAGCGCCAGCTTCATCCCAAAGATCACACCATGGAGGTTGATGTCGATCATGCGCTGCGTCGTCAGATCGTCCTCGTCGACGAACCGGCCGAGGGGCATGATCCCGGCGTTGTTGACGAGCACATCCAGGGGGCCGAGCTGCTCCTCGGCACCGTCCAGGAACGCCGCAAACGACTCCCGGTCGGTCACATCCAGCGGGAGGGCAACCGTGCTTGGGTGGGTGGGGCCTCCGATTTCGTTGGCCGTCTGCTGCGCCGTCTGCAGGTCCACGTCGCCGATCGCCACCTTCATCCCCTGGCGCAGGAACGCCTGCGCGGTGGCCCGGCCGATGCCGCGCGCACCACCGGTGATCGCAGCGGTCTGACCGGCGAGGATGCGCGGCTGCTTGGCCATCGACCGGGGACACTAGCGCGACCATCCGGCAAGCGCACCTTCCGCACCGCTCGCGGGTTATATGGACGGGTCAGCTGCTGGACGGTTACCTGCCAACCATCCTCAGAAGGCCACTAGGAGAGGGACAGGGGAGGGCACCACCGAGCCCGGGCGATCCACGGCAGCGCCCGGGCTCGCGTGTGTGGGATCCCGTCGCCAGGGGTAAGGTAAGAGCCCGTGCCGGCTTTTCGCTTCCAGAACCAGCGCATCGCCTACACCGAATATGGCGGCGGCCCGGCGGCGCTCACCGCTGCGGGGGCGCGCGGACGGACCGCAAAGAGCTCGCCGGCTCATGGCCGCCCGGTGATCCTCGTCCATGGCCTGCTGCTCTCCCAGGAAATGCACCGGCCGCTCGCCGAAGACCTCGCGGCGCGCGGCAACCGCGCGATCACTGTTGATCTGCTCGGCCACGGCGAATCCGATCGCCCACGCGACATGTGGCGCTACTCGATGAGCATCTTCGGTGAGCAGCTGCTCGGGTTGATGGACCATCTCGAGATCGAGCAGGCTGTCGTCATGGGGACCTCATTGGGCGCCAACACCGCGCTCGAGGTCGCCTCGGCGGCGCCCGAGCGCCTGCGCGGGATGGTGATCGAGATGCCCGTGCTCGACAACGCGCTGTTGTGGAGTGCGCTCGCCTTCACTCCGCCGCTCGTCGCGCTGACGTTCGGTGAGCCGTTGATGAAGTTGCTCGCGCGCGGAGCACGGGCCGTGCCGCGGCGGCTGCTTCCCCATTACGGCAACGTCCTGCTCGACCTGATCCGCCAAGAGCCGGGTCCCGGCGGCGCACTGATGCAGGGCCTGTTCTTCGGGCGCATCGCCCCGCATCGCTCAGAGCGGCACACCTTCCAGATGCCCGCGCTCATCCTCGGGCACCACCGCGATCCCGTCCACCCCTTCTCCGACGCGGGCATGCTTGCAAAGGAGCTACCAAACGGACGCCTGCTAGAGGCGAATTCGCTCGTCGAGCTGCGCCTGCAGCCAGAGCGGCTCACAGACGAGATCGCCTCATTCCTCGACGAGGTCTGGGGCAAGCCGCGTGCAGTCGCCAAACGACGCCCTGCCGCGAAACGTACGGCCAAACGTGCACCAGCTAAACGTGCGGCGCGCAAAAGCCCGGCAAAGCGCGCGGGCTGACCGAACCTATTTCGCCGGGAACAGTTCGAATTCGTTGACGCTCACGTGGGTGGGCGGGACTCGATTCGGGTCGGTACCGACCGACGCGGCCGGCGCCTTGCTGACCCACAGTGTCACGAAGCGAAATGCTTTAGCCGAGTCGCGCAGCTTGATGCGCGTGCTGCGCTTCTTCGTGACCACATACGAGCTCAGCTGAACCCAAGCCGGGTCGGTGATCGATGTGGGCAAGATATGGCCGTTCGCGCCGTACACCTGCACGCTCATCCCGGGGGTGGAGGTGACCAGTCCAACCGCGGACGATCGCCGTGCCGTCTTCAGGTCGATCACGAGCCCCTCCGCCATCTTCGGGGCCACGGCCGGGTTGACCTGCGCGGTCCATGCCGTCGAGGTTTCGCCGTCGATCGCCAGGCTCGGATCGCCGAATTCGCTCGCCGGGTAGCCGTAGGGGTTGTAGGTGGTGGCCGCGTTGGTGTCGGGCTGGATCGCGGCGGGTGTCTTTTCGGTGCTCGTGCCGCCGCTGGATTTCGATTCAGGCGCGGTGGTCGTGGGAGAGGATTTCGGCGCCGGCGTGGAGAGCGGGATTTTCGGGGGTTTGGCCGAGCCTGTGAACAGCGGGTTCGCAGAGGGTGTCGCGGGCACTTTCGCCGCGGGCGGGAGCGCTCCCGGCGTCGCCGGCGTAGGTGTGGGCGTGACTGTTCCCGGCGCCGGCGGTATGGGAGTCGCCGGGACTGGGGCCTGCGCGACCGCGACGGTCACCGGGCGGGGCTTATGGGGGCCTTCCTTGGTGAGCGCCGCATAGGCCGCGGCGCCGGCGCCGAGCACGAGGATCCCCGTGACGGCGAGGATAGTCGCAGCAGAGCGCCAGCCCGGGGCGTCCGCATCGAGGCTGCCGGGTGCACCAGCGCCACACTGCAGGCACCAATCCTGGGCACCGGCCATCGGCGCACCGCACTTCGCGCACCTCGGCTGCGGTGCGGAGGGCGCGGACGAGGAACCGGGCGCAGAGGAGGGCGGTGGGGCACCTGGAGTCTCGGTGGACGGCTGCTCGGGGCTCGCAACAGCCGGCGGATCGGCGAGCAATGTGTTCACAGGCGTCTAATTCTAGCTCCGGCGCCAGCTACCTTGGCGCAGGTGGCCCGCCGGGGGCGATCTCACGGCCGGTTGGAGCGAATTGGCCGCCGCCCGCACCGTCGAGCTCCATCTGCCAGTAGTAGCGCGCGAAGGTGATTCCCGCACGCATCTGCCCGACGTGGGGCTCGATGAGCTCACCGCGTGCCATGCGCACGATGAGCTCCGGATAGGTCTGTCCGGGCAGTGCCCCATACATGTGTGAGGGATAGCCACCGCCGAAGCGAACGTTGACGTCGGTCACGCGCAAACCCAGCTCCGGGTCGCGGAAGGCCTGCACCATGCAGGGCCCGCGCGCACCCACCCCCTCCGCAACGGCTCGTCCGAGCTCGATCAGCCCGGCGTCGGCGATCACCGTGCCCTTGACCGACTCTCCCCCACGCGACTCGATCATCGTGCGCGGAATCGCGTTCAGGCAACGCCCGTCGAGATCGCACAGGCAGTCGATCGAGAACTCCGGCCCGTTCATGGCGCGCTGCAGGATGACCGGCTCGGATACGTAGCCGGTAAAGAAGCGTGCCTGCTCGGGGTCTTTGGCCAGGAAGACCGAGCGCGAATTGGAGCCCCGGCGGGGCTTTACGATGACCGGATAGTGCTCTGGCTGGGACTCGGCGAGCACGGTCGGCGGCGATGGCAAACCGAGGCGCTCGAGCAGCAGGTGGGTCTCGTACTTGTCGAATGTCGCCGCCGCCATCTCGGGATCCGGTACCAGCGCCGGCAGCAGCCCATCGGCTCTGGCTCTGGCCAGCACCTCGATGTCGGGATCGATCAACGGGATCACCGCGCCAGCGTTGTGCTGCTCGCAGAGGCGGATCAGCTCGGGTACGTATCCGGGGTCATCCAGGCTTGGTACCAGCGCGCGCACCTGGGCGGCGTACTGGGCCGGCGCCAGCGGCGAGGTCTCGGTCGCGATCACCTTGGTGTGCTGAGCAAAGGAGGCGACGATGTCATAGCGCCGCCCGACGCCGGTGATCATGATCGCGGGGTTCTCGCTCACGAGGAGTCTCGCTCGCCGGTATCCCAGCCGCCGCTCTGGCCCTTGTAGAGCCCACCGCCGTGCAGGACGATCGCGACGGTGCGCGCCAGGATCTTCAAGTCCAGCGCGAGCGAGCGATGCTCGACGTAGTAGAGGTCGAGCTCGATCCGCTCTGGCCACGGCAACGAGGTGCGGCCGTTGACCTGCGCCCAGCCGGTGATCCCCGGCTTCAGCAGCAGGCGCCCGCGCTGGCGCTCGGTGTACTGCTCGACCTGCACCGGCAGCGTCGGGCGAGGGCCGATCAGCGACATCTCCCCCCGCAGCACGTTGAGCAGGTTCGGCAGCTCGTCGAGCGATGTCCTGCGCAGCCACGCCCCCACACGCGTGATGCGCGCATCGTTCTCATTGACCGCCAGCCCCGCCCCAATGTGCTCGGCGCCGTCCACCATCGTGCGCAGCTTCAGGACATCGAAGGGCCGGCCTTCGCGCCCCACGCGCCGCTGCCGGTAGATCGGATGTCCAGCGGACTCCAAGCGGATCGCGAGCACCGCCACGGCGAGCAGCGGCGAGGTGAGCAGGAGGACTGCTGCAGAGACGAGGATGTCGAGGACGCGGCGAATTACCGAGTCCCCTCCGCCACATCCCACGATGCCTCCGTGCCGTGGCGCAGCCAATCCCACAACCCCAGCGCCGGTGAAGCGGTCGTCAGGACGTAGTAGCGGGCCAGCAGCAGCGGGCGGATCCGCACCACGCCCCCCAAGCCCGCGGCAACCAGCAGTGCCCATTGCAGCGCCAGCGTGACCGTGTACAGCGTGCTCGCGCCGTCGAGCACGAGCAGCAGGTTCGCGAGGAGCGCGACGGCGTGTAGGGCCGGGGTGGCGTAGCGGAGGATGCGATGGGAGAGGATCATCAAGCCGTAGCCGAGGCCGTAGCCGCGGGGGGAAAGCATGCCACCACGCAGGACGATCGGCCAGGTGTGGCTCATCATCCGCCGCTTGCGCGCGAACTCCCCCTCGATCGAAGGCACCATCTTCTCCTTCGCGCGAGCGGCCGGAACGTACACGGCGCGCCACCCGCGCTTGACCATGTTGAACGGGAACGACAGGTCGTGCCCCATGATCGGATCGACCTCGATGTAGGCCTCACGCCGGGTCGCGTAGATCGCGCCGTTCCCAGCGGTGACCGACCCAAGGCGTGACTCCCATGAGCGCACGGCCAGCTCGTAGCGCCAGTACAGACCCTCCTGGTTGGTGGCTCCCTCGCCGCGGGCAGCTTGCACGAAGCTGACCTGCCCGCAGGCGTAGCCGACACGGCGATCGGCAAATGCGCGGACCAAGGCATCCAGGGCGTCGGGGTGCCAGAGGGCGTTCGCGTCCGAGAACGCGACGATTTCGCCCCTAGCGCTCCGCACGGCCGCGTCCTGGGCGCGGATCTTGCCGCCGCGCACCAGCTCCAGCACGACGCCGGCGCCGGCCTGGCGCGCGCACTGCGCTGTTTCGTCAGTGCAGCCGTCACAGGCAACGATCACCTCGACCAGCTCGCGTGGATAGTCCAGTGCGAGTGCATTGCTGACCTTTGCCTCGATCACCTCCTGCTCATCGTGCGCCGCGATGATCAAGGACACGCTCGGCCGCGCGGCGCGATCCACAGGCGATGACTTACGAGCACCTAACAGGGCCGCTACCGCTGCTAGCGCCAGCGCGTAGCCGAGCTGGGTCCACACGATCAGCGCGACGGACAGCCAGAAGGAGACCTCCAGGACGGTGTTCATTTGATGGGGTCCCCATCCGCCCTCTCGCGAAGGAGCGACTCGTACAGATCGAGTGTGCGACGGGCGATCGCCTCCCACGAATACTCCCCCTCCGCCGCGGCGCGCGCGCGCGCCGCCATGGACACCAGCGCGGCGCTGTCGCCGAGCAGCTCCTGCAACGCGCAGCGCAGCGCGGCGGGATCTCCCGCGGGCACGGTGCGTGCGGCGCCGGTGGCAGCGATCTCTGGGAAGCCACCGACGTCGCTGAGCAGCAGCGGCTTGCCAAACGCGAGCGCGGTGAACAGCACCCCCGACTGGTCGATCTCGCGGTAGGGAAGCACGACCAGGTCGGCCCGGCGGAAGTAGGCCGGCAGCTCGGGGTCTGTGATGAAGCGCGGCACGAACCGGACGTTCGGCGGGGCGCCCGCGCGCAGGCGCGAGATGTCCATGCGTGGCATCCCGGCAATCCACAGCTCGGCGTCTTCGATGCCATGCCACGCCTGCAGCAGTACGTCGATCCCCTTGTACGGGCGCATCAATCCGAAGCACAGCACCACGGGCTTCTCCGTTTGGAAGGGAGCCCGCCCACCCGGCTCGTTCCCGGCGCCGGGGCGCTCTGCGGCCAGGTGATCGAAGACGCCGTGGGGAATCACGTGGACCCGGTCCGGCTCCAAGCTCAGCTCACGTGTCAGGCGCTCGCGGCCGTGCTCGGAGTGCACGACGACCGCGTCGAAGCGCTCGTATAGGCGTCGCTGGGCGGAGAGCTGGCCCGGGCGGGGCTCGCGCGGCATCACGTCGTGAGCAGTGAGAATGAGCTTTGGACCCCACCCATCCCGGCCGCGTGGCAGCAGGCGGCCGTCGAGGTGCTGGACCGGCAGCCACTGGAAGTGCGCGATGTCCGCCGCGCGCGCGGCGCGGCGGTAGCGGAGCATGCCGGGGACGTGCCCGGCCAGCTTGGTCGCGGTCCGCAGGCGCGAGCGCGGCGCGCCACGGGCAGCTCGGTAGAAGAACTCGCGCCGCTCGTATCCGTCCGGCAGGGCGACAGGACCGTAGGCAAAGCGGCTCGTGAACAGCTCGACCTCCGCCCCTGCCGCCCCCAGCGCGCGGCACAGCGCATGGTCGTACGGAGGCGTATAGGCGGAGGGATCGACGACGTGGACGCGCATCGCAGGAGACAATAGGCGCGTGTCCGACATCGAGCTGAGCTATTGCGTCGTCAACACCTCCCAGCGCGAGCTCTTGCTGCGGGGGTTGGAGGCGATCGCGCGCGATCGCGCCGGCCTGCCGTTTGCGACCGAGGTGCTCGTGCTCGACAACGGATCCCGCGACGGTTCGGCCGAGGCCGCCCGGGTCCATCTGAGCGTCGATGAGGTGATCGCGCTCGAGCACAGACGCGGCAAGGGCGCCAACGACACCGAGCTGCTGCAACAGGCACGCGGACGCTTTGCGCTGCTGCTCAACGAGGATTCCGAGCTGCATCCGGGCGCGAGCCTGGCGCTGCACCGGGCGCTCGATGGGCGCCCGGACGCTGCCTGTGCCGGCGCGCGCCTATTGCGTCCCGATGGTCGCGAGCAGGCCTCAGCGTGGCGCTTTCCCACGCCGCTTACGGCCTTGGCCGGCGCGTTTTTTCTGCACCGGCGGCTGGTCGTGCAGAGCACCGGCGAGCAAACCCGCGAGGTCGACTGGTGTCAGTCCGCAGCGCTGCTCGTGCGCCGCGAGGCGGCTGTCGCGGTCGGCTATCTGGATCCCGACTTCTTCGTCTACTCCGACGAGGTCGACTTCGCCCGGCGCCTGCGGGATGCGGGCTGGCACAGCCTGTGGGTGCCGGGCGCCGTGGCGGTGCACCACGAGCAGCTCTCGACCGATCTGATCCCCGAGCGCAGGATCATCGAAATGGCGCGCAACCGTGATCTGTACGTGCGCAAGCACCACGGCGCTGCCGCAGCGCTGGCGGTGCGGTTGTTGACGGCATGGGCCTACGCGCTACGGGCGCTGGCTTCGCCGCTGCTACCGGGACACTCGGCGCGACGCTACTGGCGCCACGTCGCGGCTACGCTGCGACCGGGGCGGGGAGAGGGACTGCGCGAGGCGGCGGCGGAGTACAACCGCTCCGCGTGAGACCGAGCTCCTCCAGCAGCACCTCCACGACAGCCCCGTCGAGCTGGGAGCCAGAGACACGCTGCAGCTCTGCGAGCGCCTCTGCAACGCTGAGCGCTTTGCGGTAGGGACGGTCTGTGACCATCGCCTCGTAGGTGTCACAGGCGGCGATGATGCGCGCCGCGAGCGGGATCTCCTCGCCGGCCAGACCATCGGGGTAGCCGGCGCCATCCCAGCGCTCGTGGCTGGCGCGCACAGCAGGAGCGAGGTGGGCGAAGGCATCGATGCGTGCCACAAGCTCACCGCCAACGGCCGCGTGGGTCTTCATCGTGATCCACTCGGCGTCATTCAGCGGCCCCGCCTTGAGCAGGATCTCGCTGGGCACCGCGACCTTGCCAACGTCGTGCAGTAGCGCCGCGTAGCGCACGTCACGGGCGCGCGAGCCCGGCGCCCCGAGACGCACGGCGACCCGCTCAGCAAGCTCGGCGACCTGCTGCTCGTGGGAGGCCGTGTACTCGTCCTTCGCCTCGACGGTGCTCATCAGCGCGGTCAGGGTGGTCGTGAAAGTGCGCTCCAGATCGGCGACGAGTTCCGCCCGGTGCATGGCCGCGCCGAGGCTCGCAGCGATTGTCTCGACGAGCACCGCGTCGGCCTGGGTGAAGGCGTTCGCCTCGTCCGCCTCGATGTTCAGCACGCCCCAGACAGCCTCGTCCACGATGATCGGCACACTCAACTCCGAGCGCGGGTCCGTCTGCGGGTCACGCACGATGTAGTCGCTGTCCCTCCGGGTGTCCACGACCAGCGCCGTCGCTCCAGTGCGCGCCACGCGCCCGTTGACTCCTTGCTGAACTGGCTGCTCGACGAGCAGGAACTCGGCCATCACCTCGGCCAGCGCACCGCTGCCAGCGACCAGGCGCAGCAAACCGTCACCGTCCAGACGTTGAATCGCAGCGAGATAGAAGGCGAACGTGCCGTGGAGCTCCTCCACGACCAGCTTGGCCATCGCATCGATCTCGTGCGTCGCCGCCAGCCGTGCCGTGAGGCTCGCCGCTACCTTCAGCTGTGCGCGCAGGTAGGCGAGCTCGCCGGCCGAGGCCATGCTCTGGGCACGTGCGTCAGCGCGATGCCTGCGCAGAGCCTCTGCCCGGCGGCGGCGCTCACGGGCGCCTGCAGGGCGCGGTGAAGTAACGGATAGCTCCGGCATCCGGCGATCGGCATCGGCCTATCCGCTCAACGCCTTGAGATTCGCGCACCTCATTCGACAGCTCGACGGCAGCGAGCGTGGCCGGAAAGCTCTCAGAGATCGCGGAGGGGATCCTCCGCGTACGCCTCGACCTCGCCCCCACGGGCGCGAAAGGCCGCGACGCGACGCCGCGCCTCGGCCAGGAGAGCGCGCGCCTGCCGGAACTCTTCGGGCGCGAAGAAGCGGGTGCCGAGGAGCAGCACCGGGGCCAGCGCCAGCCAGGCGGCGCGCAGCAGGAGCCCCACCAGCCCGTGGGTGGGCAGCAGCAGCTCGCCCGATACGGCCACGCCCGCGAAGATCGCCGTCAGCTGGGCCAGCCGCCGCCACTGAAAGCCGACCGCAAAAAGTGAACGTGTGAGCATGTAGAGGACGATCAGCATCACCAGGTAGGCACCGCACAAGGCGATGCCAGCGCCGGCTATTCCCAGTCCCGCTCCGCTGGGAGGGACCAGCACCAGCAGCAGCACGACGTTGGCCGCCAGGCCAAGTGCGGTGGCTGGGAAGTTGCGTGTCATCACGCCCGCTCTGCCGGCGATCACCATCAGCACCGGGTAGAGCCCATACAGCGCCCAGCCGAGCGCCAGCCACGGCAGCGCTTTGTAAGCAGCGAAGAACTCCGGGGCCGCCAGCAGTCGCACCACCCAGCGTCCGAGCAGCGCCACACCACACACGACCACGCCGGTGGCGAGCGCGTAGTAGGTGGTGACGAGCGAGTACAGCCGCCCTGCCTGCTCGTCTGACTCGATCGAATATGCCAGTGGAGGCCACGCGTACTGGAAGCCGCGCACCGCGACGAACACGACCGTCGCGAGCTTGATCGCCACTGCGTACAGCCCAGCCGCGTGATGGGAGTAACCGCGGAAGATGTAGAAACGGTCGGCGAACTGCAGCGCGTACACGCTCGCATCCGCCGGCACAGTCGGCAGCCCGAAGCGCAGCATCGCACTGAGGTCAGCCCGGCGCACGCGCAGGGAGAAGCGCTCGCGCAACAGGAACCACAGCCCCAGCACGACCAGCGCAGAGGCCCCGAAGTTGCCGAGCAACAGCCCGCGCGCCCCCTGGCCGGCGAAGACCACCAGCACCACCGTGAAGGTGACCGTCATCGCCACGTTCGCGCCCGAGGCGTATATATATGTGCGCGTGCGTTCGTCCACGCGCAACTGCGCGTAGGCCATCTCCAGGTTCGTAAACGCCCATAGCCCGAGCACCGCGCAGTCCAGCAGCAGGGGATCCTTGAAGCCCAGCAGCAGCTTCGAGCACTCGTCCGCGAACACCACCGCCACCACCGCGGCGACGGTCGTGGTCCATGCCACCGTGGCCGTCGCAGTGCGCGCGATCCGCTCGCGCCTGGCCTCATCGGCGTCGTTGAAGTAGAAGCGGATGAACGCCTCGCCCACGCCGGCGCGGAGCAGGATGCTCGACAGGATTACCGTCGTCAGCAGCGTTTCGGCCGCACCGTAGGCCGCCGTGCCCAGATGGCGCGTGTACAACGGCAGCGTGATCAGCGCCAGGGCCTTCGCGAGGATGTCCCCGAACTGATACGCCGCGCCGGTGCTGACGAGGCGCTTCAGATAGTCGCGCACGGCTCAGACGCTACTGGTGGCGAGGGGCTGCCCGCGGGGCGCCGGCTCGGCCGACGGCCCCTCCGCCCCACCCCTGCGCGCCAGCGCCACGCCGATCGCCAGCAGTGCCCACGTAAACGGGTCCTCGAGGAAGTCCGCGTAGGTCCAGGTGTGCAGGACCAGCGCCGCGAAGCAGGCCGCCAGGGCGATCCGGGGCGGAGAACGCCCGGCGCCTCTGAACAGCACCAGGAAAGCGAGCACGAGCAGCGCTAGGTAGACAGCGAGGCCGAGCAGGCCCTGCTCGGCGGCCACCGTGACCGGGATCGTGTGGGAGGCGGAGGTCGCGTTCTGCTCGGTCGCCTGGCTGGCCTTGCTGTGGCGCTTGTACTCAGTTTCAAACGAGCCCGCGCCGAATCCCTCGAGCGGTCGCTGCACGAACAGTTCGAGGCCCCCTTCGATCAGGCTCGTGCGGCCGTTCGAGGCGTTCTCGGCCGAGCCGCCTTTGCCTTTCAGGCCGAAGTGCAGCGAGCTGGGGGCGAGCACCAGCACCGCTACGCCGAGCACCAGCACCGTCGCCGAGGCGTAAACCGTCCGGCGCAGATCCCATCGCCAGGCGGCGAGTACCGCCAGCCCCAGCAGCAGCGCGGCGATGCTCGACTGCGAGAAGCTCGTCACCAGCCCCGCCAAAAGCCACGCCAGCACGAGCGCCCCGGCCCGCGCCTCGCGGCGCCCTCCCCACAGCACGGCGGTGGTGACGGCGATCATCACCAGGATCAGGAAGCGGCCGTAGATGCTGGGGTCGAAGAACACCGAGTTGACCCGGAAGTAGTTGTCGTACTGGTTGGCGGCGACCAGCTTCGGGTTCAGGAACAGGCTCTTGCGCGCGTACTCCACGAACCCGACTCCCGCCAGCACGATCGCGATCGCCACGAGCAGGCCGAGGCAACGCAGCAGCAAGCGGCTCGTCCAGGGCACGTCACGCAGCAGCACGAACAGCAGCCCGAAGGGCACGTAGAAGAACGCCACGTTCTCGGCCGCCTTGGCGCGGTCGGGGGAGTAGGAGATCTGTAGCACGTAGAGCACGACCGCCCCCAGCAGCACCCACTGCAGCCAACGGATCGCCGGGTCCGCCCCATCGCGCGCGGCCACGCTCCGGGCGGCTGGATCGCCGCCGCGACCGCGGAGGATCGCAAGCAGGCGAACGACGATGCCCGCAGCGACGACCACGTACAGGGGTATCAGCAGGTTGACGGTCCGCCCGTCGGCGGAGATCGGCAGACGGAAGGGCAGCGCGGCGGTCACGAGCAGCGGCAGCGCTTCGGGCCGGCGATGGATCAGCATGGAGAGCAGCACGATGGCGAGCAGTCCCGCCACGGCCAGCGGCACGAGCGTGCCGGCCGAGGGCAGACTGGTCGCGGTGGGCACCGGGATCATCCGCGCACCAGCGCGAAGCTGCGCGGCGAGAGCACCGGGCTGGACTGGCCGCTTAGGGTCAGGCGCACCCTGTATTCCCCGGCCGGGGCTGCGGAGCCCTCGGTCTCTGCCGCCAGGAACGGGTGCCCGCCGGGGGTGGTGCCGATCCGGTAGGCGGACGCCGTGCCGCGACGTCCGTTCCAGCGCAGCGAGAACTGTTTGTAGCGGGGCACGGGATGTTCGCGCAGCAGGGTCGCCACGACGTTTCCCCGCGAGTCGATCACGGTCGCCGTCACCCGTTCGGCGTGAGAGAGCTTGAAGGAGATGGACTCTTCTTTGTGGCGCCCGCCCGGCGCCGGCGAGAAGTTCGAGGTCAACTGAAACCTCTGGACGGTGGTCGGGGTGTGCTTCAGGCGCTGGGTCAAAAAGAAGGCGAGAAAGCAGGCCAAGACGAGGGCCCCGAAGACGATCCGTCCCAGCGGATCGCCACCGTCGTTCTCACGAGGGGCCCGAACCTCCCCCGCGGCGGCTGCGGTCAATCGCTGCCGCCCAGCGCGAAGCGCTCGACCGTGTCCGAGCGCAATCCCAAGCGCAGCGTCTCCAGCGAGAGCACGTCGGCCGGAGCGATGTTGCCGAGGTTGCACTCGGTGCCGAAGTGCTTGAGCAGCCAGACCTGCTGGGCCTGGAGGGGCGCGTCGAAGATCAGCCGCGAGGGATCGATCGAGTGGGCGATCTCCTCGATCAGCCCCGTCCTCGGTTCGCCGTTTGCCCTGTAGATGCCGGCGGTCCCGGACTCGCGGGCCTCGGCGATCACCTTCCACGCGCCCGCCTCCAGGTCGCCTTCGATCTGCTCCACCCACACGTACGGGGCCATGATGAACTCGGCGTCCTTGCTCCCGACCTCGGAGAACACCGTGAACTCACCCGCCAGCCTGCGAATCAGCTCGTGCTTGACCTCCGGCTCGATCGTGACCGTGCCGTCGGAGATCTCAACATGACGCAGCCCCAGCTCGCGCAGCCAAGCCACGAGGCCCTCGACCCGGCCCTGGCGGATCGCCAGCTCGGTGAGCGTTCCCCCCAGCACCACCGGGACCCCGTGGGCGCCGTAGCGCTCGAGCTTCGGCCATAGGTTGGCGCTCACCAGGGCGGTGCCCCAGCCGAGCTTGACCACGTCGATGCAGTTGCCCGCGACCTCCATCAAACCGTCTACCTCCGCGAGCGAGAGCCCCCGGTCGATCACGTGCGTAATACCCCGCTCGCGCGGCTTCTCAGAGCGCTCCGGGATGTCCAGGAAATGGGCTATCGGCACGTGCGGCGAGGGTTTTCTGAGGTTTCGCGGCGCCAGCGAGCCCGGAGGGAGGCTATGTGGCGATCACCCGCTCGTGGCACTGCTCGCACCGCCGCCTCCCGGTGTTTCACTCACGGCAGCGGCCTTGTCGGCGCCAGCGATCACCACCACCGTCTCCGTGCTGGCCAGTGAGGCGGTAACCGTTTCTATCGGCTGCACCTGCGTGACCCCAAGCGAGCTCGCGACAGCCTGCGCGTCGGCGCGATGCCCGCTCCTGTACTCCACCAGCGTGGTCGCCTGGGCGCCGGGGCTGCCGCTCAGTGCCGTTGCCTGGGAGTAGCCACTCTGCTGCAGAGCTTTCGACAGGCTGTGTGCGAGCCCGGTGGTGTTCGTGCCGTTCAGCACGGCCACCGCGATGCTCGCGGGACTCGCAGCCGTCCCGGCGCTTTCGCTGTGGTGCGAACTCGCCTGCTTGTGGGTGTGGGAGCTAGTCGTGGTGTGTGCGGCGGTTTTTTCACTGCTCTGCCCGGCGGCCGCTCCCTGGCTGCCAGTTTTTCCACCGCCCCCCGAGGAGAGAACCAGCACGAGCACCACCACGACAGCAATCACCGCACCTACGATCAGGGCGGTGGCGCGAGCTGGAGAGCGCCCGTTGCCCGCGGAGTAGATCTTCGCGTCCCCACGCCGGGTGCGCGACTCGGCGCTCAAGCGCTCCGCCTGCCGGGCTGCCGCGGCGGTGCGGGCCGTGGTCTCCTCCGGGCTTCGCCGCGGGCCAGTGGGGGCGGGCG
>JBIOEX010000005.1:0-84634 GCA_044446485.1 Solirubrobacterales bacterium
CGAGGGCTTTCCCGAGCTCCAGGCGGCCGCGCGCGAGGAATACCGTCGTGTGCACGCCAAGGCCGCCGAGCCCGGCACGGCATCCTCGTCTGCGCCGCTGTTCTCGCTCGACCAGAACGAGTTCGAGACGGCGCTCACGGCCGATCACCTGAACGTCGAGGAGACCGCGCGAAAGGTCTCCCGCAGCTCGGTCGAAGCTCTGATCGAGGCGATCGTGAGCGCTGAGAAGGTACTCGTCGCGGGGACCGACCAGATGGCTTTCTTCGCGAGCTACCTAAGACATTTGCTGATGCTGCTGGACCTGCGCGTGGATGTCGTGGCAAGCCCCTCTCAGGAGGCCCTCAGCCGCCTCGGGCGGATCGATGTGAACACTCTCGTGATCGGCCTCTCAGCGGGCCGCCCGCACCCGCTGGTGGTGCGCGCGATGAAGCTGGCGCGCCACCGCAAAGCGCATACGGCGGCGATCACCGACGCGACGCTCTCCGAGGTCGCGAAGCTCGCGCAGATCAAGCTCTACTACTCCTCCAACAGTCCGGCCTACGTGCGCTCTCACACCGCGCTGTTGAGCCTCATCCAAGCACTTGCATACGGCGTGTACGCACAGGACTCAGCTCAGTACGACGACCGCATCAAGGCCTTTCGGCTCAAGTAGCGCGCCCTGCTCAGGCTAAACTCCTCGTATGCGTGACGAGGCGACATTCCGCGTCAAGACCGGCCTGGCGGAGATGCTGAAGGGCGGCGTGATCATGGACGTCGTGACCCCTGAGCAGGCCAGCGTCGCGGAGGAGGCGGGGGCGGCCGCGGTCATGGCGCTGGAGCGCGTGCCCGCTGACATCCGCCGCGATGGGGGCGTGGCGCGAATGTCCGACCCGGAGATGATCGCTGCGATCCAAGAGGCCGTGAGCATTCCCGTGATGGCGAAGGCCCGTATCGGGCACTTCATGGAGGCCCGGGTGCTCGAGGCGCTGGAGGTCGACTACATCGACGAGTCCGAGGTGCTCACTCCCGCGGATGAGGCCAACCACATAGACAAGTGGGGCTTCAAGGTCCCGTTCGTGTGCGGCGCGACGAACCTCGGCGAGGCGCTACGGCGGATCGGCGAGGGCGCGGCGATGATCCGCTCCAAGGGCGAGGCGGGCACCGGCGACATCGTCGAGGCCGTTCGCCACATGCGCCAGATCACGGGCGAAATCAAGCGCCTGCACACGCTCGGCGATGACGAGCTGGCGACGGCGGCGAAGGAGCTTCCGGCACCACTCGAGCTGGTTCGCGAAGTGGCCCAGGCGGGCCGTTTGCCGGTGGTGCTGTTCTGCGCGGGCGGTATCGCGACACCTGCAGATGCGGCGCTGATGATGGCGCTCGGCGCGGAAGGCGTGTTCGTCGGCTCCGGCATCTTCAAGTCCGAGGACCCGCCGGCGCGGGCGCGGGCGATCGTCGAGGCGACCACTCATTGGCAGGATGCCGAGCGGGTCGCCGCCGCCTCGCGCGGGCTCGGCCCGGCGATGGAGAGTCTCGAGAGCTCGAAGCTCGAGGGCGAGCAGCTCCTGGCGCAGCGTGGGTGGTGACGGTCCGCCGCTGATCGGCGTCCTGGCGCTGCAGGGCGACTTCGAGGCTCATCGGCGCGTGCTGGAGCGCCTAGGCGCAATCGTGCACGAGGTGCGCACGCCCGCCGGTCTGGACGGTCTCGACGGGCTTGTGATCCCGGGCGGCGAGTCGACGACGATGACCTTGGGGATCGAGCGCGAGGGGCTCGCCGGCCCGATCGCGACCCTGGTGCGCGAGGGGGTGCCGGTGCTCGGATCGTGTGCAGGCCTGATCATGCTCGACCGTGCGCACCTCGGCCTGATGGACATCCTCGCCGAGCGCAACGCCTTCGGCCGGCAGCTGCACAGCTTCGAGGCCGACGTGGAGCTGGGGGGACTCAACGGCCCGCCGGTGCGCGGCATCTTCATCCGGGCGCCGTGGATCGCCGAGCACGGTCCCCACGTGGAGATTCTCGCCGAAGTCGACGGTCATCCGGTGGCCGCGCGCGAGGGCCGCATGCTCGCGGTGGCATTCCACGCCGAGCTGACGAACGATGACCGTATCCACCGGCTGTTCCTGGACGGGTTCGCGGCTAGAGCCTAGGCGGCCTGGAAGCGGACGATGCCGTCGGTCTCGGCTTCCACGGTGAGGGCGTCTCGCAGCAGCAGGTCGATGTGGCCGAGCACCTCTGACAGCGTCAGATAGGCCTGCGTCACGGCGACGTTGCCCCACAGCTCGACCGCGATCTCGTGCGCGGTGCGGGGCCGCTCCACTATGAGACCGTGGATCTTCTCGGCGCGCCGCGCGTGCATGCGAAAGCGTTCACCGATGAGCGCCACGTGGTCTTTGATCGGCTCCCCATGACCGGGGAGCACCATGTCCAGATCCATCGCCTTCGTCCGTTCGAGGGAGGCCATGTAGGTCACGAGCGCCTGCGGGCGCGGGCCGTCGTAGTCGCCGCTCACGCCGAGCGGCCGGGCGAGCAGTGGGTTGGAGGAGATGTGTGCGATCAGGTGATCGGCGGCGAGCAAGATCGAGCGGTCCTCGTCCAGGAATACGGTGTCCGACGGGCTGTGCCCGGGCCGGTGCAACACCCGCAGCGTGCGGTCGCGCAGCCGCAGCTCGCCCCCGTCCTGCAGCGGGCGGGTGACCTCTACCGACGCGCCCCAGGCGCGAAAACCCGCAGAGACCGCACGTAGCGCGGTAACGACTTCCGGCGGGATGCCGTGGCGGAGCATCGTGTGCTCGGCGAAGCGGTCGTCCAGGTCAGCCTCCTCGACAAAGTGCCGCAGATACGGCACGAGGCGGTCGAGCGCCGCGACCTCGGCACCGGAGCGCCGGGCGAGGATCGAAGCCAACCCGAAATGGTCGATGTGCTGGTGACTGATCACGAGCAGCCCGATGTCCTCGATCTTGTGTCCGCGTGCGGCGAGCGCTAGCTCGAGCTCATCCAGCGCCTTGCCCGAGTTCGGACCCGAATCGATCAGCGTCAAGGGTTCGTCCTCGATCAGATAGGCATTGACGCGGCCCACCATGAACGGCGTCGGGATCGCCAAGCGGTGCACCCCGGCCTCAGTGGCCTGTGTCAGCAGTTCCTCCTCGCCGGGCTCCCGAAGCTGGCGCTCGCCGCTCACGACCGCGACCGGTCTTCGCTGCGCCTGGCCAGTGTGGGGTGCAGTTCGCCGGATTGATGCACAAAACTCACGCGCGAATCAGCTCGAGCACCTCGTCACGGCGACGCTCCATGTCCTGCACAGAGACCAAAGACTCCAGGCAGAGGCGCAGCAGCGGCTCTGTGTTGGAAGGACGCACGTTGAAGTGCCAGTCCTCGTAGCCGATCGAGATCCCGTCGAGGCGATCCTGGCGAGCGTCTGCATAGCGGGCGGCGATCTCCTCCATCTTCGCGATGGGATCCGAGACCTCGGAGTTGATCTCGCCCGAGATGAAGTACTTCGCCCGTAGCGGCGCCAGCAGCTCAGACAGCGTTTGGCGCTTTCCTGACAGCAGCTCGAGGATCAGCAGTGCCGGGATCGTGCCCGAGTCGGCGCAGTAAAACTCGCGGAAGTAGTAGTGGCCCGAGACCTCGCCGCCAAACAGCGACCCCTCTCTGCGCATCCGGGTCTTGAAGAAGGCGTGTCCGACGCGGTTTATGTAGGGGGTGCCACCGGCGCGCTTCACCGTGTCGGGCACAGCCCAAGAGGCGCGCACGTCATACAGGATCGCCTCTCGACGGTCGGGATCCGATTTCCCCAGCAGCGACTCTGCCAGCAACGCGGTCAGGAAATCACCATCCACGAACTTGCCGGTGTCGTCGATGAAGAAGCAGCGGTCGGCGTCACCGTCCCACGCAATCCCGAGATCTGCTCCGGTGGCGAGTACCCGCTCGATGACGAACTGCCGGTTCTCCGGGAGCAGGGGGTTGGGCTCGTGCTCGGGAAAGTGCCCGTCGGGCGTCCAGCAGGTCTCGATCAGCTCGAGGCCAAGGCGCTCGAGCAGCGGCCCAACCATCGGGCCGGCCATCCCGTTGCCGCCATCGACGACGACCTTCAAGGGCCGGACAACGGAGGGGTCGATGAACGAAAGGACGGCGGATTGGAACCCGGCGTAGAGGTCGGCCTGCACGGCGGCTCCTCGGGTGGACGTGCTCTCAGGAAGGCCCATATCGATCATGCGGCGAATGTCTTGAATGCCCGACTCACCGGAGAGAGGGAGGGCGCCCTCACGGACAAGCTTGGCGCCGGTGTAGGCGGCGGGGTTGTGCGAAGCCGTGCACATCAGGCCGCCGTCGAGCTCCCGTGAGCCGACGAGGTAGTAGAGCATCTCGGTGCCGACCTGACCGGCGTCGGTCACGCTGGCGCCCTCGGAGAGAAGCCCCTCGCGGTAGCGTGCCGTGAGCTCGGGAGCGGTGAGGCGCATGTCGCGTCCCAATCCGATGCGAAGCTCGGAGACGGGCTTGCCGGAGAGCGCAGAGAGCACGCGCGCGAAGGCACGGCCGATCTGCTCGGCCACGTCGCCGTCGATCTGCTCGCCATACAGGCCGCGGATGTCGTATGCCTTGAAGATGTCTGCTGGGACGGTCGCCATGAGGTCTCGCATCCTAAGCTGTGTCACATGTCAGGACACTCGAAGTGGGCGAGCATCAAGCACAAGAAGGCGATCGTGGACTCGCGCAGAGGCGCGCATTTCTCCAAGCTCACGCGGGCGATCACGGTCGCGGCGCGCGACGGCGGCGGCGATCCCGATGGTAACCCGGCGCTGGATCTGGCAATCCGCAAGGCCAAGGAAGCCTCGATGCCCAAGGACAACATCGAACGCGCCATCGCCAAGGGCACCGGTGAGGGAGGGGAGGCCGACGCGATCGAGAGCGTGCTCTATGAGGGCTACGGCCAGGGAGGCGTCGCGGTGCTGATCGAGGCGCTGACTGAGAACCGCAATCGCACCAGCGCGGAGATCAGGCACGCGTTTTCCAAGCACGGCGGCAGCCTCGGCGAGCCGGGCTCGGTGGCTTATCTGTTCGACAAGAAGGGCATGATCGTGATCGATGCCGCGCGCTACTCCGAAGATGAGCTGATGGTCGCCGTGGAGGCCGGCGCCGAGGACATAGCCTTGGACGAGGGCGCCTTCGAGGTGATCGCCGAACCAACGGACTTCACGGCCGTTCGCAAGAGCATCGAGGAGGCCGGAATCGAGATGGAGAGGGCGGAGATGGCCTACCGGCCGTCGAGTCTGGTGCCGATCGATGAAGGACAGGCAAAGACACTGATGGGGCTCATAGACGCATTGGAAGAGCTGGACGACGTGGACGCGGTGCACGCGAACTTTGACGTGCCCGCTGAGGTGCTCGAGCGGGTCGCGGGCTGAGCTTGGAAGCGCAGGCGCTGCGACCGCGGCGGCCGGCCGCAGCGGTGTGAGCTCCCACTGAGCGGCCCGCGCTGCTGCGCAGGCCGCTCAGGTGGGTTGTCCGTCAGCGATGCAGCGAGCGCTGCGAGTCCTCGGCGTCGCTGACGGCCCATGCCAGCCGCTCGATCAGCTGCTCAGCGGCATGGTCGTCACAGAGATGCAGCGAGTAGACGCGCTCGTCGAGCAACACAGCCGTGTCGCCCTCGTCGACCGTCGCGTTGCGTTGATCGGTCGGGTCCGTCGTGACGATGATTCTGGCCATAACTCCCTCCTCGGGATCGGGGTCATGTCCTCCCTCAAACACTGTTGCACTTCGCACCTGAACGTGGGCTTAATTCTTGTGACAGGTGGCCCTTTGGCGCCGTTGGTGGACGGATGTCGCGCGGATGCGGACGCGGTCGTTAGCGTTTGCGAGGTGATGGTCTGGACTCGGCGTCTGCGTCTTGGCGGGGGTAGCGATCTCGCGATCGATCTCGGTACCGCGAATACGCTGGTTTACGTCCGCGGGCGCGGGATCGTGGTGTCCGAGCCTTCGGTGGTGGCGCAGCACAACGAGAACGCGCCACATCATGCCCCAGCTGCGTGCGGTCGCCTACCGGATTCCGGTTCGTTGAGCGCCCCGCTCTTCAGCGGTGGACGATCAGCACCGAGCGTCGGGAGTGCGCTGCGACCGCCTCGGCGACGCTTCCGAGCAGTACCCCGGCCAGCCCGGTGCGGCCGTGGGAGCCGAGCACGATCAGGCTCGCATCGTGTTCGTCGGCGGCATGGACGATGCCCTTCCAGGTGGGAGCGGCCTCGGCCTCCAGACCACGGGCATTGAAACCCGCTGCCTTCGCCAGTGACGCTCCTTCGGTGGCTGTCTGCTCGGCGGCGTTTCTGACGTCGGCGATCTCGGCGGCGTTGACTGCAAGCGCGACGGCTGGCACGAACCCGACGTCGAACGGTTGCCAGACCGTGAGGACGAGCGCGTCACGTCCCGGGCCGAGCTGCCGGCCGGCCTCCCCGATGGCGAGCTTGGCCAGCTCGGAGCCGTCGTAGGCGAAGACGACGGGGCCGCGTGGCGGGCTGGCGCTGCTATCGATGTCCTTTGTGATGGTCATGCCGTCTCTTCCGCGAGCGTCTGAGCATGCGGGTGGTTACGGATGCCCGCGAGCAGTGGCGGCGAGTACCAGGCTGGGCCCTCGCCGTTCATGAAGCGCTCGAGGTCGGGTGTTTGCGGGCGCGCGCGGCCGAGCGCATAGAGGCCGACTGCAGCAACGGCGCCGGCGAGCGCGAGGCCAAAGCCGATCCACAGCGCGATGCCGGTGCCGGCTCTGGCGTTAGGACCGACGGTGGCGGCGAAGTGCACGAACACCGGAGCGATCATGAATGCGGCGACCGCCCGGAAGAGCTCGACGATTGCGAATACCCGCTGGAGGCTCGCAGCTGCAAGCGAGAACCCCGCGACGAACAGCGCCGGGGCGACCGCTGCTCCGAGACCGATCCCGGTGAGCCCGGAACCGATCAGCGTGAGCGCTTCGGTCGGCGGCGCCTGGATCCGGAACACCGCGATTCCCGCAGCCAGAAACGCCATGCCGGCCAGCGGGAGGTAGTGCAGTTGGCGCTTGTTGAAAACCAAACCGAGTACCCCCGCCGTGAGTAGCGCGCCACCCAACTCAGGCAGGTAGAGCAGCCCAAGGTGTAGGGGCGTGTAGTGAGGAGCCAGCTCGTCCGCCGTCAGGACGGTCGCCGAGACAGACGCAGCCGCCGCCGACAACGCAACGACGATGCCCGCGACCGGAATCGTGCTGGTCAGCATCGTGCGGATGGTCAAGAGGGGGCGGCGGCTTCGGTACTGATTGACGACGAGGACGACGATCAGCGCCAGGCCTCCGAGGAGCGGCAGCAGAGTCTGGGGGCCGACGAAGCGGTGGGTCAGAAGCTCGGAGGCGCCGTAGAACGCGGCCACACATCCCGAAGCGGCCAGGCCGATCGCGAACGGGGCTCGGGGTGCGTCGCGGTCGGCGGGCGGGGCATCCTCGAACGTCAGCAGCGAAAGCACGAGCGCTGCGAGCGCGATCGCGGCGACGATCCAGAACAGCGGACGCCAAGCGTGCGCACTCGCCTGGACCCCGCCAATCACCGGTCCAAGCGCGACTGCCCCGAAGATGCAGACGTTCATGATTATCGCTGTCCAGCGGAACTTCTCCAAGCCGAATCCCAGCGCCAAGGGCGGCACGGCGGCGATCAACAGGAGGCTCGTGCAGAGGCCCTGCAGCACGTGCCCGACGATGAACATCGCGGGATCCTGCGCTGCGGCCGCCAGGATCGAGCCGATCACCAGCAGCACCGCGTAGAGCACCATCATTCGCCGCTGCGGCAGAAGCTGAGCGAACTGCACCGCCAGGACTGTCCCCACCGCATAGCCGGCGTTGGCCAGGCCCAACCCGAGGCTCATCGTCTGATTGCTCATGTGCAGCTGCCGGCCAATCATCGGCGCGAGCGGCTGCAGCGCCGCCGAAAGGCCGAGATAGGGCACCAGGGCGAAGATCACCATCGCGGCCGCGGCGGGATAACGGCCTGCCAGCCAGCCCTGGCGCATCAGCTTCCTTCCAGTCCGGAAGCGATCAGTTCGAGCGATCGTGCGACAACCGGGTTCATACGGATCACCTTGTCGATATCTGGGATCACGGCTAAGATGGAGGTCACCTCCGGTACTATACGGAGGATACCTCCGATTTTCAAGGCTGAACATGACTTCAGTGCAAATCTCCACACAGACAGCTCTTACCCGTCCTCAGCGGGCCGATGCGCGGCGCAACTACGAGCGAATCCTCACGGCCGCGCGCAAGGCGTTCGCGGAGGGTGGAGAATCGACGTCGCTCGAGGAGATCGCCCGCCAGGCGGGTGTGGGAATCGGCACGCTCTACCGCCACTTTCCGAGCAGGCAGGCGTTGCTCGAGACTCTCTACGTCAACGAGGTCCACGAGGTCTGTCGCTCCGCTTCGCAGCGCGACGACGATCCGTGGAAAGCCCTCAGCGTCTGGTGCCAGGGGCTGATCGGCTATCTGACCGCGAAGCGGGCGCTCGCGCAGGAACTCCTGAAGTACCTCGACGAGGACGCCGCCCTATTTCAGGAGTGCCGGCGTACCGTCTACGCCGCAGGCGTTCCGCTGCTGGAGTGCGCCCAGGACGCCGGCGTAGTACGGCCGGACGTCGAGTTCTCTGACGTGCTCCAGATGTTGGCCGGCATCTCGCGGATGCCCGCCAACGACCCGGATCAGGTGGAACACGTCGTGCGCATCGCGCTCGACGGCCTTCGCTACCGCCCGCAGGCGTAGAGGACATCGGTCGATGCCTACGTCGACTGGCGGTTCATCACCACGTGGCGATGAGCTCGCCGGCGACACACCGTGCGACGTTGCCGGGGTAGGGCGTGGGCAGGCATCAGATGCCCGGCCCACACTCATACCCCGACCGCCGGTAGTGATCCTGTGCGGCGGGCGCGGGACGCGGTTGCAGGAGCACACGCAGGAGATCCCGAAGCCGCTGGTGGAGATCGGAGGAATGCCGATCGTGTGGCACGTGATCCAGCTGTACGCGGTTCAGGGCTTCAGGCGGTTTCTGCTCGCGACGGGGTATAAGGGTGAGCTGATCGAGCGGTTTGCGGCTGAGCAAGAGTGGCCGGATGGCGTGAGCGTCGAGTGCGTTCAGACGGGGCTCCAGACGCAGACGGGCGGCAGGATCAAGCTGCTGGAGGACAAGCTCGCGGCGGAGGAGCGCTTCTGCGCGACATACGCCGACGGCGTGGCCGACATCGACTTAGAGGCGCTGCTCGAGTTTCACTGCAGGCACGGGGCGCTGGCGAGCATGACGGTGGTGCGGCCCGAGCTGCAGTTTGGTGTGACCGAGCTCGACGGCGAGGATGGAAGAGTGACGGGCTTTCGCGAGAAGCCACGCTCGGAGCATTGGATCAACGGCGGTTTCTTCTGTATGCAACGGGACGCTTTGAATTATCTAGAGCAGGACAGCGTGCTCGAGCGCGAGCCGCTGGAGCGCCTGGCCGCGGAGAACGAGCTGCGCGCATACCGGCACGAGGGATTCTGGGAGTGCATGGACACGTATAAGGACGCCGTAGCGCTGAACGACCTGTGGGCTTCGGGCAGCGCCCCTTGGCGGACGTGGGATTAGGGCGTCTCGGCGAACAGTCGCCGTGCGCGGAACAGCGGCACGGGCTCGCGGACACCGCGCAAGCGCCGCTCGCCCGCGTAGGACCAGCGGTAGGACTCGCGCGCTGACTCGCGCACCTCGCGCTCGGCGAGCACGCTGCCGGGACGGGCAACAGCGGTGATGCGGCTGGCGAGGTTGACCGGGCGGCCGAACCAGTCCCCGGCGCGGCTGAGGGCTGGGCCGATCGCGATCCCCGCCCGGAGCTGGGGGAAGTCCTCGCCCTCGGCCTCGGCGGCGTCCAGCAGGTCCAGGGCGGCGTCGAGCAGCGGCTCGGGCTCCAGAGAGGTGAGCATCGCGGCATCGCCGATCGTCTTGATCAGGCGGACGGGTGCATCGATGACTTCGCTGGTGAGCGCCTCGAGGCGAACAGCCTTACCGGCGAGCTCGTCTGGCGGGACCTCCTCGCCGAGGCGGGTGAAGCCGACGAGGTCGGCGAAGCAGACGGTGATCTCGCGCGAGCCCGGGAGCTGCCCGCCTGAGCGCTCGGCGGCGGAGAGCGCCTCGCTTTGGGCCATTTCGCGCAGGTGGAGGGTGAGCAGGTTTGTGATGAGCGGCCCGAGCATGGGGGAGAGCTGCGAAGCGGCGGCGGCGTAGCGCTGGGCGAGTTCGTGCTCGCTGACGCCGGGCTCGAGCACGAGTCGCAAGGCCAGTGCCCGCATCGTCTCCGCGGTCTGTGAGAGGCCACGCCCGAGCGTGCGCAGCAGGTCGAGGATCTCCTCATCGGAGATGCCGGCCTGGCGAAAGACGCCAGTCATGCGCACGGCCTCGAGGTCGCCCTCGGTGTAGACAGCCTCCTCCGGCCCGGGGATCGCCAAGCCCATGGCGCGGAGCATCCCAATCAGGAAGTCGAGCTCGGTCCCGGTGCGCTCGGCGATTTCGCGGGCGCTATAGCGCGCACGCCCGCCAATCACCCGCTCGGCGGGCAGGAACATGACCGTGCCCGAGGCTGTGGTGCGGCGCAGCTCGGCGAGCGGCACTCCATCGGCGGCGAGATACTGAAGCAGCGCGAGGCGCTCGGCGCGCTGCTCGTCCTGCAGGCCATCCAGAAGGCCCTCTGCGGCGAAGTCGATCTGCCCGCTGCTCATGAGGACCGCAGGGTAAGGCAGGCAGGCGTCCGGTGGCTCGCGGAGAATCATGGGTTGTGATCGTTTTGGGAATCGACCCCGGCTTGGCAAACACTGGCTACGGCGTGGTGGAGAGCACCGCGGGCCGGCTCGCGGCACTGGACGGCGGCGTGATAGAGACTTCCGCCGGGGCGCCGCAGGAGCGGCGTCTGGTCGATATCCACGCTGCCGTGGATGCTCTGCTCAGCGAGCACGAGCCGGATGCGCTTGCCCTGGAGCAGCTGTACTTCGGCCAGAACGTGCGCACCGCCTTCGCCGTCGGCCAGGCACGCGGTGTGGCGATGCTCGCGGCCGGGCAGCACGGAGTCCCGTGCACGAGCTATACGCCTCAGCAGGTGAAGGCCGCCGTCTGCGGCAACGGCCGAGCCGACAAGGAGCAGGTCGCAAAAATGGTGCAAGCGCTTCTGGCGCTCCCGCAGGCGCCCACCCCGGACCACGCGGCCGACGCACTGGCGGTCGCGATGTGCCACGTCAACTGCGCGCCGCTGTCGGCAGCGCTCGCGGGGGCCACGCAATGATCGGGATGCTGAGAGGAGAGGTGGCTGTCAGGCGGACCGATCACGTGGTGGTCCTGTGCGGCGGAGTCGGCTATCGCGCGGCGGTCTCCGCAGAGACGCTGCGGCACGTACCGGCGGCGGGTGAGGAGACGACGCTGCACGCACACCTGATCGTGCGCGACGACGCACTGTCGCTGTACGGCTTTCATTCGGAGGAGGAGCGCGACCTGTTCCTGATGCTGCTGTCAGTTCAGGCGGTGGGTCCGAAGGTCGCGCTGGCAGTGCTCTCCGGCGGCACCCCGAGAGAGATAATGGCAGCAATCGCGGGTCAGGACGCGGCGCGCTTTCAGGCGACCCCGGGGATCGGCAAGCGCACGGCCGAGCGGATAATCGTCGAGCTGCGCGAGAAGGTCGGTGACGCCGCGCCGGGCGGCCCGATCGTGGCGCGCAGGGGAGATGGGCCAATGGCGCTGGCCCGCGACGGGCTTCTCGAGCTCGGGTACACGCCGAGTGAGGCGGAGGAGCTGCTCTCCGGCGCGGAGGGAGACAGCGCCGAGGCACTGATCGCACAGGCGCTGCGAACTGCGCGAGCCACATGACTGAGACCGCCCGCATCCAGACCCCTTACCTGGTCGAGGAGGACGAGCTCGACCGTTCGCTGCGTCCACGGCGCCTGCAGGACTTCGTCGGCCAGGAGACGCTGCTGGAGCAGCTGGCGGTGGCGATTGAGGCGGCGAGCGCGCGGGGGGATGCGCTCGATCACCTGTTGCTGGCGGGGCCGCCGGGCCTGGGGAAGACCTCGCTGGCGCAGATCGTGGCGGCGGAGCTGGACGTGCCGTTCGTGCAGACCGCCGGCCCGGCACTGGAGCGAAAGGGCGATATCGCGGCGTTCCTGACGGCGTTGGAGCCGAGGAGCGTGTTCTTCGTGGATGAGATCCACCGCCTCTCGCGCACGCTCGAGGAGACGTTCTACCCGGCGATGGAGGATCACCGGCTGCCGATCACGGTCGGGCAGGGGGCGGGCGCGCGCGTGGTGACGCTCGAGCTGCCGCCGTTCACGCTGGTGGGGGCGACGACGCGCACGGGTCTGCTGAGCACGCCGTTGCGCGATCGCTTCGGGATTCAGGCGCGGCTGGAGCCCTATGGGGTGGATGATCTGTCGAGCATCGTGAGGCGCTCTGCGGGGATCCTTCAGATCGGCTTGGAGGACGACGGCGCGGTGGCGATCGCGGCGCGCAGCCGGGGCACGCCGCGTGTGGCGAACCGCCTGCTCAAGCGTGTGCGCGACTACGCGGAGGTGCGCATGCAGGGGGTGGTGACGGCGGCCGCGGCCGAAGGGGCGCTGGAGCTGCTGGAGGTGGACGAGCGCGGGCTGGATCGCCTGGACCGGGAGATCCTGCGCGCGATCTGCACGAAGTTCGGCGGAGGCCCGGTGGGGCTCTCGACGCTGGCAGTGGCGGTGGGTGAGGAGCAGGACACGATCGAGGATGTCTATGAGCCGTATCTGTTGATGGAGGGGCTGATCAAGCGCACCCCGCGGGGACGCGCTGCGACACCGGCGGCCTTCGTTCATTTGGGACTGCCACCAGCCCCTGGGGCACCAGCCGCTGCCGCTGGCCCGGCGCTGTTCTAGCGCCGGCTCCCCTACTCTGTGTGGCGATCACATGACTCATCCGTTCATCTGCCCAAACTGCGGTCATCGCACCTCAGAGCTCGATCGCAACATCGGCTTCACGCGCCAGCGCAAGGGCTGCACCAAGTGCGGCTTCGCATTCCTGTTCGAACTCCTCGACGATTACTACCCGGCGCCAGACGCTGCGTTCTTCGTGTGCGACGGCGAGGGCCGCGTGATCGGCTGCGGGAAGAACTCCTTCGCTTTCACGGGCCTAGAGGAGGAGGAGGTGATCGGCCAGCGCGTGGAGCAGGTACTTGGGCTGAGCTTTCAAAACGGCGACGATCCGGTCGCGACGGTGCTCGAGTGGGGGGTGCGCGCGCTGGACAAGGCGGTGCAGGTGAGCGGCGAACGCGACGTGGCAGCGAACGCTAAGGCGGACATGTTTCCGGCATATGACGACGATGGCGGCCTGCTGCTCGTGCTGACGCCCGACAAGTAGGCTGGCTGGTCTGATGACCGACCGCCGCCGGAACGCCTTCGTACTGCTCCTCGTCGCCGGGCTGGTGATCCTTTCGCTGCTCGTGGTCGTCGGCATCCCCGGCGTGGTCAAGGCGAAGAAGACGCGCCTGGGTCTGGATCTGAAGGGCGGCGTCGAGCTCATCTATCAGGGGAAGCCGACCGCGCAGTCGAAAGTCGACAGCGAATCACTGAACCGGGCGATCGACATCATGCGCAAGCGCGTCGACAAGCTGGGTGTCGCCCAACCGGAAATCCAACGCTCTGGGGAACGAGAAATCGATGTCGCGCTGCCCAACGTGACGAACGTCAAGCGCGCGGAACAGGAGGTTGGCAAGACCGCTCAGCTGTTCTTCTACGACTGGGAGCCGAACGTCATCGGCCCCACCGGCAACCCGGCCCAGCCGGGCGAATCAACGGTCACAGGCGGTCCACAGGCGGGCGCCTCGCAGTTCGGCCTGCCCGAGTACCAGGCTGTGCTTCGAGCCGCCAAACGGGCCCCGATCCTACGCCAGTCAGACACCACCTGGGAAAAAGGGTGCACGCCGCAGAAGGGCGGATGCATCTATGGCAGCTGGTACCTGCTCGACACCAAGCACGAAAAGGTCCTGCGCGGCCCTGAGGAAACGGAAAAGAACCTCTACTCCGAACACAAAATCCCAGCAGGCGCGAAGGCCAAGGCGGTCCGCGTCAATCCGGGCACCGTGCTCGCCCAGGCGCGTCCGGTCGAAAACGAAAAGGGCAAGGTGACCAACAAGAGCCCTAACAGCTGGTTTGTGCTCAACGACGAGCCGGTGCTGAGCGGCCAGGACGTGACGAACCCGCGCCAGAGCTTCGACGAAGGCGGCGGGGGAACGGGCGCGCCGAACGTGACGTTCGAATTCACCGGCCACGGCAAGAGCGTTTTCCAGCGGGTCACCAAGGAAATCGCCGAACGCGGGCAGGCGGCCCAGTTGCCGGGCGTGGGCAAGGAAGCGGCTCAGCAGCACTTCGCGGTGGTGCTCGACGGGCAACTGATCACGACGCCGTCGATCGACTACACGAAGTACCCCGAAGGCATCGACGCCAACACGGGCTCGCAGATCTCCGGCGGCTTCACGATCTCATCCGCCCAGGAACTGGCCCAGGAGCTCCAGTCGGGAGCGCTGCCGATCAAGCTCGAACTGATCTCCAATTCGCAGGTCTCTGCCACGCTCGGCAAAACGGCGCTGAACCAGGGCCTGATCGCGATGCTCGCCGGCTTCGCGGTCGTGTGCCTGTTCCTGTTGGTCTTCTACCGCGTCCTTGGTGCGATCGCAGTCGGTGGCCTGGTCATCTACAGCGTCTACTTCTTCGCGCTGATCAAGCTGATCCCGATCACGCTCACGCTCCCGGGCATCGCTGGGCTGATCCTCACGATCGGCGTGGCGGCCGACGCGAACATCGTGATCTTCGAGCGCGTCAAGGAGGAGATCCGGGGGGGGAGGTCGATCATCTCGGGCATCGCCACGGGCTACAAGCGCGGCTTCGCGGCGATCGTGGACGCCAACGTGGTCACGTTCATGACCGCCTTCATCCTGTTTGCGCTGGCGACCGCCGAAGTCAAGGGCTTCGCGTTCACGCTGGGCATCGGTACGCTCGTCTCGCTGTTCACTGCCGTGCTCGCGACGCGGGCGGCGCTCGGCGCGATGGGACGCTCCAAGCTTGTCTCGCATCCGGCCGCGCTCGGGGCGGAGCGGCGCGGGCGCGGCTGGACGTTCGACTTCATGGGCGCCTCCAAGTGGTTCTTCTCGCTCTCCGGCACGATCCTCGCCGTCGGGGCGCTGGCAATCGGCGGTAGCGGGCTGAACTTCGGCATCGACTTCAAGTCGGGCACACGCATCCAGACGGCGTTCGTCAAGCCCGTCAATGAGAACCAGGTGGCCACGGCGATGGCTGCGGCTGGCTACGGGAACGCGCAGGTTCAGAAGTTCGTCAACCAGAGCATCGGCGGCACCGGCTACCAGATCTCAACGAAGACGCTGAAGCCGGGAACCGTCACGAAGGTCCATGAATTGCTCGAAACCAAGTTCGGCACCAAGAACTTCTCCTCGACCTCGATCGGGCCGACGTTCGGGAAAACGATCGCCAACAGCGCAGTTATCGCGATTATCGCCTCTTTGCTGGTGATCTCTGCCTACATCGCGCTGCGGTTCGAGTGGAAGTACGCGGTACCGGTGCTGATCGCGCTGATGCACGACCTGCTGATCACGGCGGGCGTCTATTCGCTGACCGGCCGCGAAGTGACGACCGCAACGGTCGCGGCACTGCTGACGATCCTTGGGTATTCCCTGTATGACACGATCATCGTGTTCGACCGCGTGCGCGAGAACGTGCCGAGAATGCCGCGCGCGGTCTTCTCCCAGATCGTCAACCGCTCGATGTCGGAGGTACTGACGAGATCGCTGGCAACCAGCTTCTGCACGCTGCTGCCAGTCCTCGCGCTGCTGCTCTTCGGCGGGGAAACACTGAAGGACTTCGCCTTCGCTTTGATGGTCGGCGTCGCCTCGGGAGCGTACTCGTCGATCTTCATCGCCTCGCCAGTGCTGACCCACTGGAAGGAACGCGAGTCAAGCTACCGCAGCCGCCGTGCACGGATCGTGCGCGAACTGGGCACGGTGCCCGCCTACGCGACAGCAGCCGGCGGCGCGCCCGAGGACATCGAGCCGGCCACTCAGCGCAAGCGCAACGTGTCGATCTTTGGATCCGACGGGCCCGGAGGCGCGGGCGAGCAGATCTCGCACGACGAGTTCAAGGACCTGGTGGCAGACCTGGACATCGAGGCTGGGCCGAAGACTGGGGCCGCTCTGGCGCGTGACCCGGCCGCCGATCTGACACCGGAGGACCTGGTGCTGAAGGAAGAGCCGAAGAAACGCGATCGCGGGAAACGATCACGCAACCGCCGCCATGGGAGAAGCCGCTAATGGGAATGCTCGGCTGGGTGATGATGGGCTTGGCGATCTGGCACTTCACGATCTTCCTGCCGGACCGTTTCTGGGGCGGGATCGTCGGCGCGTTCGTTGGCGCGCTGGTGGGCGCGATCGTGGTCGGACTGATCATCTACGGCGTGAAAGTCTCGGCCTTCAAGGTGCCAGGCGAGAAGGCGACTGATGTGGCTGTTGTGCTGTACGCGATCCCCGGTGCGCTGATCGGGATCGCCTTGGTCTATCTGGAGGGAATGCGCCGGGAACGCCGCGGCTGAGAAGTTCCGTCTCGTTCGGCCCGTAATGTGGCCCGGGTGGAGAGACCTCGCTTTGAGATCCGCGATTGTCCGCTCGAGGATGTCGACAGGCTGGAGCGCGAGCTTCAGGTGAGCAACCCACTCGCACAGGTCCTCGTACGCCGCGGGCTGGGCGAGCCGGCACGGGCACGCACATTCCTGACAGCCGAGGAGGAGCACCCACCGGCGGCGTTTGCGGGCATCGAGCAGGCGATCGAGCCGATCCTGCGACATGCTAGAAACGGCGAGAGGATCACGATCCACGGTGACTACGACGTCGACGGAGTGTGCTCAACGGCGGTGCTGGTGCGATCGCTGCGACGGCTCGGGGCAGACGTCGATTGGTACCTGCCCGACCGCGCTACCGACGGGTACGGCCTGAACGCAGATACGGTCAGGCGCCTGCGCGAGCGGGGCACACGCTTGCTGGTGACCGTGGACTGTGCGATTACCGCCGTGGATGAGGTGGCGCTGGCACTGTCGCTGGGAATGGAGGTCGTGGTCACCGATCACCATGCCCGACGGGCAGATGGGGTGTTGCCACAGGCCCCGATCGTGCATCCCGCGATCTGTGACTATCCGTGTCCAGAGCTGTGTGCCACAGCGGTCGCTTACAAGCTGGCCCAGGCATTGGAGAACGCTGCCGGGCCGGGCACCGCGCGTGAGGGACGGGCGCTCGAGGAGGACCTCGACCTCGTGGCGCTCGCGACGATTGCCGACCTGGTGCCGTTGGTGGGTGAGAATCGCACGCTGGTCCGGCGCGGGATGCGCGCGCTTGTGGGCACCGCAAAGCCCGGTTTGCGCGCGCTGATGGCGGTCGCCCGGGTGGATCCGAGCAAGCTGAACGAGCGCTCCGTGGGCTTCGCGCTGGCGCCGCGGCTGAACGCGGCCGGGCGCCTGTACCGGGCCGACGCGGGGCTCGAGTTGATCTTGACTGAGGACCGGATGCGCGCGGCGCAGATCGCGGAGGAGCTCGACCGCGCCAACTACGAGCGCAGGCGCACCGAGACTCGTATCCGCTACGAGGCCGAAGCGCAGATCGCGGCATTGGACCCCGCCAATCCGCCGGCGGCGTATGTGCTGGCAGGTGAGGACTGGCACGCGGGCGTGATCGGCATCGTCGCCTCGCGACTCGTCGAGACCCACCGGCGCCCGGTGGTGCTGATCGCGCTGGCGGGAGATCTCGGGAAGGGATCGGGGCGGAGCATCGAGGCCTTCGACCTGCTTGCAGGCCTCACCGCCTGTGGCGGGCACCTGCGTGGCTACGGTGGCCACCGCGCTGCGGCGGGCTTGGAGATCGAGCGCGAGCACCTCGAGGAGTTCACAAAGGCGCTCTGCGCGCACGCAGAGCGGGTGCTCGAACCCGCCGACATGGTGCCGGTCGAGCGCGTCGACGCAGTGGTGGCAGGCGATCAGCTGGGGATGGAGCTCGCGGAGGAATTGCAAGCGCTGGCCCCGTTCGGGAAGGGTAACCCGGGCGTCGCGCTGCTCCTCGCCGGTGCGACGTTCAGTGACGTGCGCCCGATGGGCAACGGCAAGCACGCGCGCTTTACGGTGCAGTCCGGTGGCGCCCGCTCGCGTGGTGTCGCGTTCGGGACGGGTGGGGGGCTGCCGGTCGCTGAGGGGGAGATCGCCGATGTGACGTTCAAGCTCGAGGTGAACGAGTGGAATGGCGTCACCGAGCCCCGCTTGGTGTTCCGCCACGTACGGTCCAGTGAGCCTCAGAGCACGGCTCCGCCAGCTGTGGAGGACGAGGAGCTCGTGCTGTTTGCGATGAGCTGAGCTTGAAAGGACCGCCTGAAAGCTCCCGATCGCCTACAGCACTCCGTGAAGAGAAAGCCCGGAGGTTTCGGACGGTTCCAAAACCCTTCAGTCCTGCGCGTGCTTCCCCTACCCTTTGGATATGGCGATACCCCAGGAATCGAATAGCCCACCGACGATCGCCCTCGAGCCGCAGAGTACGGGCGATGTGGGCGGGCCGCCCTCGCCAGCACAGCCCGAGGGCGCCCTCGCTGCCCCAAGGGATGACCGCCTGGATCTGAACGATCTCGAGCGGCGGCTGCTCGGAGACCTGTTCGCGATCGTCTCCGAGCACGCGGGAGACTCGGCGGTGGAGATCGATCGTGCCCGTGTGCGGGACGCGTTCGTGTTCGCCTGCGAGCACCACGCCGCACAGCGGCGAAAGTCCGGCGAGGACTTCATCGTGCACCCCGTCGGCGTGGCGCGCATCTGCGCGAACATGCGCCTGGATACGGAGACGCTGTGCGCGGCGCTGCTGCACGACACGGTGGAGGACACCTCCGCGTCGCTGGATGAGGTGCGCGAGCGCTTCGGCGATGAGATCGCCACCGTCGTTGACGGCGTCACGAAGCTCACCGGCATCACCTTCCAGTCGCGCGACGAGGCGCAAGCGAACAACTACCGCAAGATGATGGTCGCGATGGCCACCGACGTGCGGGTGATCCTGATCAAGCTCGCCGACCGTCTGCACAACATGCGCACGATCGACGCGATGCCCAAGCAGAAGCAGATGGAGAAGGCGCGCGAGACGCTCGACATCTACGCGCCGCTGGCCCACCGTCTCGGTATCCACGCGATCAAGTGGGAGCTCGAGGACCTGGCCTTCGCCACCCTGCACCCGCGCAAGTACCAGGAGATCAAGGGTCTGGTCGCCCAACAGCGTGACGAGCGCGAGCGCTACGTCTCACAGGCCGGTGACTACCTACGCGAGGAGCTGGCCGGCGTGGGCATACAGGCGCAGATCGCTGGGCGTGCCAAGCACTTCTACTCGATCTACTCGAAGATGACCAAGAAGGGCCGAGAGTTCAACGAGATCTACGACCTCACGGCGATGCGCGTGCTGGTGGACTCGGTCAAGGACTGCTACGGCACGGTCGGTGTGATCCATTCGCTGTGGAAGCCGCTGCCGGGGCGCTTCAAGGACTTCATCGCGATGCCCAAGTTCAACATGTACCAATCGCTGCACACGACAGTGATCGGGCCGGAGGGCCAGCCGCTGGAGATCCAGATCCGCACGCACGAGATGCATGAGATGGCGGAGTTTGGGGTGGCCGCGCACTGGGTGTACAAGCAGCCGCCGGCGGATACCGGCAAGAGCGATGACAAGGGCCCCGCCGAGGACGCCAAGCTGAAGTGGCTGCGCTCGATGCTGGACTGGCAGAAGGAGCTCTCGGACCCGCGCGAGTTCATGGACACTTTCCGCAACGACCTCTTCGAGGAGGAGGTCTATGTGTTCACACCCAAGGGCGAGGTCAAGTCGCTGGCGGCGGGCGCTACGCCGCTTGACTTTGCCTACGAGGTGCACACCGAGATCGGCCACCGCTGCGTGGGCGCGCGCGTGAACGGCAAGATCGTGCCGCTGCACTGCGAGCTGCACTCCGGGGATATCGTGGAGATCCTCACCGCCAAGCGCGAGCGCGGGCCTTCGCGCGACTGGCTGGCGATGGTCAAGACGACGCGCGCGCGCAACAAGATCAAGGCGTGGTTCAAGGCGGAGTCCCGTCAGGACACCGAGCACACCGGGCGTGATCTGCTGCAGGAGCACCTGCGCAAGCAGGGCCTGCCCGCGCAGAAGATCACCGGCTCGGCACTGCTGGCGGACGTGATCCGCGAGGTGGGCTACCGCAAGGCGGATGACTTCTACATCGCCCTGGGCGCCGCCAAGGTCTCGCCGAAGGTGGTGGTGAACAAGGTGATGCAACGCCTCAAGCAGGGCGAGGCCGCCGATAGCGAGGCGACCGCGGCCGACCTGCTGCGGGTGGGGCGCGCACGCCGCCGGCCCACGCGATCCTCCGGCCAGTACGGGATCCGGGTCGACGGCGTGGAGGACGTGATGCTGCGCCTGGCGAAGTGTTGCCGTCCCGTGCCCGGCGACGGGATCGTGGGCTACATCTCCCTCGGGCGCGGGATCACGATCCACCGCGAAGACTGCCCCAATGTCGTGCTGCTGAAGAAGGACCCGGAACGCTTCACGAGCGTCTCCTGGGAAGGCGACCAGACGACGGCGTTCGTCGTCGAAATTCAGATCGACGCGTGGGATCGCCACCGTTTGCTAGAGGATCTCTCACGCGTGTTCAGTGAGTCCGGCGCGAACATCCTCGAAGCGCGCTGCCTGTCCACGCCGCCGATGGTCAAGAACCGCTTCGTGGTGGAAGTGGCCGACACGCACACGCTGAAAGCCGCGGTGACCCGCCTGCGAAACATCGAGTCAGTGTTCGATGCCTACCGCGTCACACCCGGGGCTGGGTAGCTGCAGGGGCACTGTGCACCGCGCGGCGCTTGCCCGAGGGTGAGCAGCCCGTAAGCGCCGCGAGGCGACCAGCGAGGCGCCGGGCTTTGAAGACCAGCAGGGCCGGTCCTAAGAGCCGGCCGATCGTCTCTCTGACCTTCTCAGTGACCGGTAGGGCGTGGGGTGCCGAGGCCTCTGGGGCGGACAGGTAGTAACCCGCCATGCCCGCGAGGATGACCACGTGCCGGCGCCCCTGTGGGAGCGCCCAGGCCGCGCGCAGGGCTTCCGCGGCGAGCATCTGCATGCGCTCGGCGGCTTCGGCCGGCGAGGCGTAGTACCCGACCAGGCTGCGCTGCCCGCAGGCGGCATCCTCCGAGGTGTCGACGAGATGGTCGAGCAGCGAGTGCAGCGCGCCAATCCAGGGGAAGTAGGCGTTCTCGATCTGCTCGTGCTCTTCGGATGAAACCACCGGCCCGGCTGCAGCCGCGATCAGCGCGAAAACGCCCAGCGAGGAGCCTCCGGCCGCCGCCGCCTCCCACCATTGCAGCCCTGCCCCTCCTGGAGTCTCTGCCTGTGCCCATTGTGCGAGCGTGTCGTGGTCGCCCTGGGACTCTGAGAGGTTGAGGCTCTGAAACTCCACGATCCGCTCGGCGCTCCTGCTGGCCGCCGCCGCGACCGAGGCGTATGAGGGCAGCGTGGCAAGCGCCGTGCGACATGTGCCGATCAGCTCGTCGAGGTAGCCGCCATCCTCGCGCTGCGGGTAGTACGCGTAGTAGTCCAGCCGCGGAGCGGTGGGGTCGAGCGCCGCGAGCAGCGCCTCGTGCAGCCTGCGCCCGCCCACGATCGCCTCGGCACGCGGCTGCTCGGCGAGCAGGTCGAGGTAGTTGTAAGCCGATTGAAATGCCACCAGCGCGCGCACTGCCGCGGCACGGCTGCGCCGCGGCGCAAACGTGGCAAATGCCGCTGCGCCCTCGAGGTTTCCCCGCTTGCGCTGCGCATCGAAGGCGAGCTGGCGGAGCACGGGATCGGGAATCTCACCGGCGCGCTGGCGTGAGTGATGCAGCTCGCGGCAGGTGCGCGGAAACACGCCTGTCCAGTAGCGCCACGCCGCGCCGGCGAAGACGGCGCCCAGCGCAACACGATTGCCGGTTATGGGTGCCTGCGTATTGGTCACGGAGTGCAGTAAAGCATCGTCAACCACCTCGCGGGAGGCCTGGTGGAGAAGGGCATGAGCACAGCGCCGCCCGCGGCGATCAGCTGACTACCGCAAGCGCGCGGGGGAGGATCGAATAGCGGGCCTCTGAGACCTCGCCGATGTAGTCGCCGTCGACCTGCAGGGGGAGAGGGCGCCCGTCGGCTGTCCGCACCTCGAGCTCGGTGAGGTCGGGGAGGCCGGTCACGTGACGGTGGCGCACGACGCGCGCGTGAGCAGAGAAGGCACGCCAGGCGATGAAGGGCATCGCGACCGGCGTGACTCTGTGCAGTAGGCCCCCGTCCAATACGCCCGAATCCAGAGCTGTGCCATCAGCGAGCTCGATCGGCCGGTTCTGGAAGTAGGTGAAGGGCGAGCCGTTCTGCACGATCGCGGTGACGCCTGAGAGCTTCCTGCCGCCGGCCTCGACCTCCAGCCGCGGCGGTTTGAGCAGATAGCGGCGGGTGAATGTGCTGAGCGCCACCCACGTGAAGTAGTAGGCACCCAGTCGCGCCTTCAGGCGCGGGTTGGAGTCGACCCGCCGGACCACGCTGGCGTCGAGGCCGAGACCCGAGGCGAAAGTGAAATAGCGGCCGTTGACGACACCCAGATCGACCCTGCGTGGGTGCCAGCCGTCGGCCATCGCCAGCAGGTGCTCGGTGGCGTCGACGACGTCGCCGGGGATGCCGAGCATCTTGCCGAACACGTTGGCCGAGCCGCCGGGCAGGCAGCACACCGGGGTGGCCTACGGGTGGGCGGGAGATCCGATCAATCCGTTGGCGGCTTCGTTGACGGTGCCGTCGCCGCCGAAAGCGACAACCACGTCATAACCCTCGTGCGCGGCCTCCCGGCACAGCTCGGTGGCGTGACCCTTGGCCTCGGTGTCCACGGCATCGACCTCGAAGCGCCCCTGCAAGGCATACACAACCAGATGGCGCAGCCGGTCGGAGACAGTGGTGGCGTAGGGGTTGACGATGATCAGCATGCGCCGCTTGGTGGCGGGGGAGGCGAAGTGAAACGGCTCGCCCGCCTCGCTCGTGGGCTCGTCAATCGCGTGCGCAGGAGTGCTCATCGCTAGGGCTACACCATGCCTGCTGCGGCGTTACCCACAGCGTCCAGGCTGCTGAGCGCCGCGCTTGCGTTCGCCGGTACGGTTGCTAAACTGCCGCACAGATCGACGTACCACATCGAGAGGGGTGGAGGGCCTGGCCCTGTGAAACCCCGGCAACCACCGTCAAGTCACAGACGGGAAGGTGCCAATTCCAGGTGATGTGTGGCGGGCTTCGCGCTCTTCGCCACACGTGACAAGGCGAAGGCTAACGCGAAGGAGCCCAAACATGGCTGTCAGTCATCTTCAGTGCAAGGAGTGCAAGGCGCAGTACCCGCTCGAGGCGCTCTACGTGTGCGAGCAGTGCTTCGGACCGCTCGAGGTCGCCTACGACCACAGCGCCACGACCCGAGATGTCGCCGAGCTGCGCCGCCGGATCCAGGGCGGCCCGCAGAACATTTGGCGCTACGCCGATTTCCTGCCGCTCGCCGGCGGTCCCCCTGGGCCATCGGGACGGCTCGCTTCGCGCGTAGGGTTGCCGGCGGGGTGCACGCCGCTGATCCGCGCCGACCGCCTCGCCGAGCGCCTGCACTTGGGCGAGGTGTGGGTCAAGAACGACGCAGCCAACCCCACGCACTCCTTCAAGGATCGCGTCGTCTCAGTCGCCGTCACACGCGCCCGCGAGCTCGGCTTTGAGACGATCGCCTGCGCCTCAACGGGCAACCTGGCCAACTCGGTTGCCGCCCACGGCGCCGCGCTGGGCCTCGACTCCTACGTCTTCATCCCGGCCGACCTCGAGGAGCAGAAGGTGCTCGCCACAGGTATCTACGGCACGAAGCTCGTCGGTGTCGAAGGCAACTACGACGACGTCAACCGCCTCTGCACCGAGCTGTGCGCCGAGCGCGACTGGGCATTCGTCAATATCAACCTGCGCCCGTACTACGCCGAGGGCTCGAAGACGCTCGCGTTTGAGATCGCCGAGCAGCTCGGCTGGGAGCTGCCCGACCGCTGCGTCGTGCCGATCGCCTCGGGCTCGCTGTTCACGAAAATCGCCCGTGGCTTCGAGGAGTTCGCTGAGCTCGGCCTCCTAGAGACCCCCTCCCGCCCGCTGCCGAGGATGAACGGCGCCCAGGCCGAGGGCTGCTCGCCGGTCGCGAGCGCCTACGCCGAAGGCCACGACGTGTGCCGCCCGGTCAAGCCGAAGACGATCGCCAAGTCGCTTGCGATCGGCAACCCGGCCGACGGCCCCTACGCGCTGGACCTCGCCCGCCGCACCGGTGGCGGCGTGGACTCGGTCACGGACGAGGAGATCCGCGACGGGATCAAGCTGCTGGCCGAGACGACGGGCATCTTCACCGAGACGGCCGGCGGCGTCACGACGGCCACGCTCGCAAAGCTCGCCGCACGCGGAGAGATCGACCCCGGCGAGCGTGTCGTGCTAGTGATCACTGGCGAGGGCCTGAAGACGCTCGACGCGGTGCGCGGAACGTTCGAGACGCACACCATCGCTCCCACCGTGGAGGCCTTCGAGGCCGGCGTCCCTGAGACGGTGAGCGTCTGATGGCGGTGGTTGTGAAGATCCCTACCCAGTTGCGGGCGGCGGCAGGCGGTGACGCGGAGGCGCAGATAGACGGTGCAACCGTGCAGGAGGTGCTCGATGGCCTGTTCGACCGGTACGGCGAGCTGCGGGCGCGAATCTCAGACGACGATGGCTCGTTACGGCGCTTTGTCAACGTGTATGTGGCAGGCGAAGACATCCGCTTCTTGAATGGCTTGGCAACACCGGTGCCCGCCGGCGCTGAAGTAACGATCCTGCCCGCGGTCGCCGGAGGCTAGCGAGCGCTGCTGGGGAGAGCGCCGGAGTGATGCGCTGCCGTATGGGTGGGTGCGGTGGACCCGCTGAAGCCGATCGTCGAGACGAGACCCGCGGCACACATCGCGCCGATCGTCAAGGAGCGCAGCCGGCGCGGAGTGAGCCAGCCAAAGTGGTGGGTTTGCAGCCACGACCTGAAGCCCGTTGCGGCCGAGGCGGCCGCCATCGCACAGCCAGCGCACATGTGTGGAGGGTAGCGCTCCCGCTCACGGGCGGTCGCGGACGCCGGCAGACGCTTCGGGATTTCTTCACCTCTATTGAGGTGAGCATGAGTACCGTGCGGTGAGCTGCCGGTATGGCTACTCGAGCACCCACCCGCCCCACCAGCACGGGTGAGAGGACCGAATCCTTCGACGGGATCGGATGCTTGGACGAGCGCATGCGCGCTCAGGCGATGCCTGTCCGGCAAGCGCAGGCGGGTGTATACATCGAAGTTCAGGGACCCGGCGAGGAGCTGCTGATACCGCTTCAAGGCGGCGTGACTCACATCGGGCGCGGCCTAGCCGCCGGCCTGCACCTCGATGACGCGTCTGTCTCTAGGCGTCACGCGATCCTGATCCACGGCCACTCGGGCTCACGCATACTCGACGACCGCAGCTCCAACGGTACGTTTGTCAACGGCCATCGCATCACGCAGGCGAACCTGCATAACGGCGATGTGTTCGTCCTGGGCCGGGTCGCGCTGCGATACCTGGAGCTCTGAGGCGCGCAGATACGTTCTCAGTGGAGGCTGAACGAGCCGCTGAGGACGATTGGCCCGGGGTGAGACGGTTTAGTGCTCGTCTCACGCGTGAGCAGGATCTTGTGGTAGCTGCCGGCATTGGCGGGCAGCAGCGCACCCCCTTGTAGCCGGCCGTTAGCGGTGACGGGCGGGCTTTTGCTCAACGGCAGGGCACTCGCCGGGGAGTTATAGAGCCAGACGGCGTAGAAGAAGCCTTCCGTCGGCGGCAAGTGTTCGACCGCGATGTAGTAGCCACGTTTGGTTCCTTCGGAGAAGACCTCCACCAGGCCGACCCTCTTGCTGCCAGGTTCGGGCGAGGTGAGGGCGATCTGCTTGACGGTGGGAGTGCCCGTTTTCTGGGAGGTGCTCGTTGTACTGGAAGCGGTGGCGCCAGCCCGGGTTGTTGATGGGTTGTGGGAGCTGCCGCCACTGGTGATCAGAATCACCGCCACGACCACGGCCACGACGAGCGCCACGAGCAGCAGCGCACCACCGCGCCTGGAGCTGGGTCGCGAGGAGCCGGAGGAGGGGATAGCATGCGTTCCCGCACCGGCGGGCGCAAGCGGTGAGATGGCCGGTGGCCGCTCGCGGGTCCCACCCCGAGTTTCGCCGGGGCCAGCAGCGAGGGCATCGAGCGCCCGGCGGGCGCGATCACGGACGGTGTCCTGGGGGATCCCGAGCATGCCGGCGATCTCGGCGTGGCTCTTGCCCTGCGCCACCAGCAGCATCAGCACTGCGCGCTGATCGGGAGGGAGGTCGTCTAGTCGGCTCATGTGCGGAGGGTGCGTAGGCTATCGTGGCGCCGGGATGTCCACGCCGAGCGCCGAGGAGCTGAACGACGCCCTGGTTGGGTTCGACCGCCTGTACGGCCTGGAGTTCGTCGAGTTCTCCGACACCGAGGTGCGCGCGAAGGTGGCGGTGCGCGAGGAGGTCAAGCAGCCGGTCGGGCTCGTTCACGGCGGTGTATATGCATCGCTTGCGGAGTCGATCACCTCGCTGGCGACCGCAGCGGCGGTGATTGCACAAGGCAACATGGCCACGGGCATGTCGAACAGCACGAGCTTTCTGCGACCGGTCACCGAGGGCGCGGTGCATGCCCATGCCACGCGGCTGCACCGTGGTCGTACGACATGGGTGTGGGATGTGCGGTTCAGCGATGACGCAGACCGGTTGTGCGCGGTCACGCGGATGACGATTGCTGTGCGCCCGCTGCCTGCTATGCAGCCCACGGCCGCTCCTGCTTAGCGAGAGATGGCGCGTAGGGGAGTTGACAACTGGCTGGGCAGGGGCTGCTCGCCAAAGCCAGTATCTGGCAGCGGCGCGGGCAACGGTCCTTCGGGCACGCCGGTGTCGTTGACCGGCACGGCCATCTCGGCGGCGGCGAGGGCGAGCTGGGGGCTGTTGGCGTAGATGTCGAGAACCACGCCAGCGGTGGCCAGCTCGATCGTCTTGCCCGCCTGAGCAGTGATAGCGGTGAGACCGCGGATGTGAGCAGTGCGGTGCGGCTGCGAGCCGATCGGGATGAAGCTGTTGTCGGGGGAGCTGACCACTCGCAGACGCGGCACGCAGGTGTTTTGGCCACCCTGTACGCAGTCGCCGTACTGGACGGTGAACGCTCCGCTGGGGTCCTGGGAGGCTTCTGTGATCGCCATGCGCTGGAAGGAGCCACCAAGCCAGTAGACGGGATAGGGGGCGAGGATCAGGCTCTCGAGCGTCGTGTGGGAGAGCGGCTGGTCCTGGAGGGTGTTGCCACAGGCTCCGAGCGTGAGCGCGCAGAGTCCTAGCGCAACCGCGGCCGCAAAGCGACGCTTCAGACGAATACCGCGTATCACGGGGTGGGTGGGCTTCTGTACTTGTTCGTGATCGGCATCCGCCTGTCCCGGCCGAAGGCAAGCGGGGTGACCTTGATGCCAGGTGGCGCCTGGCGGCGCTTGTACTCGGCGAGGTCGACGAGCCTGATCACGCGCTGCACCTCATCCTCTGCCAGCCCCTCGGCAATCAGCTGCTCAGCACTTCGGTGGAGCTCGACGTAGCCGTGCAGGATACGGTCGAGCAGCTCATACGGCGGCAGCGAGTCCTCGTCACGCTGACCGGCGCGTAGCTCCGCTGAGGGCGCGCGCTCGATTATGGATCGCGGGATCGGGGTGCTCACGCGTCCTTGGATCGCCGCGGGGGAAGAATTACGCCACGCACACAACCGGTAGACAAGCGTCTTTGGCACATCCTTGATGACCGCGAACCCTCCCGCCAGGTCGCCGTAGAGGGTGGTGTAGCCGACGGACATCTCGGACTTGTTGCCGGTGGTGAGGACCAGCCAGCCGAACTTGTTCGACAGCGCCATCAGCAGGTTGCCGCGGATGCGCGCCTGCAGGTTCTCCTCGGTTAGATCTGCCGAGAGGCCCTCGAAGTCCTCGCTCAGCGTCTGGGCATAAGCGTCCATCGCCGGCTCGATCGGCAGCTCATGCGCGCGCACCCCGAGCGTGGCGGCGAGCGCGCGGGCGTCGTTCTGGGTTTCGGCGGAGGAGTGGGGGGAAGGCATGATGGCGACGTTTACCCGCCCGGCGCCGAGCGCGTCCACGGCCAGGCACCCGACAAGCGCTGAGTCGATCCCGCCGGAGAGACCGAGGACGACATCCGAGAAGCCGTTCTTCTCGACGTAGTCACGCAGGCCGAGCGTGAGCGCCGCGTAGATCTCGGCCTCGATCGGGGCAATCGGAGCTTGCAGGCGCGGCTTGGGCCGCTCGCCGGTGAGGGAGCCGAAGTCAACCTCACAAACGAGCAGGTCCTCCTTGAACTGTGCCGCGCGGGCGATCGTCTCACCAGTTGGGTCGAGGATGAAGGAGCTGCCGTCGAACACGAGCTCGTCCTGGCCGCCGATGAGCCCGCAGAAGGCGACGTAGACGTTGTGCTCGCGGGCGCGCTGGGCAAACAGCTGCTCCCGTTCGGCGCCCTTGCCAGCGTGGTATGGGGAAGCAGAGATGTTCGCGAGCAGGCTGGCGCCGGCCGCGGCCTCAGCGGACGCCGGTGGGCCAGGCGCCCATAGGTCCTCACAGACCGTCACACCAACTGTCCTTGAGCCAACCGGGATCACCGTGGGCTCGGTCCCTCCGGTGAAGTAGCGCTGCTCGTCAAAGACGCCGTAGTTGGGGAGATGCATCTTGCGGTAGACACATCTGACGGCGCCGCCGGCCAGGACCGCGGCAGCGTTGTAGACATCTTCTGCGGAGGATTCGGGGAAGCCCACGATCGCGGTAAGCCCGCGAACCTCGCGAGCGAGCTCGTCGAGGGCGAATCGCGCATCCGCGAGGAAGTGCTCGCGCAGCAGCAGATCCTCGGGCGGGTAGCCCGTCAGCGCGAGCTCGGGGAAGAGCACGAGATGGGCCCCCGCCTGGCTTGCCGCGTTCAAACCGTCGCGGATGCGCGCAGCGTTGCCAGCGATGTCGCCGACCGTGGCGTTCATCTGGCAGAGGGCTAGGCGCACGGGGTCATCGTCGCAGGCCCGCCGATGCTCGCGCCGCCTCGCGAGCTGGCTTTCGCGCCTGTGTGCACCGACGGCTCAGCGCGCTGCGGACTTGCGTGCACTGCTAGCGCGGGCGCCGTTCCTGCTCGCGGCGCTCTTGCCGGAAGCCGCAGAGGAGCGTTTGCCCGTTCGCTGCTTGGGCTTCGGCTCGACTCCGGCCGCGCGCGCGAGCGCGGAGATCGCCCACTTCATATCGCCCGCGATCGCCTCCAGCTCGGGCAGGGCGTCGAAGTCGCCGAGCAGGCCGAAGCCGAGGTGCCCGTCGTAGCTCATCACGGCGATGCCGAGCGCCTGACGGCGGGCGAGCGGCACGACCGGGTAGAGCACCCGCAGGCGGCGGCCGAGCACGTACAGCGGAAACTGTGGCCCGGGCACATTCGTCACGACGAGGTTGAAGAAGCGCTGGCGGGCCTGCAGGCGCGCCGCCTGACTGAGGATCGTGGGCGGCGCGAACCCGGCGAGGTTGACGAGCACCTGTGCGCCCACGGCCTGGCCGGACTCCTTGAGGTTCTGCATCTCCCCGGTGATCTGCTGCAGGCACTCGACCGGGTTCTGCACGCCGACCGGCAGCGGCGCCCACATCGCCGCCACCTGATTGCCGAGCGCGCCGCGGTCGGAATCCGCGCGTACCGATACCGGCACCATCGCCTTCAGCTCGAGTCCCTCCGTGTCGAAGCCTTCGCGACGCAGATAGCGGCCGAGGCCGAGGCTGACCGTCGCGAGCACGACGTCGTTGAGTGTGCCCCCGAGCGAGGCCTTGATCGCTTTGAACTGCTCGAGGTCGGCGTCGATGAACGTGTAGCGGCGGTGCGGGCCGATCTCGACGTTGAACGGGCTGTCCGGCGCAGGAGCTTTAACACCTGCGATCGTCGTCGCGCCGAGGCTCGTGAGGCCGTCGACGAGCTGCGAAGCGGCACGGCGGGGAGCGCGCAACAGCCTGCGGGCGCCGCGCACCATCTCCGCGGGTACCGTCGTGCGTTCGCGCAGCGCCTCGCCGAGTAGCTTGGCCTGACCAGGGAGTGGCTTCGCCGTCCACCGCATCGGCGCGCGCGAGGTAGATGACTCGGTCCCGCCCACGCTGGGCGACGTGTCGAATAGCACCGTCGTGATGTCCACGCCCGAGATCCCGTCGACGAGCGCGTGGTGGGTCTTGGCGATCAGGGCGAAGCGTTCGCCCGCCATCTTCTCGACGAGCCAGATCTCCCACAGCGGCTTGGAGCGGTCCAGGCGCTGCGAGAAGAGGCGCCCCGCGAGCTGCTTAAGGGCTTTGTCGTCGGCCGGCTTTGGCAGCGCCGTGTGGCGGATGTGGTAGCGCGGGTTGAAGTGCGGATCGTCGGCCCACACGGGACGGCCCTGACCGTAGGGGACGAAGGCAAGGCGCTGGCGGTAGCGCGGGACCAGGTGCAGGCGGCTGACGATGTGATCGACTAGCTCCTGCGGCGCCGGCGCCATGCCCTCGAAGACCATCACCGAAGCGACGTGCATGTGCGCAGTGGAGTTGTCCTCCAGGTGCAGGAAGGTCGAGTCGAGCGCCGTCAGCCGGTCCGGGTTGGCCACGCGCCCGATTGTCGCGGCTTCAGTGCCGCACGTCAACGACAGCGCTCCGAATCTGTCGTGCGCCATCTGAGATTACGCCGCAGGCGCCCGTCAAAGTGATTTTGTGCGTATCCGCACACGGCGGGGCTGTGTGTCACCCGTCACACAGAACCGTCCCAAGCGTCATCTAAGCTGCGAGCAATCGAACAATTGTTCGACCCTGCCGAGTCGTCTCTGTGAATGGAGGCGAGCGGGGGACCCACTGCCAGATCTCTAGAGACGGCGATCTGGATGGGGCGAATCGGCCGCTGTTGTGGCCGTAACGCCCGGCTGGCGCGCGTTTGGTTCGTGTGCCCGCCGGCCGTGAGCCCGACAGCTAACCCCGTAGGCGGACACGCAAGGAGATTCCCACTGATGTACCTACCAGCGACCCCTGTGCCGCCGCCTGCCAATCCCCTGGCTCCTATCGGAATCGCGTCGGCCGCGCCACCGGTGATGCCGATAGCGGTTCGCACCGCCCTGAGGCTGCGCCGCTCTGAGCTGAACGTCCTCGCTGACGGTCCAGCGACCATCACAGGGACGCTTCTGGCGGGCGCCAAGCCGATTGGTCTCCCCGGCCGGATGGTCGCGCTTCAGGCGCTCGGCAGGCATGGCTGGAGCACACTGACCCGCACCCGAACCGGCGCAGGCGGACGTTTCCGGCTTCGTTATCTCACGCGGCGGGTCGGGAGCGAGTCCGTGCGCCTGCATTTCGCCGGCCACGGTAGCGAGCTCGCTTCGCATCGCAGGCTCGGGCGGCTAAACGTGTTTCGTCTCGCAGAGGCGTCCTGGTACGGGGGCGGCGGTGGAATGGCCTGCGGCGGTTCGCTGACCAGCTCCACCATGGGCGTCGCCAACAAGACGCTTCCCTGCGGCACCCTTGTCACGCTCCGCTACGGCGGGCACTCGGTGCGGGTGCCCGTGGTCGATCGTGGCCCATATGTCGCTGGGCGCGAATTTGACCTCACGGAAGCGACCAAGCAGGCACTCGGTTTCGGAGACACCGGAGAGGTGTGGAGCACGAGCTGAGCACCCCGGGCGATGTGGGCGCCTTCATGCAAGGGTTGGCTTTCTGCTCAATGCTTCCTTGAATCTGCCCGATGCCGGTAGCAATGAAGAATCTGCGCGCACAGGTGTGGATGGAGAGCCTTGGCGAGTGGAGCTGGCCGGGCCAGCGCACGGCGGCAGTAGAAATGCTGCCGCCTGCATGGGTGCCAGCCTTCCCGCCCCGGCTGGAGCCCGCCGCCTCGCCGGCCGCTCCTGTCGCGGGCGCGGGCGCGCGCCGGGTGCTCATCACCGCACTCCTCAGCAGCCTGCTGGCTGTCTGCGGCGCACTCGCGCTGCAGGGTCGGCTCGGCCTCACCGGCATCTCCCCGTCACCCAGCCGGACGCTCTCGCTGCAGAGCTCACTCTCCTCAGAGGCTCCGCCGCTGCCCACGCTCACCCCGGTCAGCCAGGACACCGCTGGCAGCTCGATCGATGGCGCGAGCTACTCCTCACCGGCTCTTCATGGACACGGGTCCTTCTTGGTCTATCTGCCGGCTGGTTACGCCAGCACCACTCGCCACTACCCAGTGCTGTACCTGCTGCATGGCAACAATCAGCCGGCCAGCGCGTTCCTGCAGATCGGCCTGCAGGACGAGCTCGACCGGCTCGTCGCGCACCATGTCATACCGCCACTGATTGCCGTGATGATCCAGGGCGGGCGCGGGGCCAACAACTGGCGCAACACCGGCTCCCGGCACTACGAGAGCTACGTTCTAGAAGTACAGGAACTGATCGACCGGATGCTCCCCACCGTGGCATCCCGCAGCGCGCGGGCGATCGCCGGGGACTCGATGGGCGGATATGGCGCCATGAACATCGCGCTCAGCAACCCCTATCGCTTCGCCACGGTCGAGAGCTGGCTGGGCTTCTTCAACGGCCTTGAAGGCAAGCTGCAGGCCGATCGTCCCCTGCTGTCACGGATCGGCCTGCATGCATTCGTGTACGGCGGTGAATCTGATCAGATCGCGGACCCTTCCGAGAACGCGCCCTTCGCTGCCGCGCTGCGCCGCGCGGGAGCAAGCGCCAAGAGCGCCGTCTACCCGGGCGGCCACAGCTTGGAAACGCTCCAAGAACACCTTTCGCTCATGCTCACGCTCGCGGGAGACTCACTATCGAGGACGCCAGCCCCGTTAGCTGGCCCGCGACGAGCCCGTGTGAACTAGTATGTGCCTAGGTCAATATTTGAATTTGCTGTTGGGGTCGCTGAGTCGCAAGGGAGAGAGTTCTGTAGATGTCACGCAAAACCAGTAGTTACAACGTTTCAAGCAGGTCTGTCCGGGCTCGCCTGCTTGGCGGGCGCTCACGCGCACGAGTCGCGGTGGTGGCTGGAATCATGCCTGTCGCTGGCCTGCTCATGAGTGTTGCCGGGCTAGGCGCTTCCAGCGCCGCCGGTAGGACCGCGGCCCCAACCGCCATTGCCGCAAGGACGATCACCGTGAAAGAGACCGGACACCTGCATCGTACGAGCAGCTCGGGACTCAGGCTCAACGAGCAGGGCTCGGCGTCGGGGACGATCCACGGCACGATCTATATCCATCTGAACGTCGTCTCGCCCAGCCGCGTGACGGCCGAAGTCAACATCTATCCGAGCAGTGGCTCCCTCACGGGATCTGGGTCATCCAGCTACCGCGTAAATGGGGGCACAGCGAGCTTCTCCGGCAAGCTGTCAATCAATCGCGGGACCGGGAGCTACGCTCACGCTCACGGCTCGGGACTGAGCTTCAGTGGCACGATCCAGCGCCTCAGCGGCTCTGTCACCGTCCATTTGAGCGGCAGCTTCTCGACCTGAGAGCTGGGTAAGTCCTTGTCCAAGCTCAGAGCGCTCACGGGTGCGCTGCTGCTCGCGCTCGTATGCGGCGTGCCGCCCGCGACGGCGGGCGCGACCACTGAGCGCGCCACGCTGCATGCCGCCTTCTCGCCAAACAGGCTAGGTGCGTCGACGACGATCTCCTTTGGCTTTCACGTCGAAACCGCGGAAGGCACTGCGCCGCCGCCGATGACGAAGCTCGACCTGAGGATGCCCGCCGGACTCAGCTACACGACGACGACGCTCGGCCTGTCGACCTGCCTGCCCCAGACGCTCTTGGAACACGGCATCAATGGTTGCTCGCCCAACTCGCGGTTGGGGTTCGGCAGCGCCTTGGTCGAAGTGCCGTTCGGTACGGGCGCGGGGCATGAGATCCCTGAAATCCAGGCGGTAGCGGGCCCGTCGCCCGGCGGCAACCTGGTCGTGCTGTTCTACGCAAATGGTGCGTTTCCCGTGTCCGCGCAGCTGGTCTTTCAGGGGGAAGTTCTGGCGGCATCCGGGGCGTTCGGCACGCAGCTCGCCGCGAACGTACCGCTGGTGACGAGCGTGCCGGGGGGACCGGACGTTTCGATCGTGAGCGTTCAGAGCACGATCGGACCCAGTCATCTGACCTACTTCAAGCACGTCCACGGTAGGAAGGTGGCCTTTCATCCGAAAGGTGTCTCAGTGCCGGAACACTGCCCCCGCGGAGGCTTCCCATTCGCCGCGGAATTCACCTTCCAGGACGGCAACAGCACAAGCGCTCAGACGGCCGTGCCCTGCCCGCCACGCCGCCATAGATAGCTCCGTAGGCTTCTCTTCCGGAGCTGCGCGTCCTCAATCCTGGAGGGCCAGGCTGGCTTGCACCTCGGCAGCGAACCAGCCAGGGATCGCCACCATCAGCACCGCTGAGGCCGTCACAAGCGCGAGGCTTCCGAGCGCCACGATCACGCCGACCGAGCTGACCACCGGGTAGTTGATCACGAGGTTCAGCGCCCTGTCGAGCAGTTGCTGGCCGAACAGGCCGAACACCGCGCCGCTCAGGCAGCCTACGCCGAGCAGCATCAAGCTCTCGAGCACGATCGTGTACCACAGTTCGCGGTGGGGGAACCCCTCGAGCTTGAGCTTCGCAAGGCGCGGGCGGCGCTGCCAGATCATGGCACCCATGGCGGCCGCCATCGCCATCACGGCCGCCACCAGGATCAAGGTCGCGATCTGTGACAGCCTTTCAAGACCCTGGCGCGTGATCGCGCGCAGCGTGTTTGCGTGCTGTTCAGCGCTTTGCACAGCTAGAGCCGATTCGCCTCCAAGCGCCGCTCTCACTTCACGCACGCCCTGCCCAGGGCTGACCCCAGGCTTCATCAGCACGTTGTAGGCGCTCGCATCCGTGCTACCCCACGCCTTCGCGTAGTCATTGGCGTTCACGATGATCGCGCCCGGCGCCCAGCCGATGTTCGTGCTGATCGCCGCAACACGGAACTTGGCCGGGTTGGGGGCCGGCAGCGTGAATGGCTTGCCGATCTTCAGATTGTGTTCTTCGGCAAGCGCCAGCGACACCACGGCCCAGCCCCCTTCGCGCAAATGCATATCAGCCTGGGCGACGTTGCCTTCCACGAGCTGGCTGGGAGGCACCAGTGGTGAGGCTTCTCGCGGAGGGGCGATCACCCAGATGCGCCGGTCGTTGTAGTCGAGCAGCCCCCCGCGATATATCCGCACGGCGCGCACCCCGGGCAGCCCGCGCAGCTTGCCCACCTGGGTAGGGGCAAAAGGCGAGGTCATCAACAGGTTGGAGTTGCCTGCAGCGGACACCCAAACGTCGGTCGCTGCGTTCATGTCCGAGGCAGCGTTGTACAGCCCCTTCAGCAGGTCGCTGTGGGCGCCCTGGATGGACACGCTCCCGAACACAGCGATCGCGCCGGTGGCGGCAATTGCGATCGCGCGCGATCGTCCGGCGCGGAGCTCCATCACCGCGATGTGCGGCACAGCGCTCACGATCGACGGCGCGATTCGTTGCACGAACGCGAGCATCCCGGTGAGCGGCACCGCGAGCAGCGCGAGCAGCGCCGCGATCAACGTGATCATCCCCACAATCGCCGCCTGCGGAGCCGCCAGCAGGATCGCAAGCGTCGCTCCGAGGCATACGAGTCCGCCGAACGTCAAAAGCCACGAGGTGCGCCCGCCCTTAACCTCCTTCACTTCGATCGCGGCGAGCGGATTGCGCGAGACGATGTCTTTGAACGGGCTGAGTACGGCCACGCTGGCGGCTCCCATGCCGCCGGCCAAGGAGATCGCGATGCTCTTCAAGCTCACGACGCGCTCGGAGCCCAGCGCGAAGGCGGACGAGAGATAGCCGGGGTTGGAGTGGAACAGGTGGATAGAGAGCTCGTCCCCGAGCACCAGCCCGATCGCACAGGCAATCGTGCCGAGCACCAGCGCATCGAACATCAGCACCGCGATCACTGCCTTGGGTGTGTAGCCATCGCGGCGCAAGTCGGCGATCAGCCGGCGACGCTGCGGCACCGTCAAGAGCATCGCGTTGAACGCGAACAGGAAGCCCACAAGGGCGCTGATCACAGCGAACAGTTGCGTTGACTGGTTCGTCGCGGCGGCGGCCTTGGCGAATAGTAGCTCATCGTAGTTTGAGTCCTCCACGCCATACCGTTCGCCGGCAATACGCTGCAGGCCCGCACGCACACTGGCGGTTTGCCCCGGCGCGGGCTCGACCAGGATGCGGCTCACGCGACCCTTCAGGCCGCTTGCTTCCTGGACGTATTCGAGCGGACCCACAGCGATCGGGCTGGAGATCAGGGCGCCGATCTGCCTTTCAGTCAGGCGCGAGTAGAGCGCGGATTCGCTCGAGTGCCCGAGCGCTTGGAACTTCACAACGTCGCCAAACTTCTTCACCCCGAGCGTGCTTGCCACGGGCACGGGGAGCACGATCGCGCCAAGTCCGGCGAATGGGGTGAGCGCGACTTTACGCACGAGCGCGCCTTTCAGCTCAGCGAGCGTCCCGTCGGCCCCAGCGAGCTCAACCGACTCACTGCCCTTCGGCCCTTTGGCGTTCGCGCTAACTTCGAGCAGCGGCGCTGCCACGCGCACGCCCGGCAAATGCCGTATCTCTGAGACCAGCGTCTGCGGCAGCCCGTGAGCGTCGCGCGCCGTCAGCTGCAGCTTCGCCCGGCCGACGATCCCGCTGTTGAGCTGCCCCACCGAGCTGGACAGGCTCGAGCTCGCGATCTGTGAGGCGAACAGCAGCCCCACCCCCGCAGCGATCCCTACGATCGCGAAGCACTCCTGAAGCGCCCGCGCACGCAGGCGCACGCGATAGAGGTGGAGCACGTTCGCGAACCTCACAGCTGCCTGCCCAGATCGCTACGCCGACGCCGCGCTGTCGCCCAGCGCGCCCCGGCCGGTGGGCGCAAGGCTCTGGTCAGGGTCGTAGTCGACCAGCTTGCCGTCGCGCAGCGCAAGCACGCGGTCCGCGTAGGCGGCGGCTTGCGGATCGTGACTGACGAGGACGATCGCCACGCCGCGCTCACGGCATAGTTCCGTCAGCAGTTCGAGCACCTCGCGTCCGCGCTGGGTGTCGAGACTGCCAGTCGGCTCATCGGCGAGCAGCAACTTCGGCTCGGTCGACAGCGCCCTGGCAATCATCACGCGCTGACGCTCGCCCATCGAAAGTGTCTCGGAGCGGTGGGTCAACCGGCCACCGAGTCCCAGCCGCTCGAGCAACGGCTGCACGCGAACGTGTGCCTCCTTCCACGGCGTGTTCTTGAGCAGCTTCAGCACGGTGTTGTCGATCGTGCTCACGCCCGGCAACAGATCGAAGTTCTGGCGCACGAAGCCCATTTCTTGGAGGCGGAAGTGCGAAGCTTCACGCTCCGAGAGCGAGGAGATGTCGCGGCCGTTCACCAGCACTTTGCCGCTCGTCGGAGCGAGCAGTGCGGCGACCATCAGCAGCAGCGTCGTCTTACCTGAGCCGCTTGGCCCGTATAGCGCAACCATCTCGCCAGCCGCGACAGACATCGACACGCCGTCGACCGCGCGCACCGTCTCCTCTCCGGCTGTGTGGTAGTGCTTGACGAGATCCTGGAGCTCCAGCACCTAAGACCCGCTTCCCTCTCCCCAGCACAGTCGGGTACTCGCCCAGGATCCCCACCCCCAATGCGACCATTCAGCCACAGCGGTGTCAGTCCTCGCGCGGTGGCGGCTGGAAGACGATCCGCTTCAGCTCGGCCGTTGCGCCGCCGCCGAGGCGCAACGCGGTCTGGAAACCCTCGAGGCCGACCTCGCCGGAGTCGAGCGCACTGCGCAGGTCGTTGAGCATGGCACGCTCCTCTTCGGGAACCTGATCGCGTGGAACCTCGAGCAGAATCAGGTGTCGCGGGCGTTTCAGACCATGGGCGAGCCGCACATAGCGCTCGCGTTCCCCGGCGTCCAGGCCCTCGAGCGTGAGGACGACCGTCTGCCGCTCGCCCAAACGCTTAACGACAGCCGCGTCGAGCAGCTCGCGCGCCCGCGTCTCGATCTCCTGCACCGCGACACGTCCCGCCAGCAGGGTGCGCACCTTCGCGAGCGAGAGCACCGCGCCGCGCTCCTCCACGACACGCTCGGCAAAGCGCGCGGACGACAAGACATCGGGGGAGACGATCAGCAAAAGGCTGCCGGGCGAATAGCGCATCCGGTCTGACGGAGCGAGCACACGACAGCGCGCGGATACATCGACCGGACGAGGCGGCGCATCGCCCTCGCGGCGCGGGCGTTCAGTGGTCCACCCGCCGCGCTCGTCAGCCCCGATCTTGACGCTGCGCAGGGAGGGGGGAGTAGGCATTCGCCCATCATCCCCTACGGCGCGAGCTGACGCTTTGCGAGTGCTCGTCACGGCCTCCTGCCCTCCCCGGATGCCACGGTAACCCGGTGCACGATAGCCCGAGTATTCTCTGCGCCGTGAATGTTGTGCGCATCCACGAGTAAGGGGCATCGTCACTGCATGCCCAAAGTGCAAGGAACCCCATGGACCTGACCTTCAGCCCTAAAGAGATCGCCTTCCGCGATGAGCTGCGCAGCTGGCTAGCCGGAAACCCGCCCGCGCCCGAGCCGGGCGAGGGCGGGGAGGACGCACACTACACATGGCGACGGGACTGGCAGCGGCGCCTGTATGACGCAGGCTGGGCGGCACCTGCCTGGCCGGCCGAGTACGGCGGGCGTGGTGCGAGCCTGACGGAGTCGGCGATCTACTTCGAAGAGCTCGGCCGCGCGCGCGTGCCGATGGCGGCGAACGTGCTCGGCCTGTTGCTCGGTGGCCCGACGCTGATGGTGTGGGGCACGGATGAGCAGAAGGAGCGCTACCTGGCGCCGATCCTCTCGGCTGAGGAGATCTGGTGCCAGGGCTTCTCAGAGCCCGACGCGGGCTCGGATCTCGCGTCGCTGAAAACGAAGGCCGTCAAGGATGGCGATGAATGGGTGGTCACTGGCCAGAAGGTGTGGACGAGCGGCGCTCAGTACGCCAAGTGGTGCATGCTCGTTGCCCGGAGCGACGGCGACGCCGCCAAGCACAAGGGCCTCACCTATTTCCTGATGGACATGGAGCAGGACGCCGTGCAGGTTCGCCCGCTGCGCCAGATCACCGGCGAGGCTGAGTTCAACGAGCTGTTCATCGAGGAGGCGCGGATCCCGGACGAGAACGTCATTGGCGGCGTGGGCAACGGCTGGAAGGTCGCGCTCACGACGCTGATGAACGAGCGCGCGGGCCTCGGCTTCGCGCTGCAGATACGCCTGCGCCAGCTGCTCGACGACTTGATCGCAATCGCCGCTGGGCGTGGCCTGCTCGAGGATGCTCGCACGGCCGACGCGCTGGCCGAGCTACACGTGCGCTGCGAGTCGATCCGCCTGCTCGCCTGGAAGGGCCTCACAGACGTCGAGCGCTACGGCCAGCCCGGCCCCGAGGGATCGCTCGTCAAGTGGCTGTGGTCGGACACCAACCAGCGCCTCACGCAACTGGCCGTGGATATCGTCGGCCCAGACGCGCTGACGGCCGGTGAGAGCTGGAGTTATGAGTTGCTGCGCGCGCGAGGCAACACGATCGAGGGTGGCACCACGGAGGTGCTGAAGAACATCGTCGCCGAGCGCGTGCTCGGCCTGCCCCGGCTGAAGGCGGCTGCCTGATGGACTTTGGCTTCACCGACGACCAGCGTGACATCCAGCGCACGGCGCGCGACCTGCTCGCAGAACGCGCGACGCCGGCGCGCGTGCGTGAGCACGCTGAGGCGCGTACGGTCGATGAGGCGCTGTGGCGTGAGCTGAGCAAGCTCGGCTGGCCAGGGATCGCCGTATCTGAGGAGTACGGCGGTCAGGGGCTCGGCCAGATCGAGCTTTCGATCCTCTGTGAGGAGCTCGGACGCTCGCTCGCGCCCGTGCCGTTCCTGCCAAGCGCGCTTGCCGCGACGGTGATCCAGCACTCGGGCACGCCTGAGCAACGCGAACGCTGGCTGCCTGGCCTGGCCTCGGGCGAGACGGCCGGTGCGCTTGGCGCCGCCAGCGATAGCGTCGCGGAGCTCATGATCGGCGGCGCGAATGCGCAGGTGCTCGTGCTCGTCGAAAACGACGGAACGGGCGTCGTGCTGGCCGCCGAGGACGCCGAGGTGACGCCGCTTGAGGCGATCGACCCGACCCGCTCAGCCGCACGCGTGAGCGTCGCGGACGGCGCGAGCGACTCACTCGGCGACGTCTGCGCCGGCCTCGGGCGCTCGCTGATCTCCGTCAGCTCAGAGCTCGTCGGCGTCTGCGAGCGGGCGCTCGAGATGACGGTCGCCTACGTCAAGGACCGCAAACAGTTCGGTGTGCCTATCGGCGCCTACCAGGCCGTCTCGCATCGCTGTGCGCAGATGCTGCTCGACACCGAGAAGGCGCGCTCGACGGCGAACTTCGCCGCATGGACGGCAGACGCCGACCAGGAGCGGCTCGCCGAGGCGGCAGCGATGGCCAAGGCCGCCGCTTCCGATGCCGGGCGCGAGGTGACCGCCGCTGCGATCCAGATGCATGGCGGAATCGGCTTCACCTGGGAGGCTGACGTGCACTGGCTCTACAAGCGTGCGCAGATCGACGCTGTGCTGCTCGGCGGAGCGGGAAGCCACCGCGCTCATCTGGCGGCGATCCTGGCGCGGCGGGCGGCCACCCCGGTGGGCTAAGGACGCGCGATACCAGCCGCACCCGTCGTTAGATTCGACGAGCAGTGTCAGACAATCACGCCCAGTTGAACGTCTCGCATCTCGACGCCGACGCCTTTTACGTCTCGATCGAGCTCAGCCGCCATCCAGAGCTGCGCGGCCAGCCGGTGGTGGTCGCGGGGAGCGGCCCGCGTGCAGTCGTCACCACTGCTTCCTATGAGGCCAGGCGCTACGGCGTGGGATCGGCGATGCCCGCCGCTCGCGCCAGGCGCCTGTGCCCGCAAGCGATCGTGCTGCCGCCCGACTTCGCCACCTATCGCGAGGTATCCAAGCGGATGATGGCGATCGTACGCGCCCAGGTGGAGCGCGTGGAGGTGGTGGGCCTGGACGAGGCCTATCTGGACCTGTCGGGGCTCCATTCGCCGCGGGCCGCCATGCGCCGCCTGGTGACCGAGATCCAGAGCTCCCTCGGGCTGAGATGCTCGGTGGGCATCGGCCCCAATAAGCTGGTGGCCAAGGTGGCATCGGACGCGGAGAAGCCCGCGGGGTTCGTCGTGCTAACCCGTGAGCAGGCCTGTGAGCGCTTCGCGGGCTCGCCGCCCGGACTGGTGCCAGGCATCGGGCCGAAGACCTCAGCGCGCTTGGCCGAGCTCGGCCTGAACACGCTCCAGGCACTTGGTCGCGCACCGGAGCAGGTGCTCGTGCAGCGCTTTGGCCGGAACCTCGGGCGCGATCTCGGCAGGCGCGCGCGGTTCGAACACGACGGCGAGGTGGCCGCCGCACGCAAGGTGGTCTCGGAGTCGCGCGAGCGGACCTTCGATGAGGACATTCGTGACCCGGCGGCCCTGCGCGAGGCGCTGCGGCGAATGTCCCACGAACTGTGCACGAGTCTTGCCGCCAACGGGCGCCGTGGCCGCACGATCGGGATCAAGGTTCGCCTCGATGACTTCACGACGGTTACCCGCACGCGCTCGGTTACGAAACCCACCTGCGACAGCGAGCGGGTGACGGCGGTGGCGCTGAGGCTGCTCGAGGACTATGCGCCTGAGCGACCGGTGCGCCTGCTCGGGGTGAGGGTCACAGGGCTGGTATCCCCTCAAGGCGTTTCTTCTTTCGAGCCAGCGCCGGCGAGCAGGCCGGTGGGCGCGAAGGACCAGTTGGCAATGCCCGTATAGGCGAGAGATGATGTCTGTCCCTTGCAAGAACTGAGCATCCGCACAGACGATGAGGTCGAACTCTCCGGCGAGGAGAGCGGAGAAGGCTCTCCGCTGGTTCTGCTGCATGGGCTGACGGCGACACGACGCTATGTCGTGATGGGCTCGCGCCTGTTGGAGCGCTCCGGCAGGCGTGTGATCGCCTACGACGCCCGCGGGCATGGCCGTTCAACCCCCGCACTCGACCCGAGCGCGTATGGGTATGAGCGCCTGGCAGCTGACCTGCTCGCGATTCTGGATGCTCTCGGCCTCGAGCGGGCTGTTCTGGCCGGTGCCTCGATGGGCGCGCATACCGCCGTGCGCTTTGCCCTGCGCCACCCCGAGCGCGTGGCGGCACTTGGACTGATCACGCCCTCCTACGACCCCGCCGCGGACACGACGGGGCTGGACGCCTTCGCGGGCTGGGACGCGCTCGCGAAGGGATTGAGCGAGGGTGGGGTGGAGGGCTTTCTCGCGGCGTATGACTTCTCGCCCTTGCCGGTGCAGTGGCGAGCGACCGTTGAGAAAGTTATCCGGCAGCGGCTATCCGCCCACGAGCACCCCGAAGCCGTGGCCAATGCGCTGGAAGTCGTGCCGAGATCGCGCCCGTTCGAGGACATGGGCGAGCTAGCGCTCATCCAAGCGCCGGCAGTCGTGGTTGGGAGCCGCGACGAGGCCGACCCGGGCCATCCGCTTGCAGTGGGCGAACGCTACGCACAGGCGATTCCCGGGGCGAAGCTGATCGTGGAGGCTCCCGGTCAATCACCAATCGCCTGGCAGGGCGGACAGCTTTCGAAGGTCTTGGCCGAGCTGATTGCCAACGGGAGTACGTGATAGCATACGCTCGTATGCCACAGGTGCGCAACTGGGACGGGCAAACCTACGACCGAATCTCCGGGCCGATGGAGGCGCTGGGGCTGGAGGTCCTTTCGCGCCTAAAGCTAGCGGGCGATGAGACCGTGCTCGACGCGGGCTGCGGCTCGGGGCGGATCACGCAGGCGCTGATCGAGCGGCTTCCGCGCGGGCGCGTGATCGCGGTCGACGCGTCGGAGTCGATGGTGCGGGCCGCGCGCGAGCGCCTGCACGGCGCGGACGTGCGCGTCGCGGACCTGCTGGCGCTGGAGCTGGAGGGGCCCGTCGACGCGATCCTCTCGACAGCGACGTTCCACTGGATCCTCGACCACGAGCGGCTGTTCGCTCGCCTGCACGCCGCGCTTCGCCCCGGGGGGCAGCTGCTGGCCCAGTGCGGCGGGCGCGGCAACATCGACGTGCTGCGTGGGCGGGCGAACGAAGTGCTGGCGCGCGAACCCTATGCCGCGCACTTCGGCGACTTCGAACAGCCCTGGAACTATGCGGGCCCAGCGCAGACGCGGGAACGCTTGATGGCCGCTGGCTTCCAGCGCGCGGAGTGTTCGCTGCAACCCGCGCCGAAGGAGCCCGGGCAACCGCGCGAGTTCCTCTCGGAAATCGTGCTGGGCCCGCACTACCAGCACCTGCCGGCCGAGCTGCGCGAGCCGTTCATGGATGACGTCCTCGCCGAGCTGGGAGAGCCGGTCCTCGTCGACTATGTGCGCCTGAACATCGACGCTACGGCGTAGCGACGTCGATCTCCGCGCCGTGCAGGAGCGCCGCGTAGCGCCCGCCCAGCGCGAGTAGCTCCTCGTGGGTACCGCGCTCGGCGATCCGCCCCGAGTCGAGCACGAGGATCTCATCAGCGTCGCGGATCGTCGACAGGCGGTGGGCGATCGCGATCGTGGTCCGTCCCCGCGAGAGGTCGTCGAGCGCCTGCTGCACCGCGCGCTCAGTCTCGTTGTCGAGCGCCGAGGTGGCCTCGTCGAGGATCAGCACCGGTGGGTTGCGCAGCACGGTGCGGGCGATCGCCATGCGCTGCTTCTCGCCGCCGGAGAAGCGATAGCCGCGCTCGCCCACCGGCGTGTCGTAGCCATCCGGCAGCGAGGCGATCAGCTCGTGAATCTGGGCGGCTCGTGCGGCGTCTTCGACCTCCGCGTCGGTGGCGTCAGGGCACGCGAAGCGCAGATTGTCACGGATCGACGCATGAAACAGGTAGGTCTCCTGGGAGACCAGCCCGACGGTCGCGGCCAGCGACTGCAGGGTCATGTCGCGGATATCCACGCCATCGACGCTCACGCAGCCCCGCTGCGGCTCATACAGACGCGCGACGAGATAGGCGAGAGTGGTCTTGCCCGACCCCGTCTCGCCCACGAGCGCGGTGCGGGTGCCCGCTGGGATCTCGGCGCCAATCTCTTCGAGGGTCCAGGGTGAGTCGGGCGCATAGCGAAACCACACATCCTCCAACCGCACATCGCCGCGGACCCCTGTCAGTGCGCGCGCGTTTGCGCGCTCTTCGATGTCCACCGGCAGGTCCAGGTACTCGAAGATCCGCCCGAACAGCGCCAGCGAGGTCTGCACTTCCAGGCCCACCGACAGCAGTGACTGGATCGGGAACAGCAGCCGCGTCTGCAAGGTCGTGAAGGCGACAACCGTCCCGATCGAGATGGCGTTGCCACCGGAGCCGTGGTCGACGCCGGAGAACAAGTACACGAGCGCGGGCATGATCGCAAAGCTCATCTGCACCGAGGCCATGCGCCAGCGCCCGGCCATCCGCGCTCGCACCTCGAGGTCGGCGAGCTCGCCTGACTCGTCGCTGAAGCGGCGCACCAACTCGGGCGAGCGGCCCATCGTCTTGCCGAGCAGGATGCCCGAGACCGACGGCGACTCCTCGACGAGCGTCGACATGTCCGCCAGACGGCTCTGGCGCACCGATTGGATACGCCGGCGCTCCTCGCCCACGCGGCGGGTCAGCCACACGAAGAAAGGGAGCAGGATGAGCGAGAACGCGGCCAGGCGCCAGTCGAGCAGCACCATCGCGACGACGGTCGCCATCACCGTTGTGACGTTCTGGACGATCGAGGTGGCCGTCGAGGTCACGACGCTGTCGACGCCGCCGATGTCGTTTGCGATGCGCGACTGCACCTCGCCCGTGCGCGTGTGCGTGAAGAACGCCAGCGACATCCTCTGCAGGTGCGCATACACGGCCGCGCGCAGATCGTGCATCACGCGCTGGCCGACCTGGTTGGAGATCCACGTCTGCGCGACGCCGATCACGCTCGTGATGATCGACAGCGCGATCATTCCCGAGACGAGCTCGATCACGAGTGTGGTGTCGTGCTGCGGGTAGGCCTTGTTGATGAATTCCCGCAACAGGAACGGGCTGATCACGCCGAGCGCGGCCGACACGAAGATCAGCCCGAGCAGCAGGCTGAGTCGCGGCCTATACGGGGCGAACAGCCTCGCCACCCGCCGCAGCGACACCGGTGTGGCTGGGGGATCCTGGGGGCGAGGCTCGGGTTGCGCAGAGCGGCGGCCATTGCCGCCGTGTCCCTGGGCGAAGGGCTGACTGCTCACTGGCCTGACTTTAGCCGCCGCGTCGTAGGGTTAACGCGATGAACTTGTCCTCGCCGGAGGTGCGCGTGCTCGGCTGCATGCTCGAAAAGCAGCGCACGACTCCTGACATGTACCCCCTCACGCTGAACGCGCTGCGCCTGGCTTGCAACCAGTCGACCAACCGCGATCCGGTCGTGACCTACGACGACGCGATCCTCCGCGACGCACTGCACCACCTCGAACGCCGCGGCTTCACGCGCCTGGCGAGTGGGCGCTCGAGCCGCGCGCCGAAGTACCGGCACCTGTTGGCGGAGGCGCTGCCGATGGCAGGCGACGAGCAATCGGTCATGTGCGTTCTGATGCTGCGCGGCCCGCAGACGCCCGGCGAGCTCAAGCAGCGCACAGAGCGGATGCATGCCTTTGCCGGCCTGGCCGGTGTGCACGAGACGCTCACGCGCCTGACCGCCCGCGGGCTGGCCGCGTGCCTGGAGCGTAGGCCGGGACAGAAAGAGGACCGTTATGCGCATTTACTGCAGGAGGATCCCCCAACGGCGCCACCCGCCGGGATCCCGGCGGTGGTAAATGCTCCGCTCGATAGCCTCGAGGAGCGTGTGGCCAGATTGGAGCGTGCGGTGGCCGAACTCCGTGCGATGGCGCCGTGAGCCACGCTCACCTGGTCCTCGCCGCCGCATCCTCCTCAGACACCGCCACCGGGGTGGGTATTCCCTTGGCATTGGCCGCGGGCCTGGTGTCGTTCCTATCGCCCTGCGTGCTCCCGCTCGTGCCCGGCTACCTCTCGACCGTGATCGGGGTGACGCCCGCCGACCTGAAGGGGGGCGTGGGCGCTCGCCGCGTGCTCGTCCCCAGCCTGCTGTTCATCGCGAGCTTCTCGACGATCTTCATCCTGCTCGGCATGAGTGCCACAGTCATCGGTTCGACGCTCAACGCTCACAAACAGACCCTTCAGCAGGTGGGCGGGGTATTGATCATCGTCATGGGTCTCGTCTTTCTCGCGACACCGTTCGTGCGCCTACTCAACCGCGAGTGGCACTCCGAGACGCTGCTGGCGCTGGCGGGCCGCGGCGGGCCCCTCGTCGCGGGCGCGGCGTTCGCGATCGCTTGGACCCCCTGCACGAGCGTCACGCTCGGGGCGATCCTCACGCAGGCAGCGGTCTCGAGCTCAGCAGCTCACGGTGCGCTGCTGCTCGCCTTCTACTCAGCGGGCCTGGCCATACCGTTTCTGCTGATCGCGCTCGCCTTCGAGCGCATGACCAACGCACTCACCGTGGTCAAGCGCCACTTCCCAGTGATCATCGGCGTGGGCGGCGCCGTGATGATCGCGCTGGGCGTGCTGATTCTCACCGGCGAGTACACGATCCTCAACGCCCAGGCCAACGAACTGCTGCAAGGCACCGGGGTCAACGTCTCGAACATCTAGCCGCGCGTCAGGCGGCCGTTGCCCGCTGGCCTTGCCTGTGTGCCCGGTAGCGCTTCTCCCAAGCCTCCTGATTGCGCTTGGCGTCGAGTACGAACGGTGAATATCCGATCACCTTCACGATCGCCCTGTTGAGTTGCGACCAGGGGGAGGGGAGAGGGCGCAGCACATCGACGAACAACACGACCCGCGTCTCGTCGGTGTCGTTCCACACCTCGTGGTTGTAGGTGTCGTCGAAGATCATGCTCTTGCCCTGCACCCAGTGACGAACGTCCTGGCCGACCCGGATCCTGCAGGCCTCCTTGTCTTGCGGCACGATCAGTCCCAGGTGGTAACGCAGAACGCCCTTATACGGGCCGCGGTGATCGAGGATGTGCTTGCGCGGGGAGAGGATCGAGAACATCGCGGTCTTCATCCCCGGAATCTGCTCCATCAGCGCTGCGGTCTGCGGGCACATCTCCACGCCGAGCTTCGCCTTGAAGCCGAAGCCATAGAGGAAGAACGTCTTCCAATTGTCATCGTCGGTTATCTCGAGCTGGTCCTTGGAGATGTCCTGGAAGTTCGGAAGCGCCTCGCGATCCTCGAGCACCTTCTCGAGCTCTGCCCTGATCGTCGCCCAGTTCGCCTCCACCTCAGCGATCCAGGGAAAGCTGTCGTTCTCGAAGAAGGTCGCGTCGCCTACCAGCGATCGCTTCCCGATGAACCGCTCGACCGGCGCCAGGATCCTTTCGCCGGCAGCAATCGTCAGCTCCACCGTTCGTTCCCACAGGGACTTCTGCGGCGTCCTCACCGGTTGCATGCTAACGCGCCCCCTGACGGCCACAGCCCTACAGCCGTCAGGCGGCCTCGCGCAGCGCGAGCAGCTCAGGCAGCTCGGCTAGCTTCTTCAGGGCGCGCTGCTCGAGTTGCGAAGCCCGCTCCGCGGAGAACCCCAGCCGTTTGCCGATCGCGGTCAGCGTTTGGGGCTCCTCACGCCCGGTGCCGAAGCGCAGCGTCAGCACGGTCCGCTCGGTTTCGGGCAGCTGGGCGATTGCATCGTGCACGATGCGCTCGCGCTCGTTGTCCCAGGCCGTGTCCTCGGGGGCCTCCTGGTCGGAGGGCAGCAGGTCGCCGAGCGCAGTGTCACCGTCCTCACCGATCTGCTGATCGAGGCTGACCAGAGCAGCGCGCTGGTGGCGGACCTCCTCGACCTGCTCGATCTCGAGGCCCGTCTCCTGCGCCAGCTCCTCGACCGTGGGCTCACGCCCGAGGCGCACGGATAGCTCACGCTCGACACGCCCAACCTTGCGTGAACGCTGGGCTACATGCACAGGCAGGCGGATCGTGCGCCCTGAGTTCTCAAGGCCGCGCTGGATCGCCTGGCGAATCCAGAGGGTGGCGTAAGTAGAGAAGCGAAAGCCCTTGCGCCAGTCGAACTTCTCGCTGGCCCGGATCAGGCCGAGCAGGCCCTCCTGGACGAGGTCGGCGAGCGGCAAACCCTGGTTCTGGTAACGCCTTGCGTTGGAGGCCACCAAGCGCAGGTTGGAGTTGACGAGCAGTTCCTTCGCGTGCAGGTCGCCGCGCTCGATGCGCTGCGCGAGGTCGATCTCCTGGGCGGGTGAGAGCAGCGGGTAGCGGCGCGAATGCGCAAGCAGCTGGTCGACTGCCTCGGGAATGAAGCTCTCTGAGGTTCCCAGCGCGACTAACTCGCGAGCGGGGTTGTCCAGCCGCTCGGGCTTCGCGCGGGTCTCCTCGCGCGCGGAGCGCCCGGAGTCCTCGCCGGTGAGGGAGTCGACTGGGGTAACTGGGGTTATACGAGGGTCTGACATGGCTGTCCTTCTAATCCGATGCTTGGAGTCGGAATTATAATCCTCGATAGTTGCATTGTCAATGATTTTCTGAGGTGTTGGGCGAGGCCTCTAAAAAGCTCGTTCGACACTGTGCACCGTGCAACCTGCTCTGCGGAGCACAACCCGTGAACCATCCAAAGCTCTATCCAGTCTCTACCCACCAGAGCGGTGCTCCACGCACGCGTCAGGACGCAGTGGTTACGCGTAGATCGTGCGGGCCAGCGCGAACGGTGTCGCCGGGGTGCAGCTGCCGGCCCCGGCGCGCCTCGGGCGCGCCATTGACCAGCACACGCCCGGCGGCGAGCAACGCCTTGGCCTCGCTGCCACTATGAACGACGCCAGCGAGCTTCAGCAGCTGGCCGAGCCTGATCATCTCGCCTGCGATCGGGATCTCGCTGGACACTGGCAAATCTAGCGCTCGCCCAGGTAGCGCATGACATCCAACGCATCGTCTCTTAGGGCGGCGGCATCCTTGCGCGTGAGGCGTTCGAATGGGTCGAGCACGACCTCGCCCGCGGGCATGCTCCAGGTGGCCACGGCGCGAGCATCGATCAGCGCGAAGGGGCGGAAGAGTCCGTTCACTGTGATCACCGCCTTGCGAGAGTCAAGCAGCCACTCGCGCGAGGCCCAGCCCAGCAGGACCGGGTCAAAGGAGCCGAGCAGACGCGGTGGCGGCAACTCCGCGGGGGCCGCACGCCCGGCGATGTCAACGAGACCGTCCTCGCGCTGATCGAGCTCCGCGGCGATCGCGTTCAGCCCGGCGCGGGCGTCGCGCAGGGGCAGCCCCGCCCACTTGGCGAGGTCGCGGTCACCGGCGGGGCCATGGCCGACGAGGTAGCGGCGGGCCAGCTCAGCTAAGGCGCAGTCATGATCGACTGGCCCTGACTCGCCCAGCCAATCGCGGACGAGCACATAAGCGTGCTGGCGACCGATCATCGGACCGCGCACCGCAACGCCGCGCAGACAGGCGAGCATCAGCAGGTGCACCAGCGCCTGGCCCTCGGTGCGAACGCCCGCCGCATCGATGCGCTCACGGAGTTGCACGCGGGTGAGCGGGCCTTCCTCGGCCAGCGTGCGGGCGATGACGGCCACACCGCGCTCGGCGGCATCCGGAGTGACACCCTCCTGAGCAAGACGCCGGGCGTTGCCGGTGCGCAGCGGCGGCGTGGTCAGCGCCTGCAGCCAGGGATAGTCCTCGCGGCGGACCAGGTGCAGCGTGCCGCGGTTGAGCCAGGTGATCAGGAGCGAGCGATCCTCGGTCAGGGCACGATCGACATCCGCGACGGACAGCCCCGTCGTTCGCGCGCGGATCGCCAGGCGCGCTCCGCGGGGGTCTTGACCCTGAACGGCCAGCAGTCGCTCTGTGACGGTCACGGGATCGCTGGCCGGGGGCCCCGCGAGCAGCTGCGCGGTGAGACGCTCGGCGATCATCGTCGGGCAAGTATGTTCCAGCGCCATGCCAACACGAGTTTTGCCGAATCTGGACAGGCGTGAGTTGGGGGCGATCTTTCTCGGCGGAGCCACGGGCGGGCTGCTGCGGGTCTGGCTGAGCTCGTCTTTCGTGAGCGGGGCGACAAGCTGGCCGTGGGCGATATTCGCGATCAATGTGACCGGCTCGTTCACACTCGCCTGTCTCGCGACGTGGTTCAGGGAGCGCCCACCGGAATCGAGTTTTCACCATCCGCTGTGGACCATCGGTTTCTGCGGGACCTACACCACGTTCTCCACGATGCAGCTGGAGATCCTCGTACTGCTCGACCACGACCGCTATGGACTCGCGGCTGGATACGCGCTAACCAGCATCATCGTCGGCTATCTGGCGATCTGGATTGGGACGGCCCTCGTGCGTCGCGAGCGGGGGGGCGCATGAGCGGCTGGGTCTGGATCGGGGTCGCGCTGCTCAGCGGGGTCGCGGCAATCGGACGGTTCTTACTTGTCAGGCTCCTCAGCTCGCGCGTGAAGGGAGTGTTCCCGCTTGGCACGTTCGCCGTCAACATGACTGGCACCCTGCTGCTGGGCCTACTCGCTGGGCTTGCTGTCGAAGGGGATGCGCTGGTCCTCATGGGCGCGGCGACCCTTGGCTCCTACACGACGTTCTCGACGTGGATGCTCGAGACGCACCGGCTCATCGAGGATCGCGAAATCCCCGCGGCGGTTATCAACATTCTGCTCAGCCTCGCTGTTGGCATCGGCGCTGTGGCGCTCGGGCGCGTGATCGGAGCACACATCTGAACAGCGTTCTAAACGCGGCCGGTGTCGCGCCGGTAGGCGCGACGGGCGAGCACTCCCAGGACCACGGTCCAAGCACTGATCACGATCCACGCCTTGGCACTCCACGGATGAGCCCCGAGCGCGATGTGGCTGGCCTGCACCAGCCAGTAGGAGGGAAGCAACTGCGCGATGTCGTGGAGGAAGCCGTGGCTTGCGATCGGGAACCAGGTCCCCCCGAGGAACGCAAGCAGCCCAACCCCGCCGCCCACCGCCGGCCCGATCGAGTCGGGGGTCAGCATGTGACCGAGGGCGATCCCCAGCGCCGCGAATGGCACCAAGCTGACGAGGATCAGCAAGGTCATCTCGAGCCAGTCCCCAACCGGCATGCTGACCCCGAGCGTCAAGCCGGATGCGTACAGCACGAGGATCGTCAGCAGCGCCATCATGTACGCCGTGAGGATCTTTGCGCGGAGATAGGCGCGCGTGGAGAGCGGGCTGATCCGCAGCTGGCGGTTCCAGCCAACCGCACGCTCAGCCGCGATCCGCGCGCCGCTCGAGAGCATCCCACTCATCGTCCCGAACGACACCATTCCGACCATGAAGTACAGCGAGGCCGGGATGCCCGTGCCGCCCAGGTTGTGCACGTTACGGTTCGGCCCCGCGATCAGGAAGTACAGGACCAGCGGGAACCCCAGTGAGAGGATGAAGAAGCGCCGGTTGCGAATGGTGCGCAGCAGCTCGTAGCGGGTGTACGGCAGCGCGTTCACCGGCGCACCCCCTGGAGCTCGCTCGCCGCAATGGGTTCGGCTCCGTCACCGGTCAGCTCCAGGAACGCCTCCTCCAGGCCAGCCGCCGTGATCTCGATGTCGCGCGCGCTGGGGTATGCCGCAAGCAGCCCGCGGATCGCCGCGTCGGAATCCGCGCAGCTAAGAACCACAGCTTCGCCGCGGCGCTCTGAACTGCTGACGCCCGGCAATTGCTCGAGCCCAGTGAGGTCCACACCCGGGAGCGTCGCGCGGATCGTGCGTGTGCCCACCATCGCCTTGATCTCGTTCGTGGGCCCGTCAGCGACAATCCGGCCGTGGGCCATCAGCACCGCGCGGTCGGCATACGCGTCGGCCTCCTCCAGATAATGGGTGGCGAACAGGATCGTCTTGCCGCGCGCCGCCAGCTCGCGCATCGTGGCCCAAAACGCGTGACGTCCCTCGACATCCATCGCCACCGTCGGCTCGTCGAGTACGAGCAGCTTGGCGTCGCTGACCAGTGCAACCGCGAAGCGCACGCGCTGGGTCTGCCCGCCGGAGAGCTTCTGCGTGCGCTGCCCGGCAATCTCGCTCAGGCCGGTGAGCTCGAGCACCTCGTCTACCTCCAGCGGCGTTGGGTATAGCGAGGCCACCATCGCGACCAGCTCTCCCACGGAGAGGTCGCGGATCAGCGCCCCGGTCTGCAGCATCGCGCCGACGGACCCTGCATCAACCGCCGCGGTGGGGGAGCCGCCGAACACAGACACTGTGCCTCCATCGGGCTCGAGCAGGCCGAGCAGCATGTCGATCGTGGTCGACTTGCCTGCCCCGTTGGGTCCAAGCAGGGCAATCGTCTCACCGGCCGCGATCGACACATCAATGCCGCGCACCGCATGTACGACTCCCTGAGAATTGCGGAAGGACTTTGTGAGACCCTCGAGCTTGACTGCACTCACGGAGGAGACTGTAGTGCGCTGCCGGGCTTGTGAGGCGTGGATATGATCAGGGCCTGCCGGGCCGTGAGGGCCCGCCTGTGAAGCTCGCAAGGGGAGATCATGTTCAGTTCGATCGTCGTTGGGACCGATGGCTCAGACACCGCCAGCCAGGCCGTGCGCCAAGCGGTTGACTTGGCAAAGACCGTGGGAGCGACACTGGAGCTGGTGAGCGCCTATCAGCCGGTGCCTGCTCAGCGCTTGCAGGAGGAACGCCGTGATGCGCCGGAGGATGTGCAGTGGGCGATTCACCCCCAGCAAGAAGTCGAAGAGGTGCTCGAGAGCGCCGCGGCACTGGCGCGGGAGGCAGGAGTGAAAGTGAGCACGCATGCCCGCCAGGGAGACCCCGCCGGCGCGATTCTCGATGTCGCCGAGGAGCAGAACGCCGACCTGGTGATCGTGGGCAACAAGGGAATGACCGGGGCCAAGCGCTTCCTGCTGGGGTCGGTGCCGAACAAGGTCTCCCACTATGCCCGCTGTTCGGTGTTGATCATCCGGACCACCTGAGCACTAGCTTGCCGGGGACGACGGGCGCCACTGAGTGGTGTCGGGCAGGGGAGTGAGGCGCGGCTCGATTTCGGCGCGCAGCGGCTCAAAGCGCGGTGGCAGGGAGAGCTTCTCGCCAAGTGTCTGCAGCGGCTCGTCTGCGACAAAGCCAGCACCGTCACGGGTGGCCAGCTCATAGAGGACGCCGCCCGGCTCGCGGAAGTAGACCGATTCAAAGTAGAAGCGATCAATGATCGGAGTGGGGTGCAGGCCCGCGTCGATCACGCGCTGGCGCCACTGCTCCTGCTCGGCACGGTCGACAGACCAGGCGATGTGGTGCACAGTGCCGGCGCCGGGAATACCGCGCTCGTTGCTCTGCTCGAAGACGATGCGTCCGCCGCGATGCTCGCCGCGTGCCTGCCAATCGTGCTCGCCCAACCCGGAGAAGCCGAGCGCCTCGCCCAGCAACGCCTCGCTTGGGGCCAGGTCGGCCACGAGCGCGTGGGCGGCCTCGAAGCCCTGCAGCGCGAACTCGGCCGGGACCTCCTTCGAGCGCGCGGTGAGCGGCTCGTCTCCAGTCTCGTTGACGGCAAGCTCGTGGCTCATGCCCTCCGGGTCGGCGAACCGCAGCCGGTTCGGCTCGCGCACGACCTCGACACCCTCGCCGGTGAGGCGCTCGCTCCAGAAGTCGAGCGCCGCGTCACCACCGACACGGTGGACGATGCGGGAGACCATGCCCGCGCCAGGGCGCCCGGGTTGCGCACCGGGGTACTCGAAGAACGTGATGTCCGCGCCGGGCGAACCATGCTCGTCGGCGTAAAAGAGGTGATAAACGCTCGGGTCGTCCTGGTTGACCGTCTTCTTGGTAAGCCGCAGGCCGAGCACACGCGCGTAGAAGTCGACGTTGCCGCGGGCGTCGCCGGTGATCAGGGTAATGTGGTGGATGCCGTCGATCGCGCGCATGACTTACTCCGAGGTGCTCTCACATACCTGTTGTGACCAGAAGCGGATGAACTCGCGCTCGTGTCCGATCCCGGCCTCTAAGGCTAAACGCATGCCCTTGCGCATGTCGGGGACGTCGGCGCTCAGCTGTTCGTAGCCTTGCAGCTGCCTTCTATGGGCCGCCAGCTGAGAGGTGGCGAGCTTGGCCGGGTCGCCGCCGAAGAAGAGCTTGAGCGTGCCGGGGTCGCGGACTTCGTAGAGCTCGCCGGTGGGCTCGGCGACCCAGTCCTGCAATGCTTGTCGTCCGCCCTTGGTGAGGCGGTAGATCCGCCGTCGCCGGCCGGTCTCCTCACGTTCTTCGGAGAGCAGACCCTCCTTCGCCAGGCGTGCGCACTCGGTGTAGAGCTGGGTGTGAGGGACAGACCAGAACTCGACCGTGCTGAGCTGGGCTATCTGCTTGAGGTCGTACGGGGTCGCTGGTTCGGCGGCCTCGACCAAGCCGAGCACGATGTAGGAGGTCTCGGTTAGGCGGGGCCTTGACACGCTCGGCAGCTAGCTTACGGTAGGAATGGTGTGATCCGTACCTTTCTAAAAGTGCGCCCAGAAGCCACGGCCATCACCGTGGCGGGCGGGAAGGGTCCGCCCCTGCTTGTTTCTCTATACGCCTGATGAACGGAGCCTTGGCCTCGGTGTATCCCTCGCGATCCTCGCGGAAACGCGCAGCGAGCACTCGCTTCAGCGCCACATATTCATCTGCCAGTCCTGGGTCTTCACGCAGCCGGTCACGAAAGTGCAAACGGCGCTCGAGTTCTGCACAGTTATCCACCAGATGGAGGTGGTGGCTGCGATGCGAAGCCCTCGGGTAGCACAGAAAACGCCGGTGGGCGAGGGTCGCATTGAACGCCGATGGATACTGGTAGCCGCCGCTGCTCACAAGCGCAGCGACCGGCGCGTCGAGGTCATCCACGAGCGCCACCATGTCGATAATTGGCTTGGCGAGGAGCCCGGGGACTGCAGTGGAGCCAATGTGATGGATCTCCAGGGCTCCAAGCAGCGGCGCAAGCCGTTCGCGCTCGGCCTCGAAGGCAGCCGGCCAGGCAGGGTCATACTCGACGAGCTCAACGAGCCCGTCACGGACGCCGGCGCGCGCGAGATCCTCTTCAGCAGCGGCGCGACGATCGATCTCGCTCATCAACACGCAGTGTCACAGACGCTTATGGATCGAAGAGGCTCTGGAGCAACGTCCAGGCGATGTGGGATGAACTGACGCGGAGCCTGGAGGGACAGTTGGTGGGATTAGAACCCCTCCATCCCCAGCATGAGAATGGCCTGTTCGCTGCTGTCCAGGCACGTACGGAGGAGGCCACGGACGGCCCCTGATCCAGGCGCCCGTCATACAACGGAGCTGGGGGCGGGTGGGGGAGTGGGCGCCACATGCGAAGCTGTCGTGGTGGCAGAGACCGCCGACATCCAGGCGCTGCACGCGCTGGAGGCCGTCCCGCTCGGCTTGCCTGCAGGCCTGGAGCTCGAATGGCTGGGCGTCTCGGGCTATCGCCTGACCTACGAGGGCATCTCGCTGTTCATCGACCCCTACGTCTCCCGGGCGCCACTGCGTTCGCTGCTGCTGCGCAGGGTGGCGATGCCGGACGAGTCGATGATCGCTCGCTATGTTTCGGCACCCGGAGCGGTCGCGGGTGTCTTGATTGGCCACACGCACTTCGATCACGCTGTCGACGCCCCCGCGATTGCGCGCCGCTATGGGACGAAGGCATACGGGTCGGCTTCGCTTGGGCATCTCATGCGCCTGCATGGCCTCGGGGAGCAGGTGGTGGAGGTGGTGCCGCGCCGCCCATATGAGCTTGGGCCGTTCGTGGTGCGCTTCGTTGCAAGCCGCCACTCCAAGTTGCTCCTCGGCCGCAAGGTGCCCTTCGATGGCGAACTGACGTGCGATCACCTCCACGGGCTGTCACCCGGCGCATACCGTTGCGGGCAGGTGTGGGGCATCCGCATCGATGTGGGCGGCACGAGTCTGTACCACCAGGGCAGCGCCGACCTCGACGACGACGCGCTGGGCGAGGAGCCTGTTGACGTATTCCTCGCGGGTGTCGCCGGTCGCAGTGTCACGCCACACTATTGGGAGCGCGTCCTGCCCAAGCTCGACCCCCGCCTCGTCGTGCCCACGCACTACGACAACTTCTTCTCACCGCTCGGGCGCGGGTTTAGCTTTGTGCGCAACGTTCACCTAGCGAGCGTTCCGGGCGAGGTCGCCTCGGTCTCCGCGTCGGCCACGATATGCGCCCTTCCACGAGCTGACCGCGGCCACACGCCGGCCTGATCCATGAAGAGCTTCCGTACTTGGGACGGGTTGGAGATCGCCTACCAGGAATGGGGTGAGGAGACTGTGCCACCGGCGGTGGTGCTCCACCATGGCTTCGTCGCCAATGCCAAAGCGAACTGGGTTGCTACGGGCGTCGTCGACGCACTCACCGCCGCCGGGCGCAAGGTCATAGCGCCAGACGCCAGGGGACATGGCTCTTCTGAGAAGCCGCACGACCCTGGCCGGTATGGGGAGGACCGCATGGCACGGGACCTCGCGGTTCTGCTCGATGTGACCGGTGCGCCGCAGGTTGATCTCGTCGGCTATTCGATGGGAGCGATCGTGTCGCTGATCCTCGCGAGCACCGACGAGCGCGTGCGGCGGCTGGTCATCGGCGGCGTGGGCTCGGGTGTGATCGAGTGCGGCGGCGTCGACAGGCGTGCCGTACCAAACGACGCCATCATCGAAGCGCTCACCGCCGATGATGCCACGAGTCTCGAAGTGGTGCCGGCGGCCGCTGCATTCCGTCAGCTAGCGGACGCGCTGAAGGCAGACCGCGAGGCACTCGTCGCCCAAGCCTCCTCGGTCTATCGAGGTGAGATCGCGCTCGGCGATATCTCGGCTCCAACGCTCCTCCTGGCGGGAGACACCGATCCGCTCGCAATCCGCCCACAGGTCCTCGCGGATGCGATTCCCGGCGGGAGGCTCAAGATGCTCACCGGCAATCACATCGAAGTCTTGGGCGATGAGCGCTTTAGGCAGTCCATCGTCGATTTCCTCGCCTGACCGGGATCGCTTGCAATGAACCTTGGTGAAATCGTCGCGATTGCCCTAGCCGGGCTCGCGGCGGGCACCATCAACACAGTTGTTGGCAGCGGGACGCTGATCACCTTCCCCGTGCTCCTCGCCTTCGGCTACGCCCCAGTCACGGCGAACGTCTCCAACACCGTCGGGCTGGTCCCGGGATCTGTATCCGGCGCCATCGGCTACCGGCGGGAGCTCGCCGGTCAGCGCCAGCGCGCGATACGGCTGGGAACCTCCTCGCTGCTGGGCGGCGTGACTGGGGCTGTCTTGCTGCTGTTGCTGCCAGCGTCGGTCTTCAAGGCGATCGTTCCGCTGTTTATCGCAATCGCGCTCGTCCTCGTCCTCCTGCAGCCGCGCCTAAAACAGCTGCTCGCGGATCGCAACATCGAGACAGTGCACGAGAGCGGCGCTGTGGTGGCGCTCGCTGTTTACCTGACCGGCGTGTATGGGGGCTATTTTGGTGCTGCGCAGGGGATCCTGCTGTTGGGAATCCTCGGCGTGACGCTGTCGCAGGACCTGCACCGCACCAACGCCCTGAAGAATGTCCTCGCCGGCCTGACAAACGGCGTGGCGGCTGTCTATTTCATGCTCGCCGCACACGTGGACTGGGGACCCGCTGGAATCATCGCCGTCGCTTCGATCGCCGGAGCCCAGCTCGGTGCGCGTTATGGGCGGCGTATGACGCCCGCAGCGCTGCGAGCGATCATCGTGGTGGTCGGCGTATCCGCCATCGTGCGGTTGCTCCTCGCCTGATCTGATGGCGGTCATGCACGCGGATCAACTCGTGGCTGCCGGCAGCGTGCAGCGCAGGCGACTGCTTGTTCATCCTCGTGGCCACGCTCATCGTTTAGCGCGGGAGCAGTGCTCGGCACACATCACTCTTCTGGAAGAGCGGCAAAGTCACGCTTGGCCTTCCTATACCACCCCATTCCCGACAAGGGATTCTTCCATCTGCCCTGCATCTCCTTCAAGGCACTCTTGTGCGTTTCATCACCCCCTGCGACCATCTCCTTCAGATGCTTGTCTTGCGCCTTGATGACCTCGTTAGCGGTATTTCCGTGGTGCGCGAAATCACACGGTCCGCCCAATTGATCACATCTCATTGTCTTCATGAGTTTTCGCTTCCTTTCGTAGTATGACGGTCACTCTAGGGTGGCTCGGTGACCGGCGCTTCTCGATTCCTGATCTGTTTGGTCACCTGTTTTTCGCCACGCACTACGGCATCCCGCCGTCAGCGAGGTGCCGCAGGTGTGTTTTTTGGGAGACGGTCACGCCGGTAGGCCGGGCGAAAGCTGAGTATCACCGGTCATCAAGCCAATAGGAACGAGTCCAAGCATTAGGGACAAGCCCGGGAGTTCGCTGAGATCGCGGGAGAGGGTGCGTGTCGGACCGACTGCCAGCACCTATTGCCATTCCCCCCGCCGGGCCGCATACACAACGACCTCATCGCCGAGCAGCACGTCGGTACGCAGGGGCGTCAGGTCGAGGCGCTCGGCAACCGGACCGATCTGATGTTCTCGGGCTGGATCATCGCTGTCAGATAGGGCACGGTGAGCTGCTCGGTTTCGATCACCATCATCAGTGTGCTCGCTTCGGCACGCAGGCGCGCGGATGCGCCGCGGCGGGTCTGCTCCTCACCAGCGAGATCGTGCCACATCGAGACGGCTACCGGGACGTCAGCACCCGGAAGCCACGCGAGCCTGCCGTTGACTGACCGTGGCGGGCGGCGTCGCTCACGTTTCGCGTGGAAGGTCGCTTGCGCGGACGATCCCGAGCAGCTCGCCCTCGGGCGTAGTGAGGATCGCGCTGCTCGCACCGGCGCGTTTCAGCTGAGCGGCGAGCTCGCCGGGGGCGACGTGGGGGCGGCTGGTCGACGGGCCGGGCTCCATCAGCTGCGCGGCGCGCGCGCCGGCAGGTGCGTTCTGTAGTCGCGAGCGTCGCACGCGTCCGAGCACGACCCGCTCGGCGAGTACGAGCGCATACCCGTAGGGGCTCGAGTCGATTCGCTGCTCGATCTCCTCGGCCGGGGTCTCGAGGGTGCAGGTCGCGGCGTCGTCACGGAGGAAGGAGCCCGCAGCCGGCCGGCCGGCGCCGGTGCCTTCCACCGGCAGGCCGTGCGCCATCCAGTCGACCTTGCTGAGCGCGTAGTCATAGGCATCGAAGCCGAGCTGCTCGAGCCAGGCAGCAGCGCGAGGGCTCATGTCGCACAACGCATCCCAGCAGTAAACGATCACCGGGCGCTCGCGATCCAGGCGCTCGGCTGCTTGCGCGTCGAGCTCCTTCAGCGGCAGGCTGACCGCGGCGGGAAGGTGTAGTTCCTCGTACTCCTCAGCAGGCAGCACCTCGACAAGCTGCGCGCCGCGCTCCAGCAGCTCGCGCACGCCTTGCAGATCCACCGTGCGCGCCATCAGGATCTGGTGATCGAGCACACGAAATACAGGCCGGCGAGGAAGCGCTGGCTGGACACCGGGGCAAGCGTTGCGAGGTCCTCCCACGGGCGCGAGTAGGCATCCCCGGGCGCGATGCGGACGAGCAGGTGCGCAGCCGGTCTGAAGATCCTGCCAAGCAGAGTGTCTGGAAGTCCTACATCCATCACCACGAGGCGACCGCCTGCTCGCAGCTGGTGCCAAGCAGCCTCAAGCGCGGGCCTACGGTCGGGGAGGACCGAGTAGCTGAGGCTGAACAGAACGGCGTCGACTTCGCCCTCGATGCTCAGCCGCGCTGCGTCGCCTTCAAGCAGCCGGACGTTGCTCCAGCCGCGCTGCTCGACGAGCTTGCTTGCCTCGGCGAGCATTCCCGGAGAGGCGTCGAGGCCGATCACGCTCCCGTGCTCGCCGACTACGTTGAGGAGGTGCTCGAGATTGCGCCCGGTACCGCAGCCGATCTCGAGCACTGTCTCACCGGGTGACAGGTCGAGGGCCTCAACGGCCTTGCGGCGTGCGCCGTCGTGGATCAAGTACAACGGCTCCAGCACGTTGTAGAAACGCGCGAGGCGGTCGTAGCGGTGTGTGATCTGCTCGAGTGATTGACGCCTACGGGTGCTCATGGCCGACATTCTCGCTGAATCCAGCGCGTTCACGATGGGCGTGTTTGGGATCTCGCGCTAATACCGGCTTCGGTCCGGGCAATCTGGTGGCCGACGCGGTGCGTCAACCGTGCGAGTCCCCGGCAGCGGCGACGGTTGGCGTACGGGTTGGGTAGCCGGTTGGGGCTCAGTGACTGGCGCAAACTCAATGCTCGATAATGAATGTTATGTAAACAAAGGACGGAAGCGGTCCTTGCCCCGAGCGCTCTACACCAGCAGGTAGGTAAGCGAAACCTGCGTCGAGAGCGTGCAGCTCACCACGCTCGCGTGTTTCGCCAAAGGCCTCTTGCGTTTCTTCTTGCGGTGTTTCACCACGGGTTTGCGTATACCGGGAGCAGCGTTCGCCAAAACCCGCGGCGCCGCCGGCGACACGGCGACGCCAGTTGAGCCAAAGTCCGGCTGTTCGCCGGTGTATTCGCCGCCACCCGGTTCTTCGCCGCCTGTGCAGCCGATGTAGCCGCCGCCTTCGGCGATGCTCTGCACGCTGCCGAGCGTCGCGCCGGCCTTGCCAGCGAGGAATTCGGCCTTGGCCTGGCCGTCGGCGACAGCGGCAGCCATGCCCTGGCGATAGGCCGCCGTGGCCGTGGCGAGGTTTGCGCCCTGTGCGACCGGCACTGTTGCGACGCCCTGAACGCTCACTGTGCGCGCGGGAGATGCGGTCGGCGCTTCTGCTGAGGCCACGCCCAACAGGCCAGCGGCGATCAGGGAGACCGTCGTGACGGTCGCCGCTGGGATCACGAGCCTCATTGGACCTCAAGTTTCATTGGATCTCCAACTGAATCTCGATCCGCATACATCATCAAGGCTAGCGCCTCTGTGCTAGTTCGGTGCTAGTCGCGGGTGAGAATCTCGGCGAACGAGCCGCCCCCAAACACTCGCATGAATACAACGTAATGCGGCCAGTGCGGGTACTGCTCCTCGCGGAGGCGCATGTAGGTAATCGACCGGCGATCGTGCAGCGCAGAGGCGGTTGCCTCCAAGAACTCTGCGCGGGCTTGGATCGCGCGTTGTCTAAGCGTCGGTGGCTGTGGCGGCGGCGGCTCGGAGACCACTTCGTGCCAGTGGCTGACACCCAGGTGTCGCATCAACGTGCTTTGGGCTGGCCAGCGCGGCGAGTGCATGAGGCGCTCCGCCGCGTATGTCAGCTCGTCCCGCTGCCCGCGTGGCTTGGTCTGAACGAAGACGTCGCGCGCCTCTTCGGCAGCATGCACCGCGCTCGAGCGACGGGCGGCCAGCGCCTGCTCGTCTGAGGATTCTCGAATCGGGAGCTCAAGCTTGAGAAAGCGCTTGCGCAGCGCCTCACCAGTGATACCTACCAGCGCAGCCACGGATCCAATTGATTGAACTTCGCTCCAGTAACCCTCATGAAGCTCACGAACCCTCTCGTCGGTGATGAGCCGGCGGTCTCGGCGCACAATCCGTCCTTCGGTGACCAGTCGGGCGAGCCGGCGGTTCACCTGATCGACGCGAAGGCCCATCGCCTCGGCGATTGCCATTGGTCCCATGCCCGCCGTATAGAGCGCGATCAGACGATCGGTCCGCTCCTGCGTCCAGAAACCCCTTGCGACGTAGCGAAAATGCTCTTTGGACTTCATGACGGCATCGAGACTAGTTCTCGTGCACGCAGCAGCACCGTGTCGATCATCGGCTCGGTGAGCCGGCCTGTGAAGGTGTTCTGCTGGCTTGGGTGGTAGCAGCCGATTAGCGTGTACCGCTTGCCCTGCAGCTCCGCCCCATGGCCGAACCGTGGCCGCAGCCGCGATGCCGGCGGAGCGGCGAGCGCAGCGGTCAGGCGCAGCGCCGCATCCCAGGCGAAGGCGCCTAGGCACAGGATCACTCGCACGCCTCCCAGCAGTTCCAGCTCTCTCACGCTCCACGGCAGGCACTCGTCGCGCTCGGCCGGGACCGGACGGTTCGCCGGTGGGGCGCAACGCACGGCTGCGGTAATCCACGCCCCACGCAACCGCAAACCATCTCCACGGTCCGACGATGCCGGCTGATTGGCAAAGCCTCCTCGCCACAGGGCCGCAAATAGGAAATCGCCCGAACGGTCACCTGTGAACATGCGGCCCGTGCGGTTGGCGCCATGGGCGGCCGGGGCAAGCCCTAGCACGAGCATGCGCGCAGCCGGGTCGCCGAAGCCCGGCAGCGGCCGGCCCCAGTACTCCTCCTCGGCAAACGAAGCACGACGCTCGCGTGCAACCTGCTCGCGCCATGTCACCAAACGCGGGCAACGCCGGCAGCTGCTGATCTCCTCCGCCAGCGCCGCGAGGTCTTTTCCTCTACGTGATGCCACAAGGCAGTAGTAGCATCGGTCAGGCAATGTCGCTGTGGATGCTGTTCGTGCTGCTTGGGCTGATCAAGATCCCGCTCGCCGGCCTGATGATGTGGATGCCGTTTCGCAATGACGAGGCCATGCGCGCGCCGGAGGTGACCGGCTTCTCCTCCGAGGATGGGGGCAGCCACACTTTGCCTGCCGGGCCATGTGATCCTCACCCGCACAGGCCCCTCCCCCGCTCCCCGCGCCGCGACCCACATGGCTCGCCGACGCTCCCAGCGCCACCCCGGGTACGTACGACGCTACGCGCCAGGGGCGTGAGGAGCTTCAGGTAGCAACGGCCGGGGCGGGTTGGCTACCTGCGGCGTTTGCTGTTCTGCTTGCGCTGGCGCCGGGCTGCCTTTGCCTTCGCTCGCCGCTTGCGCATCATCGTGGCTGTGTCGCGCTTGGAGCCACCCGCGCCCAGGGGGCCGTCACCCACCGGCGCCACGCTGCGCGCGTCACGGAGGATCAGGAAGGCGATCACGCCCAGCAGCAGCACCGCCGCCCCCAGTCCGAGTACGAGCACGCTGCTCGAGCTGGAAGTGGTTGCCGTCGTTGACCCGGCCGGGGTCGTTTTCTGTGTGTTCGTCTGCGCCGGTTCCCCTTTCTGCGCGCCGTTGGTGAGTTCGTTGAACGCGTTGTTGTTCGCGGAGCCCGCGGACGAGCTGCCTGACGGCGTGCTCGGGGAGCTACTCGGAGCAACTCCCTTTGTGGCGCTGGCAGCGGCGAGCGCGGCCGGTGCGGCAGACGTCAGGAGCACGAGGACGACGCAGAGGCAGAGAAAGACGAGACGCAGACTCGGCACGCGGCGAGCATACCGCCTGCCGGGGGCACGGCATGCGCTTGTCCAGACCGTAGAATGAGCCACCAATGGCACCCAAACAACGTCAGGTCCGGATCGAGCAGCGCGGCGCGTTGGAGGCGATCCAGGCGCTGGAGCAGCGCTCTGACGAGGAGCTGGAGGCGGAGACTAAGTTCAAGTCCGCGGCCATGGCGATCCTCGGGGCCCGTGCTTCAGAGCGCTTCGACGCCGAGGCCGCCCGCGCCTATTTTCAGCGGGCGATTGCCGCCGCCCGCCCCCAGGAGCGGATGCAGATCCGGCGCATGGCCGATGCCTCCCTCGCCCTCGCCGAACGCCGCGCCGGTGACCTCAAGAGTGCCGTCGAGCGCCTCGGGCAGACACCCCCCACCGGCCGGCAGATGTTCGCGTTACACGCGATGGGCATGCTGATCCCACCCGCGTCCGCCGGCATCCTCGCCCGCACACGTGGCGTTCTCTTGATCATCTTGTTGATTCTCGTGCTGCTCGCGCTCGGCCTCGGGGTCGTCGAGCTCGTCTCGCTGCCCTTCGGCGGCCTCGGCCTCGCCCCGGGCATCCTGCTCGGGCTGTTCGTCGTGATCGCCGCACTCGGAGTGGCCGCCGCCGTCGGCCGCCGCCGGCGAGACCGGGCGAAGAAGGCTGCGGACTAACCGGTCCGCGACAGCCGGTGCCTGCCCCTGTCTGTCTGATCGTCAATCCCTCCGCCGGCGGCGGCAAGGGCGGGCGCATCGCGCCGCAGGTGGAGCACACGCTGCGCGAGCACGGGCTGGCCGTGAGGCGTGTCGACACGCGCGATCTCGACGATGCGCGCAGATTGGCAATGCAGGCCGCGAGCGCCGGTGAGACAGTCGTGGCGCTCAGCGGCGACGGCATGGTTGGTGTCGTTGCCGACGCGCTGCGGCAGGTTCCCGGTGCAGTACTTGGTGTACTGCCCGGCGGCCGCGGCAACGACCTGGCACGGGTGCTCGGAATACCCGAGGATCCACTGGCAGCATGCAGGGTGATCGCCCAAGGCGTTCCTCGCGCGATGGACGTGGGCGAGGTCTCAGGGCAGGCATTCGTCGGCATCGCCTCGGCCGGCTTCGACAGCGACGCAAACCGCATCGCCAACGAGGCTCCGTCGTGGCTCGGCGGCCTGGTGTACGCCTACGCGGCACTGAGGGCGCTCGTCTCGTGGAGACCCGCCCGGTTTGAGATCGAGCTCGACCCACCGGGCGAGCGCCGCAGCTTCACCGGTTATTCGGTGGGGGCAGCCAACTCGAAGGCTTATGGCGGCGGGATGCGAGCGGCCCCGGACGCGATGCTCGACGATGGATTGCTCGAGGTCCTTGTCCTCGAGAGCATCAGCAAGATTGCATTCGTAACGAGGATCCTGCCGAGAGTGTTCAAGGGCACGCATGTGAAGCTTCCCACCGTGCACGTCTTCCGCGCCACCGAGGTCGAGATCTCTGCCGACCGTCCGTTCACGATGTACGCCGACGGTGATCCGATCGGTGAGCTGCCCGTACGGGTGCGCGCGCTACGCGGCGCTGTCACGGTGCTCGTCCCCGCCAACGCCACCGCAGCTGCCTCGGCGTTCTCGACACCCTCCGTACCGGCTGCTGGATCGACCGAGCCCCTAGCGGGACGCTGATGGCGGTGCTACTCGCACCCAAGCTCGCCATGGCGAGGGCCGTTGGTACGGTCTCGCGCCTGCGCGGCGGCGGCGCGACGAGCGCGCCCGGGAAGGTCCTGATGCGTCTGGATCCCCATGCGATTGATGTCCTCGGATCACGCCTGCGACGCGGCAGTGTGCTCGTCTCGGCCACGAACGGCAAGACAACCACAGCGGCAATGGCGGCCTGCATCTTTGATCACGCGGGCATATCGCTGGTTCACAACCAGGCGGGCGCGAACATGGCCGGCGGCATAGCCACCACCCTGCTCGCCGCTGCGCGCCCGCACGGTGGCATCGCGGGTGAGCTGGGACTATTCGAGGTCGACGAGTTCTGGCTCGGGCAAATCGCCGCCGAGCTGCATCCGCGGGTGATGCTGCTGAGCAACCTGTTTCGCGACCAGCTCGACCGCTATGGCGAGCTGGAGACGATCGCTGACCGTTGGGCCGCGGCCACCGCAGGTCAAAGTTCGGGAACGGCTACACAGACTGGGGACTCGCTACTCGTCCTGAACGCCGACGATCCGTTGATCGCCGATCTCGGCCGGGAGCGGGAGAACGTTCTCTACTTCGGCGTACAGGACGATTCGCTGGCGCTGCCCGGAATGGCGCATGCCGCCGATGCGAAGCATTGCCGCCGTTGCGGTGCTCCATACGTGTTCGATGTGGTCTACCTCGGTCACCTCGGGCATTACCACTGTCCGAGCTGCGATCAGCGCAGGCCTGCGCCCACCGTGGTCGCGACAGGCGTCACCCTCCAGGGTGTCCGCGCGGCCCGCTTCACCCTGCAGACTCCCGCGGGCGTTGCCGAGGTTGCCCTCTCCCTCCCCGGTCTCTACAACGTCTACAACGCGCTGGCGGCCGCGGCTCTGGCGACCTCGCTGGAGGTGGGCCTACCCGAGATCGTCGCGGGCCTGCAGGGCACGAAGGCCGCGTTCGGCCGCGCCGAGACCGTGACGCTCGAGCTGGGCCCTTCACGGGGAGCCACCAATGCGTCACCGACGGAACAGGCGCAACGCGAGCTTCAGATCATGCTCGTCAAGAACCCCGCGGGCGCAAACGAGGTGCTGCGCACGCTTGCCCTCGAGCCAGGCGAACACGACCTGCTGGGGGTACTCAACGACAAGCTCGCCGACGGTCGCGACGTCTCCTGGATCTGGGATGCCGACTTCGAACTGCTGCAGGGACGGATACGGCGTGTCACGTGCAGCGGCAGCCGCGCTTCCGAGCTCGCGCTGCGACTGAAGTACGCAGGGATCGATCCCGGGCGTATTCGCGTGCAGCCAGACCTATCCCTTGCGCTGCGCGAAGCCGCCGAGGATCACCCCGAGGGTGCGGACGCGCCGCCCCTCTACGCACTACCGACCTACACCGCGATGCTCTCGCTGCGTGAACTGCTGGTGGCTCGTGGGGAGGTGAGCAGCGCGTGGTCGTGACCTCGACCGAGGTCAGCTCGAGCAAGGTCATCTGGCACGACCTGGAGTGCGGCTCCTATCGGGCGGATCTTCCGCTGTGGCGCGAGCTTGCCGGCGCGCACGATGGCCCGGTTCTCGACATCGGTGCCGGAACCGGCCGGGTTGCGCTCGATCTCGCCCGAGCGGGGCACCGCGTAACCGCGCTCGACCTAGACATCGACCTGCTTACCGCATTACGCGATCGCGCTGGTCACCTCGACGTCGAGATCGTCTGCGCCGACGCACGTTCGTTCGACCTGGATCGAAGCGACTTCTCGCTATGCCTCGTGCCGATGCAGACGATCCAGCTGCTCGACTCCTCCGAGCAGCGAATCGCGTGCCTGCGCCGTGCGCGCGCGCACCTGCGCCCCGGCGGGGTGATCGCCTGCGCGATCGTCACTGCCCTCGAGCCGTTTGACTGCGCCCGTGGGGATCTCGGGCCAACCCCTGAGACCGTGCGAGTCGGGGACATGCGCTACGCCAGCCGAGCCACGAAGGTCCAGGCAGGGCGCACGACCAGCATCGAGCGCGAGCGCCGGACGGTTGGTCCTGGCGATCAGACGGTAGAAGAGCTCGACATCGTGGAGCTGGCCCGCCTGAGTGTGCCTGAGCTCGAGCACGAGGGCATTGAGGCAGGGCTGCGCGCCGAGACCGCCTACGAGATCCCTCCCACCGGCGATCACGTCGGAAGCTCGGTTGTGATGTTCGGTGCCTGACTCCGTCCTCGCACGTACTCGCCTCCGGACCCTGCGCGTATGTGCGCTGTATCCGGACCTGATGAACATCTACGCCGACCGCGGCAACCTGCTGATGCTCGAGCGTCGCTGCGCGTGGCGCGGGATTGGCTTCGAGCTGTCCTCGAGCGGAATCGGCGAGCCGCTGTACCCGGACGCACACGACCTGTTCTATCTGGGCGGCGGCCAGGACCGGGACCAGCGGCTGTGTGCCGAGGACCTGATCGCGAACAAGCGTGCCGGGCTGCATGCCGCGGCCGCACGCGGCGCGGTTGTGCTCGGCGTCTGTGGGGGGTATCAGCTTCTCGGCCACTCCTACACGCTCGGTGAGGAGACGATCTCCGGTGTGGGACTGCTCGACGTTCACACCATGCGTGAGGACGGAGCGCGCCTGACCGGCAACGTCGCCATCCAGGTGGCGCTCGGTGACGAACGCACCGGCGAGACACGGGTGCTGGCCGGCTTTGAGAACCACGGCGGGCGGACGCGGCTCGGCTCCGGCCAAGCTGCGCTCGGCCGTGTGATGAAGGGTTTCGGCAACGATGGCCACAGCGGGAAGGAGGGCGCCCGCAGCGCCAACACGATCGGGACTTACCTCCACGGCCCGCTGCTCCCCAAGAACGCCTGGTTCGCCGACTGGCTGATCGCCACGGCCCTGCGCGTCGACTCCTCAGAGCTGGCGCCGCTCGACGACGCCCTCGAGCACGAGGCGCATCTCAGCGCGCGCCACGCCGCGGGCGTTTGAAGCGGCCTGATCGTCGCAAAATCCACGATCGCGCGCGCCGGGTTATCGGACGTCCTCTTAGGATCGTGTGTATGGAGCTCTCGGAGTATCAGCGCCGCTCGCGCAGCACGGCGCAGTATCCGCGCAATGAGGCACTCACCTACCCAGCGCTCGGGCTGGCAGGCGAGGCGGGGGAGTTCGCCGATCACGCGAAGAAGGTGATTCGCGACGACGGCGGTGAAGTCACGGCCGGCCGGCGTGAAGCTATGGCCAAGGAGCTCGGGGACGTCCTCTGGTATGTCGCCCAGCTTGCAAGCGAGCTGGAGCTCGACCTCGACGAGATCGCCCAAGCGAACCTCGACAAGCTGCTCTCCCGCCAGCGCCGCGGCGTCCTTTCTGGCAGCGGCGATGACCGCTAGGACTATGCCCCCAGAAAGCTAAGACGCGACGGCGAACTTAGCGAAGCGCTCAGCCGCTCTTTGTGGCAGCAGCGCTCGGACATGCACGCCCTCGGGGGTGTCATCTCGTGATAGATCCCCCGCTAGCTCATGCAGCTCTGCCAGGCTGCCACCGTCTGCGTAGGGCACCAGCAGCTCGACTTTGCACAGCATGTGCTCAAGCTCTGCTTGCAAGCGCGCGTTTAGCTCCACCAGACCCTCGCCCGTCACACCGCTTACGAGCATTGCGCGGGGATAGCGCAAGCGCAGCTCGTCACGTTCCTGCTCGTCGAGCAGATCGACCTTGTTCAAGACCAGCAGCATCGGGCGGTCACCGGCGCCGATCTCCTCCAGCGTCACCTCGACCGCGTGCTGCATCCTCTCGGCCTGCAGTTCGGGCGCGGAGGCGTCGAGTACGTGGGCCAGCAGATCGGCGCGGCGGGTCTCCTCGAGCGTCGCGCCGAAGGCATCCACCAGCTGGTGTGGCAGCTTTGAGATGAAGCCGACCGTGTCACTCACCAGATACTTCCTCCCCGAGTGACTCCGGCCCGCACGGTGGCCGTCGCCATTGCACGCAGCCCTCCCGATCGGCCCGATCGTACGCGTCGTCGGGTCGAGCGTGTGAAACAGCCTGTCGCGCACCCCCACCTCCGCGCCCGTCAGCACGTTCAGCAGTGTGGACTTACCGGCGTTCGTATACCCGACGAGCGCCACCGTCGGCAGAGCCGCGCGCTCGCGCTCGGCTCTCATCACCTGGCGCGTGCCCTTCACATGCTCCAGCCTGCGGCGCAACGCGGAGATCCTGTCGCGTGCCAGCCGTCGGTCAGTCTCGATCTGGCTCTCCCCCGGCCCCCGCGTGCCGATCCCGCCACCCAACCGCTCGAGATGGGTCCACAGCCCGCGCATCCGCGCGAGGTTGTACTCCAGCTGGGCCAGCTCGACCTGGAGCTTGCCCTCCGCGCTGCCCGCATGCGCAGCGAAGATGTCGAGGATCACGGTCGTGCGGTCGACCACCGGAAGTCCCAACACCTCCTCCAGATTTCGCTCCTGGCGTGGGGTCAGCTCGTCGTCGCAGACGATCACGTTTGCGTCGGCTTGCTTCGCAGCCTCCTTCGCCTCGGCCACCTTGCCGGAGCCAAGATAAGTATTCGGATGCGGCAGCTCGCGACGCTGGACCATCTCTCCTACGACCGCTACCCCCGCGGTGCGCAGCAACTCCTCCAGCTCGCCAAGGTCATCGCCTTCAGGCAATGCCGCGATGCAAAATGCCCGCTGAACCGCGCGCTGCTCAGACAGTAAGCCGTTTGCCGCGGCGTGCGAGCGATTCGAGGTGGTCCCTGTGCGGCCGTTTCGGCTTCGATCCATTCAACTCCAGTCTAGGACCCCAGCTTGCCTAGGCGCTCGACCGCCTCCAGCAGACGATCGTCGGGCGTTGTCAAGGAGATCCGGAACCAGCCCTCCCCAGCCGGGCCGTAGATCGCGCCGGGCGAGAGCACAACGGCTACCTGCTCGAGCACGTGCTCGCAGTACGCCTCGGAATTCTCGTAACCGGCCGGGATTGGCGCCCAAACATAGATCGTGCTGCGCGGCGGATGCACCTCGACGCCGATCCCTCGCAGCGCCTCGCAGACAAGATCGCGGCGACGTCTGTACAGCTCGTTCATCGAGGCGACCTCCACGTCCCCGTCGGGCGAGAGGGCAGCAACCCCGGCCAGCTGCACAGCCTCAAACAGGCCGGAGTCGATATTTGTCTTCAGTCGCCAATAGGTCTCCACCGCCTCGGCGTTCCCAACCACGACCGCACAGCGCCAGCCGGTCATGTTGTAACCCTTCGATAGCGAAAAGACCTCGATCCCCACCTCCTTCGCCCCCGGCGTCGCCAGGAACGAGGGCGCGCGGTACCCGTCGAAGGCGATCTCCGAGTACGCGTTGTCGTGTACGACAAGAATCTCGTGCTCGCGGGCGAACTCGACGACCCGCTCGAAGAAGCCCGCAGGCACGACCGCTCCGGTCGGGTTGTTCGGGTAGTTCAGGAACATCAGCTTCGCTCTGCGTGCGACCTGCTCATCGATCACATCTAAGTCCGGAACGAAGCCCAATTTGGGCTCAAGCGCCATTAGGACCGGCTCTGCTCCAGCAAGCCATGGCCCGGCGGTGTACACCGGGTAGCCCGGGTCAGCGGCAAGTGCGTAATCCCCCGGATCGAGGAACGCGAGGTTCAGATTGAAGATCGCCTCCTTCGCGCCGATCGCCGGGATGATCTCCCGCTCGGGGGCGAGCTTGACATCGAAGCGCCGTTCATAAAAATCGCTCACCGCCACGCGAAAGTCCGCGCGCCCGCGGTTCGACGGGTAGCGGTGCGTCTCCGGCTCGGTTACCGCCTCCTGCATAGCCTCTACCACCAGCGGTGAGGTCGGACGGTCGGGGTCGCCGATCCCGAGGCTGATCACGTCTACACCAGCGGCGCGCTTGGCGGCGATCTTGCGCTCCATCTCGGCAAACGCATACGGCGGGATGCGCTCCAAGCGCTTACTCGGTCTCATGCAGCTCCTTCACGAAGTTGTCACTCAGGCGGCCCTCGAACACAGGTACCGCCCAGCCTGTCAGATTCACCTGCAGATTCTTCCCCACCTCGACCTCGAGCTCCCCCCCATCGAGGATCACGCTCACCGGTGAGGTGCCTCCGCGCAGCACATGCGCGACTGCCGCGCCCGTTGCGCCGGTCCCAGAGGAGAGGGTCTCCCCCACCCCGCGCTCGAAGATCCTCACACGGATCCGGTGTGGATCGAGGACCGCGTACCACGATACGTTGGTCCGGTTGGGAAAGCTCGGGTGTGCTTCGATCCCGGGGCCGAGCACGGATAGATCTAGAGCCGCAAGCTCCGGCTCGCCGGCGAGGGCGATCGAGCACTGTGGGTTGCCGATCGATACGTGCTGGAAGCGCCATGTGCGCGCGGAGACGGACCCGGAGGCCTCGACCTCGAGCTCCCCGGCGCCGTCGGCGGGCCCGCCGGGATAGTCCTTGGAGGTGAGCGCCGCGTGACCCATATCCACGCGGCAGGTGTGCGGCCCGGTGATCGTCGGACGGATCGGCCCGGCGGCGGTACTGATCGAGAACTCATCGTCCTCGGTCCAGCCACGGCGACGCAGGTACATGATCGCCTCGCGCGCGCCGTTACCTGACAGCTCGGCCTCCGAGCCGTCTGGGTTGTAGATCCGCAGATCGGCCACATACGCCACGTCTTGGGGGCGGGAGAGCAGCAGGACACCGTCTGCGAACACGCCGAAGTGACCCTCGCACAGCCTGCGCACACGCGCGGGCGTGAGCGCGAACGGCAGCTCCTCGCGCTCGAGGATCAGATAGTCGTTTCCTAGTGCCTGCCACTTCTCGAATCTCATGAGGCGCACGAGTCTAGGATCTCGCGTGCGATGGCGTCCGGGTCGCGCCCGGTGACGTCGATCACGCGCACGCCCGCGAGCTTGCGCATCCACGTCAGTTGGCGCTTTGCGTAGTTGCGTGTGCGCCGCTTCATGGCCTCCACGTCGTCCCGGAGCAACTCGTCAAAGCCAAGCGCCTTGCGCGCGGTCTCAGACGCGCCGGCCGCGTGTGCGCTGCGCACCTCCTCGGTGACCCCTGCCGCGAGCATCGCATCGACGCGCCCGTCGATGCGCGCATAAAGCGCGTCGCGCTCCATCGTCAGCCCCGCGAGCAATGTTGGATGACGCAGCTCCTTACTCCACAGCTGCGACGGACCGTCTGGCGGCTCGAGCTCTCCCTGCTCCAGTAGCTCCAGCGCGCGCACAATCCGCTGGCGGTCGTTTTGGTCGATCCCCTCGGCAGCCCAGGCTGCGCGCCTGGTGAGCATCGCGTGCAATGCGGGAGCGCCATCCCTTTCGAGCGCCGCGGTCCAGCGCTCGCGCGCACCCTCAGGCGGCGGCGGACGCAGGTCGAGTTCGGTCAGTGCCGCGCGCAGATACAGGCCGGTGCCGCCAACGACCAGCGGACGCCGGCCCGCCGCAAGCAGCCCGTCGATCTCGGCGTGTGCCAGCTCGGCGTACTGCCCCACGCTGAAAGTCGCGTCGAGCGGCAGGAACGACACCAAACGATGTTCGAGCTTGGCCTGCTCTGCCGGTGAAGCCACCCCTGTGAGGATCTCCAGCCCTGTGTACACCTGCAGCGCGTCGGCCGACACGGCAACAGGGCGCTCCTCGCCGCGCGCCCGCAGCAGCTCGGAAAGCGTGAGGGCGACGTCAGTCTTGCCCACGCCGGTGGGGCCGAGCAGCGCGATGATTTGCATTGTCGTAGGCTCGCACTTCATGCAGATCTCCGGTGCCACCGTCCTGCTCACCGGAGCTACTGGTGGCATCGGCCACGCGATCGCCCGCGAGCTGCACGGGCGCGGCGCCGAGCTGATTCTGACCGGGCGTCGCACGGGAGTGCTGGAGCCGCTCGCCGATGAGCTCGGCGCACGCGCGCTGACGATCGATTTGAGCGACTCCACCGAGGTCGAGCGTCTGGTGGCAGAGGCCGGAGAAGTCGACATCCTCGTCGCGAATGCCGCGCTGCCAGGGTCGGGGCGCCTGGAGACCTATACAGAGGAGCAGATCGACCGTGCGCTCGACGTCAACCTACGTTCGCCGATCGCTCTTGCTCACGCGCTAGTCCCCCCGATGATCGCGCGCGGCAATGGACACCTGCTGTTCATGTCCTCACTGTCAGGCAAGTCAGCGACGCCGGGCGCCTCGCTGTATTGCGCGTCGAAGTTCGGGATGCGTGGCTTCGCCTTGAGTCTGCGCGCGGACCTGCACGGGAGCGGTGTAGGCGTCTCCATCGTGTCCCCCGGTTTTATTCGCGACGCCGGCATGTTCGCTGACTCCGAAGTCAAGCTGCCGCCAGGCGTCGGCACGCGCTCCCCGGAGGATGTCGCCCGCGCAGTGCTCCGGGCGATCGAGCGCAACCGTGCTGAGGTCGATGTCGCCCCGCTTGCGCTGCGTGCCGGCGCGATCTTCGGGAGCCTGGCTCCGGAGACAGCCGCGAGTGTCTCACGCAGGCTTGGCTCGGAGGACATTGCGCATCAGTTCGCCGGGAAGCAGCGCGAGAAGCGCTGAGGCGGTCGCTGAGCGGCGCGAACGCGGCCGCCTCAGCCTAGTTTTAGAAGAGCGTCTGCTGGCGTGAGCGCGCCCGGAGTGCTTCCTCGTCAGCCGAAGGACCAGCTGCGAGCTGCACGCGTCTGAAGCCTCTCGCGCTAGGCGCACCCCGGCGCACCAATCGTGAGAGGCGCTCGCGTTCCTCGCGGGGCGCGTAGGCGCCGCGGCGGTACAGCTCCTCATACCGCGGGACGAGGTCGGGACGCTGGGTGCGCAGCCAGTCCATGAAGATGTCTCTCACCTCCCCGCGCAGGTGCAGCGCCACGCCGCCGATGCTCGTCGCGCCCGCCTCGGCAGCCCTCGCCAGCAATGGCTCGATCTGGTGCGGGGCGTCGTTCACCCCGGGCATCAGCGGGGCGATCAACACGCCGGTGGGAATACCCGCCCGGTTGAGCTCCGCCACCGCCTCTAGTCTAGCCTTGGGGTTCGGCGTATGCGGCTCGGTCGCCCGCCACGCCTTCTCGTCGAGCGTGGGGATCGACAGGCAGGCACTGATGCTCGTTCGCTCTGCGATCTGGAGCATCAGCGGTAGATCCCGCAGCAGCAGCGGCGACTTCGTCAGGACAGAACATGGATTCGCGAAGTCGCGCATCGCCTCCCAGATACCCTCCATCAGCCGGTAGCGTCCCTCCACCCACTGGTAGGGGTCGGTGTTCGTTCCCAGCGCCACGTGCTCCTTTTCCCATGAGGGCTTCGCCAACTCCACCCTCAGCACCTCGGGCGCGTTGACCTTCACAACAATCTCCCGCTCGAAGTCCCGCCCGGCGTCGAAACCCAAGTATGTGTGGGTTGGGCGGGCAAAGCAATAAAAGACACGCATGCGCGCACCCGCGGTACGGATTCACCGTCCAGCGGAAGGGCATACGGGACCTTTCAGGAACTCGATTGAGTGCGGACTTGGCGCGTACCTCGTAGAAACGCGTCTCGAGGGCCTCTGGAGCGTCGAAGCGGCGCACCACGGCCTCGTTGCGATAACCGGGAAGCCGACGCTGTTCCTCCTCGCCGATCGTCAGGTTGCTCCAGCGCACGAACATATGTTCGCATAGTAATCGGACAACCCCTATGGCCCTTTACATACCTCCTACGAACAATTATGGGCGCACTTACGCAGTCCTACGAGTCTCCTTAGGCCAAGGACGCACGATGGTTGACAACACCCCTCAACCCATCCAGGAGGTTCGATCGCATGAAGACATCCAAGTTCCTTGGCGCCACGATGGTGGCCGGCGCTCTTGCCGCCGGTGGTGCTGTCTCTGGCATCGCCGGAGCGGCCGCCGCGCCCAGCTCCACGAGCACCTCAACCTCGCCATCCACCACGCCGGCTCCCACAACCCCGGCACCAAGTCAGAAATCTGGCGCGCCACCCAAATCGGGATCGCCACGGAAAGGCCCGTGCCCGAACATGGGCTCAGGCTCTAAAGGAAGCCCGGGCTCCAGCTCAGGACCAGGCCCCAATGCGGGCTCGAGTTATCAGGGCGGCCCACTGCCCGGAGCCACCTACCAGTAGCCAGACCGGCAGCTCGGGGTCAAGGCCGCGCCGCGGGAAGTGCTCGCGCGGCGCGGAAGACCCCGGGTCCTTACCCCGCCCGCGCCAGCAGACGCTCCTCGCCTGAGAGTGTCTGGCTGGTGGCGGCGGTGATCTCCACCTCGGTGAGCTCGCCGGGCGCGGCCAGGCCGCTGAAGTTCACGGCCTTGTTGTGGCGAGTGCGGCCGCGCAAACGCTCGGGGTCGGTGCGCGATGGGCCCTCTACCAGCACCTCCACTGTACGCCCCACGAACCGCTGGGCCCGCTCACGGGCACGCCGCTGAACCACCTCCAGCAGACGCTCCATCCGCTCCACCTTCACCGGATGGGGCACGATGCCCTCGGTCAACTCGGCGGCTTGGGTTCCGCGCCGCGGCGAGAACACGAACGTGAACGCGCTGTCATAGCCGACCTGCTCGACGACGTCGAGGGTTTCAGCGAAGTCCTCCTCGGTCTCTCCGGGGAACCCGACGATGATGTCTGTTGTGAGCGCAGCGTCGGGTACGTGCTCGCGGATCAGCGCGACCCGGTCGAGGTAGCGCTCACGATCATACGTGCGCCGCATCGCCTTCAGGATGCGGCTGGAACCGGACTGCAGCGGCAGATGGATGTGCTCGCACACGCTGTCGAGCTCGGCGTGAGCGCGGATAACGTCCTCGCGCATGTCCTTCGGATGAGGGCTCGTGTAGCGGATGCGCTCGATCCCGTCGAGCGCATCGACCTTCTCCAGCAGTTGGGCGAACGTGGCGCGCTCTGGACGTAGATCCCGCCCGTAGGAGTTGACGTTCTGTCCGAGCAACGTCACCTCGCGCACGCCGTCAGCGGCCATCGCCTGCGCCTCGGCGATGAGCTCTCCCAGCGGTCGCGACACCTCCCGCCCGCGCGTGGAGGGAACGATGCAATACGAGCAGGCGCAATTGCAGCCGACGCTGATCTGCAGCCAACCCTGGAACGGACGCGTGCGCCGCGCGGGAAGGTGGCCGGTGAAGCCCTCGAACTCGAAGTAGCCCTGAGCGGTAAGCGAGTCGCTCGTGAGGAACTCCGCGAGCTTGTGTACCTGTCCAGGGCCGAAGGCGACATCGACGAAGGGAAAGCGCTCGAACACCTCCTGCTTGACCGACTGCGCCCAGCAGCCGCCCACACCGACGATCCGCTCTGGCTGTTCGCTCTTGAGGCGTTTCGCCTCGCCGAGGTGCGCGATGAAGCGGCTGTCGGCGGTCTCGCGGATCGAGCACGTATTGAACAGGATCAGATCGGCCTCACTGCGCTCGGGCGCCTCGGTGTAACCGAGCGACTCGAGCATCCCCTTCATCCGCTCGGAATCGTGCTCGTTCATCTGACAGCCGAACGTCGTCACGTGATATGATTTCTCCGTATGGCTACTACCGCTGGACATTCAACCAATCATGCCACCCCGAAGGACCGGGCCGTCGGGATCGTGCGCGTCAGTCAGGTTGGGGGCCGAGAGGGCGAGCGATTCGTGTCCCCCGCCGAACAGCGCGAGCGCATCGAAGCCACATGCACTCGGGAAGGCTTCCGGCTGATCGACGTGCACGAGGAGATGGACGTCAAAGGCGACACGCCGATCGAGGAACGCCCAGGTCTTCGCGCCGCGATCGAGACAGTCGAGGCCAGAAAGGCCGAGGTGGTCGTCGGTGCCTACTTCGACCGGCTATTTCGTTCGCTGTCCACGCAAGCCGAGGTTATCGATCGCATAGAGAGCGCCGGTGGCAAGGTGCTGGCCGTGGACGTTGGTCAAGTCACAAACGCGAGCGCCGGACAGTGGCTGTCTGGCACCATGCTCGGGGCCGTTAGTGAGTACTTCAAACGTTCGGTCAAGGAGCGAAGTGCCGAGGGCCAAGCACGGGCCGTGGCTCGTGGGGCCACGCCGTGGGCACGGGTTCCGCTCGGCTACGACCGCAGCAAAGGCGGCGACAGCAAGGGCGAGCTGAGCGTCAATCCGGACGAGGTTCCGATCGTTCGTCGCGCATTTGAGATGCGCGCCGCTGGCGAGTCGGTCACGCAGATTCGGAACATGCTCAAGTCCCACGGCATCGAGCGCTCACATCGCGGCGTGCAGGTCATGCTTGCCAACCGCATCTACCTCGGCGAGATCCATTTCGGAAAGCTGGTCAACCCCGTCGCTTGCGAGCCGATCATCGAACAGGAGCTTTTCGACCGCGTACAACGAATGGTCATTCCCCGTGGCCCTAAGCCGAAATCAACGCGGTTGCTTGCCCGTCTCGGTGTGTTGCGGTGTGGCTCGTGTGGTGCCCGCCTCAGCTCAATGAAGCTCCCGAAGCAAAATGATTACCCCATCTATCGGTGTCCCAGCACATCCGATTGCGACCACCACGTTACGATCTCCGCCGAGATCGCCGAGCAGGTCATTGTCGACCGCGTGCGCGCGGCGCTCGCCGACGTAACCGGGCGAGCATCCGCGGCGGCTAACGTCCAAGATGCCGAACTAGCCCTTGAGCAGACACAGCAGGCACTCGATGGCGCCATACGAGCCTTCGATGGCTTCGATGAGCCATCGGCCCGCGAGCGGCTGCTCGAGCTGCGCAAGGCACGCGACAGTGCCCAAACAAAACTGGATCAGCTAGGCGGCGCGCCGGCCGCCGTTACGCTCAACGCCGCCGACGACTGGGACCTCCTGAACCTCGACGAGAAACGCGGCCTGATCCGTTCCACCGTCGAGCGCGCAACCGTCGTTCACGGCGGTCGCGGCGCCGAACGCATCACCCTCAAGCTGTTCGGCGAGTAGACGCCGAGCAGCACCGTTTAGGATCCGTTCGGCCTCACGGTGCGGACTTGCAAACAGTCCCGCCACACGCCGCCACCTCGTCTCGGAGTACCGCGTCCTACCAACGTGCCGCAGGGATCGCCTCGACGCGAGAGTCCGGCCGGCCAAACCCGGCCGGACTCGCATGCTGATCGCTGCGTGGAGCATCTCCGCATCCCCTCGCCTCGGCGGGCTGGGAGCAGTGGTACTGGGCGGGTGGCGAGGGATCGTGGTCAGGGTTCTCATCTCATTCTCCAATCGTTGTCAGTGTCGTTCTTTGCGGGGCGCACCTGTGGGGCTACGCGGTCGCGGGCTGGGTTGTGTCGGTGGTGGGTTCATGGCGGTAGTTGCGGAGTTTGTCGATGCGTAGCTCGGTGAAGTCGTGGTCGGTGTCGGTGAGCCACATGTGGGGGATCGGGCGGTCGTACAGGAGCGCGTGGACTTCGAGGAAGTCGGCGAGCTCGTCGGCTTGCCCGAGGGTCGCGGCGTAGTGGTCGGCGGCGTACTCGCGTGCGCGCCAGTAGCGGCCCCAGAGGGGTATGGTGAGCCATAGTCCGAGTCCGCCTTTGGCGAAGCGGATCGCCTTGCGGATGATCCAGAGGAATGCGCGTAGGGCGAGGATGGCCCATATCACGGGATCCTCGGCCACGACATGGACATCAGAACGCGGCTGCTGCTGCCGCTGCTCCTGGTGCTCTTCTGCGGTTTTTTTGGGCGGGAACATGATGAGCCGGTTCAAAGCGAGGGTGATCCGGCCGTCGAGGGACCCGAGGTGCCTAAGCTCGTGGCCGAGGAGGGCAGCGACACTCATTTCCAACAGGCCCCTGGAGAGCATCAGGGCGTTGCCGACGACCCCGGTATCGGGCTCGTTGAGATCGAGCACGAACCAGCTTGCGGGCAGCGGCAACGGCTCGAGGCTTTTCGCCTGGAGATGCTCCACAGCGTCCTGGTAGGCGAGCTGCTCGCGCTGGGACGGTTCGCGACCACCGAGGTGCTGGCGCCACCACCAGCCGCTACCGACTGGGCTGATCAACGCGAACACCGACCATAGCGTCGGCGCGAGCGCGATCAGGAGCAGGACGTTGCCAGAGATCGCCGGCCCACCGACCACGGACATGATCGTCCCGACAATGACGACGAGCACCCACCGCACAGCGATCACGGGCGCTTCGAGCACCACCGTCAGCGCGTACAGCAGGAGTCCGCGGCCCTGGATTTTCCGAAGACGGCGCATGATGGTGTTCTCCCCTTCCATCAGAACGGTAGGTCTAGAGCGTTCTCCGACGAACCACCCGCAAACGGGACACTTTGAGCAACATTCTTTTCCGCCGGACGCTCTGGGAAGAGAGCCTTCTTGGACGCGGGCTCGGGCAACGGGCCGCGAATATCGGGCGCCTGGAGGACCTGGATCTTCATCGCGAGCCCGTGGTTGATCAGGTAGCCCGCGCCCGGTTTGAGCGAGCGGACACGGTTGGGGTCGATCTTCAGCTCGTGCTCGGAGTGGAACGAGCGGTCGCGGGTCACACCATCCTCGGCGATCCTGGTGCTGAGCTTGGGGATCTGGCGTGTGCCCGCGAGCGCGACGATCTGATCGGGGGTGTTGACCCGGTGAGCGATCACGGTATCCACCGACCCGAGGATCCTGGCGCTCTCGACCTCCCCGCCCATGCCCTCCACGACCTGGGGCGCCAGCACGAGGCCGGCGTTGAAGCCTCTGGCCTTCTCGACACGGGCAGCCATCGAAGCGGACTCAGCCAGTGAGCTGAACTCATCGACGATCAGCACACAGAACTCATCGCGGGACTTGCGGGTCGCGATGTAGTGCATGAAGTCCTCGAACAGGAAGCGGGCGAGCCCACCAACCTCTTCGGCGAGAGTCAACGAGTCGAGCAGGACGTATCCGGCGGTCGTGTCCTCCCAGGCCCAGTCGCCGTCGAGCTGGCCGCGGACCTGCCCGAAGAACGCCTCGTAACGGAGCCTGACCTGCGCGACCTGCCCGGGCGTCAACGCCGCGAGCGCACTCGAACCCGGGTGCGCCGTGGTGAGTAGCGCGTGATCCATCCTTGAGAGGACCTGTGCGGAGGATCGTGGCGGCCCGTCGGGGTGCTCGCAGACCAGTCTGAGCGTTGTCTTCGCGAGGTCTCTGTACCAGGCGGCGGGACCCTCGCTGGCGTAGTCGATGATCGCCATCGAACGGCTGTGGATTTGATGGGGCTCGCCACGCCAACCCGCGAACGGGTGGTGCGGGAACACACGGGTCTCACGGCCCGCGTCGCTCATCAGAGCGACGAAGCGTTCCGCTGTCTCGCTGTCTCCCTTCCCATCCAGATACCAAACGGGCGCATCGGAAGCCTTCGCCACAGTCCACGCCAAGCGCATCAGGGTCTCGGTCTTCCCCGAGCCCGTGGCACCGCAGACGAGCAGGTGGCGGCAGAGCCGCTCGGGGGAGAGCAAGACCAGCCGTCCGAGGACGGGTAGGGCGCGCTCCCCGGAGATTCGCTGCGCGATCACGAACCCGCGCTCCCCGTCAGCCTCAGCCACCAACGGCACGGGCAGGCTCGCGGGCAAACCCGGATACGGCGACGGGCGACGACGCCCAAACACGCCGCGAGCGGGTGTGGTGGTGGTGCTCACGGCAGCTGACCTTGCTGGTCGCGATCCTCGGCGTGGGGTAGCTCGCGTACCCCGAGGGTCGGCCAGCGACCGGTGCCGGCGAGCTCTGTGAGTTGCCGGTGCGTGCCGGCGGCGCAGAAGTAAAGCACCGCGTCAAAGCGGACTGTGAGGTCGTCGAGGATCGCCGTGACGCGTCGCCGGCTCTTGAGCGTGAGCTCCACCTCGATCGCGACACGGCGACCCTCGACGATCGCCACTCCGTCGGGGAGGTGCTCACCGGCGAGACGATCGCGCGCCAAGACACGCTCCGGGATCCACTCCGTCGACGGTGCGCGACCCTGCACATGAAGGCGCACATCGTTGACCGCGGCGACGTGCGCGAGCGACCCAAGTCGGGGACGCCAGATACCGAACCCCGAGCTGCACGCCGACATCCCCGCTCCGGTCGGTAGTACCCACGCCGCCTCGCCGACAAGCACTCTCTGTGTCCGTATGAGCCCTGCTGTGCGCAGCCGCTCGAGCGTGCGCTGCACCGTCCGCGGGCCGGCACCCATCAGCACCTCGAGATGGTCGATGCGGGCGCCGTACTGCTCGGCAAGCCAGTGCAACACCTCGATGTCGCGACGGCGCAACAGCTCCTGGCCGCCGCGACGCGGCGTCGAGGGCCTGGGCGCGACAGCGCGCCGTCCACGATGGCGGTTGGGGACGATGACGCGCCTCACTTGCCGTTCTCTCGCGCTTGGCTGTTTGCGGGTCGCTGGCGTAGATCCCAGCCGTCCTTGTAGCTGACGAACAGCGTGCGCTTCCCCCGGTATAGGTGCGTGGAGATCGTCTCGACGGGTACCCCGAGCGCCTTCGCGATGACCCCCGGCCGTGACTGCCCGTGCTCGGTCAGATAAGCGGCGACATCCTCGCGGGTGATCTTCGGCCGCGGCTGGACCGTCAACGCGTCCCGCGCGGCCTGCAAGCGCTCCCGCTCAGCCACCAGCGGCCGGTACGGCGAGAGCTTGCCGTCTAGCTCGGCGAGCTTCTCGTCGATCTCGGCTACGACACCCCGGGAAGCCCGGCCCAGCACGCCATGCGAACGATCAGCCACGACCCACCTCCAAGCTCGTAGAACACGACATCACCCACCCCACGATACATCACCAACGTATGACTGTCAAGCATGACAGTCATATGGTCGGGGGAAGCTAGCGCAAGCTAGATTCCCCTGGCGCCCCAGGGGTGCCCAGACACGATCGCGAGTCCAACCACGCCCATGTGCCGCACTTGTGCTGTGCGGCCACTAGGAGAGCTAGCGCAAGCTAGATCTCCTAGCGGCCGGGTACCCCAGACGCGACTTCGAGTCCAACCACGCGACGTGCCGTTGTTGTTGTTGTTGTTTTGCCGTTCGTTGTTTTTTTCGCGTCGTCCCCGTCGCACACCCCTGAGTAGCCCCAATCGCCTCGCCTAGCCGTAGGCCGCTCGTGGGCCATCTGACCGGGACACTCAGAGCGAAGCGAGGAGGGGCCCGGTCAGATGGCCCACGAGCCTCCCGACACCACCACACAAGCGCGGCAAAACCGCATCGCAAAGCCACAAACACGGTATTACCCGGGACGCGAACCTGTCGTGGAGCCTGACGCGGAACGCGACAGGCTCCACGACACGAATCTCCACCGGCCCTGGCCCTTCCCCGACGGTCGCCTCGGCGACCGTCGGGCCTGGAAGGTGAGGCGGCGCGAAGCGCCGCCACACCGTTTTTGGTGGACGGGCGTGCCGCCCAGCTGACCCCGTTCGCGCATGAGCCGGACCCCATCAGCAGTCCCCAATCCCAGACCACCGAACGGTGGGCTGGCCCCCGCAGAGTCCGTGACGTCGCCTCCGGCGAAACCCGGCGATACAACCACACACGAGCTGGCCACCACCCACGCCACCCCTGAGTGCTGCCGTTGCAGTACCCCGCCGAAGGGCGGGGGGCACTGCTCAACAACGCTCACGGGAGCACCCGACGACGCCTGCCAGGCACCGTAAGCTCAGCTTCAGTGACTGTGGCGCCAGGACAAGCCCGGCCCGAGCCGAACTTCGCTCGGCTCGTGACCGAGCAAGATCTGCGCGCGATCGTCATCTCCGCCCATGCCCTGCGCCGCTTCGTCGGACGCCTGCAGCCCGACATCCCCGGCGCCGACCACGTCGCGCAGGCGATGGCGCGTCTCGAAGACCTCGGCTCAGGCAACCGCTCCGGACCCGAGCAAGGCCAGCTCAACCGCTATCGAGACTGGATGGCCAAGCACGTCGAGCCACATGTCCTCGAGCTGATCCGATGCGAAGGCTTCTGGACCAGCGAGCGGCCACGCTGGTCCCGATCGGACACGCCATCCGACGGCTACCTGCAGGTCGGCGGGATGTGCGGATTCCCCGCCGTCGTCGATGGCCGCCAGATCATCCTCACGACCTGCACCAACGGGAGAGACATCACCTGGGACATCGCGCTGGCACGTCGCTACACGTTGATGCCCAAGCCCCACATCGGCTACGTGCCACCGCTGCTGCGCGTGCCATCCTGGACCACGATCGCCGTCCGGGCGTGGCGCTCACGCTCCGAGCGCTCAGGGCTGCTCGCCGCGTTCCGTGCCGAGCGCTCCAGCGCGATCGAGAGCACTCGCCGCGAGAACGAGCGCCGCCAGGCCGACGCCGACACCTCGTGGCGCCAATGGAAGGAGCAACGCGACCTGGCCGCTCTCCTCTTCCGCGAGCGCCACCCACCCGACCCGCGCTGAGACCTCCGCCCTTGCCATCCCCGCCCGCACACGCCAAAATCCAGACCGATCGTCGCCGTGAGCTCGATGCCACCGACCCCTCCTGCGCCGGATGCGTATCCCGATTGGGACGGGATACCCCGCGACGAGCTCCCGCTGCGCCTCACTTCCGGCCTCGACCTGATCGTGACCCTCGAGGGCACGCAGAACTTTCCCGCCGCAGGCGCGCTGTCGGAGATCCTCAACTGGGGCACCATCAGCCACATACGCGGCGGCGAGATCACGGCCAACAACGAGCAGCACGACGCCATCGCGAGGCTCTGGGTGCCCGCCTTCGAGGACCAAACAACCGACGCGCCCGAAGACGCCGACCACGTCCCGATCCACGCGGACGCCCGCTGGGCCGTCGCCGAACTCGCATTCGCCGCCCTCGCCGCCGCACTACCCCACCGCTCCGTGTTCCTGGGATTCCTGACCAACGACGACGACCGCTACATGCTGCCCTGGCGCGAGTACTGCCAGCACTACGAACACCCACCCGAATACGCCCTCGGATACTGGGAGTTGTAACCCGACTAAAGCCGACCTCGGGACACGCCAGCTCGACACCACCCCCCAACCAACCGAGCACCACGACATCCTCCGCTGCACCCTCCAAGGCCTCGCCGACCTCCTCCTCCCAAATGCCTACCCGGCACCCCCTGAAGCCTGCCTACGAGGTCAGCTGCTGGTTCTTGATTTGGATAGAGAGAGGGACGACTGACGGCGAGCATGGTTTGCTCGGGCGCTCCTGGTGCGTGGCTGGGCGCTCGCATCGCCAGCGGCAAGCAGAAGCCCGACCGGCACCCACCCACTGTCCTCCAGTTCGTCCAACTCAACAGTCTGTTTGGAGAAAGTGACGACGCCCGCTTTGCTCAAGGAAGAGCAGAAGCATCGCGAACGGGCAAAAACGCTCCGGCGGTACCCGTGGCAGCACGCTTGACCGCTGGTCACCGACCCCGTCGGCCTACCAATCAGCGGCTGGCTGGTCTGTCGACGACAAAGCCGCACGGCTCGAGAAGGCTGGGACTTGCGCGACCACGAACGCGAAGGGGCAGGCAAAGCTCCTGCATGTCAAACCTGGAACGGTCTACGTCTCGCGCTTCATGCGGCCGACGCCGGAAATCGCGGACCTCAAGAAGATCACGGTCGGAGCCGGCCACGGCGAACGCGCACTGGGGCGACGCCGGCCCTACTGCAAGATCCGGGTCTAGTGCCTTCGCCGGCGGAGCGTAAAGCTGCGGATGGGTAGGCTCCTGCAGCTTGGATCGGTGAGCGTTCCTCTAACGATGCGCTTGTTGGCAAAAAGCCCGGTGATCTCAAACCCTTCCGGCGTCGTGCCGTCGAAGATGCCACCTTTCGTGACCTCGATGCTGCCCGTAAAGACAGCACCGCAGC
>JBIOEX010000006.1:0-73739 GCA_044446485.1 Solirubrobacterales bacterium
CAGCGGCGCGGGCGGGACCGGCACCACCGGCGCGGGCGCTGAGGCGGGCGCGGGACCGGCGGGCGCGGGTGCGGGTGCGGGCGGCAGCGGAGCTGGCGAAGCCTGCTGCTGGACGGGGAGTTCTTTCAGCGGCGTCGTTCCGCACGGCCGGCGCACGCTTCCGGCCTGGACGGTGACCGGCAGCGAGGAGGACTCACCGCCCGCGGTGATCGTGACGATCGTCGTGCCCGCGTTGTACGCACAGAAGAGACCCGACGTGGGATCGGGGATCGGTTTGCCGTCCGGCCCGAGCAGCACCGCGGGCTGGTTGGCGGCGGCGAGGTTGGGCTCCACGAAGTCGCCGATGTCCGGCCGCGAAGAGCTGAAGCTGTACTCGGGAACCACCCGGTTCGCGCACGCCGTCCCAACGCAGTTGGAGGGAATCGGGATGTAGGGGTCCGTTTCCACGTTGCTCGAGCCGTTCTGCGCGCGGTTGCCCGCGCGCGGGCGTCGCGCGAGGGCGGCGAACTGGTAGACCTGGCTGCGGCGCAGCAGCGTCCCGCCCTTGGCTTCCAGCGCCAGTTCGCCGATGTTCGGTATCAGCCGCACGGTGACCGGGGCTTTGTTGTTGGCTTCGCGCGCAGCCGGATTGGCGTCGACCTGGCCGAGCTCAAAGCCGCTGGCGCCCAGAAAGGCCCCGCTGCTCTCGGCCGTGAAGCTGACGTAACCCAGCGTGCCAGAGCCAAACGTGGGAACCGATTCAGCGCCCCGCAGCGGCACGTTGATGTTCTTTTCCGGCGAGTCGTAGAAGTAAGCCGACGCGGAGGCAGAGCCGCCAAGGACCTGCGCGACTGCCGCCGCCGATTCGTCGCCCGCCGCGATTTGGGCGTTCAGGTCGGCGTTGCCAACGACGATCGCCGGCATGCCTGAGCTCTTGGCGCTCCCGAGTTGCGCAGCGAGCCACGTCAGCTGTTCCTGCCCCACATCCGTGCTGTCGTCGAGCACGATCACGCGCACCGTCCCGCCAGTGCCCGTGGATGTGAAGGCGTAGTAGGAGGGGTGGCCCGTGGGTTCCGCGGGCGTTAGGCCTGGCGCCGCTTCCCCGCCGCCGAAGGGTTTGGGAAAGGCGGCGAAAGCCTGCTCGAAGGGGAGCTCGCCTTCGCCGCCGGCGAGATCTGTCGGCGAGGCCGCGGCGAACGCGTGAATCGGGCTCGCGCCGAGGATTTCGGCGTAGCGGGTGCTCTCGCGTTTGTAAGGGATCGGCAGTTCCGCTGGGCCTGCGGTTCTGCCCGTTGTCAGGCGCGGGCCGGTATACAGAAATGCGCGCACGCCCTGGATCTGCCCGGCACGCGCGAGCGCCGCCGACAGCCATACGTCGGGGCCGGTTCCGGCGTTTTCGCGGTCCGCACACGGCGCGGCGCACTGTGCGTTACCGCCGATCGCGAACGTCGCCACGCTGGGGTCGCTGGGCACGGGCGAGCTGCCCACGCCGGGGGCCGTTGACCCGTCGGCCGGGTAGCGCTCGACGTCGGCGGTGTCGAGCACCCCGCTGCGGTTGACGGTGTCGACGAAACCCCCCACGGCCCACCCCTGCGTCCCCGTTTCGTCGACCAGCGTCGCGGCCACCGGGTCGGGCCGGTAGACCGTGTCATAGAAGCTGTACTTCCCTGCTGGTTCCCTGACGTTGTTCAGTTCGTGCTCCTCGTCTGACCAGCCGCCCGCGGTCTGCCGGATCAGGCCCCTTTCCGCGTTTTCGCCCAGCGGGTAGGGCTGGACGAAGTTTGGCGGGAACCCTTTCGGGGGTTCGGCTTCGCTTTCGACCCCATAGGTGTCCGGAGTGCTGCCGGCCGCGATCACCCGCAGCGCGCCGCCTTCGCGGAACAACTCGAGCGATCCCGGTTCCCCGCCGCCCGGAAACGGCGTGGGGGTCGCCTGCCAGGACGCCCCCGGCCCCGCGCGCTCGTACACGGCTCCGGCGGCCGCGAACGCGGCGCCCCCGTCACCGAGCCCCGCGACCGCCCAGGGCGCGTTCGGGCCCATCGCGCCGGCCGCGCCCTGGTCGATGTGCCAGCCCGAGCCTTCGTTGACGATCAGGCCGCCGTCGTAGGCGTTTCTCGAGTGGTTGGGCAGGACCCGATAGGCGACGATCGCCTCCGAGCCGGCGAAGGCGACCGACGTGAAGCTCGCGTCGCCCCACGATGAGCACTTCTGGACTTCTTCGGAGTTCGCTTTCGCCGGCGGGGTGCACGGCGCTTCAGCCGGATAGGCGTCCTGGACCCAGCTCTTGCCGAAGCGCAGCAGCACCCCATTCTGGCCCACCGCGTAGCCACGGGTGGGGTTGCTGGGATCGAATGCGATGCCGAGCAGGTTGCCCCGAAAGTTCAGCGGCGCCGCGGGGTCCGGTTCCCACAGCCCCGTCTCGCCCCGCCATAGCCACATCTGGGGATCGCTTTCCCTGTCGAGGACACCAACGGCATAGGCGCGCGCCGGCGTGGGCCACGCCACCGCGCGCAGCTGCGGCGAGGCGAGGCGGCCACCGGCCCCGAACAGGCTTTCCGGCAGCCAGCCCTTGCCCGGCTGATAGCGCGCGACCTCGCCCTGGTCGCCAACCGCGAGCGCGACGCTCGAGAGCGACCCCACCGGTGCCCCGGGCTCCGGCGCGATCGCCACCAGGGTGTGGCGAAATGACACCGGCCACGGTGCAAGGCGGCTGCGCACGGGTTCGGTCGTCAGATGAACTGGCAGCCCCGCCTGCCCCAGCCACCCCTCACGCGAGTTGGAGAATGCCGCCCCGTAGGTGCCACCGGTGTCGCCGGGTGCTGGTGCGCCGCCGAGCGCGAGTACGCGTTTGAATTCATCGCCTTCCAGGCGCAGGCTGACCCCGCCGCGCAGCCCGGTGATGACGCGTTCGCCGGGCGGGGTCCCATTGGCCCAGGCGATGCTGCGTGATGGGCCGCTGGGCAGGGCTTCGGGCAGTTCGTGTTCGCAAGCCGGCGTGCCGGCGGCGGTGCCTTCCGGGAGCTGACACCAGGACCCGCTCACCTGCCCGCTGTCGTTGGCGCCCGGTTTGAAGAACATCGTCGTCGACGCCTGCACGTCAGTGCGTACCCCGTCGATCCACACCCCTTCGCCTGTGACCGTGAGGATCTGGGTTTGCACCGCCGGGGGCTCTCCCGTCCCTGAAACCGTGAACGGCTTGCGTTCGCTCGTTCCCTGCAGCGGCACGGTCAGCGGTTCGGCTTCTTCTTTGCCGCCCGTGGCCGTGACCGGCTTCCAGCTCCATTTCGCGCCTGCCCCTCCCCCTTCGCTCACGCGGCGAAAGAGGGCCACGGCGCCGGGAGGGTAGGTTGATGAGAGCTGCGCCAAGAGCCAGGCGTTTGACGGCGAGCTCGCGCCGATCGCCAGCACGCGAAAGTCTGTGCTGCTCGCCGCCGGTATGACGATCGGCTCGCGCGTCCAGCTCGTCCCGTCCCAGTGAAGGACACCGTTCTCCACGCCCGATTTCTTGACCGGCGCGACCAGTGCGCCGCCCCGCGTGGGGGTTTCGTCGAGCGGCGCGATCAGCGGTGCGCGCGCTGGGGCGAACAGGCTTTCTTCGCTCGAGAGATCTGCCGTCGGCAACGGGGGCGTCTGTTCAAAGGAGCCGCCGGGATTGCGCACGAGCACGACCTGAGATACGGCGGTCCCTTCGCCGGGGATCGTGCCGGCCAGCACGCCGCTGCCATTCGCCGTCAGCTGCCCCGCGAGCGGGCTGGCGCTTCCCCCCGCCGGCGCGTCGGGCTTGAAGCCGGCCGGAAGACCCGGCCCCAGCGACCATCCGGTTGCGCTGGTGTAGCGCACGAGCACAGCGGGACCGTTTTCTTTGATTTCGCCGACACCCCACGTCTCCCCGGGCGCCTCCGACGGTGAGGCGCCGATCATCGTCACCCTGCGCGCCGGCACCGAGTCATCGGTTTGAGGCGTGGGATTTCCCGCCTGCCCGGCGGCGCGAGCGGGAGCGCTCCCTCGCCCCAGCCCGCCCATGAGCGCGAGCGCCAGCGCGGCGCAGGCGAGCACGCCCGCGCACACCGCCCGCCGTCCCTCGCGGCTCATGGTTAGGCGCGAGGGCCTCAATGCGGCAATCCAGCTTGCGCGAACGAGGGCGTGTGAGGCAGCACCCGCAGGCCGGTTTCCACCGTCGTGTTGCCCGCGCCGCGGGTTGAGACGATGGGCAGCTTGGCCAGTGCATGGGTCTGCAGGTCGAGCTTGGTCGGCCAGCGCCGGCGGTCCAGGCGCAGCAGCAGCTTGCGATTCCCAGCCGCGAGGGTGCGCATCGGCGTCGAGGCCACGACGCTCTTGCGCCGCTTGGCGATCAGACGGATGCGGGCCTTCACCGCGAGATGGAAGCTCAGTTCGAGCGTGTTGCCGTGCACAACGCGGCTGTGCAGATGGGAGAGCAGCGGCGCGGTGACCCCCGGTTCGGGCGCCGGGCCCGCGGTTTCCAGCAGCGAGCCGGTCCCTCCGGGCCGTTCTCCGGGCAGGCCCGAATCATCAGGCGGGGGAGCGTCGGGGAGTTCCTGTGGCAGTCCTTCATCTTTCGGGCGGACGGTGATCAGGCCCGTGAATGCTTCATCGCCGTTTTCGGGCAGGGTCCGTTCGCCCGCGGGCGCGAGGTGAAACAGCCACCCCTGCGTGCTCACCATCCAGCAGTCGTGCGGCGCGGGACAGGTGATCTTGCTCGCCGCACCCTTGGGTCCAATTCCTTCCGCGGTTTCCCCAGCGGAGGGCAGCTGCAGGCGGTCTTCTGCGGACACCGTCCCGGCGGCGGAGATACGCGCGATCCTCGCTGGCGCGCTGGGGCTGGGCTGTTCTGAGCCGGCCTGTGTGTCCAGTGTCATCCACGCGTTTTCACCCCCGGGCTCCGCGGCGATCGAGCTCACGACATCGTTCTGTTCGGCCTTTTCTCGTTCTTCCTGGGTCGGTTCCACTGCCGGTATGAATTTGGTGAAGGGGTTTTTCCCTTCAGGATCAGTGTTGGTGCCGAGCGCCTGGCTCCAGCTGCCGGCGGCGTAGCGCACGACCGTGACCTGGCCGTGTTCGGAGCCCGCGGGCAGTTCTTCTTCGCGCACGGGGTTGGCCGCTCCCCACAGGGCTTCTTCATCGGCGGAGAGATGCAGGAAGCCCAGAGCGCTGGCAAACTCTTCGGGCCCGTATAGGGGCACTTCAGGCGGGACCGTAACGAACGGGGGCTGCGTGCCTTCAGGATTGATCAGGTGCAGGACCGCGGGTTCCAGTTCTTTCGTGGTCAGGAGGTCTTCGGGCGAGATGCGCAGGCTCTCGTACAGGCCGCCTTCGAACGGGCGCATGTCCTCCACGGCGTGCCCTTGGGGGTTGGGTTCTGCCGTCACCGAGCTGCCGTTCCAGTGCAGCTGGAAGGCGCCGGTCAGCGGTGGGGGCAGCGGATCGCCGGCGAACCAGCAGTCTGAGGAGCCGATGCAGCCTGCCGCGTGCATGGGCTGATACGAGCTCGCCTGGAAGGCCAGAGAGGCATAGGAAGTCACGACCTTGCCACCGGAGAAATGACAGAGGGTGTCGTCTTCCAGTGGCGGCGGGCGCCCCTCGGCGTCGATCGCCTGTCCGGGGCGCCCGTCGGAGACCGTCCAGAACTCGTCAGGGCCAGCCCATGCGATCCGCCCGTCCGTCGCGCCGCAGACGATCGAGAGCTCGTGCCAGCCCTGGCCGTTGTACGCCCACAGGCCCGGGGGGATCGTGCTGCCGTTGCCGGCCGTGATCAACAGGCCCCTGTTCGGCGCCCAGAACTGGATGTCGCCGACTTTTCCGAGGCCGACAGGGGTCCGCCCTTCGTGTTCTTTCTGGGATTCTCCGGGCAGCTGTGGCGGTTTGACCGCTTCCAGACGCCATTCGGCGCCCCCGTCGTCTGCGAGCCCCTGGGCGCCCGCGCCCGCGGTGAACGAGCCGCTGCCGGACAGCAGCGCCACCGCGGCGGTGAGCAACAGAGCGAGGATGGCTGTCCTCCGTGTGCTGCTCATCGCCTGCGCTTGCCTTTGGCGCCTTTGGTGGCGCGATGTTTCAGAGCGTGCGATTGCGCCGTGCGCAGGAAGGTGACTTCGATTTCCTGGCGCAGCGCGGCGTGGCCGGGAGATGTGAAGGTGACCTTGACGGTCGCCGAGAGCCCGCCGCGGGCGGAGGCGAGCGCGCTGTAGGCCGGGGCTAGCTTCAGGGCCAGGGTCTCGGGGCCTCCGGCGCTCTCGCTCGCCGCCTTCGTGGCCGCGGCGACGGCGCGGATGGCGACCGTCGTCGTCAGGAGATGTCTGCCCCTCGCCACGCGCCGGGCGGTGTGCGACGAGAGCCTGTACCGGATCGGCACAGCTCCCTGCGCGCGGGCGCTCAGCTTCCCGGCGCCGGGCGCCTGTACATATAGCTGCACACTCCCATTGGGGAGCGATCGCGCCGTGACGCCCAGCTCCCATGCGGGCACGAGCGCCGGGCTCGCCGGCGCGCCCGACACTTCCTGCGGCGTGGGTTCTCCTGAGAAGAGCACCCGTTCTGTGACGAAGGCGTCGCTGCCATCGAACTCGAGGCTGCTTTCGCCGTTCTGGGGTGTGTTGCCGTCTCCGTAAGCGAGATTGGCGGCGGTGGAGGAGAACGCCACCTTCGTGCCAGCCTGCGAGAAGGACGGCGAGAGCGCCCCGGCTTCCGCTCCGTAGGGATCCCTTTCCGCGCCCACTTCGCGGTGAGGTGCTTCGCTCGCACCGCCTTCGAAGCCATGGCTGACACGCGTCAGCGTGTCGTCGGCGAGGTTGACGTCGAACAGTTCGAGCATGCCGGGCACCGCCGCGGGGGCGCTGACATACGCGGGCGAGCCGAGCGGGAACTGAGTGCGCTGGGTCGTGAATGCGATCTGGGCGCCGTCGGGTGAGACGCCGAGGTCGGCGATCGGTGCGTTTTCGCCGAGTTGATTCGCTTTGCCGCTGGCGAACTCGGTCAGCGCGCGCAGCGCCTGCACACGGGTGAGTCCTTCGTGCATGTCGGCGGCATACAGATCGCTCGGCGCTTCGCCCGACCCGATCCCGAAGGCGCTCCCTCGCGCCAGCAACCCGGCATTCGCGATGAACGCCACCGTAAAGCCATCCCCGCTGAGCCGCGGCACGACATCGCCGGTCCCGCCCGAGAAGATTCCCGGTTTCGGTTCGGGCGGTGTCGCAAACGGGCCCTGGCACGGATCGCTCAGCGACGCCGGTTCGCTCAGCACGGCCTCGCCGCTTGCAATGCAGGCCGGACTGGCTGGGTCCGAGCCCCCCGTGACCCGCCGCGTGGGCGCGGCCGGCCCATCGCTGATGCGCCGCCACAGCGGCTCGGTGTACAGGGGCGGCACGGTTTCCCCGGAGAGCATCTTTGCCTGCTTGGAGATGTCCTGACCCATCCAGGTGACCGCCGTGCCGTCGGCGCTGATCGAGGCCCCCACCGCGGGCGTCATCTTGTTCGCCCGCGGTGAGAAGGGAAACGGAGGGGGGCCCGAGCCCGGGATGTAGACCGCCCCGAAGCCTTCGGCTGCCACCGGCTTACCCGGAACCTCCTGCCCCGTTTCCTGGTCGTATTCGCTGCTGACGAGCTGTGTTTCGCGCGTTTGCAGGTCACGGACCGCCACCTGCAGCGCCGGTGTATTGGTTTCGGCTGGGTTGGCGAGGTTGGATATCGCGGTCGTGACGAACACGACCTTCTTGCCATCCGCGCTCAGCGCCGAGCGCCCGGCGGCGATCGATCCGTAGTGCACATCCAGCGGTTCGTATGTCAGGCCCTTCGCCGACCCGCTGGCCGCGGAGGCCAGCGTGTACTGAGGTTCTCCAGGCTGCGGTTCCATGTCGCGCACGTACACATCGGGTGCTTCGTTTGTGTCTTCTGGGGTGAGCGCCGCTGTCGTTGTGAAGCTCACGTACCGCCCGTTTTCGCTGATCGATGGAAGTTCGGCGCTGCCCGCGGGCGTGCCCTCTTCACCGCCAGCCACTACTTCGACCGCGCCGTTGAGGAGATCGCGCCTGAACACGCCGGTCTCAGCGCCGAAGAAACCGTCGAAGGCCACGAAATGCCCATCCCCGGAGATCGCCGTGTCGTGGGCGTAGACGGCCTGTTGGGTAAGGCTCTCCGAGACGAGCGAGACCGGCCCGAACACGTCCGCCCCAGCCGTGGCCGCCCCGGCCAGCAGCGCCAGCGCCGCGGCGCAAAGCAATGTGAGCAGTCCTCTCATCCCACGCTCACCAGCCGGCGCACGACGCCGGCGTTGCCGATCTTGTCGCGCACTCTGACCACGACCTGATAGACGCCGCCATGGGCGTAGCGGTGCACGTAGCTAGCCCGGCCGCGAGCGCTATGGCCGTCACCGAAGCTGACGCTGAGCGCATGCGTGCTCAGGCCCGAATAGGCGTCGCGTATACGCACGCTGACCGCATGGCCGCCCTGTGCGCGCGTGACCTTGACCGTGGGCGGGGTTCCGTCCACGCGCAGGGTGGACGGTGCCACCAGCGTGGCCTGGCCGTCGATATCGGTGGCCAGCACCTGGACGCGATGACGGCCTGAGCTCAGCCCAGGGGAATCGAGGCGCAGCTGGAAAGCGCCGGCGGGCGTGGCCAGCGGGCGGCCGTCCAGCACGACGCGGTAGCTCAGCGGCCCGTCGGCGCTGGGCGCCGGCTGCCAGGAGACGCGCGCCGCGGACGGTTTGACCCAGACGTTGGGCACGCTCAGCACGAGGCGGGCCGGCGGCGCGGTGGCTCGCGTGGCGACGATCGCCGCATTGCCGAGCTGCCCCTGGCGAAAGGCGATCAGGCCGTCGCCCAGTCCCGAGCGCCCCACCGCCAGTTCGCCAACTTCCCCGCCGGCGCCACCGCTCACCAGGGCCGTCTGCACGGCCCCGCTGGGGAAGTCCTCGCGCACGGCCACGGCGGCGCTTCCGTGCGCGTCGGCGCTCGGCCACGCCGAGACGCCTCCGCCGGCCGGATTCATCACGCTCGCAGCAGTTGGCCCAGGCCCTGAGAAGGGCGGGCCGAGGGAGAGGGTGCCCGACAGGCCGCGGTCGTTGCCCTCGATCACGCGCGGTGTGCCGTTTGCGTCATACAGCAGGCGCAGGTCCTGCTGTTCGTCGATGTCGATGCTCGGCGGCCCGATACTCGCGCCTGCCCCGCCGGGCACGGCGGAGTCGACGATCGCAGCGCCCGCGAACTGTGAGCCGTTGAGCGATTCCCCGTCGGGCAGAGTGTTCAGGAAGATGCGCGGCCCGGGCAGCGGCGAGCCGGGCCCAGTGGCCTGCCGGTATGCGACCTCGGCCTGGCCCAAGCGCGAGATGGCCACGCTCGGGGCGTCGGCATCCTGACCGATCGGCGTCCCTGAAAGGCTTTCCGCGCTCACCGGCAGCACGAAGTCGAGCGTCGATCCGAACAGCCGCCTGGCCCAGATGCGCGCGACACCTTCGATGTTGGGCTCCTGCCAGACGACCACCCCATTGCCCGTCGGGCCGATCGCGAGCGCCGGCGCGTTGGCTTCCGTGGGCGGGCGCATCGAGACACCCCGGTCACGGTTGATCGCGCCCAGCGGCGACCAGCGAGCGCCGTCGAAGTGCGCGACGCGGACGTCCTCGACCACGTCGCCGGGCCGCAGCAGCGGAATGCTGGACGCCTGCCCCGCGGCGTTCTGCACCACCCTGTAGACGACGTCGGCTTGGCCTGTGGAGCTCATCGCGAGATCTGGGCTCAAGCCGGTCCCGGCCCCTATGTTGGGGTCGGCGATCATCGCCTGGCCGAACGAGGAAGACCCGGGGCCCAGCACCGAACCGAGCAGCTCCTCGACGGGCCGTTCTTTTTCGGTGGCAAACGGCGTCGCCCATACGACCACCAGCTCGCCGCCGTCCGCCGCGCCGATGCGCGGCGAGGAGGCGGCGAAGGGTTCCTTGCAGGGTTCCCTTTTTTCTTCTCGCTTCCGTTCTTCTTCCTGTTCTGCCGCTGACGCGACCATCCTGCAACGGTCCACCTGGAGGGGCGCCTGCCAGTGCCCTTCGGAGTAGCGCGCGACAAACACGTGGGCGACGCCCGCGACGCGCTTTAGGTACACGAGCCCCCCGGTGCCGTCTTCGGCCATCGCGACACCGCCGAAGCCGATGATGTCCTCGCTGGGACCGTCGATCGTCACGGCGGGCAGGATCACCGCCCGCGCCTGACCGGCCTGGGCGGCGAGGACGGTCGCGGTGAGGGCGAGCGCCAGCACGGGCGCGCGCCAGCGGCGCGCCTTGAACAGCTGAGTCGGCCCGGGTGCGACGCTCATCGAGAGGGCCAAGATAGACGCCCCCGAACCACTATTGGGCGGTCAGGCCCGAGGCTTCACCAAATGATCACGAGCTGGTTACAAGACGCCCCGCCCGCCCTTGCCAGTTAAGAACTTTTCCGAAAACTCCGAGATTCGCCTCACCTGGCGTTGGGGCTCGATCTGAGGAGTTTTCGGATAGATATCTAGCTGACAACCCCCGGCTGCAGGATGTCAGGGTCATGGCCGGGGATGACGGTGAGGCCGGCGTCGCGCATAGCGCACAGGCGTTCGGCGGAGCGCCCTTGCTGCTCGTGATCGTCGGCGAACACCGGGAAGCGGTGGTCCTCCAGACCCGATGCGAAGTGGGCGACATCGATACCGAGTACGAGGTTGCCGATGCGGACAGACTGGTGGCCTGGCGTGTGCCCGGGGGTGAGCAACAGCTCGATGCGCCCGTCGCCGAGCAGATCGTGGTCACCGTCGACCAGGATCACCTCACGGCCATCGCCGGCATAGTCACGCGGCAGAAACGCGTTGCGCTTGATCACCTCGCCGTCGTGGCGCCCCTCCCATTCCCGGCGCTGCACAACCAGCGCCACCGCCTCAGGGATCGTGTGCAATCCGCCCACGTGATCCCAGTGCAGGTGCGTGAGCACCACTTTGCTCAGCGTGCTCACGTCGATCTGCTCCGCGACGCTCTGATCCTGCTCGAGCCCGATCACCGCAAACACGTCCGGCCTGTCGTAGTAGGAGGCCGGGTTCGCGATCGCCGCTGGGTTCAGCCCCGTGTCGATCAGGATCCGCTCGCTGCCAGTCTCGATCAGGTACGCGGGCACGGGATAGCGAACCGTGCGGTCCATCTCATCGCCCTTGCGGAAGATCCCGGCCGGTGCTGTGAACCACCCGGCGATCAGCCTCTCTACCTTCATAGATCCAACCTAGATGATGTGGGTGTGTGGGCGTAGTCCTTCCAGCAAGGCGGCGAGGACCTCACCGGCCTCTTCCCGCGCTTGGGCGGGATCCTCAGCGTCAGCGATGGCCATGCATCCTTCGAGTATTGCTCCGGTCAGCATCAGTGCGAGGATCTTCAAGGGGAGTCGCCGGATCGCGCCAGCACGGATCGACCGGCGCAGCGCGCCGCGCAGCACGACCGCGCCGTAGCGGTTTTCGATGCCGCGGATCGTGTCTGCATCGAGCACCGCTTGCGCGTCCTGGAGCACGATGCGCTGCACGGCCGGGTCGAGGTGGGCGTCGAGCATCGCGTGGCACCCGGCGCACAGGTCCTTCCATGGGTCGGGCTCCAGGAAAGCCGTCGCCGCAAGTTCGGAGACCTCACGCTTGACCTGTTCATAGACGGCGGCGAACAGCTCCTGCTTGCCGTCGTAGTGGTGATAGAAGGCTCCCTTCGTGACGTCCGCGGCCTGCGCGACATCGTCGATCGAGGTCGCGGTGTAGCCGTGCTCGCCGAACAGCGTGCGTGCGGCATCCAACAGCGCTTGGCGGGTCGCCGCGCCCTGCTTCGCCTTCTTGCTCTTGACATCCGTACTCTGAGTATGCATGATGCGTACCGGCAGTATGTTAGCGCAGATCAACGACAGGAGGAGACGATGCCCAAGTACGTCATCGAGCGCGAGGTTCCGGGAGCCGGAAACCTCAGCCCCGAGGAGCTGCGGGGAATGTCAGCGACATCCAACAAGGTGATCGGCGAGCTCGGCCCCGAGATCCGCTGGCTCACGAGCTATGTCACCGAGGACAAGCTCTACTGCGTCTACGCCGCGCCCGACGAGGACATCCTGCTCGAGCACGCCCGCTGCGGCGGCTTCCCCGCGAACCGCATCTCCAAGATCTCAGCCGTCATCGACCCATCCACCGGGGACTGATGGCGGCCAATGGAACCTATGACTGTGTGATCGTCGGCGCGCGCTGTGCCGGATCGCCGCTGGCCGCGTTGCTCGCCCGTCGCGGACTGCGCGTCGCCGTGGTGGAGCAGGCCACCTTCCCCCGCGACACCCTCTCCACACACTTCATCCACGCGCAGGCGCTGGCGTTCCTCGACCGCCTCGGGGTCATGGAGAAGATCCGCGCAACCGGCGCGCCGCTCCTCAGCCGCTTTGACACGCGTCAGGAGGACCTGGAGTACTCCACCCCGTTTCCCCAGCAGCCGGGTGACGTCGGCGGCGTGGCGTCGGTGCGCCGCACGCTGCTCGATCCGATCCTGGCGCAGGCCGCCACGGAGGCGGGGGCCGATCTGCGGATGGCAACTAAGGTGACAGGCTTGGTGGAGGATCAAGGCCGGGTGACCGGCGTGCGGGTCACCCAGAACGGCTCAGAGACCATGCTGAAGGCGCGGCTGGTCATCGGCGCCGACGGTCGCAACTCCACGATCGCGAGCCTCGCCGGGGCTCGCAAGTACAACCTCACGCCGAACGAGCGGTTCGCGTACTGGTCGTTCTTCGAGGGGGCCGAGCCGGGCTCCGACCCAGCGATCATCTTCCATCAATGGGGCGACCGGCTCGTGGTCGCGATGCCTGCCGACAGCGGGCTGTATCAGGTCATTGTGCTGCCAGATCTACGTGAGCTCCCTCGGTTCCGGCAGGACTTGGAGGGCAGCTTCATGGAGTACGCATGCAGCTGCCTGCCGGTGGCCCAGATACTGTCGGGCGCGCGGCGCGCCGGAAAGTTCTTCGGGATGCTGCGCTGGGAGGGATTCTTCCGGGAGGCGTCCGGTCCTGGCTGGGTGCTGGCCGGCGACGCGGGCCATTTCAAGGAGCCGACACCGGGCCAGGGGATTCAGGACGCGTTCCGGCAGGTCGATGCGCTCGCGCCCGTGATCGCCGGCGCCCTCGATGGCTCCGCAGGCGACATTGACAGCGCGCTGCAGGCTTGGGGCCGCTGGCGAGATCACGACGCCGCCGGGCACTACTGGTTTGCGACCGATATGGGCAAGGCGGGCCCGATGCCCACCGTGCTGCCCGAGATGCAGAGGCGACTGCTCAGACAGGGCAAGATCGACATCCTCACGAGCCTGTTCGCCCATCGTTCGCGGCCCTCGCAAGTCATCACACCGCCGCGCCTGGTGGGCGCCACCGGCCGGCTGCTCGCGCGGCCGGGGTGTGAACGGCGGAAACTGTTGCGCGAGGTAGGCACGCTCATCGCCGAGGATGTCCGCCGCAAGCGTCTCAACCGCCAGCCCGTGTACGCCACCGCAGACACCGCACTCGACGCGGGAGCAACCGAGGTCAACTCCGGCGCGGAGGCTGGATAGGCTCGCTCACTGTCATTGTCGGCCTTGCGGTGAACGCTGTGAAGGGGCTGAGAGAAGCATCGCAAGCTCGGGGTAGGTTGGGCGTATGGATGCTCGAACCACGAACGACGGCGCGGCGCCAGCATGAGCGGCGCCTACAAAAGCACGCTCGACGACACGGTCCTCATGCACGTCGAATACAAGACCGAGCGGCGCGGGCACAACGTCGTTGACTATTCGGTGGTGCTTGTTGTCGAAGTCGGCGGTCGCATGGAGACGGTGCGTGTGTACGACGGCGCTCACGGCGAGAACGAGCTGCACCGGTATACCCGCGACGGCGGCAAGCAAGCGGCTGAGGTCTTCTATCGCGGTACTCTTGGAGCAGGAATGCGCGCGCCGGTGACGGGCTCCGGAGGGATGAGAGCGGCTACGAGGAGATGATCGACGGATGGCACAGAGCATGAGCGCCACCAACAAAAACGGCGATTCCCCCGCCGGGCGGGTGATGAGCGAAGCGATCGAGTTGGACATCGAAGGACGTTCGCCCTACCCCGAAGGGGCCACTTTCATCGACGCTGATGCGCCCTACGTCGGCAAGGCGATTCGTCGTGCCGTCGATGACGGGAGCGCGGTCGTGCTGGTAGCGGCGGACGGCAGCACGCGCACGCTGCTGGCAGAGCCAGCTCACAGCTGACACCGCCTCGCTACTTGCCAGTCGTACGGTGCATCGCCGTACGCGTATGACCGGGGTCTCCCCGCCCTGAGGCATTCCCGCCGGTGGCCGCGCTGCGAGCAGGTTGTGGTGTCCGGCGGATGAGCAGATGCAGCGCCCGGTCCTCGGGAGCCTCGCCGGTCCGTTCGGTCAAAGTCTTTGGATGCACCGTTCGGAACACCGGGCCCCGGGCGGGATCCACCACGGCCACCACGACCTTAGATCTGCTCGGAGTGTCAAACACGATCCCGTCGAGCTCTGGACCACCGCTCGAGACCTTGACGAGTTCGCCCGCGCTGGTCAACATCGATACAGCGTATTAGGAGGCATGACATCCTGCAGTGCTCTCCAGCGGCGATTCTGAGGGCCAGCTCTGCACTCCGGCACCGGCAGGACCGCGAGATCGAGATTGCACGTCAGCGACTTCGCTCGTTCAAGCTGCAGCAGAGTCGCCGTCGAGCCGCAGGGCGACGACGCAGATGACACTTCACACGCACAGGATTGACGAAACCGCTGATATGGGTTATAACCTATGAGTGACTCGCCGCAAGGAGACCCACATGACGACGAAATTTGACGACTTCGTTCGTGAGGTCGAAGACAACAGCACCGGCGAGGAGCGTCGCGAGCTCGAAGCAGCGCGAGCTCGCTTCAAGATAGGCGCACGTCTTCAGCAGCAGCGTCTGGCAGCAGGTCTCACCCAGCAGCAGCTCGCCGTAGCATCGGGTATCGCCCAAGCCGACATCAGCCGCATCGAGCGAGGCCAGATCAACCCCACCGCCGCCACGCTCCAGACGCTCGGCGCCCCGCTCGGCGTCACTCTGGACTACATACCCGCGCCCGTCCTCGCCGGCGCCTAGCCCTGTCACCAGCTCGCGGCTGCTGAAGGGGCTTCACAGCCCCGAGCAGCCCGGACTGTCACGTGAAGCGGGGATCGTCGGTATAAGAAGCAAAAGCGGATGAAGGTTTCTGAGTGAGGTGTTGATGCGCGGCTTCCCGGTCCCCGCCGTTGCGGCGCTCGGCGTGGTGACGCTACTTGCGTTCGGCGCTCGCCCTCCCACGGCGATGGCGAATAGCTATGACGTGTACGCCTGCTACGCGGGCCAGGGCACCTACCTGAATCCCGGGGACTCCGCTGTCTCTTGGTCGCTGGCCAACAACAACGCCAGCGCCTTCTATCTGCCCTTCGACCAGTGCGGCGGGAGCGACAACGGCTTCGGCGTGATCGCGCACAGCGGCTACACCGCCCCCGCGGGTGACTATGGCGAGGTGTTCTTCGAAGCTCCCAGCGGGTTGCGTATCGAACGTGTCCAGCTGTGGCGCTCGCTCTATGACTTCGGCCTCGGCGAAGGTGGCACCTCGCAGCGCAACTTTGCCCAGAACGAGGCTGACGGTGTCCTCCCCTCGGCCGGCGACGAGTTCGACGGCTCGGCCAATGTCCCGCACGGAGCGGCCGGATCAGGCGAGGAGACCGGCCACGGGATCGTGCCCGGCAACTACATCTCGATCAACCTGGCGGCTTCGCTGCCCCACACCTATGCCTATGTGATCGGCTGCGGCTTTGCAAGCGGCTGCACGACCGGCGGTCACGATCCACAGAGCCCATCAGGTCCCGACACGGTGCTGAAGATCTACGGCGCGATCGTGTCGGTCAGAGACGATACGCCCCCGACACTGAGCCTTGCCAGCACGGGGCTCTTGAGTGGCGGGGCCCAGAGCGGCACCGTGCCGCTCGCGCTCAGCGCGACCGGCGCTGGCGGAATCGCGAAGCTCGCGCTCTACGCCGGCAACAGCTCGACGCCGGCATTTACGCAGGACTTCACGCAGACCTCCAACTGCCAGTTCTGGGAGGCAATGCCCTGTCAGAACCTGTCCAGCTACCAGTACCCGGTGAACACCGCCGGTCTGCCCAATGGGGCCTACTACATAACAGTGAAGGCCTATGACCCAGCGGGAAACGTCACGGCTTCAAGCTCGCCAGCGCCCGTGACCGTGCAGAACGGGCCAGGCGCACCGGGGCCGGTCGGCCCAGGCAGCCCGCTCGCGCTGCGCGGGGCGCCCAATGGCACGAATGCTTCTGATCAGGCCAAGCTCACCGCGCATTGGACACGAACTCGCAAGGTGGCCCTGACGAGTCGCTACGGGGTGCGCAACCGGATCTCGGGGACCCTCACCACGTCCGCCGGCCAGCCGGTCTCGGGTGCTTCACTGGATGTGTACGAGACGCCTGGCTATGAGGGCGCCAGGGCGCGTCTCAGTGCTGTGGTACTCCGCACGGGGCCCACCGGTGGGTACTCGCTCACGCTTCCCGCGGGCATCTCCTCGTGCGTATTGCGCTTCGCCTACCGCAGCCATGTCAATGACACCGTCGCGGTCGCCACGACGACCCTTACATTGCGGGTGCATGCCGGGCTCACCCTGAAGATCTCCCCCCGTGCCGTGAGCGTGGGCGAGAGGATCTTCTTCAGTGGCAAGCTTGCAGGCGCCCCGATCCCGCCAGGCGGCAAGCAGCTCGTGCTCGAGGCCTCCTCGGGCGGAGAATGGATCCAGTTCAAAGCGATCCACACCGGCCCGAAGGGCCGCTACCACGCGAGCTACCGCTTCAAGTTCCCCGGCCCCGCCACCTACCGCTTCCGCGTGCTCTGCCCATACGAAGCCGACTTCCCGTTCCTGGAAGGCACCTCGAGCAACATCGCCGTGCACGAGCACTGAGAGGACGCTGCGTTGGTTGCAGCCCCAAGATAGAAATCTTGGGGTTTTCTCAGACGTTTTGGGCGATAAAAGGTGTTGGCATCTATAACCTGCATCAGATCCGGCAACCGGCAACCGAGATCGGCAGGCGACGATGATCATCACCACCATGAACGACCTTCCTGGCTATGACATCGACGAGGTGTTCGGCGAGGTCTTCGGCCTGACCGTCCGCTCGCGCAACCTCGGCTCCCAGATCGGGGCCTCGCTGAAGTCGCTCGTCGGCGGCGAGCTGAAGGGCATGACCAAGATGCTCGCCGAAGGGCGCATGCACGCCCAGGAGCGGCTCATCGAGGAGGCCTCCGCAAAGGGCGCCAACGCGATCATCGCGTTCCGCTTCGACACCTCCGAGCTGGGCACCACCTGGACCGAGATCTGCGCCTACGGCACGGCCGTGCGCGCGAGCAAGCGCTAGGGCATCGGCGACAGCCGGTCATGCGCCGCGCCTCGCTCGTTGGTTGCAAGGAGCATCTCTCCTATCGAAGCTCGAACCCGTGGCCGCCAAGCCAGCTACGAACGCTCTCGATCAACCCCGGAAGTGCCTGGCGGAGGCGCTCGACGGCAGCGCGAACCTCCTCGGCATCGATGTCCGGCGAGGCGTGCTCCAACCGGCCCTCGAGGATGTAGAGCTCGTTCAGCAGCGCCACCTGGATCTCCGTCAGTCCCTGATCGGCGCCAACAGCCTTGAAGACCTGCTCGGCATGTGGGCGACGGTGAGGGAGCAGACCAATCAGGCGCGATCCCGCGCTCGCCCTGAGAATCTCGACATAGGCGTTCAGCACAGCCGAGTGATCGCCAGTGACGACCATCGTGCGGTTCGCGTCCTCAGGCTCCGCAGACTCGAAAGCCCTTCTCCACTCGACCGGGTCAAGGGTGCCACCGAAGTCCTCCTTGATCGCCAGATCCAGGGCCTTACGGTGCTTGTTGATGCTCTGAAAGAAGCGAGCCAACCGAGCCTGCTCGGCCTTGAGTGCGTTAAGATCAATCCTCGAAGGCGAGGAGTCGCTCACCGGGTCAGCTCTTCGATCGCACAGGCCGCACCAACCATCTGACGGCGATGGTCCCGACGGCCACGAGCACGAATCGCGCCGTGACGCTCGCACAGCAGACGCCACTGCCCGTCACGGTCGACGAGGACGCGGCCCTCGTCGAGGATCCGATCCAGAAGAAGCGGCGCATCGGCCTCCACCCGCTCCAGGCGGGCGACATCAACCGGACGGCCGGCGACACGTTGCAGGCGGACGGCGAGCTCGAGCCCCGCTGAGGGACGATCGCCGGCCAGCGAGATCAGCAGGTCCAGGTCGGAACCAGCGTCCTCGTCGCCCCGTGCCAGCGAGCCGTAGAGCACGGCAAGGCGAACACCATGCTGATTGCGCAGCGCACGGCGAAGACCGGAAATAAGCGCCCAGTGGGAGGCAAGGTACTCGCGCTCACCTGAAGCAAGCCGCAGCCGCCGCGGTCCGATCCGAGTGGCGCGCAGAGTGCCCTGAGACGCAGCCCGGCGCAGCGTGCGCTCCTGCACATCAAGATCGGCCGCCAGTTCCTGAAGCGCTCCCATGATGCAGAGGCTACTACGACGTATGTCCGTTACACAACGTCCGACCTGCCTCGCTTCGTATCGAATACGACAACGCAGCCGAGCCCCGACACGACTGTCCGTTCCGGCCACAACGAGCATCAGCTCGTCGCCTGCGGGTCCCAACGGCGACTCTGACGGACGCATGGGAGCCCTCATGGTGAGGGGCCCTTTTCATGTCGTGAAGGCGCTCTGCCACAATCACGCGGCCATGCACCGCGCGATCATCCCGCTCATCTGCACTCTCAGCTGCTGCCTGGTTGCGTCTTGCGGCTCGGGCACGCACGTTGCCACTCATACCTCCCCCACCTTCAAGGTGCCTGCCGCGCAGCGGGCGCTCGCCTTCGCGCGCGCGGTGAACCTAACGCCCGCCGACGTGCCGGGCTTCACTCCAAGCGCAAAACACCAGCACGACTCGCCGCGCGAAAAGGCGCTGGAACGCCAGATGCTGCGCTGCGCCGGAGCGGCCGGCCCCACGAAGGCAATCGCGGAGGAAGGCTCGAAGGATTTCGAGCTCAAACACGCGGTCCTCGATTTCAGCGTCAGCTCGGAAGTCAGCGTGCAGCCGGGCACCACGCGGGCCGGCAAGGGCCTTTCGGCGATCCGCGGCGCCCGCGCCCGCGGGTGCTTCTCGCGCTACCTCGAACAGTCATTCAGTGCACAGCGGATCAAGGGGGCGACGCTCGGCCCCGTGAGCATCCAATCGGGCACTCCGCCAGCGCCCGGCACGAGCGGGAGCTTTGGCTGGCGCGTGACGGCGACCTTCGTGCTCCGCGGCGTCAACGTCCCGATCTACCTCGACTTCCTCGGCTTCACAGTTGGGCCCTGTGAGGTCACGCTGCTGAGCACCGGGCTGTTGCGGCCGTTCCCGGCTGCCGTTCAGCAGCAGCTGTTCACGACGCTGCTGTCGCGGGCAAAGGCGCACCGGCTATGAGCGCCGAGATCTGGAGCGCGGTCGACAGCTATATCGGCGGGCAGCTCATCGGTTCCGATCCCGCGCTGGAGCAGGCGCTGCGCGACAGCTCCGCGGCCGGGCTGCCGGCGATTGCGGTCACACCGGCCCAGGGCAAGCTGCTGGAGCTGCTCGCACGTGTGCAAGGCGCGCGCACGATCCTGGAGCTGGGCACGCTCGGCGGCTACAGCACGATCTGGCTGGCGCGAGCGCTGCCAGCGGACGGGCATCTCGTCACGCTCGAGGCCAACCCGCAGTACGCAGCACTCGCTCAGACGAATATCGCAAGAGCCGGCTTGCGCGATGTGGTCGAGATGCGCGTCGGGCCGGCACTCGAGACCCTGCCCGAGCTCGCGGCTGAGGGTGCGGGCCCGTTTGACATGATCTTCATCGACGCCGACAAGGGGAACTACCCGGGCTACTTCGCCTGGGCGCTGAAGCTGTCCCGGCCTGGCACGGTGATCATCGGCGACAACGTCGTCCGCGACGGGGCGATCCTCGATCCGGACGCCGATGACCCCTCAGGAGGCAACGAGACGATCAAAGGAGTGCGCCGCTTCTACGAGCTGCTCGCCGCCGAGTCGCGCGTCAGTGCCACCGCGATCCAGACGGTGGGCGACAAGGGCTATGACGGCTTCGTGCTCGCGCTCGTGGGCGAGGAGTAGCGCAGGAGCGCAAGCGCGTCAGGATTCTCTCAGCGGAGAGTCGCGGATCGCCGGCGGAAGTTGATCGATATGCCCGAGTCTGGTGCGAGCGTGCGAAACCCGACGATCCCAGCGAGCAGGATTGCCAGCCCGTAATACCAGCCGGCGTTAGCCCCAAGCCGGACGAGCACAACGCCGGTGGCGAATGCGATCAGGCATGCGCCAGCGAGCGTGATGGCAAATCGTGCGACATGAACCACACCCACCATTTTGGGCTAGGTCGCGATGTGCTGCTATTAACTGGTTTTCCGGCGCCCGCCGAGGATCGCTCCCGGCTCGGGCTTGATCATCGAGGTGATCACGTCGGGGCTGGGCTCGGGCAAGCTCGGGCGTTGCGGAACTAGCATCCTAAAGATTTTCTTGAACATCAAAATCATGATAGCGCGAGCTGTAGTCCCCACAATGCGACCTCGACGACTATCGCCGCCGACGCGAGTGTAAATGTTCGTCCCAGCACCTCGATGTGAGACTCGTTGGTCACTGAGATCCTGTCGCATGTGGCTGCGAGTCGCAGATAGGCGTCCGCGGCTGGATCGTGCCGACGACGCGTCGCGCCGAACAGATCGCCACCAGCAGCCAGGGACTTGATCTTCTTCGTGGGTAGTAGTACATAGAGACAGAGCACCAGGGAGAGCACGAACACCCCGAGTCCAAGAAATGCCAAGACCCGTAGATGGCTGGTGGTCAGAGCCCTGGCTCCAAGGAACGAGACGACTACAGATGTAGCCGTGAGCAACGCTCCGGTTCGCGCACGCAGATCCCGAACCGCAGCGTGCTGCTCATCGAGTGCCGCACGCGCGATGCTGTACGCAACCCGCGCAATCTCTTGCTCGTGCGCATCTGGCTCTGATTGCTCTGCGATCATCGGGCTCACCCTACGCCCGCCTTGCGATGCTTCTCTCAATCCAACCAAGCGTCTGGTGTCTCGCCCAGTCTGCAATCAGCCTTATGCAGATCCGGACACCTTCTGCGGATTGCAGTTCGTCGGATTAAAGGTGAATCAGAACTGCCTAAGATTCTGATTTGTTCAGTGCGCCGGGCGACTTGTTGAAGGCGCAGCGGAAGTTCTCAGGGTTGGCGACCGGCTCGGCACCGGCAAAGCCGCCCTTCGTACCGTCGCTGTAGACGGTCACGTACTGCAGCGATTCAGGCAACGGGTTGGCGGGCAGGGGCACCGGGTTGGCCTGGCCCTGGCGGGGATTGCCCGTCGCTCCTTCGCTGACGCCCTCGAACCCGGCGGCCGCCGACCCCGCTTCAGTGGTGATCAGCGTCGAGCTCATCTCGCGTTCGTCCTTGAGCCCGCGGCTCGGGTCCAGGTTGACGGTGGCAGTCAGCGGAGAGTCGTGGATCGTGGACTCCAGCTTCACGCGGTTCGCGGCGCCGAGCAGCTCAGAGGCCGAGGGCAGCCAGCCGCCTTCGGCCTCGCACGCTTTGCTGGCGAAGATGAAGTTGTTCTGGCCCGCCTGCTTGTTGGTGAGCGGGAAGGGTGCGGTCTCCAGGCACCAGGTGCCGAGATCGACACTCGCCGGCGGGCAGGTGCCGGCCAGCTGTTCAGCGGTCTTTCCCCCAACCCTGCTCGCGTTCTTCACCGTGGGTATCGCCGCAGCTGGGAATTTCCGATTCTTGCCCAGCAGCAGAATGCCACCGGCGCGGGGCTTGGTGCTGATCGGATGCCCGTTGATGGCGCTGAGCACCGCGTGACGGGCGGCGTCAGCCAGCCCGGTGCTCGAGAACACGAGCGCGATCAGCGCAATGATCAGCGCCGGGGAGGGCATCCGGCGCGAGCGTCGCTGACCAGCAGGCTCCTCGCGGTTGCTCACCTTCCGTCCTTGGGATCGCGTGTCGTGAAGCGCGGAGGAGTGGCGCGGCGGACGTCGCGCAGTTCCTCGAGCGTCGTCTCCCGCACCGTGGACAGCACGGCGTCGAGGGCCACACCGGAGAGGGTCTCGTGCTCGAGCAGGGCCGTGGCTGTCTCCTCGACGGTGCTCCAGTTGCGGTCGAGGATGTTCGCGGCACGTGCCTCGGCGTCGCCGACCAGGCGCTCGACCTCGTTGTCGATCAGGTTCAGCGTCTCTGGTCCCACCGAGCCGAGGTCCTGAAGGGAGGCTCCGAGGAAGACCTCGCCGCCCTTCTCGCCGATCGTCACCAGGCCGAGCGCCTCGGACATGCCGAAGGAGGTGACCATGCTGCGAGCCAGCGCCGTGGCCGCGTGCAGATCGTCGTTGACGCTCGTCGAGGTGTGGCCGAAGGCAATGCGCTCGCCCGCCAGCCCGGCTGTGATCACGATCAGCTGGCTCTGCAAATCGGGCTTTGACATGATCATCTGGTCGCGGTCGGAGAGCATGTGCGCGGCGGTGCCTAGCTGCCGGCCGCGAGCGACGATCGACAGCTTGCGCGTGGAGGCGGTGTGTCCCAGCGCGTCGGTCACGACCGCATGAGAGGACTCGTGGATGGCGATCAGCCAGCGCTCCTCCTCGGTCATGATGTGTCGCTTGGCCGGTCCGGCGACGACCCTGTCGATCGCCTCGTCGAGCGTCGCCGCGTCGATCTGCTCGCGCCCGTCGCGCACGCTGAGCAGCGCCGCCTCGTTGATCACGTTCGCGAGCTCCGCGCCCGAGAAGCCGGGCGTCTGTCGCGCGACCTCCTCCAGCGAAGCGTCCGGCGCCAGCGGCCGCTTGCCCCCGTGCAGGCGCAGGATCTCCAGACGCCCATGCACATCTGGCACATCGATCACGACCTGGCGGTCAAAGCGCCCAGGCCGCAGCAGCGCCGGATCGAGGATGTCCGGGCGGTTCGTCGCGCCCATCACGACGAGGCCGCCATCGCCAGCGAAGCCGTCCATCTCGACGAGGATCTGGTTCAGCGTCTGCTCGCGCTCGTCGTTGCCCTGCCCGATGCCCGCGCCGCGCTTGCGCCCCGCGGCGTCGAGCTCGTCGATGAAGATGATCGCCGGCGAGACCTTGCGGGCCTTGCGGAACAGGTCGCGCACGCGCGCTGCGCCAACGCCCACGAGCGACTCCACGAAGTCCGAGCCCGAGAGGGAGAAGAAGGCGGCGTCGGCTTCGCCGGCGACGGCCTTGGCGAGCAGCGTCTTCCCGGTCCCGGGGGGGCCGACGAGCAACACCCCCTTGGGGGCGGCAGCGCCGACGGCGAGATACTTCGACGGATCGGCGAGGTAGTCGCGGATCTCGCGCAACTCGGCGAGCGCTTCGCCGGCGCCCGCGACGTCAGCGAAGGTGATTCTGTCAGCCGTTCCCTTGCCCTTCTTGCGGCCTTTCCCGGTGAACTGCGAGAAGGCCGCGATGCCACCCGCGTCGCCGCCAGCGCCGAGGCGGGTGAACAGAGAGAACAGGCATACGAGCAAAAGGATCGGGATCAGGAACTGAACGATGATCGCCTTCACCGGCTTGCCCGATTGCTGGTTGACGGTGACCGTCGCCCCGCCATCGGTCAGTTCGCGCGCGAGTTCCTGGGTCTGCGCACCGGAGGAGGGATAGGCAGCCCACAGGCTCTGCGTGCTGCCCGCGCCAGGCGGTGAAACCAAGATGGTCTTCAGCACCACCTTCTTGGAGCCTTTGGGGTGCGTGCGCACGACCTGCTGCGTGAGCGCCGGCACCCCGCCGCTCAGTGACAGCGCAGGAGCCGCGGTCTTCGTAGTGACCTGCACGCGGCTGTCGTGGTCGAGCAGCACGGCGGAGGCGATCTCGTGACGTTTGGCGAGCGTCTGGACTGTTGAGATCGGCACCGGCCTGCCCGAGCTGCTCGGCTTGATCGAGCCCAGCAGCGTCGCGAAGGCGATCGCCAGGCCAATCGACGCCAGCAGCAGAAACAGCGACAGCGAATCGCGCAAGAGGAGCCTGCGCGTGCCCGCCGCAATCTCTGAGATCCTCGCCAGCACCGGGTTGCGGCGGTGGGCCAGGCCTGAGCGCACAGCGGGCGCGCCCGAGCGCGTGAAGCCGTTGCTGGAGGCAGGCTCGGGGGGGGAGTTGGGGTCGTCTGTCATCTCAGGCAGCGGTGTTCGGGGCAGCCCAACGGGCGGCTGTCCATCCAACCGCCGCCACCCTCACACGAGAGGACTGGAAAAGCAATGCCGTTCACAAAAACAACACAACCCAGCAACCCCGGCCATGTTTACAGGAAAGTCACATGACACAAACCGCTTCACGCAAACGCTCGGGCGTTCACAAAAACGACACATCCCGCAAACCCGCGCCCGGCACGCTTGCGCATCGGGTGACGCTTTATCGCGCATACCGCATCGAACCACGCCTGCAGTTGTTTCCGCCCCAAGCGTTTTCGCGCTGAAGTGCTATCCAACGCCTAAAGCAAAGGAGCAATACCGTGCGCGCGCACCGCACCCTCATCGTTTCCCTGATCCTCGCGCTGATCCTCGCCGTGCCGGCCAGCGCCGTGGCCAGGCGCCTGATCATCGGCGGCTCGACCTCCGTGCTGCCCCTCTCCCAGAAACTTGCAACCGCCTACCACAAGGCCTTCCCTAAGATCCAGGCGCCCCAGGTGGGCGGGGGCCAGTCCGATGTCGGCATCAGCGGTGTGGCCTCAGGCCGTTTCGACATCGGCGACTCCTCACGCAACCCACTGGAAACCGACCCGAAGGGACTGGTGTTCACGAAGATCGCCCAGGACGGCATCTGCGTAATCACCAACCCGAAGAACCCGGTGTCAAACCTCTCTCAGGAAACGGTCACGGGCATCTTCACCGGCGCTGTCCGCGACTGGAGCCAGGTTCCCGGTGCGAAAGTCTCCGGCCCGATCGACCTGTTCGACCGTGACGGCGCCTCCGGTACCCAGGACGCCTTCCAGCACATCTTCCTGGGCGAAACGCTGAAGGTCTCCCCCAGCGCCAGCGCCGAGAGCTCCAACGGCCTGGAGCAGAACGCGGTGAGCGGCGACGAACACGCGATCGGCTTTGTGTCCTTCGCCTTCACTGCTGGCGTCAACGCCGTCGGCTACCAGGGTGTCCCCTGCACCCTGCGCAACGCCAAGTCAGGACAGTACGGCGGAGTGCGTAACTTCTGGATGGTGACCAAGCACGCTCCGAAAGGTGAAGCGGCCAAGTTCATCAAATGGGTCACCAAGCCCGGCAACAAGACCGTTCGCGCGATCATCAACTCCGAGTGGATAGCTATCCACTGAGCGGTAGCACAGTGCCCTCCGGCAGTCCCCACCGGCCGCGGGCGGGGGGTTTCGCCGGCCGGCCCGCGCGCCGCCGCGTGGTGTGGACCGACCAGCGCGCCGAGCGAACGCTCGGCGCGCTGGCGGTGCTGGTGCTGCTGTTGATCGTGCTGATGGTCGTCACGGTGATGATCAAGGCGTGGCCGTCCTTCTCCTACAACGGGCTGAACTGGTTCGGGGCCGGGGGCGATGTCGACACGCAGTTGCGGGTGATGCGGGAAAACACACCCCTTCCCGGTCATTCGCTGCTGTACTTCCGGGCGTGGCCGCTGATCTGGGGAACGCTGCTGACCACAATCCTGGCCGTTGCAATCGCGCTCGTGGTCTCGATCCTGGCCGCGATCTTCCTCACCGAGTTCGCCCCCGCGCCGGTGCGGCGCACGCTCGAGCCCGTCGTCAGGCTGCTGGCCGGCGTGCCCTCAGTCGTCTACGGGCTGATCGGGATCCTCGCGATCGCGCCGTGGCTCAACGCACACCTGATCTCAAATACCCGTAAGCAGTCGGTCATCTATGTGGTCCAGCTCAACGGCGCCGACCTGATGACCGCCACGCTGATCCTGACGGTCATGATCCTGCCGATCATGGTGGCGATCAGCGCCAATGCGCTCGCCGCCGTACCGGCCTCCTGGCGTGAGGGCTCGGCCGCCCTGGGGGTCAACCGCTGGCGCACGATCTGGCGGGTCTCGCTGCGCACGGCGCGCCCCGCGATCGCCGCCGCGACGGTGCTCGCGACGGCCCGCGCGCTCGGCGAGGCGGTGATGCTCGCGATGGTTTCCGGCAGCCGCGGCTTCGCCGCCAACCCGCTCGACGGGATCACCTTCCTGTTCGAGCCCGTGCGCCCCCTGGCCGCGAGCATCTTCCAGGAATCCGAGGGGCTGACGATCGGCCCGCTGGTGCACACCATCTATGCGATGGGGGCGGTGCTGCTCGTCTCCGCGACGATGCTCTCCTTCGCCGGCTGGGCCGCCAAGCAGCCCCTGAAGCGCTACGGGATCCGCGCATGACGACCGCCGCTGGACTCGCTCAGGCAGGCGTTGACCCGGCGATCGTCCGCCCGCCACGTGACAGCACGGCCTCCTGGCCGCTGGCCGACCGGATCGGCTACTGGCTGTGCTGGGCGACCGGCATCGGCTTGTGCCTGATCGCCCTTTTGATCGTGCTGTTCATGTTCATAAAGGGCGTCTCCTACCTGCGCCCGAGCCTGTTCTTGAAGTCTCCGGCGCCGTCCCTGCATCAGAACCAGAGCGGCGGCTTTCGCGACCCGATCGAGGGGACGCTGATCGTCACCGCGATCGGAATCGCGATCGCGGGGCCCCTGGGAGTGGCGATCGCCGCCTGGCTGTCGGAGTACCGGCGCCCCTCGTGGCTCGCGCGCTCAGTCGAGTCGGCGGTCGAGATGATGGCCGGAGTCCCGAGCATCGTGCTCGCGATCTTCGGGCTGCTCATTTTCTCCCAAGGGTTCCTGGCCTTTCTCTCCCAGGGCACGGCCCAGGGAGCCCTCGGCGAGTCGTTCCTCGCCGCCGGGGTGCTCATGTCAATCCTCGCGCTGCCACTGATCGTGGCCTCCACGCGCGAGGCGCTGGCCCAGCTCCCCGACCGCCTGCGCGAGGCCTCCTATGCGCTCGGCAAGACGCGCGCCACGACGATCCGGCGCGTGCTGCTCCCGGCAATCCGCCCGAGCATCGCCAGCGGCGTCGTGCTCGGCATGGGCCGGATCATCGGCGACACCGCGATCATCACGATCCTGCTGGGCGTGACGCTGAAAAACGAACCGGTCGGCAGTACGCCGGTCCTCAGCACGCTGCGCGGCACGGGCTCGACGCTGACCAGCTACGTCTACACCAACTCACCCGCCGGCGAGGGCAACGCTCATCAGAAGGCCTACGCCGCCGCGTTCGTGCTGCTGATGATCGTGCTGGCACTCAACGCGCTCGTCACCCGCCTGACGGGTGGGAGCGATTGGGCTGCCGTTCCCGGAGGCGCCCGCGCGCACCTGATCTCCCGGCTGTGGCGCAGGTCCGCGTGGACCCGCTGATGCCACCGCCGGTGCGGCGGATCGCCCTCGGGCGCGACCCGCACGTCGCCCCACCGCGCGCGAGCTCCAACGGCGAGCTGCCGATGTCTCCCGCCATCGCCGCCAAGGCGCGGGCGTCCAGGCCGCCCGTCAGCGCGAAGGTGCGCGAGCGGATGCTGATCGATTCGGTGTCGCTGGCCTACGGCGAGAACTGGGTCGTGCGAAACGTGAGCCTGCCCGTGCGCCAGGGCGAGGTGCTGGCGCTGATCGGCGCCTCGGGCTCGGGCAAGACGACGCTCTTGCGCTCGCTGAACCGCCTCACCGAGGTCACCGCCGGCGCGGGCCGCAGCGGACAGATCACGCTCGACGGGCAGGAGATCCACGAGCTCGAGGTCAACGACCTGCGCCGGCGCGTGTCGATGGTCTTCCAGCAGCCGAACCCGTTCCCGATGAGCATCTTTGACAACGTCGCCTACGCGCTGGCAGAGCAACGGCCCACTGGCGGCCGGCGCAGGCGCAGGCGCAGCGCAGAGCTCGAGCGCGCCGCGGCGGACGCGCTGCGCAGGGCAGGCCTCTACGACGAGGTGGCCGGCGATCTCGACCGCTCGGCGCTGAAACTCTCCGGCGGCCAGCAGCAGCGCCTGTGCATCGCCCGCGCGCTGGCCGCCGGACCGGAGGTGCTGCTGCTGGACGAGCCGTGCTCCGCGCTTGACCCGATCTCCACCGCGACAATCGAGGAGCTGATCGTGGGCCTGCGCGAGAGCGTGGCGATCGTGATCGTCACGCACAACCTGCAGCAGGCTTTCCGCGTGGCCGACCACGTGGCCTTCATGCACCTCGGTGAGCTCGTCGAGTATGGGCCGAGCGCTGAGGTGTTCGACCGCCCGCGCCAGCAGCGCACACGCGACTACGTCAGCGGGGCCTTCGGGTGAAGTGCGGCGCAGCGGTGCTGCCCATCGGGCTCGCGCTCGCGCTCGCACTCACCGGTTGTGAGACCACGGCGGAAAAGAGCTCGAAGCTGGAAAAGGCCGCCAAGCACACGACCCTCTTACAAACCGGATTGTCGATCACCCACACGAGCACCGAGGTGAAGGTGGTGAGCACCACCGTGCTGCACGACTCCGAAGGGGCCGCCGTCGCCGTCACGCTGCGCAATCTCTCGCCGCACACCCTGCGCGACGTGCCGCTCGCGATCACCGTCAAGGACGCGGGCGGGAAGACCCTGTTCCGCAATGACGCCCCGGGCCTTGAAGCCGCGTTCACATCACTGTCTTCCCTGTCAGCACACGGCGAAGTAACGTGGGTGGACGACCAGGTGCCGGCTGCGGGCCAGCCAGTCAATGTGAGCGCACAGGCAGGCGTTGCCCCGGCGGCGGCTGCCATCCCGCCGAAGATCGAAGCCAGGGGCGTGCACCTGGCCGAAGAAGCCAGCAGCGCCATCGCCGCGGCGGGGACGATCGAGAACCGCTCGAAGGTGGCCCAGCGCAGCCTCGTGGTCTTCGTCCTCGCGCGGCGCGCGGGCAGGATCGTCGCCGCCGGGCGGGCGGTACTCCCTGAAGTGCCGGCGGGCTCCTCAGTTCCGTTTCAGGCGTTCTTCATAGGCGACCCGCGCGGCGCGCAGCTGCAGGCCAGCGCTCCAGCGACGGTGCTGGGGTAGCGTCAGCTAGCGTCCGAAACTCCGGGATTTTCCTCAGTGTGTGCTGTAGCGCGATCTGAGGAGTTTCGGACGGTTTCTCAGTCTCTTAGCCCCTGGGTGGCCTTGAAAGGCGTGTGAGGACTCCGGGATTTTCCTCAGGGTGTGCTGTAGCGCGATCTGAGGAGTTTCGGACGGTTTCTCAGTCTCTCAGCCGGGCCATCGCCTGCGCTGCTTGAGAGTGATCCCCTCGAGCACATGGGCCACCCTCTCGCAGGCGTCCACGGCCGCCTCGAGGGACTCGAATATGTCCTTCCAGCGGATCACCACCATCGGGTCGATGCCCCCCACGAACAGGGAGGCGACACCGTCGCGCTGCAGGCGGTCACCCTCGTTCTCGAGGCGGTGGATCTCGACCAGGTGCGGGCCGAGGTCGGTACCGGTGCCCAGGCAGCGCAGCGCCTTTGCGATCTGCTCGCCTGCGCCGACGAGCACCTGTGTGAACTCAACCGCCTGCTCCATCGGCGCCTCGACCCCATAGAGCACGAGCTGAGCGGCCACCTGCTCGGAGTGATCGACGATGTCGTCGAGCGCCGTCGCGAGCGCGTAGCCGTCGCCGGCATCGAACGGAGCCCGCACCCGCCCGTGCGACGCCAGCCGGTGGATGATGTCGTGCGTGATGCGGTCGCCGTCCAGCTCGCATGCCTTCAGGTCCTGGGCGAGCGCGGCGTGCTCGGGAAACTCGCCCAGCAGATCGCGCAGCAGCTCTGCAGAGCGCTGTATGTTTCCTCCGGCCTCCTCGACGAGGGCCATCAGCGTGCTGTCGGCGCCACGGCTCAGGAAGCTCATCGGGAGAGGATATTGCGCCGCCTGCTCGCTGAGGCATTTTTCACGACTTCTTCACTAATCGATCACGAGTTTGCAACTCCTTTAGGTCAGCTACGCGCGATGCTGCTCGCGGTGGAGGCTTCGGTGGAAAACGCGAACACCCTGTACGCGGGCGAACTGGAGATCAGGCTCGGTGAGGGCCTGGTGCTGGCCACCGGGCGCGCGCTGACACTGTCGGTGCGCGAGTTCGAGCTGCTGGCGGCGATGGCCCGGCGGGCCGGGGCGGTCGTTACGCGCAGCGAGCTGTACAGAGCTGTGTGGGGTGGCGAGCTGCGCGACGGCGACCGTTCGGTCGACGTGTACGTGAGCAAGCTGCGTGGCAAGCTGGAAGCGGCGATGCCCGATCGTCGCTTCATCCATACACATCCGGGCTTCGGCTACCGCTTTCAGCCACAGCCTTCGGGGAATCTGACGCCCGCGCCGGCGCTTGGGAGCACCCAACCGCCGGATGGCGCACAAGCTGATGCGGGCCCGCCGCAGGACGTGCAGGGACAGACACCGGGGCTTTCACGAGATGTTCACATCGGCTCGCCCGCAGATTAAAGAGACTTGCCTTTAGCACCAGACCGGCTGGGGCCGCAAACGCCCCTGGCCTGTCATCAAGCAATCCAGCCAGAGGAGACGTAGTGATCACGAACAAGATTGGCGCGCTAGCAGGCGTCCTGCTGCTCGCGCTCGGCCTCGCCGCGTGCGGCTCGAGCTCCAAAACGTCGAGCAGCTCGAGCAGTAGCTCCACGAGCACCGGCGCCAGCACGGGCAGCGCCGCAAAGACCGCGACGGCCCCCCCCACCGCTTCGGGCACGATCTCCGGCGCGGGCTCCACGTTCGCGGCCCCCGTATACGAACAGTGGGCCTCCGCGCAGTCTGGCCTGACGGTCAACTATCAGGCGGTCGGCTCAGGCGCGGGGATCACGGCGCTCGAGTCAAAGATCGTCGACTTCGGCGCCTCAGACCCGCCGCTGAAGCCCGCGGACGAAAAAGCGATCGCCAAGAACGGCAGCCCAGCGGTCCAGATCCCAATGTTCCTGGGCGCGATCACCGTCTCCTACAACCTGCCCGGCGTCAAGACCGGTCTCAAGCTCGATGGCAAGACGCTCGGCGACATCTTCCTCGGCAAGGTCAAGACCTGGGATGACGCCGGGATCAAGGCACTGAACCCGGGTGTGACGTTGCCAAGCACCGCGATCACGATCATCCACCGCTCGGACTCCTCGGGCACGACGGCCGGCTTCACCGGATTCCTCGCGGCGGTTGACCCCGAATTCAAGTCCAAGGTCGGCGAAGGCAAGGAAGTTCCGTGGCCCACGGGTACCGGAGCGAAGGGCAACGCCGGGGTCGCGGGCGCGATCCAGCAGACGACCGGCGCGGTCGGCTACGTCGAGCAGGCCTACGCGCTGCAACACAACTTCACCTACGCCTCGGTAAAGAACAAGGCAGGCAAGTTCGTGGCTCCGGCCCTGGCCTCGGCGACTGCGGCCGCGCAGAGCGTGAAGGTGCCGGCGAACCTCGGAATCAAGATCTCAAACCCGTCCGGGGCAGCCAGCTATCCGATCACCTCGCAGACGTTCGTGATCGTCAACAAGGACATGTGCAAGGCCGGCACGCCGGGCGGCGAAGAAGCCGCCAAGGGCGTCGTCAAGTTCCTTGACTACGGCCTCGGCGAAGGGCAGAAAGTCCTCTCGCAGGCCGACTACGCGGCTCTGCCGGCGGCGATCGTGGCCAAGGCCAAGAAGGCCGTTTCAAGCCTGCAGTGCAACGGCAGCCCGCTCGGCGGCTGATCACCGGTGCAACCAGGCCTCGGATCGAGTAGATAAGGGGCCGTGGAGGCAGCATCCGTTCCAAGCGGTGACCGCCCGGTGCTCGGGCGGTCACCGCTTGCGCGTTTGCCCGATCGCGTGTTGAAGTACGGCCTGTCGGTGCTGGCGGCGCTGATCCTGGCGCTGATCGTCTTCTTCTTCATCCGCCTCGTGGGCGAAGCGCGGCCCGCGTTCGCGAAGGCCGGCGTGTTCGGCTTCGCGTTCGATAACAACTGGAACCCGAGCGCCGAACACTTCGGCGCCCTGCCGCTCGTCCTCGGCACGTTGATAACGGCCTCGCTGGCACTGATCATCGGCGTCCCGGTCGCCGTCGCCGCCGCGATCTATGCGACTGAGCTGTGCCCTCTGCGCCTGCGAACTGCGCTGACGGTGCTCGTCGAGCTCCTCGCCGCTGTGCCCTCGGTCGTCTACGGGCTGTGGGGCATCTTCTTCCTGGCCCCCAAGCTCCAGCCGGCCGAGCAGTGGGTAGCCGATCGCCTGTCCTTCATCCCGTTCATCGGCGGTGGCGCGGTCACGATCCCCAACTACTTCGTCACCGGGCTGGTGCTCGCGATCATGATCCTGCCGATCGTCTCAGCGATCAGCCGGGAGGTGATGGCCACGGTGCCCTCCGACCACAAGGAAGCGGCGCTCGGCCTCGGGGCGACCCGCTGGGAGATGATCCGCATAGCCGTGCTGCCCTACTGCCGCTCGGGCATCGTGGGGGGGGCAATGCTCGGCCTGGGGCGAGCGATCGGCGAGACGATCGCGGTGACGATCCTGATCGGCGATGCGCCCAAACTCGCCAGCCATCTGTTTGGCCAGGGCTACAGCCTCGCCGCGGTGGTCGCCAACGAGTTCGGCGAGGCGCAGGGCGTTCATCGCTCCGCGCTGTTCGCCGCGGGTCTCCTCCTGTTCGTGCTCACCCTGCTGGTCAACGGCCTCGCCCGTTGGCTTGTCGTGAAATCCGCCCGTCCCTCCTCGCAGGCGAACGGCCGTAAATCCACAGGCGCCCTGGCCGTCGCGGACACGGCGGCTGGCGCATGAGCTCACACGTGCAATCGCCAGATCTGCTCGCACGCTTCGCCGTCAGCCCGGCGCGCAGGCGCAAGGACAGGATCGCAAGCGCCACGATTCTCGCGGCCACGATTCTCGCCCTGATCCCGCTCGTGCTGATCGTCTACTACCTGCTGAAAAAGGGGCTGGGAGCATGGAGCCCGGACTTCTTCAGCACCGACCCGACCGGCAACACGTTCTTCAAAAACTCCAGCATCGGTGGCATCAAGAGCGCGATCCTTGGCACGATCGAGATCGTCGCCCTGGCCTCCGCGATCGCCGTGCCGGTCGGTGTCGCGGTGGCGGTGTGGCTCGTCGAGTACGGCAAGAACAGCTGGTTCGCCCATACGGTCCGCTTCTTCGTCGACGTGCTCACGGGCGTCCCCTCGATCGTCTTCGGCCTGTTCATCTACATCGTCCTCATCGTCGGTACCGGGAGCTCGTTCGCCGGCTACAAGGGCTCGCTGGCGCTGGCGCTGCTGATGCTCCCGGTCGTGATCCGCTCGGCCGAGGTGATCCTGCGGCTTATCCCCGGCGCACTGCGCGAGTCGGCGCTCGCGCTCGGGGCGCCGCGCTGGCGCGTCATCTTCTCCATCGTGCTCCCCACCGCGCTGCCCGGGATGGTCACGGGCGTCCTGCTTGCGGTGGCACGCGCCGCCGGCGAGACGGCGCCGCTGCTGTTCACCGCCGCCTCCACGAAGAACACCAACTACAACCTGAGCGGGTTCATGAACTCGCTGCCTGTGCAAATCTACAGCGACGTCACATCTCCGACCACGGCCGTGGTAAACCGTGCGTGGGGAGCGGCACTCACGCTCGTCGTCATGATCCTGCTGCTAAACGTCATCGCCCGCCTGATCGCTCGAAGGAGCCGCCTTGCATGAGCACCGACGGATCGTCTCTCCGGACTGCTGAGATGGAGCCCGACGAGCTAGCGCAGCCCGGCGAGGAGGTTCGTTCCCTCTCCTCCCCGCCGGCCAGCCTGAAGGCCACCGAACCCGGGACTGCACCGGACCCGCCCGCCAAGGCGGGGCTGACCGTGCGCTTGGAGAAGCTGCGCGCGTTTTACGGTGAGGCCGAACAGGTCAAGGGCATCGATCTCGACTTCGCCGCCAACCAGGTGACGGCGATCATCGGCCCATCGGGCTGTGGCAAGTCGACGATGGTGCGCTGCATCAATCGTATGCACGAGGAGATCCCGGGCGCCCGCGCCGAGGGCCGGGTGATGCTCGACGACCTCGACGTCTACGACTCCTCCGTGGATGTCGTCGCGGTGCGCCGCGCAATCGGCATGGTCTTCCAGAAGCCGAACCCGTTCCCGACGATGTCGATCTTCGACAACGTCGCGGCCGGTTTGCGGCTGTCCTCGCGCCGGCATGGCGATCTGGCGAGCAAGGTGCAGGCGGCGCTGCGCAGCGCCGGCCTGTGGGAGGAGGTTAAGGACCGGCTGCAGGAGCCTGGCGCCGGGCTGTCGGGAGGCCAGCAGCAGCGGCTGTGCATCGCACGCTCGCTCGCCGTGGACCCCGAGGTGATCCTGATGGACGAGCCCTGCTCGGCGCTCGACCCGATCGCGACGCTGAAGATCGAGGAGCTGATCGAGGACCTGAAGAAGAGCGTGACGATCGTGATCGTCACCCACAACATGCAGCAGGCCGCGCGTGTGGCCGACCGCACGGCGTTCATGCTCGATGGCAAACTCGTCGAGGTCGGCCCCACACAGGAGATCTTCACCACCCCCACCGATCCGAGGACCGAGGAATATGTCACAGGAAAGTTCGGCTAACTCCTCCTCGGAAGGACGTTCGCCCACAGCGCCTGTGGGCGCGAGCGGCGCGGGCCCTTCAGAGTCAAGCGCTCCGGGCACCGGCGCCCAGCAGGGGCGAGCGCACTTCCAGCAGCAGCTGCAGGAGCTCGAAGTCCACGCGCTGGGGGGTCTGGACCTGATCATCGAGCAGCTCGACCGTGTGCTGGAGGCGCTCCGCCACCAGGACGTCGAGCTCGCCCAGATGGTGATCGCCGACGACGACCGCGTCGACGGCCGCTATCTGGAGGTTCACCAGGGCATCCTCTCGCTGCTCGCCCTGCAGGCGCCGGTGGCAGGCGACCTGCGCCTGGTCGCGGCGCTGCTGCACATGATCAAGCACATCGAGCGGATGGGCGACCAGTGCGTGAACATCGCCAAGCTGATCCCGCTCTCCGGGCACGAGCCGCCGGTGCGCCCGGAGGTCCTGCAGGCGCTGGCGAAGATGGGCGCCCTCGCGCGCTCGGAGGTCACTCAGTCCAAGGCCGCCTTCTCCGGGCGCGATGTCGGGCTGGCCGAAGACCTCGTCCGCCAGGACCGCGAGATCAATCGCCTGAATCGTGAGATCTTCAGGATGGCCCTGGACATTGGCGAAGACGCCGACACGCGCGAGTGGGCGATGCACATGATCCTCGTCGCCCGTGCTCTGGAGCGGATCGGTGACAACGCGGTCGACATCGGCGAGCAGGTCGCGTTTGTCGTCACAGGCCTGTTCCGTGAGTTCTCGGACTCATCTCATCCCGCCGGCGTACGGCCGGATGCGGCGCCGGATGCAAGCCCCGGGACGTTCTGATCTTCGGAGCGCCTGCCCGGTCCTCAGCTCAGCCATGCCGATAGCTCCTTGCCTGCACCTCTCCGGTGCGCAGGAGCTCCTTGACGGTGAGACCCTGAGATGGGCGGCTCGTCCCGCCCGCAAACAGCGTATTTCCACTGTGAACATCCTGTGATGATTTGTGCCCACCGCTAACACAGGGTCCTCTAGGTCCCCTAGACTCTCGCTCGATGCCGGCAAGTATCCGCGCCACGGATGAGGCGGTTCCGTCGAGTACTGGAGAGATCTCCTCGCCGCCAGCGGCTTTGCGTATCGCTGTGCTCGATCGTGACAGCGGTTTCATACAAGTCCTGAGCAAGCGCCTGGACCGCATGGGCTGGGAGCACCGGGTGCTTGCCAGCCCGGTCCCCACCGACGCGATCGTGTCGATGCGCCTCAGCGCCCTGGTCGTGGACCTGGCGGTCCTGGGACCGCAGGCGTGGGCCTGGCTGGAGCGCCTCTGCGATGCACTGCCGGAGCTGGGGATCGTTGTCTGCACCGGCCCGTCGACCGTGGCCCAGCGGGTGCGCGGACTGCGCCTCGGGGCTGACGACTGGATCACCAAGCCGTGCCATCCGGAGGAGGCCATCGCCCGTGTCCAGAGCGTCGTGCGCCGGCGCCGGCGCAGCGCGAGCCGGGCCGAGTCAAAGCCAGTGAACGCAGGCGAGGTCGAAATACGCTCCGACCGCTTCCAGGCGTACGTGGGCGCTCAGAGCATCGACCTCACCAGGCGCGAGTTCGAGCTGATCGAGCTGCTTGCCTCCGCCGAGGGGCGGGTGCTCGAGCGCGAGGAGATCTACTCGCGCCTGTGGGGTTATGCGATGGTCCGCGGCGACCGGTCTGTCGACGTGTTCGTGCGCAAGCTGCGCCAGAAGCTGGAGAAGGCATCGCCGCAGTGGCGCTACATCCACACCCACTTCGGCATCGGCTACCGTTTCGCCGCCGAGCTGCTCGACGTCGACGTGCCGTCCTCAATTCCCGTCGATTGGGACCCCACCAAGCCCGGCGATCAGAGCGAGCTCACGGGGGCGCAACAGGACCGTGAGCTCGCCGGCGGCGCCCTCTGAGCGCACAACTGCCAAGCCGCCCTTCTTGAGGTCCACGCGGCCACCTGTCAGATCCCCGATCACGCTTGACAGGTCAGGCTCGTGGCCAACCAGCAAAAGGCGCCCGTCTGCAGGCACATCCGCCAGCCGGGCAAGAGCCTGACGCACATCGAAGCCACCTGCAAGCGGTGGGTGGACCTGCAAGCGCTCACGCTGGTCCTTGCTCCACTCTGCGCCAGCCAGCTCCGCGGTCTGCTTCGCGCGTACCTTGGGACTGAACAAGACGCTGTCAAAATCGGCCCCGAGCCGCGCGAGCGCGAGTCCGGCCGCGCGGGCCTGGCCTTCGCCGCGCGTGGTCAGCCGGCGCTGGGCGTCCGTGCGTGTGCCGTGAGGCTCCGCCTCGGCGTGGCGTAGCAGCCAGAGTTGGCGGGCCATAGCTACCCTCACCCTAACCGATCGCTTCAGCGCTCCTGTGACAATGCGCACTAGTGAAGCGGTGTAGCGTTGAGTAAGCCAATGAGCCAGACATCCACCCACGAGCACCCTCATCGCGAGCACACCGACGGCGAGCACCACAAGCTGCACGACCCGGCGCTCTACCTGAACCGCGAGCTCTCATGGCTTGACTTCAACGAGCGCGTGCTGCAGCTGGCCGAGGACGAGCGCATTCCGCTGCTCGAGCGCGTGAAGTTCTGCGCGATCTACACAACCAACCTCGACGAGTTCTACATGGTGCGCGTCGCCGGCCTGCGCGACCAGATCGACGCAGGCGTGGAGAACCCAGGTCACGACGGGCGTATCCCCTCCGAGACGATCGCCTTGATCCGCGAGCGGGTACTGGATCTGAGCCGGCGGCTGACCGGCTGCTTCGAAAAGCGCCTGCGCGGAGCCCTGACCGAGCACGACATCCGCGTGGTCTCGGTGGGGGAGCTCGACGAGGAGCAGCGCGCAGAGCTCGCTAGGCACTTTCAGAAGGTCATCTTCCCGGCGCTCACCCCACTGGCAGTGGCACCTGGCAGGCCATTCCCCTATATCTCCAATCTCTCCCTCAGCCTGGCCGTGCTCGTACGCGACCCCGTGACCAGCCAGACCGTGTTTGCGCGCGTGAAGGTCCCCACGGAGATCCTCCCCCGCTTCGTGACGCTCAAGCAGACCACGCCAGGCGGGGCGGGCGGGAACCAAATCATCCTCCTACCGCTCGAGGACGTGATCGCGAGTCATCTCGACGCCCTGTTCCCAGGGATGGAAATAGCCGACTACAACGTATTCCGGGTCACCCGCGACGCCGACCTCGAGGTCTCAGACGACGCCGCCGACCTGCTCCAGGCAGTCGAGGACGAGCTGCGCCGGCGGCGCTTTGGAGAGGTGGTGCGCGTCGAGATTGGCGCTGATTGCTCTGAGCCCCTGCGTGAGGAACTGGCAGGGCTCTTGGAAGTGCAGGAGGACGAGGTCTATCCGGTCGATGGTCTGCTCGACATGGGCGCGCTGTGGCAAATCGTCAAGCTGCCCGGCTACGCAGAGCTGCGCGAGGAGCCCCTCGTGGGACACACCCACCCGCGCCTCTTGCGCCACGAAGGCGAGCGCCCCGACGTGCTCGGGGCGATGCGCGAAGGCGACGTGCTCGTGCATCACCCCTACGACTCGTTCTCCACCTCCGTGGAGCGCTTCGTCGAGCAGGCAGTGGCCGACCCGAACGTGCTCGCGATCAAGCAGACCGTCTACCGCACGAGCGATGACTCGCCGCTCGTGCCCGCGCTGATCGACGCGACCGAGCGGGGCAAGCAGGCTGTCGCGCTGGTCGAGCTGCAGGCGCGCTTTGACGAGCGCATGAACATCCACTGGGCCAAGGCCCTGGAGGAGGCAGGCGTTCATGTCGTCTACGGCCAGCCATCGCTGAAGACGCACGCCAAGTGCGTGCTCGTGGTACGCCGCGAGGGCGACGGCGTTCGCAACTACGTACACATCGGCACCGGCAACTACCACTCCGCGACCGCACGGCTGTACACCGACTTCGGGCTGTTCACGACCGACGAGCAGATCGGGGCCGATGTGGCCGACATGTTCAACTACCTCACCGGCTATGGCCGCCCACTGCATTACCGCAAGGTGCTGACGGCGCCCAACCAGCTGCGCGACGGGATCATCAGCCAGATCGAGGCGACCGTCGCCGCTCACTCACCGGACTCCCCGGGTGCGATCGCGATGAAGATGAACGCACTGGTCGACGGGCGCTGCATCCGCGCGCTTTACAAGGCATCGCAGGCGGGAGTGCAGGTCGACTTGAACGTGCGCGGAATCTGCTGCCTGCGGCCGGGGCTACCGGGCATATCCGAGAACATCCGGGTTGTCTCGATCGTCGGGCGCCTGCTCGAGCACTCGCGCGTGTTCGCGTTCCAGCGCGACGGGGAGTACACGATCTACATCTCCTCCGCCGACCTGATGCCGCGCAACCTCGACCATCGCGTCGAGCTGGCCGCGCCCGTAGAGTCTCCGGAACTGCGCGCCGAGCTGCTTGACACGCTCCAGCGCGCATTCGCCGACAACCAGAGCTCTTGGGAGCTCGACGGAGAGGGCGTCTGGCACCGGCGCTCGCCGGGGCCCGGCGAGAAGCCCCGCAACCTGCAGCTGGAGCTGGCCGAGCTACACACGCGCCACGCCGGTGAGCACCAACCAGACGGCAAGCGGGAGCCCGGCGCTCCCTGAGCCGCTGAAACTACGCCGGCTGGGGAGTGCATCGAGCGCAGCACCTGAAATGACTAGACGGCGTGACAGCCTTCGGCCAGCCCGGCTAGGTCATTCAGCAACCAACCCGTCAAGCAACTTTTTCAGCTGCTCGTTGTTGCCGCGATGGCTTTCACGCGAGGCTTGTATGTTGCTGTCAGGGTCCAAGCCGGTCCAGTCGATGGGGTGCCCCGCTTCAGTGGCGAGGTGACCGAGGAACGCGCGCTGGGTGCGACCGTTGCCCTCCCGGAACGGATGAACCGCGTTGATCTCAGCGTAGTAGTGCACCAGCCGCGTCACGAACTCATCACGCTCCAGGCCATGAAGACGATCCTCGTTCGCGAGGTCGCTCAGCACACCGGTGAGATAGGAAGCGACATGCTGTGGCAGCGCGAACATGCTCTCACCCTTCGCGATCTGCACGGTCCGCAGCTCACCGGCCCACGGGTACAGGTCCCCGAAGATCTTGCGATGGACGGCCTGCAGGTGGACCGTGTCGTAGTCGCCGGGCATGAACCGCCGTTCAAGCTCTGCGATGCGAATGGCCGTGTGCGCCGCCTCACGCTCAGCGAGCTCGGTGGCGTCGCGAATCCCGAAATGGTTTCGCAGGACATTCGTTCCGGGATAGACGTATGGATCGTCGTCAGCCATCGCCCCGCCCACATCGAGCTCGTGCCGCCGGGGCAGCTCTTACGGGTGAACTGGTCCGAGCAGATCGGTCAGCGACTCGCCGGCGGCGATCCGCCGTGCCCCTTCGTCGAGCTGCGCATCGGTGATCTCTTCGCGCGCCCACCGAGCCAGCAGCGGCTCAGCGACACCAGGATCAAGCCCCTCGGCGCGAACCGAAGCAAGCGCGTTTGCCGCGGCCCGCTTACGCGTCACCTCGACGGCGGCCGACCCAGCGCCATTGAGTGACTTTGCTACAGACCGGGCTGTCCGGCCAGTGTTGATAGCCATATAGGCAGGGTACCAGCGGTTGCGGGTGTCACAAAGCACTGCATTTACTACCCAGCCGGACCCGGAAGCGTGTCGTGCGCCCGAGTATCCATGAAAACGGTCTTGACTAGAATACCCACCGAGACGGCCAGATCGGCACGAGCGAACGCATGACCGGTAGCGAACGGCCTTCCGCAAGAGGAGTAGACGTGCCTGAAGCCAAGCAGACGCCTACGGTCTATGAATGGGCCGGTGGCAGTGAGGCGTTTGAGCGGCTAACCGAGGTCTTCTATCGCCGTCATGTGCACGACGACGAGATTCTTGGCCCGGTATTCGCCAACATGCCAGCCGATCATCCCCACCACGTAGCGCTGTGGCTCGCCGAGGTGTTCGGCGGCCCCACCGAGTACAGCGAGCACAACGGCGGGTACGCCCACATGGTGGCCAAGCACATCGGACTATCACTCACCGAGCCACAGCGAGCACGCTGGGTCCAGCTGATCGGACTGGCAGCCGACGACGCCGGCCTACCGTCCGATCCGGAGTTCCGCTCAGCGTTCATCGCCTACATCGAGTGGGGCACACGCCTGGCTCTGCACAACTCACAGCCAGCCGCTGACGTGGCGCGCGAGGCGCCGATGCCGCACTGGGGCTGGGGAGAAGCACCGCCTTACCAGCCATAAATGGGTAGTGGGCCAGTTTGATTTGGCCGATCACGCCTGGACTCCCAAGGAGACCGCGAGGTTGCTCGATTAGCGAAACTCGTCGTTTTTCGCTGACCGGCGATGCTGTCGCGTATTCCAAGCCTGACAGCCCCACGCGAACACGATGCCGACCACGAGAAGAACGAATAGCACTGCACCGAAGTCTAGGTACCCTTCTCCGCTCCAAAAGCCGCTGGCGAGCATCAACCAACTTTACCCGGCCAAATCAAACTAGCCCTCGATTCAAACTGACCACCACCCTAAATGGCATCTCCTGGAGCAGGAGTGAGACCGGGCGCGAGCGAGTGACCGAAGCTGTGCGTGGGGTGTCCTAACCTTTGAGTCTGGCCAGCACGCAAATGGCCGGACCAGCCAGCGGGTCGTGCAGCTACGCAATCAAGCAGTTGTGGATCGCGACCTCCACCATCTCGGGCTCGGGCAACCAGGCAACACGCTTATTGCGGCTCCCAGGGATCGATGAGGTCGATCCCTGTGTCCTTGAAGTCGTCAATGTTGCGCGTGGCGAGCGTCGCCTCCAGCTTGCGGGCGATCGCAGCTATCTGCGCGTCGACGACGCTGATCGGGCGACCGAGCGTGTCGCGGTCGCTGACGAGCGCTGCGTAGTGGGTGGCGGCCGTCACGTCGAAGGGCTCGATGCGACCGTCAAAGTCCTCCTCGATCAGCCCATCAATCGCCTCGCTGAGCTGTTGCTTGCGCCGCCCGTCTGGTAGGCGGGCCACCCCGTAGAGCAGCTCGGCGGCTGTGATTGCCGTGGTCGCGACCGTAGCGGCGTCGAGCGAGTCCAGCCAGCTCACTACCTTCTCGTCCGGCTCAGGACGGACGAGCTCGGAGAGAACGTTCGTGTCCAGAAGGACCATGTTTAAAGACTCGCGGCGCGGGGCAACTCACGACGGTCAGGCAAATCGAGCTCTACGCCACGGGTGGCCGCGAACCGGGCGCGGATGTGGCTACCGAAACCGCCTGATGGCGGCTGGGATGGCAGCGCATCATCGAGTATGGCCCGTACCTCAGCCTCCATCGAGCGCCCGTGACGCGCAGCGCTCACACGCAAGCGCGCCTTGGTCTCATCATCAATTCCACGAACCGTTAGCGTCGCCACTGACCTCACTCCAATCTGCTGTCATTGACTGCAATGCTAGCATCGATAGCCGCGAGGACGGAGTTGTTAGCTCAGGGCGCCATGCTCCGCCGCCCCTCCGAAGCGGCGAAGGCAACACTCCGATAGCGAACCCGCGCTAGCTGGCGGCCGCGCTGGGGAGTGCGTCTAGCGCAGCTTTGAGGTCGTCCACCGATTGGTAGTCCAGCCCGAGCAGATGGTCATGGCGATGGCGGACGATCCCCTGCTCGTCAATCACGATCACCGCGCGCTTGGTGCCCAGGCGCGATGAGAACGCGCCATAAGCCTTCGCCACCGCCTTGTCCACGTCGGCCAGCAGCGGCACCGTGAGGCTGTTTTTCTCGATGAAGCCCTGATGCGAATCCAGATCCTGCGCCGAAATCCCGACGACCGTGGCGTCAAGCGCCGCGAAATCGTCCGCACGATCACGGTAGGAGCAGAACTGTTTCGTACACACCATCGTGTTGTCGCCCGGATAGAAAAGCAGCACGACCCGCTCCCCGCGATGCGCGGACAGCTTGAAAGGGCCGTCTGTGCCGGGCAACTCAAAATCGGGCGCCTGCTCGCCCACCTGTGGGGTCTTGGCCATACGGTTCAGCATATCGGGCGCCGGTCCTAAGCCGATGCGTTAGAACCCACGTATGCGCAGCCGCCATTTCATGCGCCTGTCCTGCGCGGCGTCAGCTTGCTTGCTGATCGCCGCCTGTGGGAGCAGCGCCCCGGCCGGCGTCTCGACGCCCACGGCGGCTGCCGCCGCGATACCTGCCCCGGCGCGGGTGGCCGCCCGGCGGCTGCTCGACTGGCCCGAGTTCGGCCTAAACCCACAGCGCACCGATACAAGCGAAGACGCAACGGGCATCACCAGCGCGAACGTAGCCCACCTGCGTCAGATGAAGCTCTCGCTTGCAGGAACCGTCGACTCCTCGCCGGTCTACCTGCACGGCGTGTCCGTGGGCGGCATCCCGCACAACGTGGTCGTGGTCAGCACCACGTATGGCAAGACGCTCGCGATCGACGCGGACAACGGCAAGACGCTGTGGACATTCACGCCACCGGGTTACGACAGGTGGGCTGGCAGCGCGCAGATAACCGTCTCCAGCCCACTGGCCGGCCCGGACCGGCTGTGGGTGTACGCGGCGTCGCCGAACGGGCTGATCCACAAGCTCTCGCTCGCCAACGGCTCAGAGGACCGCTCGGGTGCCTGGCCGGTGAGCGTCACGCGCGACGCCACGCACGAGAAGCTCGGCGCGGCATTGAACATCGACGGTCCCGACTTGGTGGTGGCCACGAGCGGCTACTTCGGCGACGCCCCGCCCTATCAGGGCCATGTCGTGCTGATCGACCGTACCAGCGGACAGATAAAGGCAGTGTTCAACACTCTGTGTTCAGACCGTCACCGGCTGATCGTCCCCAGCAGCTGCTCGGCCAGCGACTCGGCCATTTTGTCGCGCAGCGGAGTGGTGGTCGAGCCCGGCGGAGGGCGCCTGCTGCTCGACACGGGCAATGGGCCGTGGAATGGCAGCACCAACTTCGGCGACAGCGTGCTCGAGCTGACGTTCCCCGGCCTGAAGTTGCGCCAGTCATATACACCGGCGGACCAGGCCTCGCTGAACAGCAGTGACACCGATCTCGGCTCGAGCGCTCCCGCTCTGCTCGGCCAAAACCGGATCGTGCTGGCGGGCAAGGACGGGATCCTGCGAGTGCTCGAGCTCTCCCGCCTGAACGGCCGCTCAGCGTTTTCGCACACGCTGCTCGGCGGCGAAATTCAGCGCCTGCAGATCCCCGAAGGCGGACAGCTCTTCACCGCGCCCGCAATCTGGCGCCGGAGCGGACGCACGACGATGTTCGTGGCGGATGAAAACGGCACCGCCGCCTACGTGATGCGCCGGGGGAGGCTGTATCAGGCATGGCAGAACGGGACGCCCGGCACGAGCCCAGTGATGGCTGGCGGCCTGCTCTACGTATATGACCCCTCGGCGGGCGGGATCTACGTCTACCGCCCAGGCTCGCCGCGACCGCTCGCCAAGCTGCCCGGCGCCTCCGGGCACTGGAATAGCCCGATCGTCGCCGACGGGCACATCATTGAGCCCGGGGGCAACGCCAACGACCATTCGCTCAACGGCACCCTGGAGATCTTCTCCGCGCACTGAGAGGGTGGCGCAGCCGTCCGCAGGCAGGCGAGCCGGGGCCCTCTTCTTCAATCTAAGGTGGCGCAGCCGACCGAAGGCAGGCCAGCCGGGCCCCTCTTCTTCAATCTCATGGTGGCGCGCTTTCGCATACTAAGCTGATCGGCAATGCTCAGGCTCGCCCGCTGGTCTACGACCCACCGCAAGTATGTGCTGCTCGGCTGGATCGTCCTGCTGTTCGGGGTCAACGCCTTAGCCCAGTCGGCGGGCACGAGCTACTCCAACAACTTCACGCTTCCCAACTCGGGAGCGCAGCGCGCCGCCGACCTGCTCCAGCGGAGCTTCCCAGCGCAGGCGGGGGACCGCGACACGATCGTCTTTAAGGTCAGCTCCGGAACGGTTCTGGGGCCTGCGGTGCGCGCGCGGATGGGCGCGACGTTCGCCGCTGTTGCCAAGTTGCCGCATGTGGCAGCCGTGATCAGCCCCTACGCGGGCGCCTCCGCGGGCAAGTCGATATCGGCGAACGGGCAGATCGCGTTCGCAACTGTCGTGTTCGACGAAAAAGCCAACCTGCTGCCCAAGAGCGCCGCGGAACGCGTCGTCAAAGTGGCACGCGCCGGGGCGATATCGGATCCCGCCCGGGGTGGGCGGGTTCCGATTCAGGTAGAGCTCGGTGGCCAGGCGATCGAGGCAACCCAGCAGGTGGGCTTCGGCCTGTCGACGGCCGTCGGCCTGCTCGCGGCGATCATCGTGCTGCTCTTGACCTTTGGCTCGCTGACCGCGATGGGCCTACCGATCGTCACGGCGCTGTTCGGCCTCGGCACGGGGCTCGGGGGGATCGCGCTATTCACGCACGTGGTCGACACACCCAACTTCTCATCAGAGCTCGCCGCGATGATCGGCCTGGGCGTGGGCATCGACTACGCGTTGTTCATCCTCACGCGCTTCCGAGAGGCCTACACCACGCCCGGACCGGCGTCCGGGAACGCTCGGGAGTCTGTCGTACAGTCCCTCGATACCGCCGGGCGCGCCGTCCTGTTCGCGGGCTGCACGGTCGTGATCGCGCTGCTCGGGATGATGCTGCTCGGCGTCAGCTTCCTCTACGGCGTGGCGATCTCGGCGTCGATCGGTGTGCTGCTGGTGATGTTCGCATCGCTGACGCTGCTCCCAGCGCTGCTCACCACCTTCGGCGCCCGCGTCGCCCGGCCCGGCCGCCGGGCACGGCGCCGGGCAGCCAAGGCGCAGGAGGGTGGCCTGCAGGCCGGTGCTCCTGCACCGCCGGCCCCAGCCGGCAGTGGCGCATGGCTGCGCTGGAGCACCTACGTGCAGCGCCGGCCGTGGCCCATCGCGATTGCCTCGGCGCTCGTTATGCTCGCGATCGCGGCGCCCGCGACTGCGCTGCGACTCGGCTCCAGCGACGCCTCGAACGACCCGGCGAGCCAGACGACCCACCGCGCCTACGAGCTGCTGGCGCAGGGCTTCGGCCAGGGCTTCAACGGGCCGCTCCTGGTAGTGGCGAAGGTGCCGCGGCGTGTCCAGGTGACCGAGAGCCAGGAATTCGGCGGTGCGGAAAGGGCGAGCACGAAGGTCAAGCCAGGCCCTCCCGGCACGGCGGGCGTCGAAGACCTGCGATCGGCGATCGCTCAGACCCAAGGCGTCGCGGCGGTCGCCCCCGCGAAGCTCAATCCAGCGGGTGAAGTGGCGACGATCACCGTCTACCCGCGCTCCTCACCTCAGGCCTACGCGACCACCCAGCTGGTCGAACGCCTGCGCGGACAGATCGTTCCACCGCTGGCCAAGCGCACCGGATTGACCGTCTACGTCGGCGGTGTGACCGCCGGGAGCGTCGACTTCGCCACCACGCTGGGGCACAAGCTGCCGCTGTTCATCGGCGTGGTGGTGCTGCTGAGCGCGCTGCTTTTGATGATCGTGTTCCGCTCGCTCGTGATCCCGCTGCAGGCCGCGGTGATGAACCTGCTCAGCATCGGCGCCTCGCTCGGCGTGATCGTCGCGATCTTCCAGTGGGGCTGGCTGGGCAGCCTATTCGGCGTCCAGCAGGGTCCGATCGAGTCGTTCATCCCAGTGATGCTGTTCGCGATCGTATTCGGCCTGTCGATGGACTACGAGGTTTTCCTGATCTCCCGCATGCACGAGCGGTGGGTACACACCGGCGATGATTCCCGCGCAGTCCAGGAGGGCCTGGCCCTGACCGGGCGTGTCGTCACCGCGGCCGCGGCAATCATGGTCTGCGTGTTCCTCTCCTTCATGCTCGGCGAAGAGCGCGTCATCAAGGAGTTCGGTTTGAGCCTCGCCAGCGCCGTGTTCCTGGATGCCCTGGTGGTTCGCTGCTTGCTCTTGCCTGCGGTGCTCAGCATCATCGGAGCACGCACATGGCAGCTCCCCGCGTGGCTCGACCGCTTGCTGCCGCGCCTGAACATCGAGGGCTCGGGCCTCTACGGCGCGGGCGAGCACAGCGATCAGACACCACACACCGCCCAGCGCGCACGCGGTGAGGTGGCCACCGAAGGAGCGGACGGCTGAGCCGACTCCACGGGGGCCCATGGGTCGCCCTCGGCTGCGCGGCACTGCTCGCCATCTGGCCCGCCGCTCGCGCGTGCGCCGCCGGCCGGTCGGAGATCGGACGGCCCTCGGCCATCGTCCTCTTCCTGGCCGCCGCTTCCGGTGAGCAAATCGAGAACGGGCTCGCGAGCGTGCCCTCGCTTTCCACCGGGATCCTGTCCGCCACGCAGGGCTCCTACACGACAGCTCAGCTGCTGCTCGACATCACCCAGGGAGCGCGCGTCTCCTACTCGTCGTATGACCCCGGGCACCCGCCCATGCTGTCGCTCCGGCCACACAGCATTGGCGCGATCGCCGTGCCGTGGCAGGCAGTGACCGCGCGCGCGCGCAGCGCCCCGCAGATCCTGCAACCAGGCCTGCTCGCATCGCAGATCCCAGGCGGCGCCGGCTACGCCGGCATCGCCGGATTCGATGACTCCGACGGAGTGGCAGCGGCCGGCCGCGACGGCCAGATCGCGGCCCTGTCGCTCGGACCGGCGGCGACGCTGCCAGCACGCATCGCCGCGCTTAGCGCACGCAATCGCCTGGTCGTAGCTGACCTCCCGGCGGGCGCCAGCGGCCTATCAGACCTGCGTGCGTTGAGCACCGCCCGCCCAACAGGCGCCCTGGAGATCGTCATCCAACGTGCACCCGACGCTCCCGGCAACGAACTTCTGTGGATCGCCCTCGCCGGGCTCGGCGGGGGTGCAACGCTGACCTCACAGACCACTAACCAGCGCGGGCTGATCGCCACCGTCGACCTCGCCCCCACGATCCTCCGCCACCTCAACCTGCCAATTCCCGGCGCGATGCGCGGCAAGCCGATCACGCTCGACGGCACATTCGACGGCCCCTACCTGCGCTCGTTCAAAGCCCGCCTGCAGATCCTCTACGACCGCCGCCTCGGGGCGCTGGCCTGCCTGCTGGCGGCCTGGGCACTGCTCGCGCTCACCCTGCGGCTAATCCCAATCGCACCCCAGTTACGCCCGCGCGCCCGGGCGTGGACGATGCGCGTCGGTGCACTGGCGCTGCTATGGACCCCCGTGGCAGCGCTCCTCCCCGCGGCGCTCGAGCCCACCCGCGGTATCGAAGACGCGCTGCTCGTGCTCCTCTGCTTCTCCCTCGGTGCGCTCACTGACCGGCTTACGCCCTGGCCGCGCGCCCCGCTCTTACCCGCGATCGCGGTAGTGGTGGCGCTCACCGCCGACGCACTCGCCGGCACACAGCTGCTCGCCCGCTCGCTGCTCGGGCCCAACCCAGAGCTCGGCGTGCGCTTCTACGGCATCGGCAACGAGCTCAAGTCGGGCCTGGCCGTGCTCGTCTTCGCCGCCGTGGCCGCCGTGCTGTACCCCGCCGCACGCTCTCGCCGCGCGGCCGGCGCGATGGCCGTGAGCGGGATCGTCCTCGCGGTCATCGAGGGCTCGGCGCGGATCGGCGCGGGGGTCGGCGGCGTGATCCTCGTAAGCGCGGGCACAGCGCTCGCCACAGCAATGCTGCTCCCCGGCCAGCTCACCCGCCGGCGCGTGCTGGTAGTGCTCGTGAGCCCCATCGCCGGCCTGATCGCCCTGGCGGCGCTCGACCTCGCCACCGCGCACGGCTCAGGCCACTACACCGGCAGCGTCCTGCACGCCCACTCCGCCGGCGAGATCCGCGACATCATCGTCCGCCGCTACACCGCCGCCTATGACGAGCTAAGGCACGGGGCTATGCCCTTCGCGACCGCGCTCGCGCTCATCGCCTCCGCGCTCGCCGTGCGCCACTACCGGCGCCTGCTCGCGCCTGTCAGCGCTGACCCCGCATGGCTCGCCGCGCTCGCCGGCGGGCTGGCCGCGGGCGTCGTTGGAGCCCTCACCGAGGACTCCGGCCCGGTGCTGCTCGTGGTCGCCGTCTTCGCCCTGGGCTGCGTCCTCAGCTACCTGTGGAACCGGCCGGCCGATATCCTGCCTGTAGGCGATTAGCTATGCACTACGTTCTGCTCAGCAGCACCGGAAATCTGATCGACTCATATGAGGACGAGGTGGAGGCTCGCGCTGCACTGCAACGGATTATTGACGCAGAGCCCGATGCCGCAGCGGATGTCGCTTTGATGACTTACGGGGACGACGGGATGCCGGTCGGCGATCCCGTCTTCGCAAAGATTCCAGCCGGTCGGTAATCCCACAATCTCACGCAGCACAGTCTTCGCAGGAGCCGTGCAGGACGATCTCGTGCTCGGACACAGCCAGCGGCACCCGCTCGCTGAGCGTCTCGATCGCACGCTCCAGCGCCGTATCGGAGAAGGGCATCACCAGCCCGCAGCTGTCGCATACGAGGTGATGGTGATGCTCGTCCTCGCAGACGCGCTCATAGCGAACCATCGTCTGGCCGGTTTCCACACGCTGGACCAGGCGCACCTGCTCCAGCTCATCGAGAATCCTATACACGCTCGCGCGGCTGACCCTGCGGTGCTCGGATCGCAGCGCCTCCTCGATCTCGACCGCCGTCAGCGCGCACTCCTGCACATCGAGCAGTTCGATCACCGCGCGCCGCGCGCCGCCGCGCCTGTATCCCGCCCGGGTAAGGACGGCCTCGGCGCGGGGAACCCAGCTATCGGCGCCCGCGTAAATACTCATGCCAGGATGGTAGAGACGCAGTAGGTAGCAACAGCAATCCCTACGATCGCCGTGCCCGGCGGCAGCGACGGCACCGCATAGGCCAGCGCAAGCCCTCCCCACATCGCCCCGGCTGCCAACAGCGCAGCGATCGCGATGCCCACCACCGGGCTGCTCGTGAGGCGGTGCGCAGCGGCCGCCGGGGCGCTCACCAGCCCCAGCAGCAGCAACGCGCCCACAGTCTGGGTCGCCTCGGCCGCGACGACACCCAGTAGCGCAACGAAGCCGATGCTGAGCAGACGCACCGGCACACCCCGCGCGGCGGCGACGTCGGGAACGATCGAGGCGAACAGCAGCGGCCGCGCGATCACAAGCATCAGCCCCGTCGCCACCGCCGCGATCACTGCAGCCAGGCGCGCTTCGCCTGAGCCGAGGCCGAAGATAGACCCGAACAGCGTGTGGGCGGCCTGGATGCCACCGCCCCCAGCGGAGCTCGTGCTGAACAGCGCCAAAAAGAACACTCCCAGCCCCAGGATGAAGGTGAAGACGATCCCGATCGCCGTGTCCTCAGCCGGCACCGCACCCGCCTTCCCCGCCGCCCCGTCCGCGCCGCGTCCGAGCGCGCCGATGCCAGCGCCCACCGCGACCGTCGCCGCGAACAGCCCGGCGCGCTCGTCGATCCCGGCCGCGGCGGCGGCGAGCGCCCCCGGGAACGCCACGTGGCTGAGCGCGTCTGAGGCAAACACCTGTCCGCGCAGCACCACGAACCAGCCCACCACCCCGCAGGCCAATGCGACAAACGTGCCCGCGAGCAAGGCATTGCGCATGAATTCTTGGGAAAACATCAGGCGATCACGCCCTTGGCGGGCGGCTGCCCGGATAGCCGCTGGCCCCTCCGCGACGCGCCCTTCGCCCATACCCCCACGCGCACGATCACATACACCGCAAACGCGATGCTCGTCACGAAGAACCCAGCGGGGTAGGTCGAGAAGTAGGCGACCCCCAACCCCAGCCACACGACCGCCAAGCCGATCGCCACCGTTAGCGCGAGGCTCAGCCCCACTCGCGCCGTGAGCGCCTGGGCGCTCGCCGCGGGCATCACGAGCAGCGCGAACACGAGCAACACCCCCGTCACCTGGCTCGTCGCCGCCACCGCCAGCCCCAGCAGCACCAGGAACACCACTCCCAGCGCCCGCACCGGCACGCCCCTCGCGCTCGCCGCGTCCGCGTCCACCGAGGCGAACAGCAACGGGCGAGCAAGAGCCGCGAGCACCGCCAGCGAGGCCACCGCGACCCCCAGCAGGACCAGCACCTGCCCGTCGGAGATACCGAGGAAGGTGCCGAACAGCAGGTTCTCCAGGTCGCCGAGCACGCCGCCGTACAGGCTCACGAACAGAAAGCCCAGCCCCAGCGCCCCCGCCTGCACGGCGCCGGTGCCCGCCGGCTGCTCGCGCCGCGACCGCTTCCCGCCCGGAGCTGAGCTGCCGATCGCCAACCCTCCAGCGACGCAGAATACGAAGTAGCCCCACGCTGCCCCCACGCCGATCAGCGCCGCGCCGCTCGCACCCGGGAAGGCCATCATCGACAGCGTGTGCCCCGCGAACGCCTCCTTTCGCAGGACCATGAACCACCCCAACACCCCCGCCATCACCGCCACCACGCTGCCCGCCTGCAGCGCGTTGACCATGAAGTGATATTCGAGCACCTCGCTCACGTCGCGCACGACGTTCCAAGTTAGGTGCGGGTTAGTGGACATGCTCGTGGCGATCGTGGTGGTGGGCGGGCGCCTCAGGCTGCCCCACGACGACCAGCCGCCCATCGCTCGCTTTCAGCACCTCCACGGGCAGCCCATACAGTCGCGTCAGGGTCTCCCCCGTGATCACCTGCTCCACGGGCCCCGACACCGCGTGACCGCCGGCCAGGTACACGACCCTGTCCAGATATGGCAGCAGTGGGTTCACATCGTGGGCGACGAGCACCACCGCCACCCCCTGCTCCCGGCAGATCTCTCCCACCAGCGCCGCCACGACCGCCTGGTTTGGCAGATCGAGGCTGTCCAGCGGCTCATCCAGCAGCAACAGCTGCGGGCGGCGCACGAGCGCCTGGGCGATCAGCAGCCGCTGCTGCTCGCCACCGGAGAGCTCCCCGATCGGGCGGTCCGCGTACTCCCCCGCGCCGGTCAGCTCGATCACCTCTCGCACACGCGCGCGCGCCTGCCGCCGCGAGCTCGCGAACCTGCCAGGAAGGGGTAGCGGTAGCCCCCAGCGATCGCCATCTAGCCCCAGCCGCACCACGTCTGACCCGCGCAGCCGCGTGCCTGAATCAAACGAGCGCCGCTGCGGCAGATACCCGATCCGCGCATTTTCCCGTCCCGCCGGACGCCCCAGCACGCTGAGGCCACCCGCGGCGAGGGGCAGCGCACCGAGCACCGCCTTCAGCAGCGTCGACTTTCCCGATCCGTTCCCGCCCAGCACCGCCACGAACTCACCGTCTCCTACGGCGACGTCGACCCCGCTCCAGATCGTGCGGCCGCCCAGCCGGACCGCCGCACCGGTTAGCTCGACCGCCGGCATCTAGCGGCCCGTGGCTTCGTGCAACGCTCGCATCAGTCCTTCCATCTCCCCCACCTGCCACTGCTCGAACGTGTCGGAGGCCGGGGAGAGCGTCTCGGTGACGGTCGCGATCGGAATGCCCTTCGCTTTGGCGATTTCGTTCACGCGCTGCACGTCGGGTGTCACGTTCTGGCTGTTGAACACCCACACCTTGATCTTGCGGTGTTCGGCCTGTTCGTCGACCGCCTGCTTGTCCTGAGCGGTCACATCGGTGCCCTCGGCGACCGCCTTGGCGAAGCTGTACGGCGTCAGCAGCTCGAGCCCCAGATCTTCGCCGAGCGGACGGAAGATGCTCTCGCTATAGCCAATTGGCGTGCCTGCATACTTCGAGCGGATCTCCTTACGCAGTTCGTTGTAGTGCGCGAGTCCCTGGGTCTCGAAGGTCTGCTTCTGCTGCGCGAAGTAGGCAGCGTCCGAGGGATCGAGCTTGTCGTAGGCGGACACGATCTGACCGGTCACCTTGTACACACTCGCCGGCGCGTACCACTGATGTGGGTTGTCTCCGTCTTTTAATCCCACCAACTGCCCTACGTCCAACACCACCCGCCCACTCATAGGGCTCGCGGAGAGCAGTTGCGCCATCCATTTGTCATAGCCCAGCCCGTTGACGATCGCCAGGGACGCGCCCGCCACCGCGCGCGCGTCCTGCGCTGCCGGCTGATAGCTGTGCGGGTCCGTGGACGGGTTGACGATGATGCTCCTCACCTGCACCCGGTCCCCGCCGAGCTGCGTGGCGATGCTGCCCCAGAAGTTCTCCGCCGCCACCACCTGGATACGGCCATTCGCTGCCCTCCCGTCACCCGGACTGGCGCTGTTACAGCCGGTTAGCAATACGGCCCACAGCAGGAGCATTACCGTTAGGCAGCGCATAGCCCGCGCAACCTATCATAAGACTAAGTCTTATTCTTGGCTCTTAGCCTTGACTGCTTCCCCATGCAGCGTCAGTGGGCGTATGATCGCCGCGCATGCCGTCCGATCAGCAGCGACCCGGCCAGCCGGGCGACGGACACCCGCCAGAGCTCACGCGCGAGCAGATCGAGCGTCTGGAGAAACGCTACGGCAACCGCTACCTGCTCGAGCCCGCTCCCGATCACAAGCTGCCGAAGATCGGCATGAGCGCCCAGGAAGCGCAGGGGCTGATCGAAAAGGAGATGGTGCTCGACGGGATGCCGATGCGCAATCTCGCGACGTTCGTGACGACCTGGATGGAGCCCGAGGCCGACCGCATCATCGCGGAAAACCTGCACACGAACTTCATCGATCACGCCGAGTACCCGCAGACCGCCGAGATCGAGCAGCGCTGCATCCGCATGCTGGCGGACCTGTTCAACGCGCCGGGGGAGACGACGGGCGCGCGCACGCAGGGCTCCTCGGAGGCGATCATGCTCGGTGCGCTGTCGCTGAAGTGGAAGTGGCGTGAGCGGCGCGAGGCGGCCAAAAAGCCGGCCGGCCGCCCCAACTTGGTGTTCGGCGGCGACGTGCACGTCGTGTGGGAGAAGTTTTGCCGCTACTTCGACGTCGAGCCGCGGATCGTGCCGTTGAAGAACGACAAGTACACGATCGGTCCGGAGGACGTGGAGCGGCACATCGACGAGAACACGATCGGGGTGGCGGCGGTGCTCGGCACGACCTTCACCGGACACTCCGACGACATCCGCGGGATCAACGACTTCCTCGTGGGCCTCAAGCACGAGCAGGGCATCGACGTCCCGCTGCATGTGGACGCGGCCAGCGGCGGCTTCGTGTGGCCGTTTTTGTACCCCGACTCCGAGTGGGACTTCCGCCTGGAGCAGGTCCGTTCGATCAACGTCTCCGGGCACAAGTTCGGCCTCGTTTATCCCGGCATCGGCTGGCTCGTGTTTCGCGAGGAGTCAGACCTCGCCGGGGACCTCGTGTTCTACGAGAACTACCTGGGCAAGCGCGACGCGACGTTCACGCTGAACTTCTCCACCGGCTCGGCGATGGTGCTCGCCCAGTACTACAACTTCGCGCGCCTCGGCCACTCGGGCTACCGCTATGTGATGGAGACGATGAAGTACAACGCCCGCACGCTCGCGAAGGAGATCGCCGCGATCGGCGAGTTCGAGATCATCGGCGCGGCGGAGGAGGAGCAGCTACCGCTCGTCGCGTTCAAATTGACGGACGGTCACGAGTACGACGAGTTCGACGTCGCCGCGCAACTGGCCGCCGAGCGCGGCTGGATGCTGCCCGCCTACACCCTCCCGCCCAATGCTGAGCACGTGAAGATCATGCGCGCGCTCGTCAAGCAGACGCTCAGCTACTCGATGACAGTGACGCTCGGGGCGGATATCGCCGAAGCGTGCGAGACGCTAAAGAAGAAGGGCGGCCTGCACCCGGCGGACCGCAAGCGCGTCAAGACGAACACAGGGTTTTGAGCTACTCCGGTGGCGGGCTCTGCTGCGCGGGCTGCGGGGGGGCCGTACCGGCCGCCTCTTCGCCCAGCTTGCGCCGGCGGTCCACGAACAGCACGGCCGCGACCACGATGATCACGATCACAACGATCCCGGCCGCGACGTAGCGCAGGGTGTGATGCACGGCCGCTTTGGGCTTTGCTTTCTTTTTCTCCACCGCCACCGGCACGCCCTTCGCTGCGAGCTTCGCCGCCAGCTGTGGCTCTTCGTGCGAGGGATAGCTCACCAGCAGGTGGCGCCCGTCGTTCATCGACAGATGCAGCGTGTGCGCCTTCTTGTTGAACGTCGCCGCATGGATCTGCCCAGCGGCCAGCTGTTTTTCAAAGGCCCCGAAGCTCTCGTGTGTGAAGTGCACCGCGCCGGTCGCACTCGCGGCCAGCACCAGCGCCAAGGCCATCGCTCCCGCGGCGGCTCGGCGCGCGCTTCTAATCGGTCTGTTCATCGCTGGCAGCCTATCTACCCTGCCCGACAACTGCGCATTTACTTGCGCGCCTGCCTCGCTGCCTTCACGCGCTCGACCCGTGAGAGCACGACCTTGCGCATGCGCACGTTCTCCGGCGTGACCTCCACGCACTCGTCCTCGCGCACGAACTCCAGCGCCTCGTCGAGCGTCAGTTTGCGGTGGGCGTCAAGTCGCACCAGCACATCGGAGGTCGACGAGCGCATGTTCGTCAGGTGCTTCTCCTTCACTGGGTTCACGTCGAGATCCTCTGAGCGCGCATTCTCACCGATGATCATGCCTTCGTAGACCTCCTCGCCGGGACCGACGAACAGCGAGCCCCGCTCCTGGAGGGTGAACAGCGAGAAGGTCACCGTTTGGCCGCGGCGGTCGGCCACGAGCACGCCGCTCTGACGCGTAAGCAACTCGCCGGCCCATGGCTCCCAGCGATCGAACACGTGGTGCATGATCCCCGTTCCGCGGGTCTCGGTCAGGAACTCGGTGCGAAACCCGATCAACCCGCGCGCGGGCACCAGGTACTCCAGCCGCACCCAGCCGGTGCCGTGGTTGGTCATGTGCTCCATCCGGCCTTTCCGTGCCGCCAGCAGCTGGGTCACGGTGCCGACATGCTCCTCGGGCACGTCGACCGACAGGCGCTCGACGGGCTCGTGGCGCTTGCCGTCCACCTCGTGCTCGACGACGTGTGGCTGCCCGACGGTGAGCTCGAAGCCCTCGCGGCGCATCATCTCGACGAGGATCGCCAGCTGCAACTCACCCCTGCCCTGCACCTCGTAGGTGTCCGGGCGCTCCGTCGGCACGACGCGCAGCGAGACGTTGCCGACGAGCTCCTGCTCCAGGCGTGCCTCGATCTGGCGCGCCGTCAGCTTCGAGCCGTCTTTGCCGGCCAGCGGCGAGGTGTTGACGCCGAGCGTGATCGACATCGCGGGCTCGTCGATGGTGATCACCGGCAGCGGGCGCGGGTCGGCCGGGTCGGCGAGCGTCTCGCCGATCGTCACCTCCGCGATGCCCGCGACGGCGATGATCTCGCCAGGGCCCGCTTCGGGCGCGTCGACGCGGTCCAGCGCGTCCGTCACGTACAGCTCGGCGACGGTCGCTTTCTGGATGCTCCCGTTGGCGCGGCACCAGGCGATCTGCTGGCCCTTCTTGATCGTGCCGTTCCACACGCGGCACAGCGCGAGGCGGCCGACGTAGGGAGAGGCATCGAGGTTCGTCACGAGCGCCTGCAGCGGGTGCTCAGGGTCATAAACCGGCGCCGGGATCCGCTCGAGCAGCAAATCCAGCAACGGCGCGAGCGTCGTGCCTTTGATCGAATCCCCACCCACCCCGCCGGCCTCGTAGTGCAGCGAGGCGATGCCGGCCTTGGCGTTGCAGTAGACGATCGGGAAGTCGATCTGCTGCTCATCGGCGTCGAGGTCTAAGAACAGCTCATAAACCTCGTCGACCACCTCGCTCACCCGCGCATCGGGACGGTCGACCTTGTTGATCACGAGGATCACGGGCAGCTTGGCCTCGAGCGCCTTGCGCAGCACAAACCGCGTCTGCGGCAGCGGCCCCTCTGAGGCATCGACGAGCAGGAGCACCCCGTCGACCATCGTCAGTCCCCGCTCGACCTCACCCCCGAAGTCCGCGTGCCCGGGTGTGTCGATGATGTTGAGCTTGACATCGCGGTAGCGCAGGGAGGTGTTCTTGGCGAGGATCGTGATCCCCTTCTCGCGCTCGAGATCCATCGAGTCGAGCACTCGCGTGGCGACATCCTGACCCACCCGGAAGGCCCCGGACTGCCACAGCATGGCGTCGACCAGCGTCGTCTTGCCATGGTCGACATGGGCGACGATCGCGACGTTGCGGATGTCATCTCTGGCTACGAGCACGGCCCGACAGGCTAGCGGGGCCGGGCCCCGCGCCCCGCGATCAGCGCAGCGATTCCAATGAACTACATACATTCGGGCCAGTGGGATAGCCACTAGACGAACGTTTGAGCAGTGCCCCGCGCCTAAAGGCGAGCAGGACGGCGGTCGAGTACTCCTACATGACAGGGGAGTCGTGGCTGTGCCCAACCGAGCTAGACCGCAGCCGCGTCGTTGACGCAAGCGAGCGTGTGCGCATAATCCGCCGGGTCGGCTCGCTGGCGGTTGGCATTGCGCTTGTCATCTCCGCACCGTGGATCGGCTGGTGGACGCTCGGGCTGCTCGCACTGTCGGTACTCAACTTCGTAAACGTGGAGCATCGCATCCACTCCAGCGCCCACCCCGAGCGCGTGAGCGCCTTCGCGATCCTCGTCACCCTGGTGCTGCTTGGGGGCGGGGTCGCTTTCAGCGGCGGCCCGCGCAGTCCGATGCTCCAGTGGCTGGTGCTGCCCGCGGGGATGGTCGCCGCGCGCTTTCGCCCCCAGGTCGTCGTTGCCGGTCTCGTGCTCACGGTCTTCCTGATCCTCGCAACCACCTTCGGCGTGCACCCGGACTGGGCCCTCAGCAACCCAGTCCCCGTGATCGCCACGCTGGCGCTCTTGGCCGTCGTCGTGTCGATCGTCTGGGCGCTGCAGGCGGCTGAGCTGCACCACCGCGACGAGGCGATCCTCGATCCCTTGACTGGGCTGCTCAACCGTCACGCCCTCGTTCCCCGCTTTCTGGAGATCTCCCACCAGGCGCGGCTCACTGACCAGCCCGTATGCCTGGTGCTGTGTGACGTCGACTGCTTCAAGGAGGTCAACGACGAGCACGGCCACGACCGCGGCGACGCGGTCCTTCGCGACGTCGCGTATGAGCTGCGCAAGCGGCTGCGCTCATTCGAGCTCGTCTACCGCCTCGGCGGTGAGGAGTTCCTGGTCGTGCTCCCCGGGATCGAGCTTGCGGCCGGGCGCTCCACGGCCGAGCGGATGCGGGCGGCGGTCGAACAGGCCCGTCCGACCGGCATCCCGGTCACGATCTCCCTCGGCGTGAGCGCGGCGCGTGGCGCCCAGGTCGATTACGACATCCTGTTCAAGGCCGCTGACGAGGCACTGTATGAAGCCAAGCACCTGGGGCGAAACCGTGTGGTTGCCGCACCGGAAGCGGTGAGCAGCGAGGTGCAGGCGCCGGAAGAGAAGGCGAGCCTCGCCCTCACACCGCAGCCTGCGGCATAGCGCCAAGCGCTCAGATCACGCTGAGCACCAGCCTGGGCGAGCGGTGAAGGCAGACGGGGCGTCCCGAGCAAGCAAACCATCCCAAGCACGGCCTACCGTTCATCACATGCATTGGATTTGAAACCAGCGCTGATGCAGCGAGAGGCTGGCGATGACCTTCCACGTAGGCCCATACGAGTTCGACCACGTCTCCTACGACAGCGAGGTCGACGTGCTCTATCTACGCCGCCGCGGTAAGGGACTCCCAGCGCCACGCACGTTCAGCACTCCGGAGGGTCATGCCGTGAGATTGGACGACAGCGGGGATTTGATCAGCATCACCATCTTCAACGCCAAGTGGCTGCTCGAGCACGACGGCAGGATCCCCCTCACGGTGCCGCGCCTGATCGAGACGAACGCCGATGACCTCACGAAGGCCCTGACCACCGCCTGAGGCGGGCTCTCCTCAGGTGGATGCAGCGGCAGCCAGGCCCACCAGCTGGGCGCTGCGCTCCCACAGGCCCTCGGCGAGCGTGTCGTCCTGAGCCTGGGCGGTGGGGGCCAGCACCTTCTCGTCCTGGACGTAGGCGCCGGTGAGGGAAGCCGCCTCGTCAGACAGTGAAAGCCAGATGAGCGATTTGGCGCCGCGCGCCGGTGAGCGGAAGAATGGCGCGCCGAGCGTGGTGAGGACCTTCCAGATGCCACCCTCGTTCTTGCCAAAGCCCGTGCGCACGACGCCGGGATGAAAGCAATTGGCGTGCAGCTCCGGCGCGCGCTTGGCCAGCTCGCGCGTGAAGAGGATGTTGGAGAGCTTCGAGGTGCCGTAGACGCGCATCGCGGAGTAGGAGGACTCGGACTGCAGGTCATCGAGATTCAGGCGCCCGCCCTTGTGGGCATCGGATGCCGTCGTCACGACACGGCCGCCCTCCAGGCGATCGCGCAGCAGATTGGTGAGCAGAAACGGCGCGAGGTGGTTCAGCGCAAATGTCTGCTCGAAGCCCTCCACGGTCTCCTTGCGCGAGGCAAACAGCGCGCCAGCGTTGTTGGCCAGAACATCGATGTGCTCGTAGCGCCCTCTGACCTCCTCTGCCAGCGCGCGGACGCCGGCCATCAGCGTCAGGTCGGCGACGTGCTCGTGGACTGGCGCACCGCCGCCGGCTGCCTTGGCTTCCTTCGCCACGGCCCGCACGCGCTCTGAGTCGCGACCCACGAGCGCGACCTCTGCGCCTTCACGGGCGAGCCCTATCGCGGCTGCCTGGCCGATACCGCGGGTGGCTCCCGTGAGCAGGACGAGCGTCATGCCGGAGACTCTATCCGCCCGCAGGAGCGGGCAAGTGTCTAGGGTTCGGGTCAGTGGACGTGACCGGCGAGCTCCTCAACAGCAACCGCGACTTCGCGGCCTCGCTGCCCGCCCGGCATCTCGATGTCCGGCCCAGCCGGCGGTTGGCCATCGTGACCTGCATGGATTCGCGCTTGGACGTTTTTCAGGCGCTGGGCCTGGGTGCGGGCGAGGCACATGTACTGCGCAACGCGGGCGGGGTGATCACCGATGACGTGATCCGCTCGCTTGCCATCTCCCAGCGCCGCCTCGGCACGCGGGAGGTGATGCTCATCCATCACACCGACTGCGGCATGCAGTCCCTCACCGACGACGGGTTTCGTGCCGAGCTGCAACAGGCGACCGGTGTTGCGCCAGCCTTTGCGATCGAGTCGTTCACCGACCTCGACGCGAACGTGCGGCAGTCCATCCTGCGCGTTCGCCGGTCTGAGTTCCTGCTGCATCGCGACATGGTCCGCGGCTTCGTCTACGACACCGACACCCACCAGTTACGCGAGGTCCACCCCGGCTAGGCGCCGCGCTGGTCAGCCGATCGGGCTGCCGAAGGCCGCGAGCATCGCCTGCACGATCTCAGGGCCCCGGTCCTCCTGGAGAAAGTGGGCGGCGCCCTCGATCCGCACCTGCTCGCCCGCGGTGGGCAGCAATGAGGTGAACACCTCACCCGACCGCGGGTAGGGGAAGACCGGATCGGTGTCGGAGAAGGCCACGAGCGCGGGCTTGTCCCAGCGGGAGAGCGCGTCCTGCACGGCGAGCATCTCCTGGACGCCGGGCTCCTCGGCGGTGAGCGGCACCAGCAGGGGGAACTGCTGGGCGCCCGCCTTGCTCTCGATCGTCGGGAACGGCGCCTCGTACGCGGCGATGACGTCCTCGCCGAGCTCGGTAGTGGTGGCGCCCTGCATGATCATCCCGACCGGCAGGTCGGGAGTCCGTTGCGCGAATTCCCGCCAGGCCATGAAGCCCTTGCTGACGCGGCCGGTGAACAGCCCAGTGTTCATCACGACCAGCCGTCCGACCTTCTCCGCGTGCTCGACCGCCCAGCGCAGCCCGATTGGGCCGCCCCAGTCCTGGACGACCACGGTGACGTCCTCGAGCTCCACCTGGTCGAGGTGCGCTGAGACGTGCTCGCAGTGGCGCTCGTAGGTGTACCAGTCCCGGTCGGTGGGCTTGTCCGAGCGGCCGAAGCCGACGAGATCCGGGACGACGACGCGGTGGCCCGTCTTCACGAGCGCGCCGGTCATGTGCCTGTAGAGGTAGCTCCAGTCGGGCTCGCCGTGGAAGCAGAGCACGGTTGGCCCCGAGCCCTCGTCGATGTGGTGCAGGCGCAGCCCGCCAGTCTCCACGTAGTTGGGCTTGAATGCGTAGCCCGGCAGATTCTCAAAGCGCTCATCCGGCGTGCGGAAGACGGCGGTCATGGCGGGGTCCTCCCCCCTGGGTGATTGAGCCCCAACCTTATCTACGCCGCAACGGCCTCACGCAATGCCGGCGCCATGTCGGGCAACTCAGCCACCACGAGCTTCTCCTTCAGCGCCCGCCGGCCGACACCGATGAGATGGCGGTGGTGTGTGAGCACTATCACCTGCGTCTTTAAGGCCAGCTCGCCAAGCGCTCCGAAGATGCGCTCCGAGCGCGGTTCGTCGGACTCGATGAACACGTCGTCGAACACCACGGGCACGGGACCCGAGGTCGCGACGTAGCGTTCGATGGCTGCGATCCGCAGCGCGAGGAACAGTTGCTCCCGGGTGCCCGTGCTCATCTCGGGAACACGCTTGCGTATGCGGTCTCGCTGGCGCCCGATCAGGACGCCCTGCCCGCGCTCGTCGAGGTCCACAAACAGCTCGACGAAGCTCCCGAGCGTGAAGCGCTTGAACAGCTGGTTGGCGCGGGACAGCAGCGGGTCCTGATGCAGGCGCCGGTAGCGATCGATCGCGCGCCGCACGACCGTCGCCGAGAGCTTCGCCTTGGCATGCGCGATCGCCGCCTCTTCCACGGCGGCGCGCGCGAGTGCGACGTCCTGGGCCGCCTGCACGGCTGTGGTATCGGTCTCTGCCTCCGCCAGCTCCCGCTTGCGCTGGCCGATCCCCTCCTTGGTCTCATCGCGCGCGACGCGCAGCGCCTCTGCCTGCTCGCGAAGCTCGTCGAGCTCCACCGCTGCCTGATCGCGGTCAAAGCCACAGGCTCCCTCGGCGAGCTCTGAGAAGCGCCCGTCACCGGCCTTGGCGACCTGGCGCTCGATCTCGGCGATTTCATCCCGCAGCACGCTGGCGCGGGCTGCGCGTGTCTCGATCTCAGGCAGCTCGTCCTCCTCCTTACAGCCGGCCGCGGCAAGCAGCGCACCGATCTCCGCGCGCGCGGTGGCGATGTCGCCATGAAGGACGCTGAGCTCGCTGGCCAGCGCAGCCCGCTGCCCGGTCAGGCCTTCCCTCTTGGCCAGGCGCCGTTCATCGCCGGTCAGCCTCGAATGCAGCTCGCCCGCGGCCTGCTCAGGGTCAATGCTGGCAAGCTCGGGGGCCAGTTGCTCACAGAGGCCACGGACACGTGCCGCGAACTCGGCCCGGTCTTTGCCGCTGTGAGCAATGCGGCGCTCCAGAGCAGTGGTCCTCTCCAGCTGGGAGAGACCATCCTGCACAGCGCGCACGATCTCCTGGGCGTCCTGCGGCGTAGCCGTGTCCGGCAGCCCGGCCTGCGCGCGTTGCGCAGGCCAGCGCTTCTCCCACTCCGCCCAGGCCGCGGCCGCCGAGCTCTGCGCGTGCTTTGCGTAAGCCTTGACCCGCTCGCAGCTCTCAAGCGTCGCCTGAAGCACCGACCGTGCGTTGTACTGCTCTTGGGATTGCGCCACGATTCCCTGCCCGCGGGCGATCAGTACGTCCAGCGCGGCGCCATCGGGGACCTCCTGGGACAGGCGAGAAAGGCATGCCCTCAGCGCATCGGCGTGGCCGCGTTCACGAGCGGCCAGCAAGTCCGCGCGCACCTGCAGCTCCGTAGCGCCACGATCGAGGTCGAGGATCTCATCGCGCTCATCCAGCCAGGCGCCGGCATCGTCGGGGAGCACAGGCTGCAGGCCCGTGAGATCCCAGGCCCGCGCCCAATCGCTGAGCAGTGCCGTTTCACGCGCGTGGAGCTCTGCCTCACGCCCGTGAAGGACGGTCCGCTCGCGCTTCAGGCGCCTGGCGCGCGCATGCGCGGCAGCGGTGCGCTCGATCTGCGCCGCGTGAGCGGTGCGATTGTCAGCCAAATGGTCGGCACCGGCCAGCGCACGCTCGAAGCCATCGGCATCCGCGGACTCCAGTGGCGAGCCGGCGGCTGCGGCGACGCGAATCGCCGCCCATTGCTCGTCGCGGCTTTCACGAGCCTTCGCGAGCCTCTCAGCTGTCGGGGCCTCGCCCGCCAGAGCGAGGCGCTCGTGCTCCTCGCTTAGCTCGGTCTCTTCTTTGGCCAGTCTGCGCACTTCAGACTGCAGGCTCTCTGAAGCGCGCCGCAGCTCATCGCCCCGCGCCGCAGCTCGCGCTGCCTGCTCGGCGGACGGCGAGCGCAAGGCACGCAGGGCGTTGACCGAAGAGGGTGCGGGGGTCAAACGCGCCAAACGCCCGGCCGCCTCGCCGCGCCGGAGCTTGACGTCGAGACGGCCCTGCTCGATCTGCCCGGACAGCGTGCCGGCCCTCAGCGCCGCCGTGATTGCGGCCTGTAGCTGCCGCACGTCCGCGGCGAGAGCAGCGCCGTCGAGGTCAGCTTGTGCATGATCGCGGGCATTTTCGGCCTCCTTCACGCGGATCCGCGCGGCGCTTCGCCCGGATGCGAGCTCCTCGCGCTGGCGCAGGCAGCGGTCCAGCGTGCGGCGCGCGCTGGCCGGCCGGCGCAGGGATTCGATCTCGACGGGATCTCGGGCGCCGATGATCTCCGCGGCGGTCCTCAGAGCAGCACGGGCCTCCAGCAGCTCGTCCTCTCGCTTGCGCTCCTCAGCGCCTGCCTTGCTGATCGCCGAGATGCTCTCCTTGATGGTCCGGATCTCCTCGCCGCGAGCGATCAGCTTCTCGTCGAGAACGATCTCTCCGAGCTCTGCCTGCAGCCTCGCGGCTGTGCTCGTGGCGCGCTGCAGGGCACGCGTGCCGGCCCGCAGGCGTCCCTGTGCGTCAGATCGCTGCGTGGCCGCTGAGCCGGGCAGTTGCGGGGTCCCCGCCAGCCCTTCGAGCTCAGCCACGCGCTCTGAGTGTGCATCGAGCAGAGGCGCGATCGCCCGCTTGCGCTCGAGTGCGCGTGCTCTGAGCTCGAGCTCGCGCATCTGCTGGGTGAGCTCCTCGCAAGCCTCTTCAGCCTCGAGCAGCGTGCGCTCCATTTCGCGGTGCCGCGCAGGCCGCAGCGTGGCGCCTCGCAATCGCTTTTCGGCCTCTCGCAGACTCGCAAGCGCCTTGTGCAGCACGGTGCTACGCGCGCGCGGGTTGAAGAGCCGCTCAGCCTCAGCGTCGAGCTCGGCGAGGGTGTCGTGGAGGGTCACGACACCGGCGGCCGCGGCGAACAGGCTCGAGCCGATCTCTCCGCGTCCCTGCAAGAGCTCGGCGCCCCCCTGCACCAGCGTGTCGTGGTCGACCTGGAACAGGGCGCCGTAGACCTCCTTTGTGAGACCGCCAAGCGCCATCAGGATCACATCCTCATGCAGAGGCTCTCCCTTCTGGCCAACGAGCGATCCGCCGCGGCGCTTGTGCCGGGAGAGCTCCACGCTGACCCCGTCGAGCGCAAGGCGCGCGCCGATACGCAGGTCAGCGTAATCGTAGGTATGGCTGTCGGGCGTACGTGCCTCGATCCCGTACAGCAGGCTGCGCTCAGCGCGGCTGGCGGTGGACTTTCCGGACGCATTGGGCCCGTGGATCAGATCCACGTGGCCCGGCTCGAAGCTGAAGGAAAGCGAGTGATCCTCAAAGCACCCCCATGGGCTGAGGTCCATCCGTTCGATCCGCAAAGACATCAGGCGGCCTTCTGCAGCAGGGCGGCCGGAAGCGACTGGCTGACCTCGGCCATCAGTGCCTTGACCGTCACGGGATCAGCCGGGTCCAGCCCGGCCAGCACACCCGGCGCCAGCGCCCTGGCCAGAGGCGCAAGCGCAGCTGTCAGCTCATCCATGGCCCCGTTGCCAGCGGTGAGCTCAGCCAGCTCCTGGATCAGCTCGCCGACGGCGTCATCGCCAGCGTGTGCGAGCTCGCGCGGCGGGCTCGTGTGCAGGCGCACGCCCTCGATCCAGACCTGGCCGCCAGCGACATCGGCAGCGCCAGCCACCACGTCGTAGTGCAGGCGCTCGGCGTCGCTGCACAGAGCCGTGTGTGCCTCGCAACGGCCCGTGATGAGGATGCGCGCGGCGAGCAGGCGATCGCCTGCCTCGCGAGCGGCCTCCTGCACCGCCGCCCCGACCCGTTCACATGCATCGTCGCGTACCGCACAGCCCGTCGCGTCTACCTCGATCAGATCCCACCGGACGACATCCAAGACGCGATGCTCGAATGTGACCGGGCGATCGTGGCTGAGGTGCACGATCGTGGCGCCCTTGGGCCCGGTCTCGTGCAACCCTCGCCCCTGCAGGTTGCCCGGGAAGACGATCGGGGGCTCCGCACTGAGCACCTCGCGATGGTGGACGTGCCCCAGCGCCCAGTAGTCATAGCCGTGCTGCGCCAAGCCCCTCACACTGCAGGGCGCGTAGCGCGCGTGCCCTGGCCTGCCATCGGCGCTGGTGTGCAGCAGCCCCACGTTGATCAGGCCGGCGATTGGCGCCGGGTAGCCGGCCGAGAGATCCTCGAGGACAGCGGGCGTGGCGTAGCCCTGCCCATGCACCGCAAGTCCCAGCTCCTCGAAGATGACGGTCTGCGGCTTACGCGTGTCGAGCACGTGCACGTTGTCAGGCAAGCGCAGCGACTTGGTCAGCTTGGACTCGGCATCGTGGTTGCCCGCGAGCATCACCACCGGGATACGTGCCTCACGCAGGCGCGCCATCTCCGAGACGAAATGCACCCCCGTCCCGTAATGCGGCCAGTCACCGTCGAAGATATCCCCGGCGAGCAAGACGGCGTCCACATCCTCCTCGAGGGCTGTGTCGATGAGGTTTGTGAGAGCCAAGCGCGTAGCCAGCCGCAGCTCCTCGAGCGGTGCCTCGTTGTAGGCGTGCAGCCCAACCATGGGGCTGTCGATATGCAGATCGGCGGCATGCAGGAGCTTCATCGCGATACTTCATTGAAGCCAAAGGATGGGACGGGACGCCATCTTGGTGGGGCCTTGACGATGCCTACCTAATTCACGCCCAGAACGGCACGGTGATGAGACACAACATGAACATCGCCGTCAGAGGCGGCAAGCACAAGGCCTACGGCACGGCGGGCACGACGACGAGCGGGCCGTCGGCATGTGGCAGCTCGCTCGTGTCAAACGAGCTTTGCGGCAGGCGCTGCACGGCCGGCGCTTTCCCGAGGAACTCCTCGGCCGTCTCGAGGAAAGAGATGCGCGGGGTGCGGTAGTGCATCGGGACGACCCAGCCGGGTGACAGACGCCCGGCGATCAAGGCGGCCTGGCCGGCCCCGATCGTCGGTCCGCCGCCAACGGGGACGAACAGCAGATCGAGGCGGCCAATCGCCGCGGCCTGCTCGGGGCGCAGGGAGCTCTGACCGAAGTCGCCGAAGTGACACACCCGTATGCCATCCAGCTCGAATACGAAGATCGTGTTCGGCCCCCGTTCAGTGCCGGCCGCTGCGTCGTGCTCGGAGGCGATTGCGGTGACCTCGCCGATCGGCGAGGTCAATCTTCCCGCGGTCGAGCGCAGGATCGCGGGATCGCCGCCGATCGCCTCGACGCCGTTGTGATCGATGTGCTCGTGCGTCACGAGCAGCAGATCCGCCTCGACGCCTGCGATCGCGGGGTAGTCCCACTGCATCCCACGGCTGCCGGCCAGCGCAGACATGTCGCCGAACGGGTCGATCGCGACCGTTCCCTGCTCGCCCTCCAGATGAAAGGCCGACTGTCCAAACCACTCAACGCGCATACTGCGGCTCCTCTCGGTTGACGGGTCGTTTGCCCGGCGCCTCGTCGCCATGCTCATACTTGCCGCCGCGCATCAGCGATGCCCCTGCGGCGATCAGGCAGGCGATGATCGCGAACGCGAACGCCTCGTGCAGGCCCGTGCGAAACGGTGCCGAGATCAGGTGCGGGAAGAAGGAGTGCCCGGTGAGCGCCGCGTGGTTTGCCGGCGAGAGTCCGCTCAGCGCGTGGGCGCCGGCGAGGTGCTGGATCGGGTTGTAGCCGAGGAAGGCGGCGAACAGGATCGACACCGGCGGCAGGTGCGCGACGCCCGCGGCGGTCGCCGCGGCGACGCCGTGGGCCTTCAAACCGGCGGTCAGCGCTGAGGGCAGACTGGAGGACAGGCCGAAGATCATCAGCGTGAAGAAGATCCCGATCGACAGCACTTGGGCGGAGTTCTGGAAGGTCTGGTTCATGCCCCCGCCAGCCCCCCTGTCGCCGGCCGGGAGGCTGTTCATCACGGCGGCGCGGTTGGGCGAGGCGAACATGCCCATCGAGATGCCGTTGAGAAACAGGATTGCGGCGAACAGCGGATAGGGGAAGTCGATCGGCAAGAGCGCCAGCAGGAAGAAGCTGAGCGCCGCGCCGAGCATCCCGCCCGTCGCAAACCAGCGCGCACCGAAACGGTCGGACAGGTAGCCGGAGGCCGGCCCGGCAATCAGCATGCCGACGATCAGGGGCAGCATGTAGATCCCGGCCCACAGCGGCGTTTGCGTGAAGTCATAGCCGTGCTGGGGCAGCCAGATGCCCTGCAGCCAGATGATCAGCATGAACATCAGGCCACCGCGGGCGACCGCCGAGAGGAACGTCGAGAGCGAGCCGAACGTGAAGGCGCGGATCCGAAACAGCGCCAGACGGAACATCGGGTCCTCCACCCGCCACTCGATCAGCGCGAACGCGACCAAAGAGGCCAAGCCGGCGCCCAGCAGGGCGAGCACTTTGGGGCTCGTCCAGCCGGTGGCGTGGCCGCCGTAGGGGCGGATGCCATACGTGACCGAGACCATGACCAGGATCAGGCCGAGGGCGAAGGTGAGGTTGCCCCACCAGTCCACCTTTGCCGGTTTCGGCGTGCTGCGCTCCTCGAGCTTGAGATACGCCCATACGGTCCCGAACAGGCCGATCGGCACGGAGATGAGGAACACCGCGCGCCAGTCGACCGGCGCCAGCAGGCCGCCGAGCAGGAGCCCGATGAACACGCCGCTGACGCCGACGATGTTGTTGATGCCGAGCGCCATCCCGCGCTGGTTGGCAGGAAAGGCGTCGGTCAGGATTGCCGCGGAGTTCGCCAGCAGGAAGGCCGCTCCAATCCCCTGTACGATGCGAAAGACGATCAGGTACAGCGCGCCGTCGCGCCCGGTCATCCAGTCGATCGTGAGGAACAACGAGGCGACCGTATAGACGAGGAAGCCGAGGTTGTACATCTTCACGCGGCCGTACATGTCGCCGAGCCGGCCGAGGCTCGTGATCAAGACGCTCGTTACGACGAGGAAGCCGAGGATCATCCACAGCAGGTAGAAGCTGTTGGCCGGCACCAGCGGGTCGAGGTGGATGCCCCTGAAGATCGAGGGCATCGCAATCAGGACGATCGAGCCGTCGAGCACCGCGAGCAGCACGCCCAGCGTCACGTTGGAGAGGGCGATCCACTTGTAGTTGTCCTTAACGGGCGTCTCCGCGGGGGCGCGCGAGGCAGCGGCGGTTGCCATACCCCCACGCTAGCAACCTTACGGTCACGTAAGGATCAGTTTGGCCGCCGGCCCGAGCGACGGGCGGCACACGCTCGCCGGGCTGCCGGACGGCTGAGTGAGAACTAGCTCCTCATAGCTCCTTGAGCATCATCGTCGACACATCTGAGAAGGAGCCGCCGGACGAGCGGCTGGTGGAGAAACGGTGAGAATGATGCCCGGCGGGCTCCCCCGCCAGTGTGTCCGTGGCGCCTGCCTCCGCCAATGTGCGCCCGACCGGGCCCGGACCGGAGATGACCGCAAAGTCATGTCCTCGTCTCTTGCACAGCGCACTCCGGAATGCGATCGTGCGTGCGCCGGTGAAATCGATCTCATTGAGCTGACGGAGGTCGAGCGTAAGCGTCGTAACGCCTTCCTGGCACAGGCACTCGATCTCCTCCTCCAGCTCTGAAGCCGATTGCAAATCCAGCTTGCCGGTCAGGATCAGCGTATGTCTCCAGGACCGCCCATGAGCAAGTTGCAGGCGCGGCCGGGCGCTCACACGCCCGGAGAGCTTTCCGTCAGCGGCGCCAGCTCTCCTTCGCCCAGCGACCGTCTCTGTCTCCTCGCCCTGATCGTGTGCATGGCGGTTGCTCGCCGCCAGACTCAGATGACGTTTCATGTCTTCACAGCCCCTTTCACTACATCTTCGAACTGGTAACCGACCGGTCTGGACCAGGTGATCCCGACCGTGCTAGAGAGACCGGAAGGAGCTAGTCCGGGCGCTCTCGGATCAGAACGAAGGACGACGTGCGCCACAACGGCTGCGCGAGGTGCAACCGTCGCATCCAGGACGGCGCTGCACGCAGATGAAGACCAGGAAGCGTCGAGGCGCTCGCGGGGGCTGCCCCCGAACCGCTCCCCGCCGCCGAGGAGCCGCCCGATCCGCCTGGCGGGAAGCCCGGCGTGGCCGGCGATGAGTGGTCTTCGAGGCCCGAATCACCGCGTTGCCTGCCGCCGTGGTCATTCTCGCTGAGCACGGCCGGTGAGGAGCCGGCAGCAGCGAGGACGGCCAGCGGGAATGACGAAGCGCCCGGCGTGCCCAACCAGCCTGCCGTGACTGGCGCAACGGATCCGGACAGGCCACAGACCACCTGCTCGGGGCTGCGCATGAAGATCCTGACCGGCCATGACATGTCAAGCGACTGGCCAGCGACCGGCAACGCCGCGATTTCGGGCGTGACGGGCCCCGCGGCAGAGCTCGCCGGGGCATTCGGGACTTCCGGGCCGGTTTCGGCCGCCGGGCCTCCTTCGGGCGCAGGCGACGCTGGCTGTGAGCCCGTGCCTGTCCCTTCTCGCGAGTGCCCTTCGGAACCCGCTTCTCCGGCCGGTGAGGAGGTAACCGGTTCGGGGGTTCGTTCTTTGATCGTCGTGGCCGCTTCTTCGTGCACGGGCGGGGATTGCGCAGGCGGCGCAGAGGCTTGTTCAGGCGCAGACGGGGGCGGCACAGGGGCTTGTTCAGGCGCAGGCGGGGGCGGCGCAGGCGCTTGTTCAGGCACAGGGGCTTGTTCAGGCGCAGGCGGCGGAGCCGCTTCTTCATGCACGGGCGGGGATTCCTCAGGCGGCACAGCCGCTTCTTCATGCACGGGTGGGGATTCCTGAGGCGGCGCAGGGACTTGTTCCGGCGTGGGTGAAGATTCCGCAGGCAGCGCAGGCGCTTCTTCACCCACGGGCGGGGCCTGTTCAGCGCCAACAGCCTCTCCTTCTGTGGAACCGCCGCCTTCGGCCTGCGCGAGGCTCGCCACTGCCGGCGCTGCGTGCGCCTGGGCACCGGGAACGAGCAATAGCGCCACGAACGCGAGCGCGACGATCAGCCACAGAGCAGCGCAGCCTTTGGTGAAGGTCGGCGCCGCAGGGCTTTCGATCGTCTTGATCATGCTTGGCCTCGCCTAAAACATACGACTTTCTGCATCCTCAGTCCTCAGTTCAGCGCTAAGCTCGTCCGAATGCAAGTTGTAAGCAGCCAGTGTGGGCCGGGGAGCTGAGGCAAAATGCTTGTCCTCACGCGCAAGCGCAGGCAGAGCATCATGATCGGCGACGATGTCGAGGTGACAGTTCTGTCGAGCGATGGCGCCAAAGTGCGCCTCGGTATCAGCGCCCCCGCGGATGTCCCGGTGCACCGCAGCGAGATCTATCTGGAGATCAAGTCCCAGGACGGCGAGAGCGTCAGCGGCGAGCAGCGCCACGCACGCCGGCGACAGGCGCGCTGAAGCCCCAGGGCTTCACTGCCGACGAGCTCGCCCGGCGCTAGCCGGCACCAACGAGCGCGTTGGCCTCGCGGTCGCGCAGAGCCGCGAGCGGCGCCTCATAAAGACGGCGCTTGATCGCGCCGAGCGTGGCCGGGTCCTTCGCGGCTACAGCCGCCGCGAGCTCGATCGACTGCGCCAAAACGCGATCCTCCGCTGCGGCGTGATCCACGATTCCTGCCTGCACCGCGTCGAGCCCTCCGTAGCGCCGGCCGGTCGTCATCGCCTCGTGGGCCGCCTGCGGGCTCAGCCGCGCGGCGATCAGCGCATTCATGCCGTGCGTAAACGGGATCCCGATGTCGACCTCGGGCAGGCAAAAAAAGCCACGGTCGGCGCGCATCACGCGCTGGTCGTGCGCGAGCGCGAGCATCGCACCCGCGGCAAACGTGTGCCCCTGAAGCGCCGCCACGCACGGCACGTCGAGCTCGAGCATGCGCGCCAGCAGCTCGTGCAGCCGCGGCACGAACTCGCCGATCAGCTCCTGATTGGCCGCCATCCATTCGAGGTCCAGACCGTTGCACCAGATCTTGCCGCTCGCCGTCGTCACCAGCGCGCGCGGCGCCGACGCACCCTGAACCTCGTCCAGGCATTGCTCGATCGCATCGATTGAGGTGGCGTTGAAGCGGTTCTCGCCGCCTCCGAGGTCGAGCACGAAGACCTCGCCCTCGCGCGTCAGGCTGGGAAGCCTCTGCACCTGCTCGTCTTGGCTCACTCGCTGCTCCTGTCTGCTCGGGTTCTCTGATGGGGCCCGCGTGCGATCTTCTCATCCGCCAGCGCACAGAGGAGCCATACGACGGGCTTCTGGTGGGATTTCCGAGCCGTTTTGGGCTTTCAACAGAGTCGGGCATGAAGAAAAACCCATTCTCCATGTGCGGCGATGAGTTCTATGTGGCACGCAGGTCTTAATCTGTGGGAGTGCAGTAGGGCGCCCGCCGGCGACTGACGACTGCCGCCCACATCACGAACGCCAAAGGAGGTCACGATGCCCGGGCACAAGACCGGAACACGCGAGGATTGGCAGGCCGCCAGGGACGAGCTCTCAAAGCTCGAGGCCGAGCACACCGAGCTCGGCCGGAAGGTCACCGAGCAACGGCGTGAACTCCCCTGGGTGCCTGTGCAGAAGGAATACGTCTTCGACACCGAGGACGGCTCCAAGACACTCCTCGAGCTCTTCGACGGCCGTTCGCAGCTGCTCGCCTACAACATCATGTTCGGCCCCGGCTACTCGATCGGCGCCTGCCCCGGGTGCTCGAACCTGGGCGATGAGCTGAGCCCAACGCGCGTCCACCTCAACCACCGCGACGTGACGCTGATCTGCTTCTCGCGCGCGCCAATCGATCGGCTGATCGCCTACAAGAAGCGGATGGGCTGGGACTTTCCCTATGTGTCGACCAACCGCACGGACTTTCCGTTCGACTTCAACCTCGCTCTCACGCCCGAGCAGGCAGAGCACATCCCCCAAATCCAGGAGATGGTCAATAACCCGCCCGGCTGGCTGACCGAGTGGTCGCACCAGACCGGCGCCAAGCTCGAGGACGGCCTGCGCGAGGCGCCGGCCTACATCGCCTTCGCGCGCGAGAACGGGACGATCTACCACACCTACGCGGTCATGGCGCCCGACCGGTTCGTCGCGCCGTTCAACTCGTTCCTGCTCGAGCGGACACCGAAGGAGCCGCCCGAGGGGTTTCGCACCTGGCGCAAGGACGAATACCCGGACTGATCGCGCTCCTGAGCGAGCCGGGGTGCTCACGAATCCTCCACAGGCCGGGGTCGTCGCTCTCAAGGCAGCGCCCATGCAGATCCTTCCCGGCCCCCTGCGGCCAGCGGGCCACCACCGCCTGCCCGCGCATACGCCCCTCCCCGCTCTACCGTGTCTGCAATGCAGCTCGAACACGCGATCCGCACGCGGCGCACCCACAAGGCGTTCGCGCCCGATCCGCTCGACGCCGCGACGCTCGACGAGCTGTTCGAGCTGGCGCGCTGGGCGCCCAACCACCACCTGACCAACCCGTGGCGCTTTCGCGTGCTCGGCGCGCACACGCGCGGGCGGCTGATGGAACTCGCCGAAGCAGCGGAGGCGGGCTCGGCCGTCAAGCTGCGCCGTGCGCCGACGCTCGTCGTCGTCAGCGCGCAGCTCGGCGGCGAGCCGGCGCAGGATCGCGAGGACCTGCTGGCCACCGCCGTCGCCGCGTACATCGTCCTGCTCGCGGCGCACGCGCGCGGGCTCGCCGGCTACTGGCGCACCGTCCCGCTGCTCGACGATCCGCCCGCCCGCGCACTGCTCGGGATCGAGCCCGGCGAGAGCGTGCTCGGGCTGGTGTACCTCGGAGCGCCCGTTCAAGAGCAGCGCCCGCCCGAGCGCGAGCCGACCGACCGGTTCGTCAGCTACCTGGACTGAGCGGTTACACCGCCGCCGCCTCGCCCGCTTCCGGCGCCGGCTCGGCACTAGGCGGCGCGCCGTTCGAGCTCGCGCCGGCGATTGGCTGCGGCGGCGTTTGTGCGGCACTCGCCAGCTGTGCGCCGAGTGCGCCGAGCACCCCCGCACCGGCGGCCGCGAGCGCCCAGCCCACACCCGCGCGTTCGCGCCCGCGCGCCGCGTCGAGCGACACCGGCCCGGGACCGAGCTCGGCCAGCGCCAGCACGACCGCGATCAACACGGCGTTGTACTCATAGCCGCCGTTCGCCGCCCACGGCCCGTTCTTGAAGTGCACCGTGCGGATCGCCGTCAGCATCGTCGCCGTGATCGCCGCCGCGGCCAGCGGCGTCTGCAAGCCCAGCGCAAGCGCCGCCCCTCCCCCGGCCTCGGCGACGCCGGCGAGCGACGCGTGCGTCTTGCCCGGCTTCAGCCCGAGCTGCTCGAAGCCTTCGGCAGTCCCCTCGAGTCCGTGGCCGCCGAACCAGCCGAACAGCTTCTGCGTGCCGTGTCCGACGAAGAAGCCGCCGACGAGGAAGCGGAGGAGCAATCGTCCGATCTTCATCTCAAAGCCTTTCTGTAGAGCGTCGCGTGGCTGTCCTCCATGTACCCGTTTGCACAGAAGCGAACCTGAGTCCGTTCCTGGGCAGAGTCACGGCGCCGCTCTCTAGGAGCCAGTGCGTTCGCGGTGCTTGCACCCCGGCCAGCAACAGGGCCGGCGCTGGCCTTCCTCCAGCTCCTCTTGAGTCCGCCGGATGCGGCGCTCGCGGGTACTCCCCTGCTTGGCATCCTCGACCCAGCAGATGAACTCGTTGCGGGCCAGTGGCGTTATGTCCTTCCAGGCATCGAGTGCCGTTCCGCTGGCGATCAGCGCCTCACGCAGGTCCGCAGGCAGCTTATGCACCACCCCACCTGGCACCCTCTGACCGCTCACAGGCCCATTGTATTTGAGCGGGGCGCCCACCCGATGCCTCGGCGGCGCTTTCCGGGCATGTCTGAAAACCCCAACGACGAGCTGGCGGCTTCTCGGTAACCGTCTGGGACCTTCTCCACTTGCGAGCAACGTCGGAACGACGAAACCCCCACACTGGCAGGGTTTCGCAGCGACGACCGGAATCGAACCGGTGTTTTGTTCCGGCCGTTCGATC